>JAJDDW010000100.1 GCA_029260115.1 Phycisphaerae bacterium | reverse complement strand
GCCCATCAAAGCAGAGCATAGAACCGCTGGATAGGTGAACTTACGTAACGAGCGGATTGATGTACGACACATACGCACCTATCGCAATTTGCTAAGCTCGGCATTGGCCACTGCTATGAGAAGAAATGCTAGTGGCTAAAGGCAGTATTGCGGTGGGTGCGCTCTAGCCAAGAACCCAGGAATCCCCCAACTTCTGATGCATAATAAGTAATCAATACAGTAATAATTCAAGTGTATTTCCACATCACCTCTCATGCTACCGCCAATACCCATTCACTATTAACCTGCTTAATCACTTATATTCCAAAAACAAATTCTCCTGATATTGCACTCCTTTGGTATTGTGTTATCATCCCCCGACTTGTTTCGCGCCCGCCACGCGTTCCAGCCGAGGTCCGTTGCCTTACCACGCCTCGGTTTGACTACTAATTTCAGAACCCGACGGCTCGAAACAATAAACTGGGGAGACTGTGCGGTGAGAACTGCTTGGTAACCATGCGAATATACGGAATATGAAGTTCCGTTTGAATAGACTACCTAGAATATTATCATGAGAGAGAGATGAAAATGGCTCGAGCAAAATTGAAGTGTACAAAATGTGATCGCAAATTTTCCATGCCGGCCCATTTAGCCCGGCATATGAGTTCTATCCATGGCATTGGCGGCAAAAACACCGCCAAATCTTCGGGTCGCAGACCTGGTCGTCCGAAAGGCTCGAGGAATAAAACTTCGGTTTCATTGGGAACAAATTTTTCCATGGCTGGGCCTAGTGACCTCGTCCAGCAGATGGAAAACTATCGCCAAGACCTAGAGAATCAACGCCAGCAGATTGATCTTGCACTAGAAGGCATCACCACGGCACTCCAAGCTTTCGGCGGTAGCCTCAACGTCACCGCCAAACGCCCTGTTGGCCGGCCTCGCGGTAGTGGCACTAGATCAGGTTCGCTGGAAAATTACATTATTGATGTCTTAAAAAGTGCTAAAAAACCCATGAGCCCGCGCGAAATATCTGCAGCAACGCTTAAGGCTGGGTATCCGACGAAATCTGGCGATCTAACCAAAGCAGTGAGTAATGCATTGCCGAAAATCAAAAAGGCTAAGCGTATCAGTTTTGGCAAGTATTCCATGTAAGCGACGCCCTCGCTCACAATAAACAAAGTGACACCGCGCCTACAGACTGACGCGGTGTCACTTTTTTTGTATCATCAATTTCAAACCGCTCAGCCACCATTAGCCGAGCGGATGATTCTCGCAATCCGTTTGGGTTTATTCAACCAGACCAGCCGCTGGATTGTTCGGTGTTCTTAGCGAGAGCAAGAATGTCAACAACTGCGCCTTTTGATTATTCGGTAATGCTGCGAAATTGTTTCTCGCGTTCAGCGCTTCGCCCGCGTGCATGTCGATGGCCTCACCAATCGTCAGTGCCCGACCATCATGCATATATGGCGCCGTATCTGCCACGCCCCACAAACGGGCCGTGGTGAACACTTGATCGAGCGCACCGCCAGCAGTCTCAGCTAATGCCAAACCCAGATCGTGACGTTTCAAATCCGCGAACAGATTAACTTTAAGACCGCCATTCGGCGTTTCATTGAAATTTGTTGGGGCCTCGCTTAAATCTACGTCGTAGTAGACGTTAGCTGCAGGATCAGCAGGTATTTCTGGGAAACTATACGTTAAGATCGTGCTATTGGTTTTCAGTATCGGAATATGACAATCAGCACATCCAATCGTGCGGAACAACGCCCTTCCCTTCTTAGCTTTATTGCTCAAACTATTCTTAAAGGGTCGTTCCAGATTGGTATTGAATATCACCAACGCCGACAATTCGCCCGTCATGATTTCATTCACTACGCCATCACCATCATCGTCGACATCTACGCCAACAGCCTCTGTAGATTGCATACCAAAGTGAAAGGCCATGGCACCCACGTCAAACGCTCTGACCGTAGGGAACTCGCCTTTTCGACCAAAAGGCCTGACGACGAGATCGTCATCAACACCCATCACGTCCGAAGTATCCAACGCCCCACCGACAAACCGAATAACGCCGAAGTCTACGCCTTTAGTAATCAGCGCGACATCTACACCAGGGTTAGCCTCTGCTTGTGCCTTGAGGGCTTGCAATTCTATAGTCATTTCCTTGCCTAGCAGTTCAACGCCACCAGAACCGAATAGAAACGGTGGGTTGATGAATCGGCCATCATAGGATGCGAACCCCACTTGGTCTTCATCATCTACATCGATATGCGTCGGACCAGCCATAGCGTTGGTCACGGAACCGCCTACACCGCCAATGCCAAGCTTAGCGGGAACGGAGGCGTTACTGACAATAGAATGGCATTCCAGACAGGTTTGACCATCTAGACCGTTAACCCGAAGAAACGTGCCGTTATTTTGCAGGGTAGGTCGTCCGCCTGGTGTGGTAGTATCAGCCGGGTTGATTGGCCCGTCGCCATAACCATCCTGCTTATTAAATGGCGTAGAGAACATACGCAGGCCTTGCTGACGTAATTCGAATAACGTCATGCCTCCAAACTCTACATCATCTTGTGTGATTCGATCTGTACCTAGACGTGGCCCTTCTCCTGGTAGAGCCGCTATCGCAGCCCCAGAAAATATTAGACACACCCCAACTGCCCCTACTGATAACCTCAAATTCATTGCTCGGCTCCTCTCAATTACAGAAAATGAACATGATCGATTGCTATAGCAATCGGTGACGCTTTAGGAGTTCGAATATAGCAAATTGCGAATCCATCTCCAAGGATAAAATTTGAAAAGATCGAGGTTATCGGCAGATAAACTGGCACGTCATCGAGCCACGCATGACGTAAACCTCATTCGCCATGCTTCAATCCTTCGTTTGACGGTACACATGTGTTTACATTAGCGTGAATTAATATTTGATCTTATGCATGTAAGGCGAATCTATTTAGTGATGATTTGTCGCAAAATTTTCTTGACAGGATAGGTCGCGGGGCTTCGTCTGTTACTGTAATTCTCAGAAGTGAGAGCGAATGCCTTTGCCCTATTATTAAGCTTGAACGTAAACCATAGATGGAGTCAAAAGAATGAAGATAGCAATCTTATGGCCAATACTCATTGTATCAGCGTGTACATCTATTACGTATGCCCAAATCGATAATGATCCGCCTCCTCCACCGGAACAATCAATCCTACATACTGAGCGCGTGACGCTTCCTTTGGACGCCAGCGCACCGCGACCGACCATCAATGCTAAGATTAACGGGAAAGGTCCGTTCCTTTTTGTGCTGGATACCGGCGCGCAGGGTTTTGTCATTAATGCCGACTTAGCCAAGGAACTCCATCTGCCCATCGTCGGCAAAGCAGCTATAGGCGATCCGAGTGACCCGTCAGCCATGGAAGTTGATAGAGTTCGTATGGCGTCCATCGATATTGATGGCGTCTCACTATTAGGCGTTATCGCAGACTCCTGGGATCCACCGGCATCAATGAAAGGCCATCTAAAGGGCCGAGGCATCTTCGGTGTGAGTATGCTCTCTGAGTTTCTCGTCACATTCGACTATCCCGGATCGAAGATCGTAATAGAAAAAGGTGTGCTTACTAAAAACGATGAACATAACATCGTGGAGTGGCGCGCGAAAGATAACGGCTTACCAACCATCAAACTCGCCGTCGGCGATGTGACGTTTGAAACGCATATCGACACTGGAGCGCCCTCGGGCATCACGCTCCCAGAAAACGCTCGAGAAAAATTTTCCTATCTCGATAAGCCAGTAGTTGTCGGACGTGGCCGAACGGTAAACAGCGAGTTCACCGTTTGGCGTGGACGCCTTGACGGTCAGGCCAAGCTCGGAAAAATCGTATTCGAGAATCCCAATCTACATTTCATGTCCATGCTCGACTCGACAGGATACGCCAACATCGGATCGGCGCTACTCCGCGATTTCGTCATCACCCTGGATCATAAAAACGGGCTAGTAAGATTCAAGAAAAGGTGAGTGTCATATGTTCTTGCGGAACAATAGGCCTAACAGGCCCTTCAACCGCACTTGAGCATCCATCATGCTCGTTCGGGCGGTAATCCAGCGGTGGTGCAGCTATCCAAACTACTAGGGATGAGGTTATCACCGAGGCACGATCACTCGAAGACTGGATACCCGCCTGCGCGGGCATGACGACCATAGAAGTCTTTTATCCTACAAAAACCGGCTAATCTAGCCATATCTTACATGTCTATGTCATAAAAATTCTGTCCCTAGCCATTATCTTGTGGCTGGGGGCAGATTTGCTACAATCTCACAGGGGACAGACTGGCCTATGGTCAGATATGATAAATGGGGATCAGCCGAGTCGGCGATTTTTTTACCCCGATTGCGTACCCCAAATGGGACGGCAGTATGGATCAGACGAAAGCTACGGAAGCGAACTATCCAAGCTCAGCGCCTCGGTTACGGCAGACGCCGCATCCGGTGTACTGGGTGATTGCTACGGCGCTTAGCATAATTGCTATTGCGGTGGTTGTTCAGATGTTCTCTCCTGCAGGCTCTCCTCAAGGCAACATGGCCTTCGCCCAGCCCACCACGAGTGGCGGGTCGCGTGGGGTCTTTGCTTTTTCCGGGCAGTTGTCAAAATCGACTTATGGTGTGTACATGGTAGACGTGGATGCCATGACCATTTGGTCTTATGAATATCTGCCGCAAAAGGGATGCATGCGGCTGGCTGCATCGCGTACCTGGCGATATGATCGGTACTTGGAAAAGTACAATAATTGCGATTTGCCGCCTGAAATTGTCGAACAAATGATTGAGGAACAGCGTAAATATCGCTTGCAGAGCAGCGAAAGTCAGCTGCCGTAAAGCGAAAGCATGCGGCGATTCGTCGCGAGTATTGAGGCCCGTATCCTATGGCAAAAAGTTTTTACACATCTAAAGAAGCTGCGGAAAAATTAGGTAAGTCCGAGGATGACTTGAAGGGTTTTGTTCGTGACGGCTCACTACGAGAGTTCCGAGACGGCGATAAGACTAACTATAAAGTCCAAGACGTAGACCAACTCGCAGCCACCTTGGGTATCAGTAGCGGCGATAGCGTGACCGACCTCCTAAGCGGATCAGCCAGCGGCGAGCTAATACTTGAGCCAGTAGAAGATTCCGGCGTCGACCTCATGAGCGCTTCCGGCAGCGGCGACATTCTTGGCCTTGCTGATACCGACCTAAGCGGCACGGCTGGCGGCACAAACGCCGCCGGGAAAAGCGGTTCGGGCATTAAAGGCGACACCGTCGTCCCATCAGCCGGGGCCAATATCTTCGATGATGACGATCTCGACGAAATGGTGGACCCGCTAGCCCAGACAGCCGTAACCGATCTTGGCGGATTGGGCATGGATGGCAGCGGTAGTGGGTCTGGCATAATGGACCTGACCCGTGAAAGCGATGACACCTCCCTCGGAGCGGAGCTTCTCGAAGAGATTTATACCGGCGAAGAAGATGGCTTAGCCGAAGACCCTAGCGACGACACCAAAGCGGGCATGGAAGAGCGACTTGAAGACGGCGACGAAGAAGTATTCGAACTGTCTGACGACGACCATGCCCCAACCACTGCTGGTGTAACTGCGGTCCGTGAGGTGATTTACGCCAACGACCCGCTTTCCTCCGGTCTCACGGCTGCCATGATCGTCGCTGTGGTCGTCATGCTGCTTGCAGGTTTAGCTGCGGCGGGTTTAGCCCGTGGCGTTGTCCCTTCTTTGCTACAAACTGTTTTTGATAACTTAATGATCTTCTCTGGCGCATCGCTTGGTCTAGGCATCGCCGCAGCTGGCATCACATTTGTTATCGCCAAGCGAAAGAATTAGCAAAATACAACAGGAAACTCACAGGTTTCGCCCTCGTCCATTCACAAATATTTTGCAGGATTTTTCGCTCGATGTGGCAAGATCACACTAAAAAGTGATTGGCCATCGGCGGCGGATGCGTTACATTATGGTGGGTCGTTGACGAGCTGTGGGTGACAATCACTAACAATCGGTCGCGAAACCAAAATGATGACGCTATAGGGCGATGATAATAGTGACATGGAACGAGGGATCGACGCACGTAGCCAGGGCGACTCGCGAAACCCGCGAGGGTGTAACGCGAATCATTCCTTGAATTGTCGAACTTTCGTTTCTTTAATGGTCTGCTAAGTGAAGCACAGGAGGCACAACATGCGCAGCGGATGGATGATTAGCTCAGTGTTAATGGGTGGTATGGTCGTGAGTATGAGTGGCTGTGCGTCGATCGGAGATTACCGAGTCGCGCAGCGCCAAAACCGAACGTTACGTGCCGAAAAAGAACAGGTCGTGCAAGAGATGTTTGATCTACGCAACAATGAGGATTCGGTTCGCACCCGCATCGCTTCACTAGAGCGTGAGTTGAAAACGAAAGATGAGCTCATCTCAAACTTGCGCGGCGAGAACGAACTTCTCGACGACATGCGCCGCATGGCCCAGGGCGAGCTGGAAAAGATGGGTCAACGCATGGGCGACATTACGGTGGTAGGCCCGCGCCTACCTCAGCCATTGGATGAAGCCTTGAAACGCTTTGCCCAGGAAAACCCCAGCACGGTCGTGTATAACGCCGACAAAGGCAACGTCCGCTGGAAGTCTGATCTTCTCTTCGCGTTGGGTAGCGATGTCGTCAGAAAAGATTCGATGGCCTCGCTAAAAAGTTTTACTGACATCATCAAGTCAGCAGCGGCCAACAATTTTGAAGTTGTCGTCGCAGGTCATACAGACGATCAGCCTATCGCACGGGCTTCGACCAAAGCGAAGCATCCGACCAATTGGCATTTATCTGCGCACCGCGCGATTTCCGTGGCAAGCATTCTCCGCACCAATGGCTACAGCCCAGCCCGCATTGGCGTGATGGGATGCGGCGAGTTTCGTCCTGCAGCCAGGGGGAAGACGGCAGAAATTCGCAGCCAAAATCGTCGCGTGGAAATTTATCTTATCCCACGCAACTCCATCGTACCCGGCGTAGCAAGCCATAGCTGGCACGTCGAAGGCGCTGATTTGGCTTTTGCGAAGTTGGCTGACTAACGGCAGCCAAGCTTTCATCACCGGCCGAGTTTGCGGCTGTTCGGATGAAGTGAACAAAACATACGACCATAGCCCGGGCACTGTAAAGGTGTCCGGGCTTTTTTATTGGTAGGTCAGGCTATTGCCTGACGAAAGCGGCTACAATGGGGCATGTGACGATTGTTGTTAGCTACCGCATGTGCGTCGAAGTGAAAGTTAGCTAGACCTCGGCAACATGCGCAAGAATAGTAAAGGCAGGTCAACCTTCCGCCAGTAGGCGAAAGAACGACCTGCCCTACGTTGGGTGGATATTGCCACAGGGCATGCAGCATGACCGATACAAATGATAAACAAGAATCAGGCGACGCACTTCATGGAATCGACGATGAAAAATACTCAGACTGTTACCAAAATGGATAACGTCATCCCCTTCGCAACCAATTATCGCAATAAGCTATACATACTAATTGTTAATGGCGCGGCCATCGTTGGCTGTACGATTTTCATCTTGTACGCTCAGGCGGGGGCGCCAGCATCCGATTCTCTGTTGAAAACCCTACCCTATTGGATCGCACTGTTGCTACTCATCTCTAGCGAGTTATTGATCTGGATAGAAAAATACCGTGCAGCAGCCATCGCCATGTTGTTCGGTGGAGCTGGTACATTTCCCATCGGACTATTGGCCATTATCGGGGCGTTGGCCTCATATCGCTTGTGGGTAAAAGTGAATACTCCAGAACAATATAAAATTTCTTGCCTTAATTGCGGCTATGATCTACGCGAAACACCCGTTCCAAGATGCCCCGAATGTGGATACCTGAAAGGATTCAATAAAACAGCGGAAGAGTTGGGAATCGATAAAGCTATTGATCTTAACGAGTTATAAAACGATGAGTTAGGAGCCGCTGATTCATGGCGCTACCAGAACTACGCTTCATGCAAGATAAATATACACGGGACTACTGCCTTCAAGAGGCTAAAAAGCGTGTGCAGGCTCAAAGGCGGAAAGGGGCGATTGGATATTTGGTTCTTGGGTACATGGTCTTTCTCGCACTATTGCTAATGATTTTTAATTATTCCTTACTTAAAATGCTACTGGGCATGATCGTGTTCGAAATGGTTGGCCCCTATCTGTATTGGCTGGTCCTTCGTAACCGGCTGCGACAAAGCCTGCGAGAAGTCATTCGAGAATTAATAGGATATTGCACTACCTGTGGATACAGCTCAAAAGGCAACGTAAGCGGAACTTGCCCGGAATGTGGCACGCAAATAGACGTAGAAATCAGCCAGTAATGTGTAGTGAAAAGGCACGGCTGACGTCGTTGCCCACTACAGGCAACGACGTAAGCCAAATCGGGGCGACTGGATTCGAACCAGCGACTTCCTGCTCCCAAAGCAGGCGCGCTACCGGGCTGCGCCACGCCCCGTGCCACGGGCTAGTCTAGCATATACTCGATCATTGGCCAAGCGTCCGAAGTCACTTTGACGAAGACGAACTTGGCCTCTACGATCGATGTGGGGTAGCGATGTTATCGGAGTCAGACAAGAAAACCTGGTAGACCTTACGATGGACCTGCAACGCATCGAAAACGCCGTTCGTGAAATACTCCTTGCCGTCGGCGAAGACCCCGACCGGGAGGGTCTATTACGCACGCCCCAACGCGTAGCTCGCATGTATGCGGAGCTTTTTGAGGGCCTTGAAAATGACCCGGCCACCCACCTCGAAACCACCTTTACGGAAAAATACGACGAATTGGTCGTCCTTCGCAACATACCATTCAACTCGACGTGCGAACACCACCTTATGCCCTTCGAGGGCAAAGCCCACATCGCCTACTTGCCAGATGGCCGGGTTGTGGGGATTTCTAAACTCGCCCGCGTAGTCGACGGTTTCGCACATAGGCCTCAGGTGCAGGAACGCCTTAGCTCGCAAATCGCGGACTTGTTGATGAAATCACTCAAGGCCAAAGGGGTCGCGGTGGTGCTCGAAGCGACACATGCCTGCATGACATGCCGCGGGATTAAGAAATCCGGAAGTGTCATGGTAACGTCATCCGTGCGAGGCCGATGCAAATCCGACGCCCGCACAAGAAGCGAAGTCATGTCGCTATTGCACAAGCCTTAGACTTATCGAGCCGCATGCTTTTAGCTTGCGCGGCACTACGAACGGCGGCAAACACACAATGATACATGACATTACGCACAGGTGGTAGGAACTGCACATGATTTGAATGTTGAATCCCCCGTCATTCTCGCGCACGCGGGTATGACATAGAAGGTTTTATTTGTCATCCCGCTGCTTCAGCCGGTGAGCCAAGCTGCACAAAACCTGATGCGGCTGTTTGCTCAGCAGTTACCCCATCTAACGATGCAATTGACGCATCATAACCAACAGCCCACGACTCACCTTCGACGCTCCAGGTGTCGCCGGTACGATTAACCCGACGATAAAGCGTATCTCGTTCAACAGGCAAACCACCAGCTTCGACGATCAAGCGTTTGAGCTTATCGACCGTCATTTCCTGATGCGTACCGTCGCCCTCCCGCTTGGTAATGTCGTAATAGACGACCGTGCCATCGAGGTCATCAACGCCCCAATTAAGCGAAACCTGAGCAAGTTTTGGCGACTGCATAATCCAAAAAGCTTTAATATGATCGATATTTTGGCACATCAATCGAGCGATAGCCAGCGTGCGCAAGTCGTCTAGACCAGTCGGGCCAGGAAGGTGTGACAACTCGCTGTCATCTGGAATAAACGATAGTGGGATGATGGTGTTGAAACAGGCCTTACGAGATCGCAGGCTCTCCGCTTGATGTTCACGCAATTTTATCAAATGCCCCACCCGCTCAGCCAGCGACTCGATGTGGCCATATAGCATAGTGGCGTTGGTAAAAATACCCAGTTCGTGCGCGACTCGATGAACCTCAAACCATTCGACTTCGCCGACCTTATTCTTAAACGCCTCGTCGTGAACACGGTCATCAAAAATTTCCGCACCGCCACCCGGCATACTACCCAGTCCAGCATCGCGCAGCTTCGTTAAGACCTGCTCAATGGATAATTTTGGTTTGGCAATTCGCGTAAAGTGAATTATCTCAATCGCGGTAAAGGCCTTAATATGCATATGTGGGCAGGCCTCACGAATGGCGCTGCACATATCGGTGTAATAGGAAAAGGGAAGCTTGGGATGTAAGCCGCCGACAATATGCACCTCAGTCGCGCCGCGCGAATAGGCTTCTTTTGCACGGGTGACGATGTCCTCAATGGATAGTTCATAGGTATCCGGCGAAAGGCTCAAGGATGTTTGCCCGGCCTCAATGTCTCCTGCTACTGTCGCCGCAGTCTTCGGATAGGGCCTATAGAACGAACAAAACTTACATCGCAACACGCAGAAGTTCGTATAGTTAATGTGCACGTTCGTATTGTAAAAGGTGGAGCGTCCGTGTTTATTTTCTCGCACCTTATTTGCCAACTCCCCCAGCGTATAAATGTCTGGCGATTCATATAGCCGCACGCCATCTTCTTGCGTTAACGGCTCACCCCCCTCAACCTTACGGCGAATATCCGCGAGGCCGTTGGGGCTATTATTTGGCACACAGGTTTGGTTCATATCAATCATAACTAGTCATCAAAAGAAATATCAAAGCGGCAATTGGTCAAGATTCTTTTGAACCAACGACATCAACGGGGCTAGCGTTTCATACGAAAAATCGAACTTCGCACCAGCTGCACTAAATAACTCCGGCAGCTTTTTCGATCCCCCCAAAGCTAACGCAGCTTTATAAGATTTAACAGCCCCAGCGTAGTCATCAAGCGAATTGCGCCATACCTGCAGCGCACCAAGCTTAGCTATCCCATACTCAATATAATAAAACGGCACCTCAAAAAGATGAAGCTGTTTATGCCAAGCATAAGCCAATGCATCTTCATAGCCGGTAAAATCGGTAATCCCGCCAAACCGTTCGTGTAAGCTCAGCCAATGTTCTCGCCGCTGATCGCGCGTATGCTCCGGATGGGTATAAAGCCAATGTTGAAAGGCATCGATGGTAGCTACCCACGGGAACAACTCGATCACGCCCTCTAGCTGAGTACGCTTGGCACGGGCTACCTCATCACCATGATAAAAATCGTCCAGATGATCCATTGCAAGCAGTTCCATACCAAACGATGCGACCTCGGCAAACTCGATCGGGCTAGATCGATAGGGATAAATCGCATCATCGCGGGCCGCGTAACAATGGAACGCATGGCCACCCTCATGCACGAGTGTGCCCACATCGCGCTGCACGCCCACTGCATTCATAAAAATAAATGGATGCCGCGCCTCTTCGTAAGTCGCTTGATAACCGCCCGGCGCTTTGCCTTTTCGACTCTCCAAGTCCAAATATTGATTGGTGCGCATCTCATCGAATTGATCGCCCAGTTCGGAATCTACGCGATGAAAAGTATTGGAGGCTCGCTGGTTAAGCTGCTCAGCAGTTTCAAACGGACGCAAAGGACCACGACCTTTAACATCCACGGCTAAGTCCCACGGACGAAGCGTATCTACGCCGAGTGCTTCCTTGCGCTTCCGCTGTAAATCTCGAACGATGGGTACTACCGCACGCTCGACCGCATCGTGAAAAGCAATACAATCTGCCGGCGTGTAATCAAATCGCTGCTTAACTTTGAACGCGTACGCTCGGTAGTCTCCGCAATCCGCGTTTCGCGCCATCTTATGTCGCAGCGCAACAAGCTGATCGAAGATGTCTTCCATCGCGTCCTTATCTTGCAGACGGCGCGACGTAGCTGTCTCCCAGGCACTTTGTCGAATGTTTCGGTCGGTATTTTCTGTGTAGATGGCCAACTGCTGCAGCGTATGCTCTCGGCCATCAAATGTAACCATCTGAGCGCCGCCTATTTCCTGATACTTCTGCTCCAGCTTAGCCTCTGCAACTTGAAGCGGCACATTTTCATCTCGATACACTTCAACCGTCGCGCGAATACTTCGATCAAGCACTTCATATCGCGCCTTGGGAAGCTGTGCCGAAGCCGGTGCCTGTGCATATTTAATATTCAACTCGTGCGAGCGCGGCTTGGTTTTTGGATCGATATTCTCAAGGAAATCAAAAAAGGCTTTTTTTCGTGCTTCGTCATCCGTCTGACACGTCATCTTAACATGCCGGTCCGTACCCACCTCAGCCACCGCCGCCGACAGCTCGCAATAATCAATCAGCCATTGCTCGACTTCTTCAGGCGTTTCCAACGCACGATCACGCAATTGATCGTAATAAGGTTCAATCCGCTCCCACGCATCAAGGACATCTTCAGGACGGACAAAATGTCTTTGGAATAATGCGTCGCCCATAAACGGTGACTCCCTTCACTTATCAATAGGTGGTTGCGCTGACTGCAAAACTACGCATAGCTATGCAGGCCGGTGATGATAAAATTAACTACAATCCAATTGAACATCATAACTTCGAAGCCGATGAGAGCGATGATCGCCGTCCAAAATCCCTTGTCCTTAACCTTCATACGCACATGGATGAGAATCAGAAAAATGATGAACGTGTTCAGCGCAAAAACTTCCTTCGGATCCCAACCCCATGGCCTGCCCCAGGAATGATCCGCCCATATAGCCCCCATCACCACCCCCGTCCATAACATCACAAACGAAAGCTCGACCAGCACCATCGTCGCCCCATCATAAACCTGGCTCGACGTAGGTCGTTCTGCTTGAACAAAAGGATTGCTCGATGGGGTCGCAGCCATGATCGCAGACGCCCCGCCCGACGCCGCCCGATCAACGCCCTTAATACCTGCGCCGCGTCTCGCTCGTGCAGACAACAATTCCATTCCTAAAATAGTTGATGACAACCAAAACGCCGCAGCTGTTCCCCACAACGTGTACATAGGCAATCCGTACTTCGTTTTAGCAATGAAATGCATCAGCAGCATCCCGCCCGCCACGTTCGCAACCAACATCACAATCGGAAGCAGCAACAAACGTAACCTGGGAATCGTCAATTGATCCCACAATAAGCACCAGCGATTTCGCAAAAATAGCAACGCGGGCACACAAGCCAATCCAATGACCGCGTAGCTCCAAATAATCACGTTGGTGTGAATGTATAGCCACACGTCGTTCAAGGCAGCCATCTTGTTGCTGATGCCAGAGTCGAGTTGTGTCGGTAAAAAATACGCCGCCATCAACGCAATCATCGAAATAACCGCTGACCCGAGCGCAAAAATATTTCGAAAGCTCGTCTTCCTAGCGATGCGCTCTAAAATGATAGCCGCCACCCCGCCAAACCATGCAGACGTAGTCACGGCCTCGTACATATTGGCATTAGGCCAGCGACCCGAAATATACCATCGCAGCGCAATCGAAGCGGTTTGTAAAGCAAACGCCACCACAAACAATATCATTCCAGCCGTTCGCGCACCTTGCCATTTATAAATAATAGCCATCAACAGCGGAATCACGCTGAGTAAATAAACCAACCACACCCAGCTCATACTCTTGGTGCGAAAATACCAACTTTCCCACGACAACCTTTCCCCAGAAGGATAAAGCGCAGGCGCAATAGTCGGCAGCAACCCAGCCAGGGTCAACACAGCCGCACTAGACTCTTCAGCGTTCTGACTTCTCCAAGCACGCCGCAACTGCGACCACGAATCCGCCAGCCGCTGCTGGGTTTCTACCGCTAACCCCTCAATGTTTGCCTCAGAAGCCATGCCCGCATGCGTGCTATCTTGCGGCAGCCCACCAGGCTGGTTTATTTCCTCCACCGCATGCCAAGGCTGGTCGGCCAACCCGCTCGGCGGGGCAATCAACTTTAAGTTACTACTAAGAAATCTCGGATCAGAAACCGTTAGCGCCGATTCAATCGAGCGCACGACCTTCTCCGTCTTAATCAAATCCAATCCTAGCTTTTCTAGCAGCGCACGCGAAGACGGCTGATTCAACAATTGCCGGGAAAACAAGCCGCTCTTACGAATAGCGGCTACGCGCTCCTCATCAAGTGTTGGCTGACCTTCTAACGCAGTTAGTAGCTGATCGCGCACCTGTTTGTGTTTGACATAGATCATGTCAATGTCTTCATATAGCTCAGATCGGAACATCACATCCAGGTACGAAAACGTATTCGACTGCCCATGAATTTTTCTAGGCCCAGAAATATACCCCATATACGTCTTGCTATGTGATTCAAATGAGCGCAATCGACCATCCGCCTGCACGGCGACACCATATAAAGGCTCTAGGTTTACCGCTCGTGCAAAATCGGAAGTCGCCACCCGTCGGTCAGGCTCTTTGTTGATAACGATATACCCAATGTACCCCGCAATCCCAGCCACTACCATCACATCAATTAGATATATGTGCCATTTTCGTGTCATTGTATTGTTTTCTTATCTATTACTAGGTTCGCTTCCTATACTGCGATGACTATGCCACCATCAAGTTGACCGGAGATCATGACACGGCAGCAACTTCTTCGATAACATCAGCCTGGGTGTCATATTCGGCATCACGATGGCGACCAATTTTCGCGCGTTGCTGCGCTGCCCGCCGACGCTTCAATACCGGCTTCACATAAAACGCAAAGCACATCCCAATCACCGCAATGCAGCAACCGGTCAATTGGATATACACCCCGTGCCTATTACCAACACCCAAACCGGTATAGTTCATACCACCAGCCGGGTTATTCGGCGAAGGACGGTCCCACACCGACTGAAAAAACCAATACTCGCCATGACTCATCGGCTCATTCACCCGAATCTCCGTCGGTTCGGTCCATTGCCCGTCGTCCTCAAATCGTAGCGTGCTCACGTAATTACGAATCGTCATGGACGCGCCAGTATACCCACCGAGATGAGTATCCAGTGCAAAGTCTTCCAGGATAACCGGATGAGGCAACGGCTCACGACGTCGTGAAAATATCACTTCGACTTCTTGCCCGTCCGCCGTGCGAAACCGCGTAGGCTCATAACGAAATCGCCCACCATAAATGTATTGTTCATTAGGCAAAGCATAAGGGTGATACGTGAGCCACTGCGACTGTAAGCCCTGACCAGCACCCACTTCCAAACGGATCATAGAGTAGGTTTCCTTTGCACCTGCTTGACGAGCACTGAGCGGCACGACATAAGGCTTGGTCTCCGCTTGAGCATGGGGCCAATAGCCTGTCACCCCAACATGAATCCCCGGCAACAATTCCACCGACTGTCCCGGACTCACCGCCTGATCAATCACCCGACCCTCCGGGCCATTATACACCAAGTGCAATCCGCCCGGATAACCCGCTAAAATTATAGGCGTAGACGCCGCAGCATATGTCATCACAATACGTGAGTCAGGTTCTTTCGTATCCATATCATGGGCATCTTCGCCCTCGCCATGAATATCGCGCGTTAGCGCAGGATCATCCGCCACCCAGCGCCGAAAACTGCCGGTGGGCGTTTTGATTTCTACCATCGCAATCGAAACCGTTTTGTTCTCGCCCGGAATAGACAGATTATCCTGCCCCCCACGGATGCGATACGAAAATTCGGTATGCTCAATAGGCGTAAATTCGCCATCAGGCCCAGCCACCGTCTCATTGGTCATCGTCACATCAATGGAAACCTTCGAAGCCGGCACTTCGATATGCAATACCGGCATAGAATCTTTTGGTAGCCGCGCGACGTCAGCCGCACGCTTCAGCCAACGAAATTCCATCAGCCCATCATCACTTTGCGCATGAGAAGGATGAAGCGCGGCTAACTCATACTGATGAGGCTCCGACCGCGCGGAAGACACCGACACCGCGACTACAGGATTCAACGCAGCGCCACCGTCACGCCAGCGCTGCTGCATGTAAGCATATCGCAAATAACCCGTCACATGCACCGGCGTACGCGCCAACGGATCACCATCAGCCTGACTTGGCACCGGCAAATCGATGGCGTTTATCTCAACTGGCGATTGCGGATCAGAAAAAATCTGATCGCGCGTAGCAATGCGATCATTATAGCGCGGCATATTATCGATACGGCGCTCGACCCATTCCGTTTCCCCGACCGTACGAGAAAACAATGCCCACGAGTCCATCACATGAAAATAAGTCTGAGGTTCATGGTCAAGCGTAAGCTTCAGTTTTTCGTCGACCAGCTTGCGACCAATGTTCTTAATCGCCCGCCCCTTACCCGGCATCACATCCTCAGTATACTCCTCATACCCGTCTAACAGCTGCCGAACATAAGGCTCACCCGTCGGCGGCTTAACCGAAATGTTAACTGCGAAAGCTTTTTCACCAGCATGATCATCGGAAAGTATGGGCCAAGAATTGTTGGTACTTTGAATACGAAACTGCCAAACATCAGGCCCGGCCACGACCTGCTCCGTCGCACCCGGCAACACCACTAGCGACACCGGCTTGGCAAAGCTAGGATGCTCAATACGCACGCGATGTCGAAATACCGGCGCATCGCCTTCAACCTTAGTAGAAAAATAATAGTAACTACCCAACGTCACCGTGATAATACCGCAGTGAATCATCCACACACCGGCATTGATAAACCGAAACGGAATGCGCCGCAGCGTCACCACGATCATATTCAACGTAAACGTAATCATCAGCACATTGAATGGCCACCAATGAAACCACTCAAACTCGGTCATTTCCAGCGAGGGCAACTGACGAACCTGTGGCGCGCCACTACCCACCGAGCAATAGAAAAAAAGAATGACCGCCAGCGACACGCCAAGCCAAATGCTACTGAATAAACCCAACAGCCAACCGATTGGCCCGCCGCTATTTGTCTTAGCTAGCGAACCTCGTTGATTCGATATAGATTCCATGAACAACTAAACCTTGCATAAAACATGCCTAGCCGGCCATCTACAAGAATAGCCCGCCAAACCTCGACGCCAGCCAATGATTATATCGCGATTCGGAATAAACGACACAGGACCAATCGACTTAAACAGAGCCACACAGCCAAGCTTGCGGACATACCCGCACCCCGGCACAGCACGTACAATAGCAAATCCTCCGATATAGTGAACCGCTAGCGAATATCAGCGAATTGTATGAACTAGTGCCTGCGGCAAGCGTCCAACCCCCCGTTATTCCCACGCAGATGGGAATCCTGTGTTTCAGATACAAAATGTTAATCAGCTTACGCCGCGAATAGAAATATATCTGCATGCAGAGAATTGATGGCGTATCACATATTGTTACATGCCCGACACGTCATACACTATCAATTACAGCGCTTATGGCTGCAATCCGATCAGGGAAATGATATCCAGCGAATTAGTTTCGCCGCTTCGATCAATGTCAGTCGACCAAACAGCCAGACTAGCCGTCCCCAGCAAATGCGCCTCCAGGGCTAAGATGTCCGACGCCCCTGCACTACCATCCGCATCCACATCGCCAGGTCGATGACTAATCGTACGACTCGTACCGCTGGTATTATGTAAAAAGCGCGTAGCCGCATCCACCGCAATAGGGTCGTCCAGCGTAATCGTTGAAACCATAGCCACGCCCGTAACCGAAGCGATAGTCGGCGTCACGCCGCTCGGCAATACCGAAACGGTAAAGTCACCTGCCTTAAAGAAACTTGCTACCCCGTCAAAGGTCAGGTCGATCGCACGCCAACCGATTGGCGTCACGCCGTCATCAAGAATAGCGATGCGTGCATCCACCGCGCCATCCAGCGGCGTACTCGACTGAATCCCAAATGGAAGCGGCGCAACCATCAATGCGCTCCACGCATTGATGCGACCTTCACCAAAAAAGTCATCCGGCCCCGTCGGGCCTAAATCATCCGTCGTTGTTTCGATCAAAACCCGAACCTCATCCGCTGACAACTGCGGAGCATACGACATAATCAACGCCGCTAAACCAGCCACATGCGGTGACGCCATTGACGTGCCGGTTCGAAATATATAACCGCTATTATTGTGCGTAGAAAAAACACCTTCACCTGGAGCAGCCACATCTACTTCAGGTCCAAAGTTGGACCCTTCATTTAATAAATCCTCATTATGGGTAGCAGAAACGGTGAGTACATCTGCTATCACGCCAGGGTAAGCTACATTGTTCAAGCACAAACCCGCCAGAGGTGGGCAGGGGTCACTATCCGAACAAAATTCGCTGTTCACGCTGCAATGACCATTACCAGCCGCAACAACCACCAACACATCGTTAGCTTTGGCATAGGCCGCGGCATCAACCAATGTGAGAATATCTGCCACGTTCGAGCCAGAATTGTTGATGTAATACTGCAGGCTTATATTGCAGACATCCGCCCCATTATCCACCGCCCAAATTAATCCATTTGACGCTTGTTGAGCAGAACCAAAACCCTGAGAACTAAGCACGCGTACCGGCAAAATGTTTGCTCCCCAAGTAACCCCAGCCACACCAGCAGAATTATCTCCTGCCGCCGTAGCTATACCAGCCACATGCGTACCATGACCATCATTGTCGCTAGTATCCCGGTTAATCTTATCGCACGGAAAGTCAGAGTCTCCGCCGCCGCCTGGACAATCCGTATCATCAACACAAACTTGATTGATATTATTACCGCCGCTACACAGCAACGGTTGATTACTATTAAAACCGGGGAGCAATCGACCAGCGAATTCCGCGTGATTAAACACACCGGAATCGATAATAGCGATCGTCACAGTCTTATAGTTTCCGGTGTGAATATCCCAAGCCTCCGGCGCATCAATATCCGCATCAACTTGGCCATCAAAACCTAAAATATTTTGCCCAGTATTATGCATACCCCATTGCTGATCGAAACTACCATCATTTGGTATCAACTGCGCTGCGCCACCAATCACATCAGTCATAGCCGACTCTATCTCCCCGCTACACTGACGCAGTTCATCAGCCATCGCCACCGTGTCCGTACCCTTGGGCACACGCACGGTATAATAGCGATCAAGTCCGACACTAGCCGCTATATCGGGATGGGCAAACTCGAAAGGATAGGCAGGCCGAACAGACGCCGCCCCCCATCGCTGCCATTGCTGTGACAGTGGTTGAGACATATCGCCGAGCTGCCGCTTGACGCAACGCTTTCTATCCACACATGCCCCGTGCGGATGCAGGCTCGCTTGGGCCGCGTCGGTCAACTTAACAATAACCCGGTCAGAAGCTGACCCACCTAGCATATCGAATTGAGCCGGACGCGGGGCAGGACGTCCAGGCCCAGCCGCCGACAAAGGCGCAGCTAGACCCACAGCAAAGGCCATAGCCAATACCCACGCACGAATATAGCCTGTTTGAGTACGCAACACGTACATCCTCCCCCCTCACAGCTCACTTTGACCGCTCCAAACATCATAGTCAAGCTGCCCCCTATAGTTCAAGCCCGATAACCCATAACAAGCCAGCGCCAAGTATCCTAATCCACACAAGCCGTGGGCTTCGTACCCCCATCCGTAGGTGACGCAGGCTTCGTATCCTAATCAGTAGGAGCCGCAGGCTTCGTATCCTCGTCCGTAGGAGCCGTAGGCTTCGTATCTCCATCCGCAGGAGCCGCGGGCTTCAGCCCGCGCGGAGTTGAGCAGTTAGTGGGCTACGGCTAAGCTATTACCCGCCAACTTCAAAACGAACAAGTCATGCCCCGAATTAGATAACGTCACCCCACACATCATAACGCCACCCCACACCCAATAACGTCATACCCGCGCAGGCGGGTATCCAGTCTTCGCAACGGCACCCGATAGGACATGGAAGTTCTTTCGTCTACTAGCGAAAGGTTGACCTGCCAGCACCATTCTTGCGGGTACTCCATTTCCGGGTGCCCCATTCTTTGCCTACTGGCAAAGGGTGGGGGAAGGACAGTCTCGAAACCCATGGCTATTACCCGCCATATTCAACCACCAATAAAAAACACTAAGTTCGCCCCACTTGGCTCTACCTGTTGATGACAGCAGGTCGGCCCTGGCCTCATTACAAGCCATAAAACGCTTTTTACTGGATAATCACTGTCGATTGTGTCATAATAGACCGTTGATTAGGTGGTTTCAGTTCTTCAGGGGAAAATTCGGGGATGGTTGGATTAAGGGGATATTTCTTGTCCATTGCTTGCGTAATGTTGGCTTCGCAGGTTTCGTCTGCGCAAATAACGCCGGAACCCCTTTGCGTTATCTACTACGTCGATCAAAACGCCACCGGGCCAGTGCATGATGGCTCCAGTTGGTGCTCTGCTTTCTTAGGGCTATCAGACGCACTTCTGGTAGCCGGTGGATGCGATACCATTCGCGTAGCCGATGGCGTGTACACACCTTCGACGCAGGGGTTAGATGATCCACGCGACGCGACATTTCAAATTCTAAGCGGCATGACGTGGGAAGGTGGCTATCAAGGCTGCGGTGCTTATCGCCCCGAAGTGCGAGATGTAGATTTATACAAAACGCTCTTAAGCGGGGATTTGAATGGCGATGATGATTTGTTTTTTGGTGACAATTCCGACAATTCCTATAATGTTGTTACAGCTAAAGCTGCGCTAGAAACTGCCACGATCGATGGATTTTCAGTAGCGCATGGAAATGCACGATCGCCCGGAATTAATAGTGGAGCAGGCATATTTTTTAGGACCGGAAGCTTAAATATCAACCATTGCGACATTTATGACAACCATGCCAATGATGGAGGCGGAATTTATATCTTAGGACAGAGTATCAATATCACAAACACGCACATTCACGATAATACCGCAGATTATGGCGGAGGCGGTTTGGATTGCTTTGGCTGTAGTATAACCCTTGTCGATTCAGAAATCAGCTACAATGCAGCTAAGAACGGAGGCGGCATGCGCCTTGTCGTTGGCTCGTTATCCCTTGAGAGGGTGATTATTCGAGGTAATAGGGCGTCAGAATTACCGGGTGGCAACGCTGGCGTTGGAGGTGGTCTGTTCCTCTTCAATGTAACGGCAACAATCAATAACTCTTTATTGGTCGACAACAGAGCGGCGCATGGCGGTGCGGTATTTCTGTCAGATCACCACATAGATGTGTCAAACAGCACCATTGTACGTAATTTCGCATCGAATAGTCGTGTTGGCGGTGGAATTTCCATTCAATCCGGCACGGTGGACCTTACGAATTCGATACTTTGGGGAAACAGGGGCGGGCTTGGGACTACGCTGATAACCACTCAGATCGACTGGGGCGGGGGCGGATCAAGTATTGTTGCGTATTCTCATAACGATATTGAGCTATGGAATACTAGTCTAGAACGTTTCCAAGGGAACGTAGGCAATTTTGCCGCTGATCCTTTATTCGCTGATGAGTACGGCGCTGACAATATCCCCGGTAACTCTGACGACGACTTTCGACTATCATCTAGTTCACCTTGCATAAATCGTGGTGATCCCATGCTAGTCAGCCCCATCGGTGCGACTGACTTTGACGGCAACGCTCGGACGGTGGGCTGCAGAACGGATATTGGCGCTTACGAATCCACCAAAATAAACATAGACAATGATTATGACAGCGACGATCAGATTACGCTGGCTGATTACGCAAAGCTTCAGCTTTTTTGGGGGGCGATAGCTGGCGCGTCGAACGAGGCAGATGCTTACACCTGCGTCTTCGACACAAGTAGCGACGGCGCAGTTAATCTTGCCGATCTTCCCAACTTCGTCGAGAAGCTTGAGGATTTTTCCCAGCCGGTAGGGCACGGTCGTTCTTTCGCTTACTAGCGAAAGGTTGACCTGCCTGAACCATTCGCACAAGTACCGATTTACATCCCCATACAGAACCGCGCCCGTGAGGAAGCGGCATCTACTTGACCTTCATTAGACACTCCCTCACGGTCGCGGTTCCGCCACACTTCCCCTCATCGCCCCAACATCTGACTCCGCGCACTAGCCGCTAACACCGCCTTCTTCACCCCTTCAAACACCTTGTTTTCCTTCATCGAATCAAGCGCCGCCTGCGTGGTTCCGCCCGGCGAGGTCACCTTCTGCCGCAGCACTTCCGGCGAATCCGAAGACTCTAACATCATCTTAGCCGCACCATGGCACGCGTGTTTCGCCAAAGCGCAGGCCTGCTGCTCGGACAAACCCGCCTGCACCCCGGCTTGCGTCATGGCCTCCACGAAGTAATAAAAATACGCAGGCCCACTACCCGAAACCGCGGTAACGGCATCCATCTGTGACTCATCTTCAATCACAATAGATCGGCCGCCAGCATCAAAAATCCGCTGCGCATGAAGCTGATCCACCTCACGTGCGTGTTGACCACGACAAATCCCCGTCATACCCGCACCCACATGAATAGGCAGGTTAGGCATCGCCCGAATGACGCGGGCGTTAATGTTAGGAAATTGCCCTTCGATAGACGTCGTCGAGACCCCAGCCATGATGGATACAATGAGCTGATCCTCACGCACCAGATCAGCCACGCCGGCACAAACCTCGACAAATTGCTGCGGCTTAACCGCGAGAATGACAATCGCACTGTTTTCGACCACTTCTCGATTGTCTTGTGTCACCGCGATATGAAACCGTGCCACGATCTTGTCACGTCGGTCAGCCGAGGGGGCGGACGCAATAATGCGATCGTCGAAAATACCGGTATTACGCAATATGCCATGCACAATACCCTCGGCCGCATTGCCAGCCCCGATGACGCCGATCTCATATTGGGTACGCATAATCAATAATCCTTACATCGAGCCGCATGCTTCAAGCTTGCAAAGCTTCAGCTTGAGGCTATCTGGTAGCTAATTTCGAATCATGCAGCCGTACTGTCATGGCCATACAACATATTCCGCATCACAGATACAACAAGAACAAAACGATGGGTCATCATCATACGAAAATTTTAGGAATTAGAAAACGGGACGTACCCGTCGCAAACGAAGGCCCTCGCTGACCCAAAAAAATCAGGACCGACCGGTTTGAATGCCGCCGCGATTCACGCTGCATTCAAACCGATCGATCCTGAAAATAATTTCTGACGTTTTATAAGCTACAAAACAGGTGACTATTCACCGTAAGCAAAATATCCAGCAATTTGTTCGTGTACCTCGATGGTATTATAGACAATCAAAACGCGGTTGTTATACGCTTGAATAAAGCCACGGCCGCCACCGGTTCCAGGAATGGCTGGACCCTGCAAACCAGAGATTGGGCCCCAAGACTGCGGCTCGATGGTGCTCGCAATAATCGTAATCAGATCGTTAATCTGGTCTTCGGTATCTTGGTCTTCAACTTCCAAGTCTTCTGTACTACTGCTACTAGAACCACTGAAAACACTTTGACCACCACCGCCGCCACTCGCCCGCGATGCCGCTTCCAAGTCTACCTGTGGGGCATTACGACCAAAGTCGGGAACGTTAAACGTCAAATCAGTCATCTGGTAAATGCGTCGCTCAAGTTTCTTGGAAAAATCAGCCGCAGTGGAAATGCGAAGATTCCTGCCTACCGCGCGGAAACGAACTAACCCATCATCTGAAAGCTGGTCTATCACTTCGATGAGAATCTCTGCGACCGATGTATCTCGTAATTTCAAAGTTATCGGTGACTCGCCATCGACACCTTCGTTTTCCAGGGATGTCCACCGCGGAATGATATTGACTTGATCATTGCTTTCAGTTCGCAGCCATTCGACAACTTCCTCAAAAGGCGTTTCTTGCCAATCTACTGAGTCTATTGGTTTTGCAAGCAGATCGCGCGCTGCATTAGGACTTTTCACCGCTCGCCGAGCCTGCCCATTGAGACCATTTAACCGAGAAGTTGGCGATTGCGCAAATCCAATCGAACAGCAGCCAACCATGATGCAGGTCGACAAGGCGAACATCCGTTTATTAGCCATCACAAAAATCTCCTTCGTTCTAATCTTTAGAACTACAAAACCCCATCTACGCTAGCTGGCACACGCCGCCGCCGCCAAAACTTTTGAGCATCGACAATGCACCATCCCCACACTCCACAATAATACAAAACACCGTATCTGACCATATGGCGGAAGAAAACCAAAAAAAATCTCCCGATTCATCCACGCATCACGCTTAAAAATAAAGTGTCAATTCATATTCAAATCTGCCGCACTGGCTAATTGTAAATCTTGATAAACTCGCAAGGCCAAAAGCGTGTCGTTAGCTAATTTCATAAGAGCCTCTTTTGGTAAATTCGCCGAGAAGCTGATGGTTCGGTCACTTTCATGCCAAGCGAGGACAGTTAGCGAATTATCGTCCTCGTTAGCAAAATACGCCCGCTCTCGCCACCCAGCCGGCTGATTCGGTATCAACTCCACGATCCGCGTTGTTGTGAATACCGACAAGTATTCATGCGTCGATGGCGAGCGGTACAGCACATGGCCACCAACCCGCCCCTGGATGCCACATTTTTCACCGCCAACAAGCTCAAATTCGTCTTGAGGGAATAGGGGAACGACTACCACCAAATCGGTGAGGCCACTAAGTTGACTGGCAAGCAGAGCGGGTTGATGGGATAGCAGTGGATTATGATGGTTGATTCCCCGCGTAAGCACGCAGTCTTGGTGTTGATGTCGTATATCGGTTACGGCCTGAGCGGTGACGACTGTCATGGTTCCGCTGGATAATTCATCCGAACCCCAACGCTGCCAAATGGACACGTAAAAAAGAATCGCCGCTGCGATAGCTAGCGGAACCATAAATTTGGAGCGTTTGTGCCAGCTCGGCGCGTATGTTAGGCCATAATCGGTTAATTTTTCACGTTCCAAGGCGCCATCTAGTGAGACAGCCACGCTTTTGCGAAGCGAATCCGGAGCGACCTCACGAGACCACATGTCGCTGAGCGAACGCTTACAAGCTGTGACGTCATCCACACGCTGCGCACAAGCCGGGCACATATTCAGGTGTTCCAACGCCTCTAAATTCAGAGGCACATCAAGCTCGCCGTCAGCAAAGGCGCTAGCATATTTACGAAAACTTTTACAATTCATGAGTCAATCCTTCAGCCGCTAAATCCTCGTGCTTGGGCATACGATCGCAATTTACGGCCTAGCAGTTGTCGACCACGGTACAGTCGACTCATAATCGTGCCCATGGGGCATTCGCAGACCTCGGCTATTTCCTTATAGCTTAGTCCCTCAATCGACCAGAGCAGTAACACAGTCCGATATTCCGGCTGAAGCGATTCAACGGCCTTCTTGATCTCTTCGTCAAAATGGTCCCAGTTCAACGACTCCGCAGTTTCCGGATCGCCACCCATGTCGACAAGCTCTTCCTCAAAATGGTCGAAATCGACGTCGTCGAGCAAAGAGGGCTGACGTCGCTGCTTGTTTTTGGCGGTATAAAAAACGTTATAAAGAATTTTCAATAGCCAGGGTTTCGCGCCATATTCGCGCAGCTCGAAGCGTTCGAAAGCCTTAAAACCCCTGATAAACGCTTCCTGGACCAAGTCGTCGGCCTCTACCCGACTGCCCGACAACGCGCAAGCCATCCGAAACACCGCATCGAAATGCGGCATAGCCGTGGCCTCAAAACGTGCTTTCGTATTGGCATCCAGCATGGTGTTACATTATCCTCAAGATGCGTCCAATCACGTCACCTCCCCCATTTTCACAAGGGAGCTACAACCAATATAACACAGGAACGCCTAACTACTATTCCAAATTTTGAATTCATTTTCATCCAGGCATTTACCCTGATTAAGGACAGCGTTTCACCTAGGATAATAATACGGGTAAGCAGTGGCTTGACCATGCCACCGTGCCGTCCCCTATGCCAAATGTTGGAATTTCTTCCAAAAGCCCTACATCTCGGTCTGACGGGCCATTTCTATGGATGCGGACGAAGCTTGGTTGGCCGCAGTCGCGTGTACGAAGGGCCTGGGGGCTGATTTGGCTTGTAACGAGCTGGGCTGGCGTTGTGCGTTAGCCCGTTTGGCGTGGTATCTCATGATATTGGCCAATAAGACGCTCAAAGCTAGCTGGGCGATGGCGAATACAACGACGCCCGCGAGCACGACGCGCGACCAGTGGAGTTCTACCACGCCGAGCGTGATTCTCGTCCACACACCTTCGCCCACCAGCCAAAGAAGCCCGGGCATAGTGAGCAAGGTTACAGCTAACGCGCCTGGCGCTGAATATAGGCGATCGAGTATGGTTGCTAAAAAAGTCGGAGCACTTTGCTTTGGGTTGACCATGCGGTGTAGATTTACAGCTAGCACCCCCATTGAAATCAAACTCACGCCAAGCGAGCCAAGCAGCGAGCAAAATAGCAGGCGGTAAATCATATCATCGTTGAAGCGACCCATGCGTAGCCAAGACTCTATCGGATGGGCGGCTAGCAACATCATGACGCAAAGGCACATGGCCGCACTGGCAAAGAATAGCTTCGCCGGACGCCACATGAGCGTCATCTCGAAAATGGTTCGGAAAAATCTTAGCCCATCCTTGATGACATGCAGCTTTGATTCGCCGACGCGCTCTTTATAGCACATAGGCTTTTCAACAATCGTAAGCTGATCGTCCATCAACACGCGAGCGCTCATAGCCGGGGTGAAATGCAAACCGTCTGGCAGTGGGTATAATTGTTGTAAAACGTCGCGACGAATCACGCGCATGCCGCTGGCTGTATCTGTAACGACTTTGTTACTCAGGGCAGAAAGAATAAATGCATATACTCGATTACCAAAACGTCGCACGCGTGGCATTTCACTATCTGGTCCTAATCGAGAACCAATAGCTACCGATGCGCCACACTCGGCTAACTCGCGGCAGAGCGTCGCGAAGAATGCGGGTTCGCAGGTGCCGTCTGCGTCTAAGAATCCGACGACGTCTCCTGTACCGACCTCGAAACCTCTTTTAATGGCTGCGCCGTATCCACGGTTTTTCTCAAAGACAATGAGCGCAATCTCATCATAGCTAGCAGCTATCTCTGGTGTCCGGTCTGTGGAGCCATCACTAACGACGACAATTTCTACGGCTTCGACGGGCGAATCAGCGATGATAGTTTCACGCGCGGCAAGGGTGCGCTCGATGATCGAACCGATGGCTTGCTCTTCGTTCAAGGCCGGGATGACGATAGTAAGTTTCATAGGCTTAGTTCCTATAACATTGTCGGTAGCTTGGGTGAGATGCTGAAATAGTGCTTTAGGATGACTAATTAGGTCGTTCGTTCTGGTTGGCGGTTTTGTTATGCAGTCTGTACTTGTTCACCCTGGTTTAGACACGGGTAGATCCCGAAGAATATCGGGATGTACGTATACCACCCGCCCGCGCCAGTCAGGCGGTCATACACCTCGCTTCCTAATTCCGATCCTACGAATCGCCGATACGACCGATAACGCACCATTGGGTGAGGATGGTTAGTAGTGATTAGCGCAGAAAAAGTACCGGCTGGTTCATCAGGGGCACTCTTGGCGGAGGGTGTGCGCGAACGCATATTGTGCCCCAATGCCACGACTACGCCATCTCGACGCTTACCCACGACTGCCTGGGCGATTATCGCAATAGCCCTAATCGCTTCGGTGCTGACCTTATTACCCGGTAGAGCAGCAATTCCACCGCGAATTGAATCAGACTACGCCTACCAGCTCTTAGCGGTGGATAGATTCCTAAATGGGAATGGCTTTACCACCTTACAACCTATCGCGCCCGGTCAACCCTGGGACATTCAATACGAATGGGGCTTTCTAACCAAATGGCCCGTGGGCTATTCCATGCTTGTCGCTACGGTGCGGCAGACGCTTTCGTGCTCGTCTGTTGAGGCTTGCCGGGCTATTGGCATCGTTGCCTGCGCCTTGGCTATGGTCGGCTGGTTCTTGTGGTCGCGGCGTATGGCACCCGGCGGATTTCGAGGCTTGCTATTGGCAGCGACAGCCATGAGCGCGGGCTTAGCGGTGGGCTATCTTATCAACCCATCAACGGACGTACTTCTCGCCGCAGCGATTCCTTACTTATTGTTGCTGACGCATCATGCTATGACTATCAATCACACAACGAAGCATAGCTCAGCTTCTTGTGCCAAGCGGCTGGCGTTAGTCGGCATGCTAAGCGGTGGGTTGTTTTGGCTGCGATATGCAAGCGTGTTTATCCCCGCAGGCATTGGCAGCTATCTGATCTGGACCTGGCTAATATCCCGTGGCGGCAAAATCCAATCGCCTGTAACGGATCAGGCTGTCGCAGATACTTCAGCTATTACGGCGAAGCATGTCGCCATTTTTGCCTTGTTCGCAGCCCTTCCGATTGCGGCTTTGCTATTGACCAATCGATTTATGGGTGGCACAGAGTCCATGCAGGCCCAGGTGAATCTAGGGCATCGCGTCGGCTTCGATTTGTCGCCATCGCTCATCTGGCAGGCATGGTGGCAGTTCACTGACCTAGGCTATTACGATCACCACGCTATCAGTCATTGGGCCATCGCACTGTGGCCTGGATGCTTACTGGTTATCATCCTTCTCATTCCAGCTTGGCGTCAAGTCGCTGTCACTTTCCTATCGCAACCTGCGGCTAAGCTTAGCGCATGTGTATTGCTCATGTTCTTAGCCATGATTGTCTTAGCTACGGCTATGTTTAGCGACAAATTCGATTTCGTAAGTCTGGCGCGTTACTACATCCCCCTTCGCCCAATTTATTTCTTATTGTTTGTCGGGCCACTGGTGGTGGTGCGTTCACGCATAATGCGCTTGGGCCTGTGCGTAGCGCTATTCGTTTGCTGTTCGTGGACGTTTCAACAGCAATGGCAGCGGACCTACAACCGATGGACACTAGCTAATCGCGCGACGTCGCCATACGGGGCATGGTCGCGATGTTTCGAGCCTAATAGTGACCAGCTTTTTAGCTACCTTCAGGGCATAGCTGACGAGCGTTTGATATTGGTCAGCAACTTTCATGAATACTTGGCGATGGAGACCGCTTTGCCGACACTGCCGATACCAACTGACCGCACATCGCTGGATCGTTGGGTCGATAAAATTTCGGCTTCACGCGACATTAAAAATCCACACGTTCTGTTCGTACTCGACCCGGACAATCAATGGCGTATGCATTGGATTAAGGATAAGCGCAAGATCGAGACGAATTTTGAACTTCGGCCTGTGCCCATGGACTTTGCGGGCAAGGCTACGAAAGTCTATTTATATAGTACGAACACGTAAGTTGAACAACAAGTTGCGTGAACAGATTAATGAATATGGCATCAATGACTTCGTCATACCCTCTCAGGGACCTCGTCATACCCGCGCAGGCTGGCATCCAGTCAATGTGACCTACACGCCGCTCCTGGATTCCCGCCTGCGCGAGAATGACGATCAGTAGAATAGTGCGATTAAGCCATCTCTTGATACCTACAATTCTTAGCACCGCGCGGGTTAAAACCCGCGGCTCGATGAGCAGGCGGACAACTATTTTATCGTGTGAAAGGTTAGCTCGTCGGTCGCGGTATCTAACGTAGCCACCGTGAATACCCGAGCGCGATGCAGCGCACCGGGGTTGATGATACGCACACCGCCGAGATGTTCGTCACGCCGAAGGTGCGTATGGCCATGGCAAATATAATCGACTTCGAGGCGATCGTGTGCAGATTCAAAACCATTTTCGTGACCATGGAAAACAGCGAAGCGCTTATCGTCCAGCGTGACAGTCGATGGCACCTCAGTCGGCGCTTGCAGGCCAACGGTTTCGAGATAGGCCAGCGTAGTGCCATCGTACAAGTCGGTATTACCCCAAACAAAAGTCAGCGCTCGACCAACGAGTTCGTCAAACACCTCCTGCCCACCAACGTCGCCGCAGTGTATGAGGTGGGTAGCGCCCAGCGAATCAAAAAGCGCGAGCGCCTTGCGAACGGGAATAGGGTCGCCATGACTGTCTGATAGAATACCGATAAACATGGGGGGATGATAACAGAAAATCGTTTGTGGGATAGGTAATCATGATATGATTTATTGTATTGTAGCATCGCTAAGCCCAAGAACGGTACCTGCATGATGCCGAGTTTTTTTCGATTCTAACTTATTTGCATATAAACATCTCATACCAGATTGTGTTATATGGGTTAGCAACTACATACACTAGAATTATCGGTACGCAGGATTGGGGTAGTCAAATCGACAACCGGCATCCCACTTCGATCGTTGGTTACCGTGTGCAGGTATGCCACCCACGTCCTTTATCATGCGCGCGAGATGCAATAGATTCCATGTCATGAAAGTTGTATTTCTGTTGGTAAAGTCGTTTTCAGGGCCACCGGAACCTGGATCAAGATAGGAAGGTCCTGGGCCTGCTTCACCAAGCCAACCGGCATCTGCCTGAGGCGGAATGACGTAGCCGAGATGCTGGAGTGAATAAAGAACATTCATGGCACAGTGTTTGGCACCATCCTCGTTTCCAGTAACCAAGCAACCTCCTACGCGACCATAATAGGCGTATTGACCTTCGTCATTAAGATCGCCCGACGTGGAATAAAGACGTTCGATTGTTTTCGTGCATATGGAAGATTTTTCACCTAACCAAATTGGCGTGGTGATGACGAGAATATCAGCTTTCTTGACTTTGACGTAAAGTGATGGCCATTCATCTTTGTCCCAACCTTGTTTAGTCATGTCGGCGTATACACCGTAGGCGAGATCAAAGTCTACCGGGCGCACAACTTCTACAGTGACACCATTGGCTTCCATGATAGATTTAGATATTGAAATCAACCCATTTGTGTGGGACGGTTCGGGTGATTTCTTCAATGTACAGTTGAGAAATAATGCATGTAGATCAGTAAAACTCCACTTACTCTCATCGCAGAGATTTTGGTTTCGATCAGATAAGGACATTTTGGCTATTTCCTTTGATTATTGAACGGCATTAGTAGCTACGCACCTATACATTCATCTAGAGCATCTGATTAATGCAATAGACAATAACTGTTAACAACGACGTTAAACGATAAGTATTAACCCCGTGCTTTATCTTTATATGGATCCGAAAATTCAAAAATGCTATGTTTTTCTTTTGGGATGAAGCCCCAGAATAAATCGGGGTTTCTCCAGACGCGTTCTTTTTGCTTGTTCTCGTCGTAAGTAATAAAATCACGCTCGCTAAAATTATTCACCCGGCCATCCAGAAAGAGGACGTTGGCGAAGTCGCCGTGGTAACTGGTGCCGACGCTCTCCTGCATGCCGGCTGGGCTGTTCCAGAAAATGTCGAACATGAAGACTGTCTTCGCCTGGTTATCGAACTGCCTTGCGGAAGTTGGATTGTCGCCAAAGTCTTTCATACCCTCCCAATCACTCACGCCATCAATCACCTGATTCATTCCGTAGTGAAATTGATTTTGTCCCGAACCACTTTTCTTGTAGAGACTATTATACTTGGAGGGACAAATCCAAATATGCAAAGACGGGAATTCTTTGATGAGCTTACCCTTTCTCTCGACGTCTTTGTACGACGGCGCGCCCAGGTATGGCGGCAATACATTAAACCATGTGTAAGGCTTATTGAGACTCCAAAAAGTGCCTTCGGTCGGCAGGTAGTCGTTGTGCTCTTCGCGATAGTACTGCAGCGCATGGCCCCATTGTTTTAGGTTGTTCGTACAGGCGATGCGATGGGCCTGGGCCTGGGCTTTTCGCATGGAAGGGAACAGCAGGGACAGCAGCAATAAGATAACGCCGATGACGGCTAACACTTCGATGAGCGAAAGACCGTGACGCGTGCTTGGCAGTGCGAACGGATGATGGGCTCGTCGCAGGGATCGACGTTGCGCCGATTGTGAGTGCTCGCACAGGTTGTGCTTGTAGCCATCCAAAATTGCTCGATCCGAAAGAACTGAGATTGGTCAAAGATTCCCAACCGTCGGAGATAATCGTAAAGCGAGACGGAGATCGTGCCAAGTCATTTCAACTCGGGCACACGATTATCTTGGCTGAACGGATAGGCACAGCTGATCGAAAATGTTGTACAACCCCTCGTCGATGCGGCTATTACCATCGACGCTAAGGGAGATTGCGTAGACTTCTCGGTTGCTAAATATGGCTGATCGAACCAATGAGGTGCCAAGCGGGCTGATTTGCTCTGCGCCTTCGACTGGACCTAACATTTTGCGGATGGGGCGAGCATGTTGATCGGAATGATTGGGCGGCTTTGTAGACGATTCTAGCTGTTGGAAAATAAACGAGGGAATCTTCGCAGGGTCTGATCCGCCGAGGTCGCCGAACTGCCACACGATCAACGTAGCCTTTGCGCCTGATGTAGATGTTCTGATAAACGGAATGAACCGGCTCGGTCTGGCTGGGACACCGCGCGCGAATCCGTGAGGCGCGGCGAAGGAAATGCCCCATTCTGCTGGTGAGATGAGACTACGGGTTATCGTCATCTGGTATGCGAGGGCGACTGTAAGAAGTAGTAAAAGCAGCGTGGCCCAAAGGGCACGTCGTCCAATAGCAGGTTTACTAACATTGTGAACCGCGATTACCATAGTTTTTGTATGCTAGCGCCCATTAGTAATGACGGCAATGGCATCTTTGATGGGCTAACGGCTGAGCGTACTGTTTAGTCGATATATACTATAGTAGCCTGTCTACTTTCGGTCGCTACTAAGGAGTAGCGATTGCTTGCTGTGGACATGCCGAGTATGACGGTTATGTTGACGACGAATCGCGAATTAGGGATGTATCGTGTCTTGTTGTCTTGCCAGCGATCCTCTGTTGTGGTGGGTACGTAGCATATAATATGTCCGTGTGGCTGGTCGAATAGGACGTGGAGCGGTAGGTGTAGGACGATTTTATGGATGATTTTCGCCGATTTTTTCTTCGTGGCCTGACCGCGCTGGTGCCTACGCTACTCACGATCGCCATTTTGGTGTGGGCGTATAAGTTGGTGAATGAAAATGTGGGGGCCACCATTACTAAAGGTCTGGTGTCGATATGTATTTGGATTAGCGACGAGCCAGCGGTTGGGGTGGTGGATGAAAACGAGGATCCGCTCAAGTTCGGGACTCCGATCGACCAGTGGGATGTGATCACGGGTCGGCGCCTCACGATTGAACATAAAGTCATACACCATCCGGCTTTAGCGTCATCCAACAGAGATATCGCCGCCCGCGCGATGAAAGCGAGAAATCGTGCGCTTTGGCGGATCGCGGCTGAAAAATACCGGCTTCACCTGCTTGGTTTCTTGATAGCTATAATTCTAGTATACTTTATGGGGTTTTTCCTGGCGAGCTTCATTGGCCGGGCGTCCTGGCGGGCAGCAGAGGGTGTGTTGCGTAAAATACCGCTGATTAAGACGATTTACCCAAACATTAAGCAAGTGACGGATTTCCTGCTGGAAGAGCGATCTGTAGGATTTTCCGGCGTGGTGGCTGTCCAATACCCTCGGAAAGGTATATGGTCATTGGGTCTGAGTACAGGCGGCCCGATGAAAGCGGTGCAGGATGTGTGCGAAGAGGAGATGGTCACGCTGTTTATCCCCAGTTCGCCGACGCCGATTACGGGATATGTGATTCAGGTTCCTCGGAAGGATGTGATTGTCCTGGACATGAGCATCGACGATGGGTTGAGATTTACAATAAGCGGTGGCGTGATTAAGCCGGGGCAGTTGATACCCGGTTCGTTGTCTCCAGACGGGGAAGACGACATTGGTTGATGCCCGCAACATATATGAGGAGGTCGTTCAGTGCAGGTAAACATCACGGCGAGACACGTTGAGATTCCGACTGAAGTGCGCGAGCATGTAGGTGAGCGCGTAAAAAAGCTAACGCGGTTTTATGACCGAATTCATGAGATTGAGGTCATTCTTGGCCATGAGTCGGAGCAGTTTACGGCGGAGATGATTGTTCGCGTAGACCGTAAGCACACGTTTGTAGCTAGCGATACCGGTCCTGATACGTATGCGCTCGTCGATGCCGTCACGGAAAAAATTAGTCGTCAACTGGTTAAGTACAAAGAGAAACTGAAAAAACACAAGCACGATGGCAAGCCAGATATTCCGGCTATGCCCGAAGAATCAAACGAAGCCTAGCAGCGATGAACGTGGCTAAGCCTAGTTAACGATTTGATATTGTGCGATTCAAAAATTTAAGGTGGTAGCGCGCCGGAGAATCTATGAAACTTACAGAGCTAATTCATGCGGAGTCGATTGTACCTGAGCTGAGCGGTACTAACCGCTTGGAAGTGATCCAAGAGTTGATGCAGTCGCTAGCCGATCATGGTGCGATCAAAGAAGAAGATGTGGCTGCGGTGGCAAAAGCTGCGATTTCACGCGAGAAGCAGGGAAGTACCGGCTTTGGAAAAGGCGTGGCTGTTCCGCATGTTAAGCATGCCAAAATAACCAAGATGACAGCCACAATTGGCCGATCCAGCACTGGTGTTGATTTCAACTCGCTGGATCGCGCGCCGGTCTATACGATTGTCTTATTACTAAGCCCGGCTGATGAGCCTGAACAGCACTTGGCTGCGATGGAAAAAATATTTCGACACCTGCAACGAGAGACTTTTCGTCGATTTCTGCGCCAGGCGGAGAGCGCGGAAGCGATGGTAGAGTTGTTGCAGGAAGCGGACGAACTACGGGACGAATAGCATTTCGTGTCTGCGGAATTTACTGTGGCGCGGCAATGTATTTTTAGTTCACGAGAGGCGCGTGAAACTTTGACACAAGCTCGAATGGAAGCGAGCGGCGACGTTACCGTCGTCAACAAGCAAGGTTTTCATGCGCGCCCGGTCATGCGCTTCGTGGACACAGCCTCTCTCTTTCGTTCAAGCGTCCGAGTCGTTAATTCGTCACGCGATGGTGAAAGCGTGGACGGAAAAAGTGCCATGCACTTGATGTTGCTCGAAGCAACACAAGGTTGCACGTTGCACATTACGACGTGTGGAGATGACGCCCTAGCAGCTTTTGACGCATTGGCCGCGTTAGTCGCTTCGGGCTTCGATGATCCATCATAAATCATCCGCCTAAGAACTTACGCCGTCCGGCCGCGAGCACTGATGCTAGCTAAGCTAACAAGGGTGCTGGAAACTCGACGGCAGTAATGTTTAAGTTTTGATAGTTATGGAAATTTTTAGAGGCATTTCGGTATCTCCCGGCGTCGCGATTGGCGAAGCGGTGGTTCTCGAAGCGGAAGAATATCGTATTCCCTACCGTGTCGTGTCGGCCAATGATGCGCCCCAAGAGCATGAACGGTTCTTGGCTGCGGTTCAAACGTCTATCGGTGAAATCGAGGAACAATCCACGCATCTTAGTGCGCATCTGGGTCGTGACGCGGCCAATGTTTTTGATTGGCATGTCGGCGTGCTCAAAGATGAAAGCTTGCGCGATCAGATTTCACAGTTGATTAAGAAAAAGCACGCGGCGGCGGCGTATGCGGTAAGTACGGTGATGCGTAGTTATCAGCGGCGTTTTATGAAGATGAGTGATCCGCTGCTGGTCGAACGAATGCGCGATGTGCAGGATATTGAGCGCCGGTTGTTGCGCCATATTCTCGGCGAGGCGCGTGAAGACTTAGCACACTTGACTAAACCTGTCATTCTTGTAGCCCACGATCTTACGCCTACGCAAACCGCTCAGCTCAGCAACACTAAGGTCATAGGTGTGGCACTAGATTCCGGCGCGGCGACGTCGCACACTGCTATCTTGTTGCAGTCTTGGGGTCGTCCGGGTGTCATTGGGCTGGGTGATATTTCCACGCATTTTAGCGGTGGCGATACGATCATCGTTGACAGCACGAACCAACTGGTGATTGCCAACCCGACCGAGTCGACGTTAGCAGAATATCGCGTGCGTGAGGCCGCGTACAGCCGGTTCTCGCACGCACTGGATGACTTCAAAGATTTACCGGCAATCACACACGATAAACAGCCTATCTCACTATTTAGCAATATCGAATTCCCGTACGAGTCTCGTGCGGGGATGGCTAAAGGTGCCAGTGGTGTGGGGCTATATCGTACGGAGTTTTTGTTTCTTCGTCCCGAAGGCGCACCTACTGAAGATCAGCAGTTTATCGCGTATCGCGATGCGACGCTCGGGGCGGGTGGTAAGCCTGTGACGATTCGCACGTTTGATCTTGGCGCGGATAAGTATACGCAGCAGCGTAGCTATGAGCAGGAGCGTAATCCCATGTTGGGGCTACGGTCCATTCGTTACAGTTTGCGTAATTTGGACATGTTCAAGGTGCAGTTACGGGCCGTGCTTCGTGCGTCGGCACATGGCGATGTGCGGGTGATGTTTCCCCTTATAAATAGTTTGATGGAATTTCGTCAGGCGAAAATGACGCTGCATGACGCGATGGAGGACCTCGAAGAAGAAGGTGTTGCGCTTAACCGGGACATCAAGATTGGCATCATGGTGGAGACGCCGGCAGCGGCGATTCAGATTAAGGAATTTTGCCGCGAGGTTGATTTTGTTAGCTTGGGCACCAACGATCTTATTCAATACTTGTTGGCCGTGGATCGCGGCAATGTTCGGGTGTCGCAATATTACATACCATCTCACCCGGCGGTTTTACGAGCGATTCGTGATGTGGTTCGGGCCTGCAGTCAGGCTGAGGTCGATTGCAGTATTTGCGGTGAGATGGCCGGACAACCTTTGTATACGATGTTTTTGTTAGGTGTGGGACTGCGCACCTTGTCGATGGCGCCGGCGAATATCCCTGAGATTAAAAAGCTGGTAAGGCTAACGACCCTATCGCAGGCAAGGCGGGTGGCCCGTCGCGCACTGGGATTTGATACGGACAGGCAGGTGACCAATTACCTGCGCGATGAAATGTGTAAATTGTTACCGGATGATCCCATTTAGTGATTGGGTGATAGGCTATGCATGTTTCTACTGTTGACATAGCTTGTGAGCGTATGACAGACACGAATGAACAACTTGCCCCCACTGCAGTGCCCATGACGCAAAGTCGTTATGCGTTTGCGTTTGAGGTCGAGGGGGATTTGAAATTTATTTCGCATCAAGACACGCTGAGGATGTTCAAGCGTGCGATGTCGCGCGCGAACCTACCGGTGGCTTATAGCGAAGGGTTTAACCCGCAGCCTCGATTATCCATCCCCCTACCTCGGCCTGTGGGCATCGCATCGAGGTGTGAACAGTTGGTGGTCTCCCTGACGCAGGAGATTGATACGGTTGAGGCTACGTCACAATTTCGAGCGCAAGCACCGATAGGATTGACTATTACCGATGCGCAGCTGTTGTTGCCGGGGCAAAAAATGTTGCCAACGAGCGTGTCCTATGTACTACCGCTAGCTGAAGATGACCCTAAAGACTTAGACAAAAAAATTGACACGATATTAGCAGAGAAGGAATTGATCGTAACACGATCCAACCCCAAGAAAAAAGAAATACGTACGGTGGACATTAGACCGTTCATCGATCATGTGTGCATACAAAATAATAGCTTGGCCTTTCGATTACACGTAACCGACAAGGGAACCGCCAAGCCGTCGGAAATAGCTGGATTGCTGGGATACGAGGCGACAGCCATCAACCACAGAATTCAGCGCATCAGTATTGCATGGTTAGCGCAAGCTCAATCTACCTGTAGCGACAAGAAAGATGTTTCTTCAGGAGATGTTGACGAATCAACGCAACACCTGGATTGAGCATGCACGAACTATAGCTTTGCAAGAAAGTTTATACTTACATGCCATTAACAGAAAAAGAACAAGACAAGCAGCCTATCGCTGCTAAGAAAACCGTCAAACGTAAACGGGCCGTGCGCAAAAAGAAAATAGTTGCAAGCGAAAAACCCGTCGACGATTTGGTAGCCAATTCTGCGCCAGTTGCAGTGGCAGAGAAACACGACGATAAACCAGTCGAGGCGGGCAAAACCAAGCGTAAGGCGCGCCGCCGACCTGCCGCGGCGGCTAAGGTCAACGTGGAAGCTACGGATAGTCCCGACGAAGAGACGAAGAAAAAGCCGCAACGGGCAAAGCGACGCAAGACGGTTAAGAAGAAAAAGGTCGAGGCAATCGCTGTCCCTGTAACGGAAGACGCGCCACCGCCACCAGCGACAAAGATTGAAGCTACTCAAGACCGCAATCAATCCGCCGCCGTGAAAACTGCTCCTCCGAGTGAGGAGAAGGTTGTAGCCCACGACGAGAAGGCTTCTGCGGGCGACAAGCCAACTGCGCCGCCGCCTGGCGATTCGGACGATCAGGGCCGAAAACCGCGCAGACGCTCAGGCAGATCCCGAGGCCGACGTGGCCAAAGGAAAGGGGCTGGGCAGGCGCAAGACCAAGGTCGCGAGCCTTCGCCATCGCATGACCAAAGTATGAGGCGGGGGAAAGAGCCAGCGGAGAAGGCGGTGGCCATCGCCCCCGATACCGAAGATACGGGTACGCAGATTGCCCATCGCATCGATGCTGTCTTGCGTACACCCTCGGAGGCTCGCAAAGCTATCCGGACGCATGGTAAGGGACGAGACATGGTCATCAATACGACGGCTGGTGATGAGTGTCGAATCGCCGTGCTCCACGAAAGTCGTCTTGAAGAATTATTCATCGAGCGGGTAGCGTCGGCGTCTCACGTAGGCAACATCTATAAGGGCGTGATCACGAACGTAGAGCCTAGTATCCAGGCCGCATTTATAGATTTTGGATTACAAAAGAACGGCTTTCTACATATATCCGATGTACAACCGCAGTATTTTCCGAATTACAAAGGCGATCATGAGAGCGTGGGGCAGAAAATTCCTCGTCATCAAAGGCCTCCGATTCAAAATTGCTTTCGGCGCGGACAAGAAGTCATCGTACAAATTATTAAGGAAGGCGTAGGCACCAAAGGACCTACGCTGACAACCTATCTTTCAATTCCCGGCCGATACCTGGTAATGATGCCGGGCATGAGCGGACATGGTGTGTCTCGAAAAATCGAAGACGACGATGCCCGTCGTGATATGCGTGATATGCTAAACCAATTGACCCTTCCCCCGGACATGGGCTTTATCGCGCGGACGGCTGGGCTGGGACAAAACAAACGCGATCTTCAGCGAGATTTGAATTACCTGCAGCGATTGTGGAAGACCGTCGTCGAGCGGGTGATGGCTGAGGCAGCACCAACGGAACTATATCAAGAGTCTGATCTGGTCACCCGCACCATTCGCGATGTGTATTCGAACGACTTCCGTCGTATCATGGTCGACTCGCCGGACACCGCGACCAAAGTTCGCGATTTTTTGCAGATCGCTATGCCGCGTACCAAAGTCCGTCTTGAACTATACGAAGGGCACGAGCCGCTGTTTCATAGTTTGGGTATTGAAGATGAAATCGATCGCATCAATCAACGACACGTACCCTTACCATCTGGCGGCTCCTTGGTCATCGACTCCACGGAAGCCTTAGTGGCTATCGATGTTAACAGCGGCCGATCTCGCTCGATCAAAGACGCAGAAGAAAGCGCCTTTCGCTTGAATGTAGAAGCTGCGGAGGAAATTGCTCGACAACTTCGCTTGAGAGATTTGGGCGGACTGATTGTCTGCGACTTTATTGATATGCGATTAGATCGCAACAAGCGAGAAGTGGAACGGGCCCTGCGTAATGCGTTGAAAGAACACAAAGAACGGGCACGCATTTTGCGCATCAGCGCATTCGGGCTGATTGAAATTACCCGCCAGCGGCAAGGGCCTTCGATCAAACGTAATATTTATTCCGATTGTCCGCATTGTCGCGGCGGCGGCGTGGTGAAGACACCAGACTCTGTCGTGCTAGATGTGATGCGAAGCATTCAATTAGCGGCCCACAAGCCGGCCGTTAAGACGATCCAAGTGTCGGTGTCCAACGCCGTAGCCTATATTATTTTGAATGACAAACGTGCGGCACTACTTAATCTCGAAGAAAACACTGACAAGCGTATTCAAATTCGTGGCGAAGCATTATTCACCAGTGACCAGGTGGAATATGCGTTTCTCGACGAACAGGCCAACCCGGCCCGTATTTCACTAACCGAAGGTTCGCGGATGTAATGCTTTCGATCGCCGGTCAGATTATCTGCCGAACGAGTATGGCGCGTCAAAATCGTATGTGGCGTCCGCACTAAGGAATCCAGAAGACTGGCTGGGGCAACTGGATTGTACAGCGACAAAGCGATGTTCGCGACGCATTTCCTTCATCGTATGGCGGTCCAGCATTAGCTCGATATATGGGGCGTCTGGGCCATCAGTGCGATGGTCGCGATCAATGTGAGCGTAGCCTAACGTGTGCCCAATTTCGTGGGCTGTAACGTTGGCGAAAACATTGACCCACTCGTCGAAAGTGTAGGCACCCGCGAGTTGGCGGATACGCTCACCGAAAATCACAGCATCGTTATCATGCTGAATGTCGCAAGGATCGTACTCGGCCTCGCCGATGTCCATGCGCCCGTCAGGACGGACGCCCTGGGTGATGAGCACCTTAGTGTCAACGTCGAATTTGTCGGCGTCGCTGCTGCTTAGTACAAGGACGTTGGTTTGAGGCCAGTCGCAATAAATTTGATTGATTTGATCGGTTATGCGTTGCTCGAACTCTTCGCGACGGTCAGCGAGAGTGCCGCCATCTTGAAGGTTGAACTTAGACAGATCAAGCCCATCGAATACCTCTGATGGATAAATCCCAGTCGTTCCGCCACCCCACGCAATCGAAATGAGTGTCGTATTCGCAAGGTCTGCGGTGGCGAGCCGGCTACACTTATTGGCGAGCGGCCTTAGGATAGCAGGGTCCGTTGACACAACTGCGCCGCACCCCGTGGTAGATACCAGGCCAATCATGGCCAGGCCAAAGCGAATGGCCTGGTAAATATAGTGATGTCCTCCGTGGGTCATCAGCTTCTCCTCCCCCTTTGACCGACAAGTGTCAGCCATAAATTGTGGTGTGGCTACCCTTGGTCGAGCAGCTACTCATTTGTTGGCGCTGGCTTGAGCAATGTCAATGCCGGGTGCGCTCGATTTTACCCGAATGAGGCCAGCACTGGTATATGCCTAACGATTATGAGTCCTTATTCGTTCTTCGGACGTAGTGCTTTGTGTGGGTTTGGGCATAATGCGCACATGAATTACCCGCCAATCAGGGGCAAACAGCTAGGTCATTACGGCGTAAAGCCACCACAACAAGGCGAATGTTGTACCACGCAGGTTGAATCGAAGACAAAATCCGCTTAATATCGCGGGACGGCAATAAGCTGCTTGGGGCATATCCGCTTCTTGTGGTAGGATTGTTGATTCGGCGATGGGGGAAATCGCACAACCTAGCGGGGATGACTACGAGAGATATGGCTAAGCGACGCAAAAAACTCGGTGAAATGCTCGTGGATCGTGGTGCTGTCACGGCTGATGGCGTGACCCAGGCCCTTGAATATGGGATGGAGCACGGCAAGCGAATTGGTGAATCGCTCATCGAGCTAGAGCTTTGCGATGAAGATGTGGTCGCAGAATGTTTGGCCGCTCAGTTTGGTTGGGAGTATACCAATCTGGATGGTCACGCCGTTGACAAAGATGCGCTGGGTCTGATCCCGGCTAAGATGATCGAAGATTACTTAGTACTTCCACTGGGCATGGAAGGGGACAAGCTAAAGATTGCGATGACAGATCCGCTGGATCTTGAAACACTCGATCTACTCCATTTCCGATTGAACAAACAAATTATTCCCACCCTATCGTCGGTTGGGAAAGTGAAACGCTTCATCGATAAATTCGTCAATCCAGAAGGCGACGTTTTGTCGCAAACGATGGCTAGTATTGACCAGGAAGCACCTGATGAGGTGGTTGGCGATACGGTAGATGAAGAAGATGCCGATGCCCCAATTATTCGCTTAGTAAACTTGATTATCACCGAAGCCTGTCACAGTCGGGCTAGTGATATTCATATTGAGGCGATGGCGAACCGTGTGCGCGTTAGATACCGTATTGACGGTGTGTGTCACATTCGTGATGACATTCCCAAGAGCATGCAGGGTGCGGTCATTACACGATTCAAAATCATGGCCGGGATCGACATCGGCGAGAAACGCCTGCCAACCGATGGTCGTATTAAACTTAAAGTAGCCGGTTCACCGATCGATTTTCGTGTTAGTGGCCTTCCCTCTTATCATGGGGAAAGCATCGTCCTGCGTATTCTTAGGCCTGATTCCGTAAATGTTGGTATCACCGCGCTGGGCTTTGGCGATGCGGATTACAAAATTTTCTCGGAGATCATAAAACAACCTAACGGCATTTTTCTCGTGACTGGCCCTACAGGATCGGGCAAAACAACGACCCTATATGCCGCATTGCAAGAACTCAATCGCCCTGATATGAAAATCATCACGGCAGAGGATCCGGTGGAGTATAACTTTGCGGGCATGAACCAGTGTCAGGTCAGAGAAGATATTGGCCTGAGTTTTTCCACGATTTTGCGTTCTATGCTGCGTCAGGCACCTAATATTATCCTAGTGGGTGAAATTCGAGACCGCGAAGTGGGAGATGTCGCTATTCAGGCTGCGCTCACTGGTCACTTGGTTTTTAGCACACTTCACACCAACGACGCGCCTTCCGCAATCACACGACTTATCGATATGGGCATCAAGCCGTTCTTAGTAGCCAGTGCAATTCAAGCGATTATGGCCCAGCGCTTGGTGCGCGTGATTTGCTCGGAGTGCAAAACAGAAGATAAGACTCCGGACAGACAAACGCTCAAGCAATTGGGGTTCACCGACGATGATTTGCACGGCAAGACAATATTCAAAGGGGCGGGGTGTCAACGCTGTGGCGATAGTGGATATCGAGGTCGACTGGGCATTTTCGAGATGGTTGTGCTGAGTACAGAAATGCGCGAGCTGGCTTTCAAGCAGGCGCCAACTAGTGAAGTTAGGGCTGCGGCTCGACGCGCGGGCATGAAATCATTGCTAGAAGATGGCAAGGATAAAATTCTACGGGGCATAACCACACCGGAAGATCTACTGCGAATTACGCAAGCTGAGGGCTTGGCCATCGACTAATCGACTAATCGACTAATGGGAAGTGTATGGCGACGCAGGCGCGTCGCCCATGGGGTGTTGAACTAATTGCGGGCCACGATGCTCGAATGTGCGAAGGATAGTGTGTGATGGCTACGATTCATATGGACCGACTGCTTGAAACAGTCATCAAACAAGGTTCTTCCGACCTTCACCTGTCGGTTGGCCGACCTCCTGTCATTCGATTACATGGTCATTTACGATCTTTAGAGACAAAGGTTCTCGAACCTGAAGACACCATAACCCTCATGAAATCCATTGCGCCGGAGCGCAATCAGCAAGAGTTACAAGAAGAAGGATCGACTGACTTTGCTTTTGCCTTTGGCGACCAGGGGCGATTTCGCGTCAACGTGTTCAAGCAAAAAGGCAATACGACGTTGGTGCTTCGATTGATACCATCAAAACTGCTGACTTTCGATGACATTGGTTTACCCGACATCATCAGCGGCCTGTGTCGGCGTCCTCGTGGTTTGTTCCTCGTCACCGGGCCTACGGGTTCGGGTAAAACAACGACACTCGCTGCGATGATCAATTACATCAATCTTAACCTCGATCGTCACATTGTGACGATGGAAGACCCAATTGAGTACTATCATACGCACAAAAAATCACTGATAAACCAGCGTGAAATTGGGACAGATACACCTAGTTTTTCGGAGGCTTTGCGCCGTGTGTTGCGGCAGGACCCGGACGTCATTTTAGTTGGTGAGCTACGTGACCTGGAGACTATCGAAGCGGCGGTTCGGGCAGCTGAGACTGGTCACTTGGTGTTTTCCACGCTCCATACGACAGGTTGCCAAGGGACGATTACACGTATAGTGGATGCCTTTCCCACCAACGCGCAAGAACAAATTCGTGTGCAGCTATCTACAAACTTGATAGCGGTGTTGTCCCAGGCGCTCATGCCCCGACAACCCAAGGGCATGGTCGCCGCGTACGAATTCATGATGATGACACCTGCGATTTCGAACTTGGTACGTGAAAATAAGACCTATCGTATCGACTCCGCCATTCAAACAGGTAAGAAATATGGCATGCAGCTACTGGATGAGCATTTATGGAACATGTACAGCCAGGGCACCATTTCTGCGGAAGACGCCGTCGATCGTTCCAGGAATGCAGGCACCATGCAGGATAAAGTTGATGCGCACATGCGCGGTATGAATATCGACCAGTCTGGCAATGACGACAACAATGAGGATAAAGATTCGGCGAAGTAATCATGAGCGATTCACCATCCACACAATCATCGGACGCCTCCGGCGGCAGAGCATCGCGCTCGAGTAGGCCTATGCCTGTCGAACAATTACGCGGTAGGCAAATCGGGCGCGTACTCATCAAGATGGGCAAGCTCAAGCGGTCGCAGGTCCAAGAAGCGCTGGATATCCAAAAAAAGCAGCGTGGTCCAATCGGAGCAATTCTGGTCGAACTAGGCTATATTTCCGAAGAAGATTTGACACTTGCCTTAGCCGCACAAAATGGCATGGAGCGCGTCGAATTGGGCAAGCTTGATATTGGCCCGGAAGTCATTGCGTTGCTCACTGCCCAGATGGCCCAGACCTATCGCGTGATCGGATTTGAATATGATGCCGACAAAAAACGCCTGTCGCTGGCCATGGACAATCCAGACAATTTCGTAGCGACTGACGATTTGAGAACACTGCTAGGCTATGAGATTTTGCCTTACATTTGCAAAGCGGACGAGCTGCAAGCTTCCTTGGATCGATATTACTCTGACGACGATCAAGATTCGATTACCAATTTGATCGATGAGCTTGGCGATGACGCCGGTCTTTCAAAGTTTCAAGGACGCGGCGACAGCATCGACTTACAAGACCTCAAAGAATTATCGGAGTCGAACCCGGTTAAGAAATTGCTAAATCTTGTGCTCTTGCAGGCGATTAAAGATAAGGCTGCGGACATTCACTTTGAGCCTTTCGAAGAAGAGTTCAAGATGCGTTATCGTATTGATGGCGTACTTTATGATATGGTCCCACCTCCCAAGCACGTAGCGTTGGCTATCTCCTCTCGTATTAAAGTTATGGCTAACTTGGACATCGCAGAGCGTCGCCTGCCGCAAGATGGGCGTATTGAGCTTCAAGTAGCAGGTAACCCGGTTGATCTTCGTGTTAGTATTTTGCCTACGATGTTTGGCGAGAGCGTGGTGCTTCGTATTCTTGACCGTGGCGCAGTTTCGCTCGACTTGGACAAGCTGGGGATGATGGATGATGAGCTTAAAATTTTCCGGCAACTCATTCGCAAGCCCAATGGCGTGGTGATTAATACTGGGCCTACGGGTTCAGGTAAAACGACAACTTTGTACGCCGCATTGGCAGAATTGAACAAACCGGAAGAAAAAATTATTACGGCTGAGGATCCGGTGGAGTATGACATTGACGGATTGGTGCAGTGCCAAATTCGTACGGATTTAGGATTTACTTTTGCGAAGGCGCTTCGATCATTTTTGCGTCAAGACCCGGATATCATCCTGGTCGGTGAGGTTCGTGACCTAGAAACCGCTCAAATCAGCGTCCAATCCGCATTGACCGGACACTTGGTCTTTACGACGCTCCATACGAACGATGCTCCATCTACGATCGCACGACTGGTCGACTTGGGGCTTGAGCCGTTTTTGATTACAGCTACGCTTGAAGCGGTTGTTGCTCAGCGGCTCGTAAGAAGGATTTGTGCCAACTGCAAGGCTGATTTTGTGCCGACCGAAGACCAGCTTTTTCAGTTGGCGATGACACCCGAAGAATTGGGCGATCGCCGTTTTTGTTACGGTAAGGGCTGCGACTATTGCAATAACACAGGGTACAAAGGCCGGCTCGCGCTATATGAAATTATGGCGATGAATGACGCACTACGCGGACTGATTATGGATCATGCTTCCACGACGGTGTTGAAGCGAGAAGCCCAGAAGGCCGGTATGCGAACACTTCGCGAGTCAGGGCTTATTGCGATATTTAATGGCTATACGTCGTTAGATGAGGTCGTAAAAGAGACCATTAGCGAATCGTAATGGTGGGCTAATCATTGAATGATTTAGGACGATTTTCATTTGGTCTTGAACGTGTGGTCATGTATGGCGAATCAACAGTAAGAGAGGCGCAGTATGTCTACATTTGCCTATGAAGCGATGAACCAGGCCGGGCAAGAGGTTAAGGACGAGGTCGAAGCGCTAACTACCGAAGACGCATTGGCAAAAATTCGAAGCTTGGGCTATTTCCCCACCCGAATTCGCGAAAAAGGTGCTAAGGTCAAAGTCGCCGCCAGCGGCAAGAAGGCGAAAATAAAGACCGGCAGAATAAATGTCAAAGCCCTGACCCAGCTCACACGACAACTATCCACACTACAAGATGCAGGCCTGCCGATTCTACGAAGTCTTCGCATCCTAGAAGAACAACAAAAGCCCGGCGCAATGAAAAATATCTTAGGCACTGTGGCCACCGACATCGAAGGCGGCTCTACATTATCGGAGGCGTTCGCTCGGCATCCCAAAGCTTTCGATCGGTTATACGTCAACATGGTCGCGGCGGGTGAGACCGGTGGTGTGCTCGATGTCATTTTACAGCGATTAGCCGAGTTCAAAGAAAAAGCACAAAAACTAAAAAGTAGAGTCACCAGTGCGATGATATACCCGGCTGCGGTTGTCTTTTTCGCCGTGGGTATTGTCTCTGGTATCATGATTTTCGTGATTCCAAAGTTTAGCCAAATTTTCAACGACTTTGATACTAAATTACCAGATGTCACCTTGATTTTGCTTGGCGCTTCTGATTTTTTCTCCAACGGTAGACCGCTACCTGGTTGGGTTTGGCTCATTCTGGGGCCGGTGCTCATTGTCGTCGGTTATAAGGCAATACGTTCGTCTCAGGGAGGGAGATTCGCCAGCGACTATGTCATTTTGAAAACGCCTGGTATTGGCTCGCTCATTAAAAAGACTTCCATCGCCCGCTTTACGCGTACACTCGGTACACTGATTACAGCTGGCGTCCCCATCCTAGAAGCCATCAACATAACGAAAGAGACTTCTGGGAATGAGGTCTATGCCCGTGCCCTAGGAAAAGTTCACGACTCTATTCGAGAGGGTGAAACTTTTGCGGCGCCGCTGCGGCAAGCGCGGGTGTGCGATGCGCTAGTTACCAACATGATTGACGTTGGCGAGGAAACAGGTGACCTCGATAAGATGCTTCTGAAAATTGCCGACGGATACGAAGATGAAGTCGACACGGCCGTGGGCGGGTTAATCTCACTTTTAGAGCCGGTCATGGTTATCGTTTTGGGTGGAATCGTCGGGTTTATTGTACTCGCGTTGTTCATGCCGCTCGTTTCGCTCATGCAATCTGTCGGCGGCTAGGACTGTGTCGCGGCTCTGGGAATGGGGGCAATAGCAGCCATTACTCGGCTGTTGTGTGGCAGGGGCTGGCAGCAGCTTGCCCGTGCTTGTAGTCGCGTTTGCCCCCTAGGCCAGTGCCGATAGGCCTGGGGACCAAGGCGGTTAGCATGAAACTTACGATGTGGCACTACCGCTTACCATCACCGTATTGCGTTCGCGCGTAGCGCAGCAGCCTTTTCGGGGGAATTGGCTGTCGGGCAAAGTTGTAACAGGGGTTACGTGCCTATAATATAAATGCTCAGCTGGCGTCGGGTTGCGGTTTGCGCCCTGCAGGGTTGGTAATGTAGATTCGCATCGACTTAAGGAGATGTTCGACCATGAAATCGTATGCTCGCTATCGGCAACCAACTTGCCGCCGCAACACCCAACCCTATTCGTCCTCGGCATTTACGCTCGTCGAATTATTGACGGTCATGTTCATCATCTCGATACTCATGGCTATTCTCATTCCAGCGCTCAACGGGGCCCGGAACTCAGCCAAGAAGACCGCGACGGCGGCCAAGATTCGTGCGATTGAAGTGGGGCTAGATTTATTCAAAACTGATAACGAAAAAGATTTTCGTCAGACCAATGGTTATCCCCCCTCAGCAATTCACCCGCCTATACCAGGCTATTCGGGATTGGACATCAACGGCGTCGAATCGAGGTTCCCTTTCATTCCAAACAATACCACCGCCGCGCGAGATGTGTATGGTGCACAATGGTTACCTGCTATGCTGATCGGTGTAGACCAGCAAGGCTATGTCAGTAGACGCGGTATTACTAAACGTAAGAATATTCACACCGAACCATCCAAATGGTATACGCCAGATCCGCTGCAAGATGGTGAACGGCTTCCTAGGAAACCCTTATACTTAAACCCCGATGATATGAAACTTACTGCGGTTGAAGACCTCGAAGGCATACCCAATTTAGATTTCTTTACCGATTGGGCCATCACGAAAAGACTGCCAGTCATCGTAGATTCGTTCGGTCAGCCCATTCTCTATTACGCCGCGAACGCTGGTGCGAGTGGTAAGAATCTGGTGGAGGAGCTGCACGCCAAGGATAATTTATATGCTGGTGGTATCCAGCAGACAGGTACACCTTATTACTTCCACGATGACAATGAAGGTTTCACTGGACATGACGATGAGCCTGGGTTGCTGATAAAACGATCTGTCGGCGGTCATGCCATCTCGATTGCAGGTAATGACCTAAACGCGGAAGAAATAGCCGTGCCCACCAAAGATGGACAACCCGATACCTTCAACTTCGCACGCTTTATCACGGACCGCTCTCAATTGAAACAGTTTGCGGATATGATAGCAGATGGGAAGACAATTGATCCAGCTACGCCACTGAGACCGGTCAATCCGGATAGCTATTTATTGATGTCCCCAGGTGCGGATGGCGTCTGGGGAACGCGCGACGACGTTACAAACTTCCCCTTGAGTACAAACTAGAAAATGAATAGGCACATACGCATCATGGTTAGGAACAAAAAAATGAACAACCCTCAGGGCTTACGCCGGGCGACAGCCTTTTCTATGATAGAATTGCTCGTGGTGATTTCCATTATCGCGATTCTTATCAGCTTGTTGATCCCTGCAGTTAGCACCATTCGTAATGCCGTCAAGGTGACAGCAACGACGGCACAATTCACTGCGCTCGATAGCGCCATCAACCTATTCCAGGTGGATGGCACCGTTGGTGGTTCGCTGCCTCCCTCTTCTACAGATGGCGGGTCCGGATCCATGCGCCATCAGCTAGCAAACCCTTTTGATACGGGTACGATGATTGACGTTTCGGGGGCACAGCTATTGGCTATGGCGCTGGTTGGTGCCGATTTACGAGGCACACCCGGCTTCCGTGATTTTGATCGCAATGGCAAGTGGTCCAACGATACCCACAACGGCGTGGGCGGTGCGTATGAACTGGACACGACCACGCTCGACGTCAAACGCGCACGCTATCCATCCGGCGCTGTCGGATATGTTGATGACGACATGAAAACTAAACAAGTACGCACTCCACAACAACTTGTTGCTGATGGCGTGCTACTCGTATGGAGCGATACGGCTGCGAATACCGATACCAAAAAAATCCCGCTTTTTATCGACGCTTGGGAACGACCTATTCTTTATTACAAAGCCAGTCGCGCAAGCCGACGCATGGTCGCCGAGGCTAACAAGCCAGGCATTTACCGCCAGGAAGACAATAGCCTCATCACGGGCACTGTGAATGGTGTGCTCATGAATAAGGGCATGGACTTCGGTGGTGGTCTCCAAGGATCGGTCAATGCCTACTCGCTCATTGCCAAGGCGGATGTTTCGATGCCGACTGAGGATGTGCAGGTGGATACAAAATTCGACAACACCTTTGCGCGCTATATCCACAACTCATCGGTAACGACTACCCACGAACCAGCCCGTAAGGACTCTTACCTATTAATCAGTGCAGGGGTTGATGGCGTGTATGGCAATGAAGATGACGTCATCAACTGGACACGAGGGACGAACTAGATGCGACAGCACTACGACACGCCGCTCAGGCCTCAACACGCAAAATCTGCTAAGATTTATCGCAGCAGGCAAGCGTTCACGCTGATCGAGTTAGTCGTCGTCATTACGCTCATTGTTATTCTCGTTTCCGCAGTTTTTGTGGGCGGACCTAAACTTATCAATCAGTCGCGCACCATGCAGACCCAGTCGGTACTGGTCGTCGTGCGCGATATTATCGAACAATTTAAGCTTGAACGTACTGAAAACCCGGGCATTATGATTATTTCTCGCCAAGGTGGTTCCGCCACGCCCCGATCATACAAAGATCGTTATGGCCTATACCCCCCCGACGAGCTGGAAGTGTTTACTGACGCAGGATTGCCGGGTAGTGGACCTGCAGGCGGACCACTGCCACCCAGAACGCTGGCACCGGGGGGATACAAAGTCGTTCCTGGCGCATCTGCAGGAAGCTCTTATGGCGTAGCGATGAATCGTTATCGTGATGCTGATTCAGTCACCGTACCAGAATTTGAAAATCGAGACTTAGCGGCCATGATTTTAGCCATCGAGCTATACGGGACCGAATCAAAAGTCATGCTCGACGGTATTGCAGAGAACAACCGCTCGCCCGGGGCATTAGACCCAACATTACCCAAGCCAACGCCAGTCCAATATCTCGACCGTAATGATGACGGGATGTGGACGCCTGATGAAGATTTGCAAATTCGTTACATCGTGGACAACTGGGGCATACCGCTTGGCTATATGAGCCAACGAGATCATGACAATAACGCCGGTGCGAAAAATGTCGCCTCCTCCAATCATCCTAACTGGAACGAAGCCGCTTCCGATATGGTTCGGCTAAATGGCGGTCAGCCTATAATCTTTTCCTGGGGGGCAAACGGCAAAGAACAGCTAACCAAGGAAGTTTTTACCGATTCGCCTACCGCGTCGATGGTGGCTGATTGGATGGACAATTTTAGTATTGACAACCCACTTAATGAAGACAATGTTTATGCAGAGGATGCGTTGCGTGAAATATTACGCAAAGGGAAATGATCTACTCGGACCGTCATCATGCGTAACCAAGCGGTAAAGCCAGCCGATCAAAAACCATGCCTACGTCGCATGACTAGGCGTTCTGCGCGCGCGTTCACCCTTATCGAGCTAGCCATCGTGGTGGCTATCATCGTTACAATTGTTACGCTTATCGTGCCAAGCGCGACGGCTATGTGGGAAAACCGCAAGCTGGTAGACGCGGAAAACGTACTACGCGGATTGCTATCTACGGCCCGATCGCATGCCCGGCGCACTAGTGGCCTGGAAAGTGGTCTATTCTTTTATGTGGACGGGAATGGTGTACAGCGCATCGTCGCTATCGGGCAAGATGAAGAAAATGCTGGCAGCATCGCATGGCAAGATGTCTTTCGTGTAAATGCGGACCGAACCTATTCGTTTTCTGCACCATTTCGCGCGGTGCCCCGATACGTGGTTAATCCTACCGGGACCGACCCCAACGATGCGGTCTACACCTTTAGCGTGAGCGAGTTGGCCAACGACGTAAGCATAGAATCGCCAACGCCCTCCGGCGTCAATCAGGCGCAACGGCATCGCAATTTCTTTACGATGATATATTCCAAAGAAGGTCAGTTGCTGATTCGTCGCGACGTACTCATCCTCGACGAAGATCGAACCGGGAATGGTTTCGGCGACGTCACCGGACTGTTAATTTCTTACGATAAATCTGGCGATCTGCCCGACGTCGACGAGCGTTTCACGCAACAGGATTTGAAAGTGAACATTGACCCGACAGCGACAGGTATACCCCCAGAAAAAATACCTTATCTCGTCACAGATATTGATGGCATCGCTATCGACTTTCCTTCAGTTGATGGCCTACTCGTCTATAACAATTCAGCGTTTAGTGAATTGACTAGCGACCCGTCACTCGCGGCTGAAACACGCGACTTTTTGCTTAACACAGGCCAGCCATTTTATGTCAACCGCTGGACCGGCGCCGTGGTGCGTGGACCGTTGGCGGAGAACGTCGCACCATGACTACGCCGCCCAGCCATTTAGCCTGCCGCAAACGGAACCAGCGAAATAGTACGCGCAAAAGGCAAGCCGGTTTTTCCCTGGTCGAAATCATGATCGCCATCGCGATCTTAGGCTTTGGCTTGGTGATGATGGCTACCATGTTTCCAATCGCCTGGCAGCGGGCGCGAACCCTGGTTGAATTTACATCGCAAGCGGCGGCTGTAGAGTCCGCACACTCAGCGGCTAAACTCTTGTTCCATGTAGATTCGCCCAATTCGACGGTATATGAAGGCAGCAGTTTTGCCGGTGATTTGATCGAAGACCCGTTGGGTCCGGTACCGTATCCCTCTTACCCTGACCAGCGGGTGCATTTGCTCCATATGGAAAACTTATTGGTTAGCCCACGTGGTTTCTATCCCCCACGCGATGATGCCAATGGGGCTGCTAGTCCGCCTTACAAGTTAGAAGGGCCGGTGCCAGTAACATTGCCGCCCGTAACCACTTTTTTCACCCCAGACTACCGCGCGGCGCAGATTCGTCTTGAGCAACGCATCTATCCACCTATGCCCCCGCGTGAAAATGTTGATGCTGCAACAGGTGCGTTTCAGAGCGATGATCCTACTTGGGATGACACCTTCGCCTCTAGAAGATTTGCATGGGTAGCTTTCCATCGCTTGCTCAAACCCATTCCTATCACCGGGGATGTGGACACTCAGTGTGTCGCACCTGGCTTCGCACTAGGTTGCCCAGATTTTTTATCGCAGACGCGCGAATTTGATATGTATTACGCGACGGTAAAACGATCGCAAGTGCGCACGCGATATGCCCAACAAGATCCCAACGATCCACCGAACCCGGATTTTCCCAATGATGTTAAGGTGCCTGTCGCGCTGCCAACAACCGACGATGTCGTACTACCAACTCCGTGGCGGGTACAGATTTTTATACCTAACCCCTCCTCCCCAGACCCAAACCAATTAGCCAATCCTCATGACGAATCACCCAAGGCAAAAGATATTGATGCTGACAGAGATCGCGCAGGTGTGCCAACGGTAGCCGAGGTAAATACGAGCAATGTTCCTACGGCATCGTTCGTCGTAGATTTCTTTCAGCGCGGGACCAAATTTATCGACGAGGTAAACGGCGAGATTTATGAAGTTGTCAACCGCCGAACGCGGGCTGGCACAGGGCCAGATGATGTCCAAGCTTTTCTCACGCTCGATAAGGAAATCGTATTGGTTGACATCGTGGATCCTTCATTCCCCGGACCACCATATCCAACCCCGCAACTCGTGCGTACAGTCTGGGTATTTCCGCCACCTGTCGATTCGGAACGATTAACCGACGGTTCACCCATTTTCATTGGCAGCCCGCCGGTCATCGGCATCGACAAACGCATCCTGTCAGTTGCGCCATAAATGCAGCCTCATGGGTGCATGCGGGCTATGCCAACACCATCAGCGCTAGCATTTACTCTGCGGGTGTGTCGTCAGCCATTATTTCATTGACTAAACTTTACGATCTCCGCGCAAGCTAAAGCATGCGGCTCATATACTCCGTTGAACCATCAGCCCACCCAAAGTGAAAGTTCTGCCCATACGCCATAGCCGATGGGGTATGCACCAGTAAATTGTGGTTATCGGGCCAATTCCTTTTACCCAATGGCTAGACCGACACCTGAGTTAGGACATAATTGGGGTGGATTACGCGGCGCGTTTCGCGGCCCTTAGTGTAGGAATAATTAAAGTTTCACTTATGAACCAAACGGCCCTGACATCTCGAAGAATGCGACGCTCACGCAACCAAAGGCGATCGGGTTTTACGCTGGCCGAGCTGTTGGTTTCGGTGGGGATTTTGCTGGTCATGCTAGGGCTTGTCGGGCAAGTCATGAATTTGACCGTGCGGGCGACGGGGCAGGCCACGGCGCTGACCGAGGTGAATCGCTCGATTCGCATTTTAGAGCAGACCCTGCGAGATGATTTGCAGGGCGTACATAATGGCAGCGGGGTCATGGTGATTCAGGGTAATCCCATCAACGCCTATTGGACAAAAGATGGATTTGATGCTGACGATGAGCCGAAGGATCCGCTCAACGGTTATCCGCACGATCCTGATCCGGAGCGTGAACGTGACACACCGCCGGGTTCCATCGAACCGCCACGCGCTGACTTGCTGATGTTTTTCACGCAGCGCCAGAGTTCGAGTTATGTAAATTACCCCTCGACAGCCATCGCGGGCACGATTCCAGAGACGGTTCGTTCAAACGTTCAGCAAGTGGTGTATGGCCATGCGCATTTGGGCGAGTACGAATTGAATACTGCGGGTGCATACGATTTCCAAGCATTCCCCGATGCGTTCCCGAATTATCCGGAACTATCGCCCACGCCAGCAGAGAATTGGCACTTAGCGCGGCGCGTGGTTCATTTGCTACCCGGTAGAAATGGTATTGCGGAATGGGTCACCTACAACGACATGATCACGACAGACGCCGCGAACCGATTGGGCGCCCTAGCCACGGACCAACTACCTTCGGACGCTTCCCAATATCGATTGCTAACTGGGGAGTCGGACGTGGTTTACAATTTTGATTATAACAAATTAGTATTAGAAGATTCCTCTGGCGGACCTTTCTTTCTCCCGGAAATTTTCGCTAGCCAGACGATGCCGTTTTCGCGTAGCTTTTTGGACACCTCGCCACCGCCGGTCTTAGCTGACCGTCTAGGGCATTACTTCATTCCGTTTTGCGCGTCGTTCAAAGTCGAATGGACCTTTGATCCTCGGGCTAGCTTCGTGGGTGGTCGACTCGCAGAAGAAAATCAGGTGTTCTGGATTGATTTGGGAATCCTTAGTGATGCTAACCCGCCCACGCTGGCTGGCAACGATCCCTTAGCCTCCATCACACGCATGCAAGATGAAGCAAAAGACATCGGCCCGGCCGCGGCGGTGCGTGCCGACAATTTGAGTACCCTGATAATTGACCCGCCGCTCGGCGATCGTTTCGGTGAATCACCAGACCCGCAGTTGCTAAGTAATGTTTACGGCAATGGTGTTTCGGCAAACTTTGCGGCGTTCGTCGCCAATCGCGGCGGCTCGGTTGATGCGCCAATTTTGGATGAGTTGTTTCCCACGGCCCTGCGCATCACGGTAGATGTGTACGACGATGGGAAAAGGCTGGCTAGGCCGATTCGGCATGTGATGGTTATTCCGGTTGGTTAATGACCGGTTGAGAGGTTGCGTTTTGTTGACAGGTATTTCAAAGACAAGGACAGCGTTCGCTGCGGATGCAAAGTGTATTGACGGACGAGATGGTACGACGAAAACGAATATGACTACGAAACTGACACAATCTGGGCACGCTACAAGACGACCACTTCACCGTGGCTCCCGTCGCCGGGCTACGATTCTCGTACTGGTGATGGCGGTGTTGGGGTTGCTCTTTGTGTCCGGCGTAGCATTCATGGCTACGATGAATTTCGAGTCGAGCATTATCAGTTCGGAACGTCTCCGCAATCAGGCATCGCCCGCCATGGATCAGGTCGTAGCCGATACCTCTAATCTGATTTCTGATATAGCTGATCCTATTAGTGGCATAGCTTCGAGCAATAGCTTGACGGGCGGCGCGGCCGCATATGTTCAATTGCCTGGCGTACACAACCTAGCCGCGCCTATCGATCCTTATCTTGAAAATGGTCGAATGTTTTGGCCTTGGGCGACAGACCTAGAGGCGATTCAGACTCAGCCATTTACAGGCTCAACTTTCAAGATGAGCCGTGCGGGTGATCCCATCGCGCCGAGTGAGGTGAGACTACTTGCGCTCGCTGTACTGGAAAAGCCTGGCTATGACGCCGTGGTGGGGCAGGAAGGTGATACACTTGATTCCGACATGGACGGCTTTGCAGATTCACTGTTGCCCAATCGCCGCACTCTAGTCGATGCTGATGGCGATGGTATTGTCGACGCGGTCGAGGTTGATTTGGCCAAGGTAGCCGGCGGAAACAAACGTCGCCTAGCTGGTCTTGCGCGCATACTAAATCCGGCGTCCAAGCCTTCGGGGACGGTTAACCTGGGGCTTCGGGTGGTGTCGCATAACGGTATGGTGAACGTGAATGCGTCTCATCCGCTGCTCATCAGTAATGTGCTGGGGCAGCTCAACAATCTTGACCCTCCTTATTCGCCAACTGTGGAAGAGCCATCGCTTCGTCGACGACATTTTTTGCCTCCGGAAACGCTAGCGCTAACGCAGTTGCAGGGTAGCCGATTTAGTCGAGACCCCATTACTGCTGATGGTCAGTTTGCCACGGAGCTGTTCCCGGCTGGGGAAACGCCGCGCGATCATCGCTACTGGCCTTTTGGGCCTCAAGAACAAGGGCCTGACCCTAGTCAGCCGTTATGGTGGCTGAGAATGAACGCCGACGGGGCTGATCCTGATCCATCAAAGGATGATTATGACCGACGCCATCTTGTCACTACGATTAGCCATAGCGATCTACTGCGCCGCCCGGCGATAGTGGGCCCGGCTAATGCGAAGAAGGACTTAATCGATCGGCTTATTCAACAACATCCGAATGACGCGGTCACGCGCTTCCCTTTGCTGGCCTATCCGTTTGGCGACACTACCGAGATAACGGCTACCACTGACTGCATTAGCGGCGTTACCCCCAATTGCACGCTCGATCCGCGAAAGGGCAGGATTAAACTTAGCTTAGCTTGGTTGGATCAAGCCATGGCTAAAGGTGACATTTCGTTCGACGATCGCACGCTGCTTATTCAGGATGCGTTTACGCTGCTATTGCTCGATGCTCGCGGTAGCGCATGGGGGATATATGAGTCAGCCGACGCTGCAAACCCTATGGAAAAAAATACTATCTGGAAGCCTAACTACGGAGCTATATCTCTCACAGCCGCTTCGCTTACGGCGAATATGATTGATTTTTCGGATACGGATGACTTGCCGACGGAAGTTGCGATTCGCGTCGCTGATCCCGACGATCCCAATTTTGGGTTTGCTTTACCGGCCGGAGGAGTAGTGTTTGGTCTAGAGGCTCAGCCGTTTATTACAGAAGTTGTTGCTGATGCGGATGGTCAAGATGATGGCGACAATGATGGAAAACTCAGTGCAAATGAAGTAGTCTCCGGAGGCAATTCCTTTTTTGGCATTGAATTATTCAATCCATTTAACAAACTTCTTATGCTAGATGATTTCACGTTAAATGTAGCAGGTACCACAATTAGCTTCCCTGCTGGCGAGCAATTGCCGCCACAGACATTCAAAGCTTTTCACAGTGGATTCAAACCAACGGGTGTAGGCACTTCGACTGATTTTGGTACTTCAAGCACGTTCTTATTCGAGGAAGGTGACTCGATTGTGCTCGTACGCCCGACAGGCAGTTTGTCTGGGGCTGTTGTGGATGTTAAGGTCGATAGTTTTTTAACCGGCGGTGACGTTGGAAAACTGGATGCCGGACTGCTGTCACTACAGCGGGTAGCTAGTGTTAATGCAATTAATAGTTGGTATGCTCCCGTACCTTTGGAATCATTCAGCTTATCATCTACAACCAATGTGACGCTCGGTAGTCCTAATTTTGGCCAACCCGAAGGTGCGCCTGTCGAGCTTATCTTTCCAGACATGCCTGATAACACGCTGTCAACAGCGTTTCCAACGACGGGTATGATGTTAATGCTTATGCGTCATGCGAACTCGACGACTAAAGCATTCACGGAAGAACTCAATAATAACCCGGCTGAACTCGACATTGGTGGCAGCACACCGACCGACAATGGCCGTATGCCGATTTATGATGAGACCATGGCTGATGCCAACGGCTATCATGCGCACCATATTAATCCCAATTGGGACTATACGAAGATGGACACCAGTGGCACTGGAATTCCACCCGCAGGTATTCAAGGTACGGCTGGGCAGGCGGGCGGTGCCATGCATTTGCCCTGGGGCCAGTTTGTCTTCGATTTTTTCACGGCTATACCTTTGGATAGTAAAGGGCCACTCGACACGAGTAGTGGTAGTTTAGTTATTGATGAAGACGCCGCCCCCAAAGTTGATATGGGTGGTCTGCGGGTTCATGGGCAAATTGATTTGAATACCGCGCCTTGGAAAGTCCTCGAAGGGTTGCCGCTAATATCTAAGATCAAGATGCCTCCGCCGTTCGACGACAGGTTTGAGACTACCTTAAATTTGGTTGGCTCCGACCCTTTGCTCCCTAATCCTATTGGCGATGTATTGGCGAAGTCGATCGTGGCTTATCGAGAGCTTCGCGAACTGGGCATGGCGCCGAACTCCACCGATGATTACGCGGCGCCTGGTATTTCGGTAAGTCGCGGGTGGAGTGATACAGCCCCGGCCATGCGTCGCGGTACGGGGTTTATGACCATAGGCGAGTTGGCTAATGTGCGCCATCTCGGCGCTGCGCCAGAATATCGCACAGACTCGGGTGTGTTTAATAATCAGGTGGATGTTCGTAGCTATGTAGACTCCATCGCGGTCCTGGCGTCTTTGGGTGATTGGCTCACCGTTCGGCCTCACGTATTCACTGTATACGGTACACTACGCGGGGAAAAAGATCGCACGATTACTGATCCGAATCCGGGCGTTATAGAGGATATGCGGGTGCGAGATATTGACTCGCGGGCGCTACGGTTCCAGGAAACGGTGGATCGTCTGCCGAGCCTTCTGAACGAGCCTGTTCGCACGATAGGACCGCGGGTGATCGGTAAATATCACGACACGCGCGGCGATTGAGTCGGCGGGGCGGAATTGTGGGGAGAGAGACATGGGACAGTTGCCATTTCGGCTAGGGCAAACGCTGTTTGTAGGCAAAGGCTTTAGACCACCGAAATGTCAAAAAACACCTCTCTCTGAGCGCTTATTGGCCATGTGCGATACACATCAGAATAGAGCGTTTTGATGTGTATCGGACTTTGGCACTAGCGAAGTGGCCAAGATCGTGGTTATCGGTAGCGAAGTCCCGTAATTGGGGTGTGATTAAAGTCAGGTAATGTTGGTAAAACAGTGCCTTTGGGGATACAATACGCAGGATACTTCTGAGGGGGGCAGTCACCTAATTTGTACTTGAGCGGAAAGTCGTCGTCGACCAAACCGCCCAGATGCCCAACTTTCTGTAAGTCAACTAGATTCTATTGGAGCCGGTGGTATGCGGACGCAGCGAAAGATTTTCACATTATTGGCGATCGTGACATGGACAACAACCTCGTCAACGATGTTCGGTCAGCAGGTAATCACTAACGGACCCGATCCAGAAGCTGGGTCGGTGTTGATAAAGACAATGTACACAGACGGCGACTTGTTTGTGCAGTTAGCTGGTCAGAACGACACGTGCTCTCCCACTGGCGGGGTGGGGCAAAGTTTTAACTTTAATCCTAATCCCTACATTGGTAACGTGTTTCGCGTTGATGATACGACCACGTTGAATGAAATATTTATCGAATTGGATTTTGGTACGCCTGGTCAGCCTTTGGGTGCGCAGGCGTCTTTTTCTATTCACCAAGCGCCACTTAGTAGCAATACCTATACGCCGGTGTTCGTACAGAATCCGCCTATTACTTTGACGGGGACAGGGCCAGAAGCAGACTCCACAGGTAAGCTGTATTCTAGCGGTCAACTACCCATAGCGGGTGGTAGCGGAATTGTTCTCAATGCAGGGTTCAAATATGCAATTGGCATCACATGGGATGCGACAGTAATCAGATACTTCCGCGATACGCCTATTACCAACCGCTACCCGCAAGATTTTCCTGGCAATGCGTTGGTTCCAGACGGCGCAATTTTAGGTTCCGTGGGTAAGCTTACTCCTCAAAATCTTCCACTAATAGATAATCCTTTCTTCTTGAATGTGCCTTTCAATAGCTCCGCTTATTCTATGGAACTTTGTCTAGATCCTAAGCCTGGCGCGTGCTGTGACGCTGCTCGGCCAAATGGCTGTGAGGTAGTGTTAGAAAGTGATTGTACGGCGGCGGGCAGCTTTTTTCAGGGACAAAACACGGTTTGCGAGCCTGGCCGATGTCAGATTGGTTCGTGTTGCTTGCGCTGTGATGATGGCGGTGGAACAGATGCCGTGTGTGCAGATGACTACGTTCGTGAACGATGCGAAGCTGAACTGGGAGACTGGCAAGGGTCGACGGTAACTTGTGCGGCTGGACTATGCCCCATTGTGTCGGGTGCTTGCTGCGTACCAAATGCGGTTGGCAATGGCGTGACGACGGTGAAATTGTGTGAGAGCGAATGCATACTTCCCATTGATCCAACTAAGCCAGATGGAAAAAAGGGCGTATACCACGGTGACGGATCGCCGTTAGTGCCATCCCCATGTCTGGGTGCATGCTGCACACCGAGTACGGGATGTCGAACATTATCGCCTGGCGCTTGTGCTGGCTTTAATGGCGTGTATCGAGGCAATAGCACTGTATGCAACAATCTTGATCCTGCATTGGAATGTGGCGGTGCGTGCTGTTTTGGTACAGGTGGTGTACTCAATTCATGCAGCAACTTAGACACGCGGGCTGACTGCGTAGATGCCGACGGTATCGATACGGCCTATGGCGGTGATAGCTCAACGTGTGGCGGTACGAGTTGTTCCAACTTAACTAATCTTGGCGCATGCTGCCTTCCCGATGGCACGTGTGTGAACGCAACCGTAACGACGTGTGCATCATCATCGATGTTGGGCGTGTTTAATGCGACGTGCGTGGGCGGTATGGACGATGGGCTTTCTTGCGAGCTAGATAGTGAATGCACGGATGATGTTGGAACCTGCGGGATGAAATTGTGTATTGGCGGCACCAGAGATGGTTTAAGCTGCAATAGCAATCTCGACTGTCTTGCTGGTAACCCAAGCGGCCAGTGTGTTGGCACATGCATGGGCGGCTCTAACGATACGTTCGCCTGCCTGAATGACGCCGGATGTCCTGACGCTATCAGCACTTGCGTCGGCATGTCATGCGACGCCGTAACGTGCGATACTGAAGAATGCTGCTTTGGTGATGGTCATTGCGAAGACATCTCTGCGAACGCCTGCATCCTTCGAGGGGCATCGCCAGGAGGCATGGGCACAACTTGTTCCGCAGCTTCCTGTTCAGCGCTGCGTGGCAGCTGCTGCCTTAACGATGGCACGTGTTCGGTGACAACTGAGTTAGATTGTAACGCCGCGGACGGTCGTTATTTGGCTGATGGGTCGGTTTGTACGCCAACTACCTGTTCGGTATTGGGTTCCTGTTGCCGGCCTAATCATTCCTGTAGCGAATTAGTAACCTCAGCGGAATGCGCGTTGTTCGGTGGATTATTCAACGCTGACCCCGATTGTGCCAATGCGGTCTGTCCGGGTACGGGTGGATGCTGCACAGAAACCGCGACTTGCCTAACACTTAGTGATGCAGAATGCATGGCTATTGCAGGCGATTATAAAGGTGACGATACAGTATGCGGCGCGGATGCGATTTGCCCTACCGGCGCTTGCTGCTCCCAGACAGGTGTTTGCTCTAACGTGAATCAATTCGTATGTGATCAAATTTCCGGCTCATATTTAGGCGACCTGTTGGTGTGCAACGTGGATGCCTTTTGTTCGACGGGGGCATGCTGTTTACCTGACGCCAGTTGCGCAGACCTGACCGAACTCGGCTGCGCTAGCAATGGCGGTATCTATCACGGCGACGATACCATATGTCCCGATGATAGTGGGCAATGCGCGGCAAACGTTTGCGTCGGCGGCGATAATGATGGCTCATCGTGCGCCGTTGATAATGATTGTCACACGCGACTATGTGCGTTCGGCTCTTGCTGTGAAACTACCGGCAACTGCGTTGATGGTATTATAGCATTAGAATGCGACCTAGTACTTAAACCTACAGCGACCTTTACGCTCGACGCTACCTGCGCCGACTGCCCGCAAGAAGGGGCATGTTGTTTTGGCGATGAAAGTTGCGTGTTGATGCTAGAGACTGACTGCATCGCAGCCAACGGCTTTTTCCAAGGCGAATTAGCACTCTGCCCAGCCAGTGGGCAAGGGGGCTTGTGTACATTGGGCGCGTGCTGCGAATTGGATGGCACGTGCAACGACGGCGTGCGGCAGTCAGATTGCAATTTGCTTCCGTTCTCCAGATACAGCGCCGGCCAATTGTGCAGTCAAATTAATTGTCAGCCGCGAGGGGCTTGTTGTATGGGTACTGGCAACTGTGTGGACGACGTTGATGGCGCTAATTGTACAGGGTCTGATAGTTATGCTGGCGATGGTAGTGTATGTCAAATGGATACCTGTGAAATAGGGGCCTGTTGCTTAGTGCCTACATGTGAAGGCGGATTGAACGATGGCATGCCTTGTGACTTGGCTAATGGCAACGATGATTGTGATGATATTGTAGCTATATGCAGCATCGCAGGCGTATGCCACGGCGGACCACGACAAGGACTTGCTTGCACTATTGACAACGAATGCCCGCTAAGTAATTGCTTAACAAGAAGGAGTTGTCTTGGTGGCGTAAATGATGCTCAGCCATGCACGTCCACGGCTGATTGCGTCGTTGAATTGGGTGTATGCTCCAATGGTAGTACAACACCTGCCTGCGTTGGCGGGCCGGATGACGGTAATAGCTGCGACATCAATAACGGCAATGCAGATTGCAATGATAACGCTGGTACTTGCGAGATTGAGGAAAGAGTATGCGACGCTGGATCAAACGTAGGCATGTCTTGCACCACTGATAACGATTGCTCACCCGATTTATGTATTGATGCCAGATATTGCGAAGATAGGGGAAGCGTAAACAGGAAATTATGCACGACTAACAACGATTGCGACTTAAGTGTTTGCGGAATACAAGACGTTTGTCTAGGTGGCACGAATAAAGGGGGAGATTGCACCACGGATAGCGATTGTCCTTTTGCCGTTAGTATATGCCTACAACCTGGTATATGCCGCAATGGTGCGAATCCAAACGAACCATGTTTTAGCGATAGCGACTGCTTGCTTGATGTCGGCATTTGTTACAGCCCTGACCATTGCGGTTCAGAAACAAATGCCGCATGTCGCCTTATGAATGGTCTTCCACAAGGCGCGGGTACGACATGTTCTATTGGCGATTGCGTAGTTGGCGCGTGCTGTAACTTAGCCGGCGTATGTATTGATGGCGTGCCGATCTCAGCCTGTGATGACCCTGGTGATTTCCGTATCAACGAAAGCTGTGGCGACAGTGTTTGCGAAGTTCGCGGCGCTTGTTGTCACGCTGGCGGCTGCGACGAAGTTTCGTCAAGTGATTGCATTATGATCCTAAATGGAATCTACGAAGGAGACGCTAGTACATGTGACCCGGCTGACCTTTGCAGTGTGGGTGCGTGCTGCATGTTTGACGGCAGTTGCGCCCAATCGACTAGACAGTCCTGTGAAGATGGCGGTGGCATTTATGCTGGCTCTAGCTTGCTTTGTGACGGCTCGGTGGATTGCAATGTTGGCTCATGCTGCCTGACTGACGGCAGTTGCATGGCTGATACCGTGGTAAGTCTATGTGACGCGATGAATGGAACTTTCACGCTGGGCGGCGATTGCACTAACGTAACAGTGTGCTTGCAAATCGACTCATCTGATCCGGCTAGTGGCGTATCTGATGCTCGCATTCCGCATGAACGTAATAATGTAAGCGCCACCTTTGGCACCGATCGCGTGATCATTACCTTCAACGCCGACGCGACGTCTCTTATACCGTCGAGCTTCAACATCGTAGAAGTAGGTGGCGATGCTAACGTAAGCGTACCAACCATTGTAAGCGTGAATGTCAACGTTGGTGGCGACCCGAATGTGGTTGCGCTAAACTTAAATCGCAATCTCGATATAAGTACATGGTCCACGATTACGCATATCGACAGCGGCAGCCAAGTATGTCTTGGTGTTGCCCCGGGCGATGTGGACAGCAATGGCACTGTAGATCAAGCGGATCTATCGACGCACGTCATTAACCTCGACAGTGTCGGGGCGGCGTCGCTATCAACAGATATCGATCGGTCAGGCTCGCATAGCTCGTTGGATTTGATCGAGTTGATTGATCTTCAGACTGGTGCAGACACGTTCATTGAATGGCGCTTGGCCCCAACGATTGGTGCGCCGCCTTGTAACTAGACGGAGGGGCTTATGCGGTTGTGATTGCTTATGAAGCGGGCGGCGTTACGAGGCTAACGACGCCTCAGCTTCGGCTAGTTTATCCGGCAGATTGATTCGAATTTCTTCGAGTTGGGCTGGCGTGACCGCGATGGTGTCGAGCATTGCCTGAGTAATTTCCTTGCCATCGGCTGATAGGTAGAAGCCGATTTTTTCCTGGCAACATAGAATATCAGCAATCTGAATGAGGGTAGCTAGGTTTTTAACTTCTTCACTGAGGGCTTCCGGGTTGTGATGAAAACCTACGGCCGCACGAAGGTGTCGTGGGAATTTCCATTTCGTCGTTAGCGCAACACCGAACATCTGGTGGTCAGCGCCGATGATCCGTCTTTCACATTCAAGGAAATCTGTGCCATTGTTCAGGCATTCATTGATTACGTCAGCAAATTGATCTGGGTGAACCTGTCGCTCGACCATGGTGCCAATATCGTGAATCATGCCAGCGACGAATATTTCATCAGCCATAACAGGATGCGGCGAGACGACGGCCAGGTCGTGGCCGATGACGGCTACGCCGACGCTATGACGCCATAGATCGGATGCGCTGAACTGTTCCGAAATCTTACGTCCCTTGAACAATCTGGCGATCGAAGCGGCGATCGCTATGTTTTTGACAGCGGATAGACCGAGCAAAATGATGGCGCGATCGACACTGGCCACTTGGCCTGGCAGTCCGTAGAAGGCGGAGTTAACGACTTTAAGTACTTTCACAGACAAGGCCGGGTCGTTCTTGATGACGTCGTGAAGATCGCGGGCGGTGCTCTTGGGGTCTTCGACGATCTTAATAATCTTGATCGTAACTTCCGGCAACGTCGCAACGTCTCCGATAGCAGCGAGCGCTTTGTCCACGATCATCTTAGCGTTGTCTGGTGCTTGTACACTCATCGCGTATTCCTGTATGAAAACATACTGCGTCAATCGACGCTGCGTCTATGGCGAACGATGCCAGTCCACCAATCGGTTATCGACTGGCTAACTACGATGGATTAGGTTGCCTGCATAGTGCGACGTGGGTAAAACCCCTGCACTATTGGATGAGATTAGTTGCTTATTGGAATGCGAGATAGAATAGCCGCGATTTTCGGACCCACAGGATCTACGCCGTATAGGGTAGACTCCTTGTTTATAGGTCTCTTGGCCTTAGCGCTACGAATGGACGCCATAATGTCGCGATGGGTCTCGCGACTATCAACCACACTCTTGCCCGCCCTTTCACGCCCATGTTGGCGAGCGCCGACATTGATGCTAGGCGTGCCCGCGAACGGCGCTTCTATAATCCCGCAGGATGAATTTCCTACCAGCATGTCAGCTTGAATGAGTGCGCGTAAAAATTCGTTTCGCGGCAGTGACGCGTGAACGATTACCTGGCCTGTTCGACTTGATTTTATATGACGCTGTATCGCACGCTGAATACCGGAATGTCCACGATCCGTATTGGGCATGATAATCGTGCGATCCAATCCGGCTTCGGACACGGCACTAAGGATCATCTGCATCACGCGGAATTCTTGATGTGCGCTACGACCTGTAGGATGTTGCACGATGAGCGCTCGGTTGGATTTTTCTCTGGGTTTACGAATTCTTTTTTTCAACAAGCGTAAGTCGTCCAGACCAGGCGCTCCTACACAATGCACCTGCGTCGCGTCTTCTCCCATGCTAATAATGCGCTTCGCTGCTGATCGAGTCGCGGGGAAATGAATGTGTGCGAGCTTGGTGATGGCGTGGCGGATAGCATCGTCAAAATCGCCAGGCGCGACGTCTCCGCCATGAATGTGCGCAAGCGCTCGGCCAGTCGTCACCGCTGCGAGTGCACCGGCCATCGCTTCGATGCGATCACCTAAAACCAACACAATATCGCTTTGGGACGCCGTGAAAAACTTAGCCATGCCTGCGATACCGCGCGATAGTCCCAGCGCCTGATCCTCGAGCGAATCATCACCTCGTTGCATGGGCACTTTAACATCGATAGACCAGCCATCCTGAACAATTTCCTTGTTCGTAAGACCAAATTTTTTTAGCAGGTGTATGCCAGTGACCACGAGTTGAAGCTGCGTGCTCTTTCGCCGGTCAATCGCTTCCATGGTAGATCGAAGCAGGCCATACTCTGCCCGTGTGCCCGTGATGATGGCTATGCGGCGCGGGCGGGTTGATTTTTTTCGTGCTGTCATTCGAACATTTCCCCGGCTAATAATGTGTCGGGGGCGATGTCGATGCGTGCCTTACAGCCGAGGAGCTTATCAAGAAACTGCGGGGCGATGCCGCTGCCGGGTCTTTTGATGACCAGGTCCGCACGAGAGAGTACATGGCCTGCGGGAATGTTTCTTGAGGCGACGATGCTTTTTCTGGCTACGAGTCGCACGTCAGTCTCTAACTCACTCATGCCAAGTTGGCCATGACCTAAAGCCAGCTCTGCTTCGCGCAGACGGATGATGTATTGCTGAAAGTTAGTTGGATTTAGCGAAGTCGCGTGGTCCGGGCCTGCAGCGGCACAGTCGAACGTGATGTGTTTTTCGATGACCACCACCCCGGCTGCCCTGGCTAATGCGCCGGTATCTAACGACGTCGTGTGATCGCTTAAACCAACCAGACAACGATAACGCTGCTGCATCGTGCAAATAGCACGGAGATTAATAGCGTGTAGCGGCGTGGGGTAGCAACTCACGCAATGCATGATGACTGATCGAGCTAGCGCGTCGCGCGAACTTAGATGATAAAGCGTTGCGTCGATTTCTTCTGCTGTGCAAGCGCCGGTGGATAAGATTAAGGGGATGTTGGATAGGATAGCCGCGTCGAGTAGCGGACGATTGGTGAAATCTGTCGAAGCGAGCTTAATAGCGCCCACGCCCAAATCAGCCAGGAAAGCAAGATCGCTTTCGGAAAATGGCGTAGCTAGGAAAATAATATTTTTCTTGTCGCAATAGGCTTTCAGATGACGGAAATCTTCTCGTGGAAGTTCCAGTCGAGTGAGCAGGTCTTGTTGAGATTGCTGAACTTGCGGATCACGTTGGTAGTCGGCGGCTGGGGCATCGGATGTCACCAATGTGGCCGCTCGAAAAACTTGGAACTTAACCGCATCCGCACCGGCGCGCGCCGCCTCATCAATGAGCATGATCGCTTTGCCAAGATGACCATCATGATTGACGCCAACTTCGGCTATCACAAACGCTTTCTCTTGCGGGCTGATCGTTCGATGGGCAATCACAATGGCATCATTAACTGGCGTGCTGTCTACGTGTTGAGATTGAAGTAGCGACTCAGCTAGGGCTAGGTCAGAAGGATCATCTACATCAACAGCGTCCTGGGCATGCTGAATAATGGCCCGTCGATCACTGCCCCAAAACGCTTGATGATTCGTAGGGTCGCCGAGCGCCGCGAACAAAGACTCCCGAGTGACGATGACAGCTGCCCCATCGTGATAGTAAAGCGGCGTAAGGTCTTGTCTGCGATAAATACTGTTACTGCGAAATTGGGTTAAACGGTCGCCGTCTAGCTTGTGCAACCAATCGGGATGCTGCTTGGATACACTAACGACGCTACGAACGGAATCTGCGCCGGTCTCGATAAGACGTTCAATCGCGTTATCAATTAGGTCATCACTGCGCAAAGGGATGTTGGCATATAGCAATGCAACGGCGTTAACGCGCTGATGATGGGCAGCTTCCCACGCCGTGACAGCATGGCGCGCAGCCGCATCGACAGTCGCCTCGTCATCAGCTAATTCCGCAGGGCGGTTGATGATTTCGATACCGGCTAACCTTGCTAATTCTTTCGCTGGCTCAGCGTCGGTTGAGAGGACGATATCTGATAGTCGCCGGCTGGCACGTGCATGATCGAAGGTGTACGCAATCATCGGGCGGCCAAGCAATGGGCGCACACATTTGCCGGGCAAACCTTTACTGCCAGCGCGGGCTAAGATGATTCCGAGGACATACATTATAGCGAAGATATCGGCGTCTGCGCAGCGACGGCTTGACCCTTCTAACGTAATAGCCCCTGAGGTTTACGGCCCAGCCTCAAACTATCTGATGGATGGCACGGAGAAGCAGCAGCTTACCCGTGTCTTTACAAGAGATTGCCCCACATCAAATTTCTCGAAGTACAACACGACCCTTGTCGCGAGATCGATCAATCATTCAAGATGCGACAAAATGCGTTAGGAAGGAATATTGTCAGCTAACGAGGGTGAAAGTACGTCTCGCAATCGGCCTAATGCACGTTGCTCGATTTGGCGAATGCGTTCTTTGGTAACGCCGAAGCGGTTGCCAAGCTGTTCAAGTGTGAGTGAGCCGCCTACCCCAGCTAGGCCAAAGTGACCGGCGATGATTTCTTGGTCACGCTGAGGAAGCTGCTTCAAGCCTGCAGCAATGAGATCGCGCACCCGGCTATGATCGCTGGGTGAGTTTGGTAATTCGTGATGGTCCGCAGCCGTCTCAATGGCCAAGTCCTGACCTGTGACATACCGCGTACCGTGGTAATAACTTTCGGGAATCGAACGGGCAAAATTCTTGATAATCGCCCAAGAGGCATAGGTACTAAATTTGTTGCCCCGCGAAACGTCGAATTTTTCGACCGCACGCATTAGCGAAATATTGCCGTCGCTGATAATTTCAAAAAGATCGCGGGATAGGCCAACATGCTTCTTGGCGATGCTCACAACCAATCGAAGATTGGCTTTTACGATGCGTTGTTTGGTCGCGTCGACATCGGCGAGCAAATCGCGCACGCTATTTAGCTGGTCGTCCGTCACCGTGTCAGAGGCTAGCGCTTTTAGCTGCGTAGCTGCTTTGTGTTTGGCGTAGTTGTATCGACGGAACAAATACTGTTCTTGCGCTGGCGTTAATAGCGGGGTGCGGTAAAGCGATTGCAAATAGGAAGGCAAATCCTTAGGCACGCGTGGCGAAGACTTACCTTCACTGACAGGCTCACTGGCATGTAAAAATAGCTGATCCGCATGAGGGGCATCAAACAAATCATTGTAAATGCACTCTGGCGGAAGCTGTTGCCACATGCATAGCTGCATGGTGCGCAGGGTCTGCTTAATGTCGCTTACTTTGACTTCATAAACCCGAGCCAGGGTTTTGGCCGATTCGCCTGCTTGATAACTGCGCCAAATAGCGCTTTGCTCATCGGTAAATAGCTGGTCGGTGTTGTTGACGAATAGCGAAGTTTTTGGATTCGCTTCGTCGTATCGACGTAAGGTGTAACGGACGGTTTCAACAGCCCGGCCCGTTTGCTCCGCGACAATTCGCGCGGCGGCATGAAGCTTAATCTTACGACGTACCAAAATAGCGCGAGCAGATTCGACGATGCTATCACGCTCAGAGTCGGTTAGTTGTTTGAAGGAAGCGCCTTTTTCAACGAGCGCCTTGTTTTGTTCCACAAATCTGGTGACAGTGCGATTGAGGAAAGCTAATCGGTTGACGCCATCTTCAAATACGACGCGCACCCCCATTAGACCTCGGCTACGCCAGCGACGCAGTGTCTTGGTGCTGACGTCCAACTGCTCAGCCAGCTCTTGCTGGGTTAGATAGGTTTCGCCAAGCTCAGCTACGGTGAGGTTTGCCTTACGAGAAATAGACTCGGCCATGCTGACCAAATCTGGAATCAGTGCAGCAGCAGGAACTAAATCGCTCGTGGATGGTCCGCGTTTGTGATAGCCTGTAATGTGAAAGCAAACAAACTCATAAGGATAGGCCCGGTCGGACTCGGCTATGTTGAGTAATGTTTCGATCCCACGAAGTTGCTGGATACGAAGTCGGCGCGGGGAGATAGTCAGCTGATGGGCTAACTCGGACATATCACGATTGAGAAATTTTGGCATTGGCCTTCACTTCATCCAAGTCGCTCGTTATGGGACTGAAAGGCTCACCTTAACCAAACCCATTGTAAAAGCGACACCATATAGTACAGACAATAACTTCCTCTTGTTCGAGGAATACAGCTGACAACTATCGGAAATTGGTCTTTTCTGATAATTCCAACTGATCCGTCTGGCTTGTAAAGGCGCACCCCATCCTTCACCTCACCATATGATTATCGCCCTCGACAAGCGTCAGGTCAACAGTGACCTTGTGAAAAGAAGCCCAAATAAAGCACTACTGACTATTTCATCAAATCACGTTAGTTTGTTTCTAACTGATGAATTCTTGCTTGAAACGGGCCAGCGAACGATTCGGTTTCGCGGCCTTTGATGGCGTTTCGGTAGGCGGCCAGGGCCTCATTGTCGTAGCCTGGCTGATCGAACTGGGCGATGAGTTCGTTGGCCGCCGCTTGTTGGGCGACGAAAGTCCAGTGGCGATTGGCCTCTTTGTGAGCCTTTTGCAGGCGCATCATGGTCACCTTGATGGCTTCGATACCGGCTTTTTGGGCCTCTAATGCGGCATCTGACTCAGCTATGGGGTCGGCTTCGCGTAGGTTTAAGGGCTTGGCTAAGTCAGCTAAAATAGCGGCGTTTAGATTTTTGGTGCGATAGCGACGTAGATGGATGCGGGCTTGTTCGAGCAGGGCGTCTGCCTCTTGGGCAGCGATGTGCCCGGCCATCCATCCATCTTGGGTGCGGGCTTCGAATGGTGAGAGACTCTTGGCCTCGCCAGTTAATAATTGAGCTTGGGTGCGGGCATCAGTGACCCAGCTTAGCGCATTGTTCGCGGCAAGATTCGCAGCTGAGGCTGATTTTCGCAGGGAATCGAGGGCGTCGCCTTCCAACTCGAAAGCTTCATCGTCTAGGCTGGACAGGTCGCCATATAGGTCGTTGGCAGTCTTGGCTAGCGCGGGTAGCTGCTGTCGTGCTTCATCGCGCTCGCTGCTAAACATGGCTGACATATCTTCCAGCGTTTGGATGCCTTCCTCGAAAACATTGACCGCATCTTGGGAGGCGGCGGCTTGTTGCGATAACACTTCCCGCTGCTGCTGATAGTGACTAAGGCCAAGAGTGACCGTTAGCTGGCTATCCGTTCCATTTTCGAGATATTGGCCCTGGATATAGTCGGCACTGCTGTCGATTTGGGCATTGGGCATATCGCCGCCGACTAGCGTTTGGACCAGACGATCCGCCGCTCGATATTCGCTGTCTAGTTGGTGGTAACGCTGAGCGAAAACTTCGGAGCCTTCGGGGTTATTGAAGTCTAGGCCGGTGCTTTGCAGTGCTTGAGTTTCGGCGAAGCGAGCATCGCGCGTTTTCGTGGCTTGGTCAATACGTTGGTTGAAGCCCGCGATCGTGCCATCTAACTCCGCTAGTTGGGCATTGACCTTCTCGGCCTCGGTTTTGACTTCGGCGGCTTTGCTTTGAAGTTCGGCGATCTTATCGTTGGTGAGGTCAATGCGATTGTCCTCTTCGATAACCTTGAGCATGACGACTTTAGATCGCAAATCGACCAACTGGTCTCGCAGAGGCTGAGCTTCGTTGCGTTTTAGCTTGGCGCGGATCGAATGGGCTAAGCCCTGGTGATATAGAATGACCGCCTTGAGGCGATTGGCTTCGGCATAGGATCGAGAGTCGGCTGATCCGTCACTGATAGCTAAGGCTTCGCCGATTTCGCTTAAGGCATCGGTGAGAAGTCGTTCGTTGTCTCGTAGTATTTTTGTCCGCCCTGTTAAGCCTTCACGAATTTGGCTGGAAAGATTGCCGTAACTAGCCTTAGCTAGTCGGGGTTGACTCGTTGCATCTTCAGGCCAATTGGTTGGGTTGTATCCTTCCCAAAGTCTTTCATGGCTTGTTTGGTAGTTATCCGCCTCATCGTCAGCGATCCATGCGCCGTTTTCTTCTTCGGCGTCCATACCAAGGTCGATGGCTTGTTCAAGAAGCGCAGCTTTGTGTGATAGGCCGAAGCTATATTGGTGGAGTATGCGTCGGGCACGTTCGAGGTGTTCGGCGGCCTGAGAGTCAACGCGCCGTTGGGCGCTTTGCAGGCTGGGTAAGGATACCCATCCGATGATACAGATAATACAAGCCAAGATGGCTACGACAGCAGGTGTAGTTTTATTAGACACTTCGCTATGAACCTCCGCTTGGCTAAGCTTGTTGGATCAGCCATATCCCCATCGAGCATCGCACCCGCCAGCTGCGTCTTACACACGCAGTGGCAAATCTATCCCATGATTTTGGGCCTCTGGTGGCCACTTTCCCCTATTTCCGAGCGGTGTGAATTGTAATGTCCCACGCGAAGACTGTACAGAGAGGGGTGATTGGATGGCAAATCGGGCGAGAACCGCTATTCATGACGTATCATTATTTCCCACAGCTTGAGATTAGTTTCCCCCCGACACTCATTTTTGGAACCATAGCTGAGCGGGTGAACGCATTGCGCGATAAGGCTAACGGGCGGTGCGTACTAGCCAATTAATGGTCCACGAATTATTCACCCGCCTCGTATGGCATCTTCTTCAGTAGGCGGAAAGCCCAGATCGAGAGGGCGCAAACGAGGATAATGACCAATCCAGTGAATAATTTTTTCTCTACGTCATCGTTTGTGACCGGTATCGCGCGCGGCGCGTAGCTGGCGTTTGGCCTAAGCGTTTGTACCGACATTGAAGCGTAGTGCTTGAGCTTGGCAAAATCTGAGGGAATAAGATGACTCAATTCGTATCGCGGCGATGATACGACCTCGCTGCCGACGTGTAGCGTGTAACTCCGCCCTGGCTCAGGAACGAAGTAGAGGTTACGCCGTACCCACGCGATAGTTATGCTGCGCACGCGCAACGGAGGGTTGTCATCGTTGGGCACATGGAGTCGCAGGTATCGGGTGGGTTGGTCGAAATGAATCGTATTCTCTGACTCTTCGATGCCGGGAATCTTATAAATCACGCCGCCAGCGACGACCCGAAATTGCTCGTCTACGTTTTCGATGGCGGTTAATAATTGAACGCGGCGGTAATAGTACGGATTCTCAATATCAAATGTGATTTGAGCCAACGGCAATTTGCAGCCAAGATCGATGAGGCTGTTGCCATGGGCGTCTATGCTCACGACTGGATTTTCGATTGTGATGTAGTCTAAGTAGATTTCTGAAGGCTTACGCTGACCTGACCAGCCGAGGATGCGATTGACGTGAAACGGGCCCGTTATATGGCCATCGGTCCAGAACTCCAGCCCCTCGTACCGTAAGCGCATTTCGGGACTTTCCGCTGGTGGCGGGGATTCATCTGTGAGCCGAAGGCGTAAGAAGTCTGCATTGGTCTCTGGTATATGGACTGTTGTTTTCCTAAGTGTTAATCGCGATGAGAAATCGAATATGGTATTGGCAGCAATCTCTTTCATGGCTTGAGGTGAAAGCCCGGCCTCAACCTGTATACGCTTCTTGAAATCCTTGCCCGCAATCTGTAATTCGATCTCACGAATTGAAGGCGCGCCAGGTGGCCGCTTTAACAAGAATTCGTCTGATCCTTCGATGTTATCGTAAGACACGATTTCAAACACATATGACTTGGGCGTTTCATGGGCTTGGGTCTGCTTGTAAATGACGTAAGGAGTTTCCAGGCCCGTATCGTCAAACACGCGCACATCAACAAAGTTGTGCTTAGCCTCTAAAATTATCTCTCGCGATAGCGGTATGCTTATTGGCTCGTTCGGTGAAGACTTTCCATCAACCGTTGCGATAAAACGGAAATCAGATGGTGATGGTCCTGCGTTCGCCGTAGATGCGTTGAATAGGCAGACGGCGAACATGACGCACGAAAAACATCTCATGACTGCGCCTCCTCATCTGGCGGGAGTATGCGGTCTTTGAAGCGGTGGTACAGGTAGGATGCCCCTACAAGCATGAGTCCAAGCACGAGAAAAGATAGGATTCGATAGGGGGTATCAACGCTGGATATGTCTCGAACGAAAACCTTGATGATCGTCACGCCGAACAAGCCAATGGAACACCGGCGAAGATCCGTCTTGTTTTTTGCGAAGCCAAGAATCATCAGTGCGGTGGCGAACAAGGCCCATAACACCGAGATAGACGCGAAGCGTGCTCGTGGAATGTAATCATGGAAGCATGCGGCGACTTCTATGTTCATCACGATAAACAGCAACACGCCGAACAAGGTGAGGAAAATAGCCGTATGATTTTCCTGCAATTCTCCTTTATCGAATCCGTGCGATTTGAACATCTGCGCAGCGCGAAAGATGACGCCTAGTGTCAGTAAGATTGTTAACCATCGTTCTAGTATCGCGATAGTAAATCCGGCTGGGTAATAAAGGCCGTCAACCCGAAGATCGAAGACTGTCGTATAGTCGTAGAAAAATAGCTTTGAAACGGCGATGAGCAGTAGCACGATCGCGCCCCAGCGGAGCCGAATATCGCCAAGCTTAAGCGCGGCCCACAGTAGGACGATAGCTTGAATGCCCCAAAAAACCGTGGTCCAATGCTCGGAGAATATGATCGGAACAGTGATTATGAGAAACAGTAAGCCTTTGGCTAGGAGTAGCACGAACGCTTCTTTGTTTTCTTTGTGCCGACGGTTTAGAAAAGTGGCCATGCTTAGGAAAATGGCGGAGTATGCGACAGTCACGACACTCACCCATTGCAGCGAGTAGTGGTCCCGAATCGTTACGTAGGCGTAGCCGAATGCAATAAATGCATTAGGAATGGTGAGGCTGAAGCTGACCATTTTCTGCTGGCTATTCCTAACCAAATAGTATGCGAACGGTGCGATGGCGTATGTCAAGAAAAAGAGATTCAAAAAAATCGTAGTCGTCCAAAATTTCGATCCCGCGTAACTATTAACAAACCACGCTGAAAATAGTAGCCAGGTGAACGTCATGCCAAGGTTGTTCAGCAAATTCCACTGCTTAAAAACAGCAATAAAAAGTATACCGGCGTTTAGAATAGCCATGTATGTCATAAGGACGACTTGGTTGTTGGTACCGGTTCTAAGGACTATCGGCGTTAGAAAACCACCAATGATGCCAAGAACAGCCAGCCACTTCACGTCGTAGAAGATTGCAAGCAGCCCGGCAAAGGCTGTCACTAGTGCCATGAGCCCGAATGCCGTTGACTGATCTATAAGGTGGTATATATGAAACGCCGCGTAGCTCGCGAAGTAGAGCACGGCGATTCCGCCGCCGAGCAGGTACAGGCCGAAAAGTTCAGTCTTCTTGCGGCGACAAAATTCTCCGCAGCTTAGCATGCCAATGCCCGCGAGGTAGGCTAGCGATACGCGCCCTGCTGGCCCAACCCAATTACGGTCAAACGAGTATTTCAGAAAGTAGCCAACGGCTAGGATGGTAAGAACCAAGCCCGCGATCAACAACCACTTCTCTCCAAGACGTGCCTCGGCCAGGCCGCTCATAGTAGACGATCGCGACGCTGCGGATGCTGTAGAGAGCCGAGCCCACGCCTGTTTCAACGATTGTGCCCGATCTGCACTGACAGTATGCGTGCTCGCGGCCTGCACGTCGGGGGCTGAAGCACTTATAGCTTCTTGTACTACTGTTGGCGGATCGGGCGTGGCTACTACTGCAGTCGGCATTTGCTGTGGGAGTATTCTTGGTTCGAGCGACGTGACTTGTCGCTCAAGCTCGTGCAGCCGGCTGGTAACAATTTCAGATTCATTTTGCGTGCGCCGCAAAGTGTATTTCAATTCTTGTAAAGATCGTAGCAGGGATAGATCGAAGCCGCACTTGAGGCAGGACTCTGGCACGCCGACCACCATTTCATTACAACGCGGACACTTCACAAGTTGACCTTTCGTCCGGCTTATCCCGGTTCTAGTAGGTGCAGTGCCATGATGTGTGGGGCACCTTCAATACAAAAATATAGTAAGCGAACCCCTCGTTACTCTCAAGCATACAGACAGACAGTGCTTGCAGGGTACATTATGAGGGTGAAATTGGAGACGATAGCGCAACATCCACTTTATCATTGCCCCCATTCATGGATTTAGGTATGGTAGCTGTCACAGATCGGCGGGGTACATGATTGTTATGTTTCGATATGTTTGCAGTTCGCGCGTTAGATGTTCGGGTTCACTCATTCGGCCTTTGGCCATTTCGGAGAATCAGACTATGAAACGCTTTATAGCTTCAACACTACTTTTTTGGTTCTCCTCCCAATTGGTTGCATGAATGTAAGCAAGATCAAGCGGGTGCTATCGACGCGGGTCAATACGCCATTCAGCTCGCGGCTGACGATGCGCATACGCTTAACGACTTTTCCTGGGAGCTGATGAACAAAGAGACCACAAAAGGGCAGTTTAATGAGCTTGCGCTCGCTGCGGCTGAGCAAATGATAAAAACGCCCGACGGTGATTCATGGACGATACTCAACACGTATGCCTTGGCTATGTTTGAGAATGGTAAGGTGGACGATGCGATTCGTATCCAGAAGCAAGCGATAGAAAAAGCTTCCGGAGGAATACGGGCCGATCTCAAGAAAACACTCAAGCGCTTCGAGGAGGCGAAGGGTTGATGGGTGACTATCTAGCATTATTCGAGTCGTCAGTATGACACTCGCCTACATACGAAACATCGATTTCCAAGTCTCAATACCACATGGGACACTAGCCTTCAATTAGCAGAGTATCCAACGAGGCTCCTTCGGTAAAGCTGGGCTATGTAACGGTCCGCTACTTAGACATTACTAAGGTATGGCAGTGAAAGTAGAATTGTTAGGCGATCCATTTTGTTTTGACTGCGGATACGACCTGAACGGGCTGGAGCTTCCTCGGCCTTGTCCAGAGTGCGGGATATGCGCGGACCTACCGGCCCAAATGGCCGAAGCCCGGGCATGGTTTGCACGTCGCGGTGATTGGCTGCAGTGGCTGGTTCGACCGCGGACGATGCCATCAAGTTTTTGGTATGCACTATCTGACGAAGCGTCGATCAAGTTAGCGCGCCGCCGTGTAGCCTATTGGTTATGGCTGCCAGTCTTCCTTACGGTCGTTACCGTAGTTGTAGGCTGTTTTCTAACGGTCGAATACGACGTTAAGGTTTGGCACTACGACCGGACTGACGCTATGCGGACACCGCTCCGAAATTTCACCACACACGAAACCAATCGCGTGTTTGCTTCCAATCTTCATTTTTTTCGCAATGGATCATTTTTTAAGAAGCCAGCCTCTTGGGTCGAGGTCGTAGAACGGCAGCGTAAGAGTTTCGGCTACAGCATGCCAGATACTTTAGAACCCCTTTACTTCATCTTAGGATGCGGACCACTCATGGCAGTCGTATTCGGTTATCTGCCTTCAAGGAAACTGATCGCCAGTTGAGTGCGATATCGCACAAAAAGGCAAGAAAGAGACGTTCTCGTGAAGGCATCGCTTACAGCTTGGTCGGTGCTTTGTTTTCCGCTGGGGTCAATACCATTCTTAGTTGAAATTGCGAACGGCTCCATTGGTTTATGCCACCTGTTCCAGGCAGCCTTTCAACTTCGTTTGCAGCGCACTACGTAAGCGGATCAATTGCTTGAAGCCAGACACCCTGAGTAGTCGTG
>JAJDDW010000099.1 GCA_029260115.1 Phycisphaerae bacterium | reverse complement strand
GCGGCGTCAGGCCACAGAACCTCGCCAGTTGCTTGCCGTTATTGAATCGATCGAACCGACCAATCTCGGACCAGAAAACACCTGTCATTCAGGCTAAAGCTGTGTCTCTATTAAGCAAGTTCAGACATTTTCCGACAGATTCCGGGCCGCTTGCGAACTCATGAATCATCCTCCCCCGATCAGAACCGCGACTGTGAGGAAGCGGCCTCCTCAATCTTATGTTAAAGCTACCGTTTCCTCCTCTTGATGAGCACCATCGAGTCCATCTTGTCCAAAAGTTGCGTGAAGACTGCCCGGCTATGCCATGAGTTTATGGTTGACTATGTTCAACTACGAGCGTCAAAGCTCGTTCGATCATTGGATTGAGTTCATCGAAAGTAATACTCCCGCTTGTACGCCAGAGTACTCGGCCTTGGCGGTCTATGATTACATGGGTGGGATGAGAGTACGCGTCAAAGAGATCGTGAAGCCCCTTGGCGTCAGGCACCACGCGATAGGAAAATTTATGCTCTTTCAGGAATATTGTTAGATCGTCTTGTGAATTCGTCGCGACTGCAAAAAATAGCACATCCTTGTTTTTCTGGTACGCCTCCACCACGCGGTTGAGGTCGGGAAGCTCGGCCTTACATGGACCACAGCCAATGTACCAGAAATTCAGTACCACAACCTTCCCGCGTAATTGCTTAGTCGTGTATGAATCTCCATTCATAGTCGTCATGCTGAAATCTGGTGCCGGGAATAGCTTTCCCTTTAGAGCCTCAGTTAACAGCTCCCCTATGTGAGTATCGAAACCCTTTTCGGAACCATGCGATCGAATATATAGCTGCCGAAGATCTTCCAGTCCACGATCAATATGTCGAAGATTTGCCGCGACAAAGGCCCGCTCTGCGTCATACGTGTCGTTTAGCGCGGACCATGCTTTTCCTTCCAGTTCTTCCGCCCCCCCCTGGCTTTCGTTCTTAGAAAGGCTGGCGGAAGTTTTCGCTGCGGCTAGGGCTTCTGCATATTTGTTCATCGAGAGTGCCGTTTCAGCCCACAAATGATACATACCGGACAAGCGATGACTCTGCTGAGATGCCCTAAAACTTTGAGGGAAATTCTGACTAGCTGTTAGCGTCAAGTCGATGGCTTGCCTGACTGCGTTATACGATTTTTGCATCTGCCCATCACGTTTGGCCGCAATAGCGAGGGCATAGTGCGGCAATGAATGAAATGGGTTATCGGGAAGCCATGCATTAGCGATCAGACGAAGTACGTCCGAAGGAAAATTCTCATGGAACAGGTAATCAGCAAGTCCAATTCTTGCCAAGGGTGAGGTTGGATGTTTGCGTACGGCTGCAACAATGGCGTCATTTACTGCCGTAGGTCCGGCACCTGTAATATTTTGGGCATACGTTTTGTAGCGGTATAGCCGCGATGCAAACCAAGTGAACCGTGCCTCTGGCGCTTTTTGGAGCATGGAAAGAAGGATTTCTCGAGCTTTCGCTTCCTTATGCAGCTCAAGGTAGGCAGATACCCGAATGAACTGATAATCTAATGGTTTGCCTACTAGCGTCTGTTCAATACGCTTTAGGTCGTCCACCAAAACACGCTCATATTGGGCCCGATTGTGTTGCTTGACATATCCCCACCATTCGTAGTAGGCGTAGTAATTGTCTGGATAGAGTGCTATCTCCTTGTCGAATTGTTTACGTGCTGCCGCCGGTTCGGCATCATCTATGAGACTAGCATCGGCGTGTCGCACGGGTTGGCCGTCAGGTCTATAGATGAGTTGGTGAGGGATATTGTTTTCTAAATCAAAGACATCGAACTGATTGAAGAAGTGAACACGAATCTGGCAGAGTGGTTCCTTTAGAGGGATAGCGCCAACGAATGTGCTACCCACACGACGCATCGAGTAGGCTTCAAATTGATGCCAACCATCCGCGTAAATCGTCCAGACGGTCATGCGCAACTCATTGTCCGATTGAAACATCGCGCCATCTGCGGCTGTGTTATAGGTTACTTGAAGAAGTTGCCCCCAGGTTGGTTTTTCCGGATGAATGGTAATCACCGGCTCGCCCGCAGTAACAGGAGTTGTGCAGAAGCAGTTGACCAAAATAAGAAGCAGGATGATTGGGGAAATTTGAGAGTAATTTTTCATTGGTCACTCCTATCAACTAGAGTACGTCGCTGCTTCGCTCGCGGTCTGAATCGTAATCTGTCTGAAACGGAACTGCGCCCGTGAGGAAGCGGCCTCTTCAATCACTTACGAAGTGAGCGCTCCCTAATCAAGGTGCGTACCATCGACTCCCCCATGTCCAATAAGAAGGACATAGGCCGTCCGGCAGGCGCAGGCCAGGTAATAGTCTGACCTGCGCCATATTCAAGCTTAGTTATTTCCGCCGTTTATACGTACCCTTTAGCTCCATTTTCGTAACGGTATGAAACGGGTCGGCCCACTCGGTCATGTTCCAGTCTAGGGTGTCGTTGTCTTTGATGGTGACGATGTACCTACCGAAACTGTTCGTGCCGTCCAGGCCAACGCTTTCGTAGTCCATGCACCAACAGTTGCAAGCTTCATTAAACTTAGCTCGGCCTTGTTGCGGATAGCCCCAGTCGTTAAACATCCACCAGATATACTGATGTTTCTTGGGATGCCAGCTCCAAATGCCTTCGGATGAAAAGCTTGCGGATTTGCATTTCGCGGACATTTTTCCCAACAGGCATCGTTTGTCCAAGGTCCATGACCAAGAGGACGTGCCTGTCCAGGATTTGTCGTCGCTAGCCGCGTTGACCATCTCAGCTTCCCACGTCCAATCACCTACGAAAACATCGAAGGCGTCTAATGCTGGCGCTCGGGCTGGACGTTGCATAGTGGATAGATCGACATTTTTAGCAGTGCATCCCAGCCCGCCAGATATGATGACGAGGCAAAACAAACAAGTTTTAGCGATTTTCGTAAACATGACAGGCTCTCCATAAATGAGTTGTGTTCGGCTCCTAACTACGTCAATTGCGGTAAAGTACGGTCACTAGCTGGAGATATCCAGTGGACTCGTGATAAAGTATCACTTGGCAACACATGTTCGCTGCTTAACTGGTAATACCTAGATCAGCTTTCGTGAACAATGATTCGAAAGCAAAGCCTGCACCTTCGATGTTTTCTCTCGCGCCTTCTTGTCGGTCGATAACCGCGACGATGCACTCTACTCTAGCGCCGAGTTCGCAGATGAGCTTAGCCGCTTCTAGAACCTGCCCGCCGGTCGTGGCTATGTCTTCTACTAGAACGACGCTGTCGCCGTCGACGAGTTTTCCTTCAAATGGTTTTTGCGTGCCATAGTCTTTTTTATTATTGCGGATTATCACGAAGGGTTTGTTAGCAGCCATGGACGTGGCCGCAGCCAATGAGACGCCACCCAATTCTGCGCCGGCGATGAGGGTCGTGGTGCTTTTGGAGAAGCTGGCGAACATTCCCCCTAACGCTTTAAGAATGTCGGGCTGCGTTTCGAAGAGATATTTGTCGAGATAGTATTTACTTTTTCGGCCTGAGCGCAGGGTAAAGTCGCCTTCTAGGTAAGCGGCTTCGCGAATTCTTTTAGCTAGTTCAGATCGTTCCACGGGTTAGGTTCCTTTTTATGCAAAGATTGATAATTTTTATAGTCTTTTTATCGCAAACTGCGTTTCATATCCGCGCGGGCTGAAGCCCGCGGCTCGTTCGTATTATACGGATAATGCGTTTGTTTTTCCTAATACTTTTTTGTAGCGACGTCGGATAGGCGCTACATGTTCTTTGATAAACTCGACTACCTGCTGAGGCGCTCTTCCGATGAACGCCTTGGGGTTGACGACTTTGTTAATGTCCACGGCGTCGAAAGCGCTGTCCCCACGAAGTCGGTCCAAAAGGTCGTTGTCTTTGCCTTCCATTTTCACGCAGGCGGCTGCGGCGTGAGAGTGTTTTCGAATTCGTTCATGTAAATCCTGGCGGTCACCACCTTTAGCTGCCGCAGCCATCATGATGTTTTCGGTGGCCATGAACGGTAATTCCGATTGAAGGCGACGCTCGATAACTTTTGGATATACAACCATACCATCCGCTACATTGCAAACGATGCGGAGTGTGGCGTCCGTCGCGAGAAAAGCTTCCGGAACAGTGAGCCGCTTATTGGCTGAGTCGTCGAGCGTTCTTTCGAACCATTGCTCAGCCGCAGTTTGCAAGGTGGATTGCCCTAAAGCAATAACAAATCGTGCCAAGGCAGTGGCCCGTTCGCATCTCATAGGGTTTCGTTTATAGGCCATGGCGCTAGAGCCTATTTGCGATTTCTCGAACGGCTCCTCGATTTCTTTCATATTCGCAAGGAGTCTCATGTCGTTAGAAAACTTATGAACACTGACGGCGATATTGGTCAATACGTTAACGACTTGGGCATCAACTTTGCGGGAATAGGTTTGGCCAGTGATAGGCTCAACTTGTTGGAAATCGAACTGCTTAGCAACATCGCTTTCGAGTTTGCCCACGGCTTGGTGGTCGTTGTCCAGCAAGGCTAAGAAACTTGCCTGTGTGCCAGTGGTTCCTTTCACACCACGAAATCTAAGTGTGTTCAGGCTATGTTCGACCTCGCCTAAATCTCGAACGAAATCGTAACACCACAGAGCCGCCCGTTTGCCGACAGTGGTTACTTGGGCTGGCTGAAAATGAGTGTAGCCTAGGGTAGGTAAATCGCGGTAGGATTTGGCGAAAGTCGCGAGTCGGTCAATGGCGTTGGCTAACCAATCGGCGATGTGTCGTAGGGCGTCGCGCATGATAACGAGGTCGGCGTTATCGACGATATACGCACTAGTCGCTCCGAGATGCAAGATGCCTTTTGCGTCAGGGGCGATGTCTCCCCAAGTGTGCAGGTGGGCCATGACGTCGTGGCGGAGTCGTTTTTCGTGTTTCGCGGCCCGTTTGAAATCGATCTTGTCGATCGTTTGTTCAAGCTGACGAATCTGCTTGGCTGAAATCTGTAGCCCGCATCGTCGCTGCGCCTTAGCCAAGGCGAGCCAAAGTTCGCGCCATGTGCGGATGCGGTGGGTAGCGCCAAAAAGTTCGCACATGCGCCTTGAGGCATAGCGCTCGACGAGCGGCGACTGGTAGATATCATGCGTTGACATAAGATGTCCGGTAGAATGTAAGTAGGCCGAATTCGGGCCGGCCTGTTGCCCTGTTGATGTCGATGGCTATTGTACGGATTCGGCGCGACACGACTACCGGCTAATCATAGATTGATCCGATATGGATTTTATGATGAATATGAAGAAATCAAAAATTGCGACGACAGCTACTTGTTTCTTAGCCAGCTTGCAGCGATTTTTTCTGCTGCCTGTGATTTGTTTATTGCCCGCATGCCAGCCCTTCGGAAATAGCACGAGCGGACCTATGGGCACAGGTGATCTCAGCGTCAGGGCCCGCACGGGCTCCGCCAATGTCCTACCAGGTAGCGCGATCTTGGCTATGGCGACCGCGACGGGTGGTTCGCCTCCCTATACTTTTGTGTGGGATGTGAACGCCGCGCCGGACAATGTCGAATTGGTTACTTCCACAACGGATACGCTGCAGACTGGCGTGTTAACTACGCCGGGAAGATACGTGTTTCGTGTGGTGGTGGTAGATA
>JAJDDW010000098.1 GCA_029260115.1 Phycisphaerae bacterium | reverse complement strand
GCTTCGTCTATGTTTTCGGGGGTGTGTTCTTCTAGACCGATGATGGTCGAACCCAATACGCGGATGCCGTGGGACTGAAGCGTGCGGACCAGCTCGTGGGTATCCGCCCCGTTGAGCTTGGCGTATTGCGAGCCTTTACCTTCCATGCCCATCCAAACCCACGAGATGCCTAGGCCTACAAGTTGTTCGATGGTATATGCCTGCAGGACGTTGGCCGAGCTAAAGACGTACATCGCCCAGGGCTTGTTGTGTTGTTCCATGAGTTCCAATAGTCGCAGTGCGCGCTTGCGATAGATGAGAAAGTTTTCGTCCATAACAAAAAACGATTGGACATTCAGATTTTTTTCTAGCTGGCACATCACGTCGAATAGCTCATCGCCAGTGTCGTAGAAATGAACGAAATGCCCCTTACCACCGAACATTGCAGAGGTTGAGCAGAAGTTACATCCCATCGGACAGCCGACGGAGGGGATTAGGGTAGCAGCGACGTCTCCGGGTTTGTCGCGAGCGGGCACGCCCAAGGCACGGGCACCGATACCAGAGACAATGTCGGGATGGTTAATCGGCGCGCTCTCGTCATCGCCGAGGAAACGGCGCATCCAACGAACCCCTTCGCCCTTAACGATGTGGTCGGCATCGATGCGCTGCTGAAGGTCGGGCACGTTTCCGACATGCCCGCCGATGACGATAGTCGCTTCGGGCAGATGCTGGCGAATTAGTGCGCACATGTTTTGGACTTTGAGAATGTTCGGAATAATCGATGTGATCCCAACAACGTCATAATGATTGTTGGTGATTTCCTCGATAAACCGATCGCGGGTGGGGAAGTCAAGCAGGGTGCAGGGCGCGGAAATGTTGTGCTGGATAAGCATGATACCCCACGATCGGTGAAACATACGGAGCGAAAACGCTTCTTGCACGCGCGTCACCTGGTTGTGATAGAGTTCCATGGGGTTAATCGCCCGGCTGCCATATTCGTCATCCTGGGCATATGGCCCAAAGACGCTGCTCAACAGCACACGGGCTTTGTTACCCTTGGGGTGAGTAGGGTGCGTAGTTTTAGTGGTTGAGATAGGAAGAGTGATCGAACTCATTTAGTTTGTACCTCCATGTAACAGCAAACGAACACGCATCGCTGCGGGCCGTGTGACTCGTACAGGTCTATGGGATGGGCACAGCTACTGCGTACAGCTTCGCCCGGGATTGCACAATTAACTAATCCACTAGCCAGCATTGCACCTAGTTCGCCTATTCGACCCATATTGGTGAAGCTTGTGTCGTATTCGCGCACCGATACCCGATGCGCACACAGCTAGCCAGCCATATAGGCGAAAATTGCTGCACGTTCTATTCCGTAAGGTGTTGTGGGCGAAGTATTTTGATAAAAAAGTTGATAGGTTAAGTATGTTAATTGGATGGCGCGTGATACAGATATCGCTTGATCTGGCCAATGTGAGACAGATCATGCCCGGCCATCATGCGCATGAGGGTGTCGAGTGATTCCGGGCCTCGCGCGTCGTGCTGCCCGGTTCGTTCTAGGTCGCTTGGTGTCATCTGCTTCCAAACGGCTAAGTTGATGTTTCGCAGGGCACGGAAGCTTTCGATCAACTCGCCCGGCTCTTTGTCGTTGGGATTTAGCTTCTGGACCCATAGGTCTTGGTCCAATTCCAGCAGCCTGGGCTGATCTTCGCAGAGCATACGTCTCATACGAAAGCCGAAGACCCACTCGGTCTGCTCCACATGCCCTAGAATTTCGTTCGGCGTCCACTTTCCCTCAAAAGGCCGATGACGCATTTGCTCTGGCGTATGAGCCTTGGCGATTTCAGTCAAGGTGTCCGCAGTCATCGCGGCTACGTCAAGTGGATGTCGATCCCCCAGCAGGCCGAACAGCTTTTGCCGATACTCTTCCGGGTCATCGATCCATTGTGACTGTGGCGATTGCGGCATTGATGAATTTCCTTCGTTAACGTTTCTATTACATTACGCGCGATAAGCCCGCGATGCGTATATCCTCTACGAGTATAACTGCCCGCCGGTGGATTGAAATTCCTTGGCTTTTTCGGCGAGGCCTACCTGGATGGCGTCGGCGTCGTCTAGCCCCTCCTTCGCGGCGAAGTCTCGCACTTCCTGGGTAATTTTCATCGAGCAGAAATTTGGTCCGCACATTGAGCAAAAGTGCGCGGTCTTTGCGCCGTCTTGGGGCAGTGTCTCATCGTGAAACGCCTGGGCTTTGTGCGGATCGAGCGATAGGTTGAACTGGTCCTGCCAGCGAAATTCAAATCGGGCTTTGGATAAAGCGTCGTCACGATGCTGCACGCCGGGATGCCCCTTGGCAAGGTCGGCCGCGTGGGCAGCGATTTTGTAGGTGATTACGCCTTCGCGAACATCTTCACGATTGGGCAAACCCAGATGTTCCTTTGGCGTTACATAACAAAGCATTGCGGTGCCAAACCATCCAATCATCGCCGCACCAATGGCGCTGGTGATATGGTCGTACCCCGGCGCGATGTCGGTGGTGAGTGGACCTAGCGTGTAAAAAGGCGCTTCCTCGCAGGCAACTAGCTGTTTGTCCATGTTTTCTTTAATCATCTGCATCGGCACATGGCCCGGCCCTTCGATCATGACTTGTACATCGTGCTGCCAAGCGATTTTGGTTAACTCGCCTAGTGTTTCCAGTTCCGAAAACTGTGCCGCATCGTTGGCATCCGCCAAACAGCCAGGCCTAAGCCCGTCGCCCAGTGAGAAGGAGACGTCGTAGGTTTTCATAATCTCGCAGATGTCTTCGAAATGAGTGTAAAGGAAATTTTCTTGGTGATGCGCGAGACACCACTTAGCCAGGATGGACCCGCCACGAGATACGATTCCGGTTACGCGCTTAGCGGTCAGCGGTACATATCGTAGGAGTACACCGGCGTGAATGGTGAAATAATCTACGCCCTGCTCGGCCTGCTCGATGAGCGTATCTTTAAATATTTCCCAGCTTAAATCTTCGGCTTTGCCATCGACTTTTTCGAGTGCTTGATAGATGGGGACAGTGCCGATGGGGACGGCTGAGTTGCGGATAATCCACTCACGGGTGTCGTGAATGTCTTTGCCAGTTGACAAGTCCATGACAGTGTCCGTGCCCCAATAGGTGGCCCAAGTCATCTTGTCTACTTCTTCTTGAACCGAAGATGCGACGGCGGAATTTCCGATGTTGGCGTTGATTTTGACCAGGAAATTTCGACCTATAATCATCGGCTCGATTTCCGGGTGGTTGATGTTAGCTGGGATAATCGCTCGCCCCCGGGCAATTTCATCACGCACGAATTCTGCGGTGATGACCGCGGGAATAGAAGCCCCAAACGACTGGCCTGGGTGCTGCGGTAATTGCTTATCTTCTTGGGCGCGGCGCTGATTTTCGCGGATAGCTACGAATTCCATCTCCGGAGTGATGATCCCTTTGCGGGCGTAGTGCATTTGAGAGACGTTACCGTTGCACTTGGCGCGCAGTGTCGACCGGCGGGCATCCTGCGGGAATCGTTCGACGGCACCGAGTCGGTCGTTAGTGGCATAGCCATTGTCTTGCGGTTTGGTCGTTCGTCCGGGATAGGCTTCCACGTCGCCGCGCTTGTTAATCCAGTCCAAGCGAAGGGGCGGCAAGCCTTTTTTGAGATCGATGACAACATCAGGATCAGTATATGGCCCGGAGGTATCGTAAACGCAGATTGGTGCATTGGGTATTTCTTGGGCGGCGGCGTCAGTATGTATTGTCGTTGATGTTAATGAAATTTCGCGCATGGGGACACGAATGTCTTGATGGTGCGTGCCGGAGATATAGATTTTTTGCGAGGCGGGGTACGCGTTTGGTTGTGATGCGTTGTCAATTGGTTCTTGCTCGGTTGAGTCTGTTTGGATATCCAGAGGAATATTCAGGGCTAGGCTATCCGATGCGGTGTTCGCAGTAGTCATCTTACTGATCTCCATGAGAACCTTTGAGGTTCTACGCTTTCGATTACGGGTCTAGGTCGGTGCATATTTGGAATGACGGGCGAGTTTATGCTCGAACGTCGCTTTCCTACGCAGGATTGTTAGGGGCGATATTCTCGCCGATCCTGATCAGGTTCCAAGGTTCTGCTCTCAGCCCCGTACACATCGGGGCACACCCAGCGACTGTAGTATGTATGTAGTGCGCGGGTCCGATATCGTCAACTCCGATAGGTCGTTGATATTGGATGAGGCGCAAATTTCGCAGATTTTCTCCCGATAATCCTAAAACCAACAACGAATTACGTCGATGAACCCGCGAATGCCAATATCGCGCCGCGGGTGCGATGTCGGCGGGGTGGGTGTCTGTTACGTGCATGATGCCTGCGCAAACGATTTTTGCATAATACATTTGTTGTTTGGAGGCGTAGAAAACCATGAATTCTCGCGTGCTTGAAGCCATTAAAAAGTCAGCGGCTGTTCCTTCTGTACCGACAGTAGTTACACGTTTCCTAGAGATCATGCAGGACTCCAACTACAAGTACGAAGACTTGGTCAAAGTGCTGTCCAGTGATGCGGGTACGGTCAGCGAGATTCTTCGCTTGGTCAACTCGGCGTTATTTGGCGTGAGACAGAAGATTGTCTCGCTTCAACAAGCCTTGACCCTGCTTGGCCCTAAACGCACGAGATCGCTACTTTTAGGCCGCTATCTCGTTGATACGATGTCCAAAACATCTGCGAAGGGTCTAGATATGAGCTATTTCTGGCGGCGATCCCTCGCTTGTTCAGTGGTAGCCTCGCGTTTTGCCGACAAGCTTTATCCTAAGCTCAGGGATGAAATATTCATTGGTGCACTGCTCGCGGATATTGGTATCCCCATTCTCGCTGATGCGGTCTCTGAACAATATGGATTGATCGCCGACGAATACGCCCCACGCGGACGTAATGTATCCGCGGAGGAAGAGATCGAAGCTATTGAAGCTACCCATGCCCAGGTTTCAGCTATGATTCTTAAGTATTGGACGTTACCAGATGAAGTAGCTGTCGCGGTCAACCTTCACCAATCAGCCAATCCCGGACCTAGCGATTCAGGAAAGATGGCCCGTATTATTCACGGGGCAGATCGTATCGCTAAATTGCTATGCGAAGTTCCCAACGAAGAGGAAATCAACGTTATTTGCACTGAAGCGACATTATTCGTCGGCGTTGATCTGAGCGTGCTGGTTGATTTATTGCCTACGATTGAACAAGACCTCGAAGAGCTAGCTGATGTATTGCGCATTGATGTCATTCCAAGTACGGTGTATTCGCTCATAGCTAAGTCCGTTCAGGAACAGATTCAAGAGCCTGCGTAGTTTGGCTATTTCGTCGCAACAGGGCTGAGGCGAGTGCGTGATTAGTAAGTGCTCACGTAACGAGCCTTGGGCCAGTGCCGCGTTGTTGATGAGCATGCGATACACTTTCAGAAACCATAACACACTACCTGGAAGATAAATCCACCCTGCGATTATAGACTACCTCGTAGCAGGGCTTACACGCATTTCATATCGAAATTGTTACAGATCGTCATTGCCCCAAAGCAGAATTCCAGCGCCCGCGTAGTCCGTAAAGCGAAAAAACAACACAATTGGCTTAGTGCTTGATTCCTGCCTACTCATTCATAAGACGGGCTACGGTGCTTCCCACGGCGTTTGCACCTGAAATTTGCGGTGACGTGTGCACCTCACCTCCCTAAGCGTTATACTCAGTAGACCGTTTATCGACGAATATAATCACCATATCCCCTTATTGGCCACTAAACTGCCAACGACGAGTAAGCGACCTGA
>JAJDDW010000097.1 GCA_029260115.1 Phycisphaerae bacterium | reverse complement strand
GGCTAGCCATAGTTAGGCTGTGAATCAGCCGCATCGTTGGTGACGCTCGGATAGAAGATTGGGATTGCAACGGCCACCCGGAAAGAGCAAAAAATGCACTTGACTTGCAAAGGGCTTTCATAGAAGGGCACGGTCGTTCTTCCGCCTACTGGTGGAAGGTTGACCTGCCTAAACTATTGGCGAGCATACCACCCCGTGAACGAACAAGTCATACTGTTCAACCGATATGCCAATCGCCGCAATACATGAAAAGCTGCGGCAAAATAGTACAGGCAGGTCTACGACGCTGCCCTACCAGATTATGCCTTCACAACCTTCTTCTTCCCAACCTTAACCTTAGCGCAGGCGTTGCGGGTATCGACGACAAGCTTGGCGTGTTTGGTGATCCAGTCGTAATCATATTCGCTATGATTCGTGGCGATTAACACGCAATCGTAAGAAGCCAGCATGCCCGCGGTTAGCTTTTTACTGCGCATGTTAAGATTATGCTCTCGCTGTTTGGGTGTGCGGGGTACGAACGGATCATTGTAGTCAACCTTCGCCCCGCGTTCCTTGAGCTTTTCGATCAGATCGATCGACGGTGACTCGCGTATGTCATCCACATCCTTTTTATAAGCCAAGCCCAGCATAAGAATTTTCGAGCCGTTGATCGCCTTCTTTTTCAAGTTGAGCGCATCAGCTACTTTCGCGATCACATATTCAGGCATAGCCGTGTTGATCTCACCGGCTAACTCAATAAACCGCGTACTCATATCGTACTGCCGCGCTCGCCATGTAAGATAAAACGGATCGATCGGAATACAATGGCCACCCAACCCCGGACCTGGATAAAACGCCTGAAAACCAAACGGCTTAGTCGCCGCAGCCTGGATCACATCCCACACATCGATATCCATACGGTCCATGAGCATCTTCATCTCATTAACCAACGCGATATTGACACTACGGTAAACATTTTCAAGAATCTTCGCAGCCTCAGCCACTTCGCAAGATTTCACTGGGACAACATTCGTCACGGCTGCCCGATACAGCGCCGCCCCAATCTTCCCGCTCTTAGGACCAATGCCACCAACAACTTTTGGAATCGTTTCGGTGCTATGGTCCACTCTGCCCGGATCTTCTCTCTCCGGCGAATACGCGAGGAAAAAATCCTTTTCCGCTTTAAGCCCGCCAGCCTCCAAAATCGGCTTAACCAACTCCCGCGTCGTCCCCGGATAGGTCGTACTCTCAAGCACAATCAGTTGTCCACGCCGCAGATTGTCTGCAATGAGATGGGCCGTACCCTCCACATAGCTCATATCTGGGTCGCGGGTCTTGGTCAGCGGCGTAGGCACGCAAATCAGAATCGCATCGCACGAATAAAGCTCAGCCGGGTCGTCCGTCGCTTTGAATTTACCATCAGCAACCACCTGGCTAATCAACGAACTGGGAATATGCTTGATATAGCTTTTGCCATCATTAAGCTTTTTGACCTTTTCCGTATCCACATCAAAGCCAAGGCAATTAAACCCTGCCGAGCAAAACGTCCGCATCAACGGTAGGCCAACATACCCCATACCCATAATGGCCACCCGCGCCGTCCGCTTGTCCAGCGCATTTTGCCATTGCGGATGCGACAACAACAACGGACGATCAGAATTATTGGCACGCGATTTCTTGTTATTTTTATTAGATGTAGTCAACAAATTTCATTCCCAGCAGAAGCTTCGTAGGGTCTTCTTTACTCTGACGGGCATTGGCCCGATAACACTAACTAGCGACCAGTAGGACCGTGCCTCTGGTCAATCGAATATCGGCCCACAGCCAGTTGCACTATAATGCCTCAGGCGGACCTGGGCCAACCATAACTTTTTTCGTAGAGATCATATATCGTGAAAGACGCTTTCATCCCCTTAGCTAGACCCAACATCACCGATCTTGAGGTAAACGCAGTCACCGCAGTACTGAAAAGCCCGAATCTGAGCCTAGGCCCAAAATTGACAGAATTCGAACAGGCCTTCGCCACATACTGCAACACCAAACACGCGGTCGCCTGCTCCAGCGGAACCGCAGCCCTGCACATGCTCATGATCGCCGCTGGCGTGGACGACCAACGTGAAGTCATCACCACCCCATTCTCCTTCATCGCCTCGGCCAACTGCATACTCCAAGCCGGGGGCAAACCAGTGTTCGTAGACGTGGACCCTGACACTTGGAACATCGACGCCGCCAACATCGAGTCAGCCATCACCGCCAACACTAAAGCCATCATCCCCGTAGACGTCTTTGGTCAAATCGCCGACTTCGACGCTATCATGCCATTGGCTAAGCAACATGGATTATTCGTCGTTGAAGACTCCTGCGAAGCGCTAGGCTCTAAATTCAACAACACCTTAGCCGGCGCTTTCGGAGACGCGGGCGTGTTTGGCTTTTATCCCAACAAACAACTCACCACCGGCGAAGGTGGCATGATCGTCACCGACGACCAAGCCATAGCCGACCATTGCCGATCGCTTCGCAACCAGGGACGCGACGTGCAAGGAGGTTGGCTGGCTCACCCTCGATTAGGATTTAACTATCGACTAAGTGACATCAACTGCGCCTTAGGCATCGCCCAACTAGAGCGCATGGCTGACATCATTTCAGCCCGCTCCCAGGTCGAACGCCTCTATCGGAAACGCCTCATCGACGAGCCACGTATACGCATGCAAAGAGTAAATACTGGCATGGACATGAGCTGGTTCGTGTTCGTCGTTCGCCTAGACGACAAATACGACCAACAGGACCGCGACCGCATGCTCATGGAATTAACAGAAAGCGGCATCGGGTGCAGCAACTATTTCGCACCCATCCACCTTCAGCCATTCTATGTTTCGGAGTTTGGCTTCAAAACGGGCGATTTCCCCGTCTGCGAAAACCTTGCAGCCAGGACCATTGCCTTGCCTTTCCACCACGAACTGACAGAAAACGACGTAAATCGTATATGCGAATCACTACAGAAACTGCTATAATAAGCATATTAACCGAGCCGCGGGCGAGATAAAACCCGATCCATCGGGAGCCCGCGCGGACGCACGAGCAAGTATATACTTCGAAGCGATAAATTGCTGGCACTATGATAAGAAACGCCATAACCGTGACACAAAAAACATCACAACCCGCAGCGTGGATCATTGCCATTTTGGCACTGACGATTACGTCACCTTTTCTAATCGCCCAAGCGACCCCGAAACAAACGCTACCAGAACAAGCGCAGCCGCCAGTCGTAGAACCCAACAAACCAGATCCCATTACTGACGCGGAATTCCATGTCCCCATTGACGCAGAGACTAAACAGCTAGTCACCAAGCTAATCAAACAGTTAGCCGCTATCACCTACCAAGAAAGGGAGAAAGCCGCCTACCACTTGATCGGCATCGGCACGCCCGCGTTCCCGCAATTGCGCACGGCCTATCATCAAGCAGACGAACTCGAGGTGAGCTTACAAATTGAGCGAATTATCTACGAAAGTTATATCAACGCCCACCTCAGAAATAAATATGGCTTCCTTGGCATTGAAAGAGATTCGCGATTCCCTACGCACAGAGAAGTGCCACATATTCCCGAAGGCCAAGCGGGCATTAGAATCAGAGCGATTGTTCAAGACGGCGGTGCCCAACGGGCTGGCATGATAACAGGTGACATAATTTTGTCACTTGATAACGAGCCCATGGGTAACAACTTGGGGCTGCTTTTCACCCACTTCGCACAGAAAATCAAAAGCAAAGGCCCTGGCGCTGAGGTCACGCTACAGGTACTTCGCGGGACCCAAACCCTGGACATAAAAGCCGTCCTAGGCCGGATGCCATTAGACCGCATCAACAGCATCCCTGAAATGCGCGATAAACTCCAGAGCACCATCGACCGATTTTCCATTTGGTGGGCAACCTAT
>JAJDDW010000096.1 GCA_029260115.1 Phycisphaerae bacterium | reverse complement strand
TTTTTGTTTTTTTTTTTGTTTTTTTTTTCCCCCCCGCGCGTCCCCGCGGGCGGCCTCCCCCCCGCGGCTCGTTTGTGTGTGAAGTTTCTGCCTGGCATGTATGCCAGTGTTACGGTCTAAGCTGTTCATAATATCGCCTTGTTCAGAAAATTTCTCGCCCAGCTAGGGATTGTAGTGCGGGTGTGCTTCTCGTCAAAAGCTGAGATAGAATTGCCTACGCATGTTCCCTCACGTAGATTTTTCGTCGGGATTGGATTCTTTGAGGTAATGGGCTTTGGCTTCGAGAATGGAATTCTTAAGTACTTCCCATTCTTCTGGATTGCGAAAAAAAGGCTGCAAATGAGCGTTATAACCCTTCGCCACCAAAATTCTGTAGGACCATTTTCTTATGCCAACTCCTACTTTTACGTCGATGATGTTGTTCCAGGGAATCGTTCTGTGCTGCTTCCACTTCGTAACCCCTCGAACTGTCACGCCCTTGGGTGTTGCGGCGACAAAAGGCCGGTAACGAAGTTGGATTACATGACGAATCAGCCCAATGCACATAACCACGTTAATCGAATGTGCGATGGACAGTAATATGCTCAGTATTCCCGTTGCAACAAAATATTTGTATTGAGTGCTAATCAAAATGATGCTTAGCAGACCCATGATCGTTGCACTTCCCTGCAACAGACGGGTATTCCTCCATTTTGATTCAGGTATAGGCCAGGCCCAAGAATACGCATCATATTCAAAGCCGCACTCTGGACATCGGTGGGCGCTCGGTAGACCTGCCAGCGCATAGTTACACTTCGGACAATTAGTCAATGGCTCGGGGGCGAGTCGGGATTGTTTGGATGGATCTGCGGCTGAGCTACTCATATGTCTTTTGCTTGCTCGAGGTTTAGGTAATGAGCTTTGGCGTCAAGAAGGGCGCGACGCAGTATTTCTAACTCTGCTTTGTCTAGAACGAATTGACGCGTATTGTACCACGCCTCGTTTACGCACATCAATCTATATTCAACGTTCATTGTCCCAACGACAATGATGTCTTGATATTCAGTCCAAGATATGATCCGACAGTTATCTTGAAATTTCATCTCGCCCATACCAACATGAAAAGCGTCGAATGATCCGTAAATAACAATTCCTTTCCTACAGACTGCGATGAGAGATTGTGGATCGTAGATGATTAGCTTTCTAATCGTCACAATTGAATTGATAAGAACCATGATAGCTATAAAAATATTGATAACTCCAGATAAACTACCGTTGACTATCCATCCCTTGGAGAATGTTGTAAATGAAAGAAGCAAAAAGGCTAGACGGATTTGAACTATTAGCCACAAAGCCGTCCACATTCTTGTTCGACGTATTTTCTTGGCAGGCTTCAGCCATTCCCATGAATACTCGTCATACTCAAACCCGCACTCCGGGCAGCGGTGGGCGCTCGGCAATCCGGTGAGCGCGTAGGTACACTGCGGGCAGGTGGTTAACGGCTCTGGGGCGAGCCGGGTTTCTTGGCGCTTTCTTGTGATTTTTTCGCCCATGTGCGCCGACCGTTTCATCGAGAATCGAAGCTTTATCATACCGGCTACGGCGGGAACATGCACAGGACTCGTCTATCGTTGGTCGGAGTCACTTGGTTTTGGTCGTTGCTACCCCATTGGATACGCGTCCTTCCCCCACCCTTTGCCAGTAGGCAAAGAATGGGGCACACGGCCCGTCTGTCATACCCGCGCAGGCGGGTATCCAGTTCTTCGTTACCGATTGGTGGTCGCTCTTATCGCATCACGGCATGCCTGGATTCCCGCCTACGCGGGAATGACGAGGAATGGCCGTACATACTCATGCCGCGCCCATAGTCGCGGGATTCCTGCCTAAGCGGGAATGACGAGGGATTTGAATTCACATACGTCATCGTTCATGCCATTCGTAGACAAGATCAGGGCGATTATGCTGCGGGTTGCTTGGGGTGCGATTGGGCCCTAATCTACCTGTCTGTAGAGTCGGTCGCGGCTTACCTGCTGCGATCTTTTGATGACCGTTTTGTATGGGAGTGATCGATGGCCCGCCGTTATATATCAGATTTACAGGCCGGGGACCGGGTCGAGGATGAGGTTTTCCTGATCCGATCCAAAGACCTGCGCACGACAACCCAAGGTGGGCTATACATTCACGCTGTTTTGGTGGATCGGTCTGGGCAGTTGCTCGCACGACAATGGCAGGCATCGGAAGATGGCTACAAAAAAATGCCCGAGGGAGGATTTCTTCGCTTCAAAGGGAGGGTTGAAAATTATAAGGGAAACTCGCAATTCATCATCGACGCCATGAGGCCCGCGGAGGCTGGCAGCTTTGAGATTGCGGATTTTCTACCCACTACCCAGAAGGATATAGACAAGCTTTGGGCGCGGCTTAATGAGATTCTCGCCACGGTCAAACAGCCTGAGCTGGGAGCGATTATGCAGGCTTTTCTTGAAGATGAGGCTTTGATGGCCAAGTTTCGCAAGGCCCCGGCGGCGGCGGTGATGCACCATGCGTATATTGGTGGGCTGCTGGAGCATACGGTTAGCCTGTTAGAATTAGCGCTGAAAGTGATACCGCAATATCCAAAGCTCAGCCTTGATTTGGTGTTGGCGGGATTATTTTTGCACGACATCGGGAAAGCGTCGGAATTGAATTTTGAGACCAGTATCGGTTATTCTGACGAGGGACAGTTGCTGGGGCACATTACGTTGGCGGTGGGTTGGATCGATCAGAAAGTTTCGCAGCTAAACGAGAAGCGAGAAACGCCGATTTCGGATAGAATCCGCTGGGCGCTGCAGCATATTGTGCTGAGCCATCACGGTAGGTATGAGTTTGGTAGCCCGAAGTTGCCGGCTATCCCGGAGGCGGTCGCGATTCATTACCTGGATAACCTGGATGCGAAGGTCACGATGTTTCTGGCTGAGATTGAAAACGATCGAGATACGCAGAGTCAATGGACCAATTATAATAGAGCGCTGGAAACTAAAGTTTATAAACCAAACATTTGCGGCCCAGGCGAAGAGCGATAGCGGACGCGACCACAGAGAAGTAGACCATGAGATATACGCAACTTACTGAGCCTCAAGTTAAGGATATGCTAGCGACGATCGGCGCTTCGTCGGTGGAGTCGCTGTTTGCTTCCGTGCCGGAGGCGATTCGATGTAACGGCAACTTGAATGTGCCGGCTGGGGTGAGTGAATTAGAACTGCTCAAAGACCTCAACGCGCTCGCGGGAAAAAATAAGCACTGCGAAGAATTGGTTAGCTTTCTAGGCGGCGGTGCGTATGACCATTTCATTCCGACGGTTGTGGACGCGATGGCTGGTCAATCCGAACTGCTCACGGCTTATACGCCTTACCAAGCAGAAGCCTCGCAGGGCATTTTACAACTTTTTTATGAATTTCAAACGATGATCTGCCAGATCACCGGCATGGACGTGGCTAATGCCTCTCTTTATGAAGGTGCCACAGCGGCGGCAGAAGCGATGACGATGGCGGCTAACATCAAAAAACGCAATCGTATCATCGTGGCGGCATCCGTTCATCCTGATACTATGGCTGTGCTCAAGAGTTATGCACATGAACGCGACCTAGACGTGGTCGTGTTGCCGACGCCTAACGGTACAGTCAGCGCTTCCAAGCTAGCTGCCATGATGGATGATGAGACGGCTGGTGTGGTCGTACAATCTCCTAACTTTTTTGGATGTGTGGAACGACTAGACCGCATCATTCCTCGGATACATGAGCATGGCGCGTTGGCGATTGTGTCGGTTGATCCGATTTCATGCGGGCTATTGAAATCTCCGGGTGATTTTGATGCTGACATTGTGGTGGGTGAAGGTCAGTCGCTGGGAATTCCGCTGCAGTATGGCGGTCCGTACCTGGGGTTGATGGCCTGTCGAAAAGAATATTTGCGTAAAATGCCTGGGCGCGTGGTTGGTATGACGCACGACGAAGATGGCCGCCGTGGTTTTTGTTTGACGTTGCAAACGCGCGAACAGCACATTAAACGTGAGCGGGCGACGAGCAATATTTGCACGAACCAAGGACTACTAGCTATTCGTGCTTCTATTTATATGGCTACCATGGGCAAGCTGGGGCTTGAGGATGTAGCTTCGCGGTGTTTTCACAAGGCTCATTATGCGGCGGAAAAAATTGCGGCGCTCGATGGCTATTCGTTGCGATATGGAAAATCGTATTTCAAAGAGTTTGTTATTCAAACGACGCGGGATGTGGCGAAGGTGATGGCGTCTTGTCGTGAGCGCGGGGTTCTTGCGGGCGTGGCTTTGTCGCGTTTTGATGAGGACTGGTCGGATTGTTTTCTCGTCGCGGTCACGGAGAAGCGGACGAAACAAGAGATTGATTTACTCGTTGACGCTTTGGGGGCGGTGTAGTGTGCCCCATGACCTTGTCAGCCTAGGCGTTGGCTTGTTGGTTGTCTTGACGACTATCGTGGCGATCTTGGCCACGTGGTTGCTTTGGCGAAACGGATTTATACGAGGATGGCAAGCGGCGCGGCATCAACCTCCGATCTGCCCGCAATGTGGTTATAACCTTTCCGGCTTGACTGTGTGTCGGTGTCCGGAATGTGGCAAGCAGTATACGTTGGAGAAGTTATGGCGATCAGCAGTGAATTCGCGGCTAAAAGACCAGCAACAAGCAGCGTCCGAAACGCGCAGCTTGAAGAAGCCACAGGTAGAGGAAGCATGATTCCTGAATTGCAAAAAAAGGATCATCCGTTGCTCTTTGAAAATGGTGCGCCGGGGTTATGTGCAACTAGCCTGCCGACCTTGGATGTCCCCACCACAGATATAAAAGCGGCCTTACCTATTGAGACAATTAGAAGCACACCCACCGCGCTGCCAGAAGTTGGCGAGTTGGACGTCGTTCGTCACTATAAACGCTTGTCGCACCGATGTTTTAGCGTGGACGAAAATTTCTACCCGCTGGGTAGTTGCACCATGAAGTATAACCCGCGCATCAATGAGCGGGTGGCTGCGATGCCTGGCTTTGCCCACATTCATCCCTATCAATTTGAGTCTGATGTCCAGGGCATACTCGAATTGTTGTATCGTTTGCGCTGCGATTTAGCTGAAATAGCAGGCCTCACTGAGGTCACACTTCAACCTGCGGCGGGTGCGCATGGTGAGATGACGGGGCTGATGATTATAGAGGCCTATCATGTCAGTCGCGGCGAGAATCGGACGAATGTGCTGGCGCCAGATAGCGCTCATGGCACGAATCCTGCGTCGTGCGCTTGTTGCGGTAAGTCGACGGTATCCATAGCTTCCATGCCAGATGGCCGGGTCGATCTAAGCGATCTTCGTAGTAAGGTAGATGAGAATACGGCTGCGATGATGATTACGAATCCTAATACGGTTGGCGTATTCGACGATCAAATAGCAGAAATCGCGGAGATTGTTCACGCTAAAGGCGCGCTACTATATCTCGACGGTGCGAACATGAACGCCATTCTCGGCATTACTAAGCCGGGCGATTTTGGCGTAGATGTGATGCACTACAACACGCACAAGACCTTCAGCACCCCGCATGGTGGTGGTGGTCCAGGCGCGGGTCCCGTGGCAGTGGCTGAGCATCTGGTAAAGTTTTTGCCCAAGCCTCAGGTCGTCAAACATGAGGATGGCACCTTTGGGTGGGATTATCATCGACACGACAGCATTGGCCTGGTACGCTCATTTTATGGGCAAATCGGCGTGCTGGTGCGGGCGTATACATATATACGCAGTTTAGGCCGAGATGGTCTGCGCGATGTCGCTGAGAAGGCTGTGTTAAATGCCAACTACTTGGCAGCTAGGCTCAAGCATCGATATAAGATTCCTTTTCCACCACCTTTTGCACATGAGTTCATCATGGTGCCAGAGTTTGAGTCAGCCGGGGTTACGCAACATGATATCGCTAAGCGCTTAATCGACTACGGCATTCATCCGCCGACGATGAGTTGGCCTATCCATCATTGTCTGATGGTCGAACCGACGGAGACGGAGTCGCTGGCCACGTTAGACCATTTTGTAGAGGCCATGCTAGATATTGCGGACGAGATTGAAAATGATCCGAGTATCGTCAAGACCGCGCCTCATAGCATGCCGGTAAAACGTCTCGACGAAGTGGCGGCTAATCGAAACTTAAATGTTCGCTGGCAAGCAGAGTCTTAATGGATTCCCTTGGTGCAGCCTGGCAACATAATACGCATCATTCACGACCCGCCGCTTGACGGGCCTAGCAATATGGCCCGCGACGAGGCGCTGATGACGCTGGTGGGCGAAGGAATGTCCCAGGCAACATTGCGGCTTTATCAATGGGATCAACCAACGATTTCGCTAGGTTATTTTCAACCATTTGCAGAGTATGAGGCCCTGCCCGCGCGACTTGGCGCGTTGCCGGCTGTGCGGCGTCTTACCGGTGGCGGCGCGATTCTTCACGATCAAGAGTTGACCTATTCGCTAGCATTGCCGGTGAATGATCCATTGGTGAATGGCAGTGCGAACAAACTTTACGAACTCATGCACGAAGCGGTGATTCGCAGCTTTAGAGAGATGGGGATTGAAGCAAACCCCTGCGGCACCTCTGATGATTCCACCCCGACGCGAGGCCCGTTCTTTTGCTTTGCCCGGCGACATTGTTTTGATGTGATCGTTTGTGGCGACAAAATTGTAGGCAGCGCGCAGCGAAGAACACGGCAAGCGATTCTTCAGCATGGGTCCATCGTGACGGCGGATGAGTTCGACGTTCAATCGGCTAGCCAGCGTAATCCTTTACCGGATGATGCGATTGAAAAATTGCAAACGCTTGTGCCCAGTCACGCCGGGCATACGCTTAGTCGGCCGCTGTTATCAGGATCATGGGAAGCGCATGAGAATTCTCGCATCGAGGAGCTTCGAGATAAATATCGTGGGCAAGAATGGATGCGCAGGGCGTAACGTCATTCCCGCGCAGGCGGGAATCCAGGTGAAGCAATGAAGCATTCAGGCGCGTAGGTCGGGTCATCGATCCGACAGTTGGATCAGCAGGTATAGGAGGAGTTGGGTCGATGACCCAACCTACGGAATTTCAGAAAAACTGGATACCCGCCTCCGCGGGTATGACGAATCTTTACTCTGATTCAAATACTACTTTCCCCGCTACGATCGTATACGCTACTTTGGTATCCGGTATTTTTGTAGGTTTAATGGTCAATAGGTCACGACCAAGAATCACGAGGTCTGCCAGCTTACCCACTTCGATCGTGCCAAGTTCTTTATCCCGCCCTACTACGATTTGCGGCGTTACCGTATACGCCCGCAAGGCTTCTTCGACAGTTAGCGCGTGAGATGGTAGCCAAACTTTTCCTTCCAGCGTGCGAGAATTTACAGCGGCATCAATACCAAGAAAGGGATTCAAACTCACTACTGGCCAATCGCTTCCGAAACATAGCAGAGCGCCGGATTCCAGCAATTTACGGAAAGCGTAGGAGCCAGTTAGCCTTTCTTTTCCGATAGCAATTTCTGCATAACGACCATCGTCGGCTTTGTGTAAAGGCTGCATCGAAGCGACTACGCCGAGCTTGGCGAAGCAGGCAATGTCGGATGGCAGCAGGTGTTGGGCGTGTTCGATGCGATGGCGAATTTTTTCGTATCCATGACGACCAGCCACGCGTTCGTATTCGTCGAGCAGCAGGTGATTGCTCTGGTCGCCAATCGCATGGACGGCTAATTGCAAACCCTTTGCGTACACGGCTTCTACCGTCTGAGTAAAAAGTTTTTTATTCGCAGCGAAGGCCGTCAATTGTCCTTGTGGGTAAGTTGAATCGTGGTTTGCGTCTGCAAAGGGTTCGTGCATGTATGCAGTTCGACTACCGAGCGAACCGTCCATATATTTTTTGAATCCTGCGACACGGTAGAACGGTTGATTGGCCTCACTTGATGATGCGAAGTCTAAATACTTAAAGACATCGTCCGCTTGAATATAACTTGTGATGCGCAGTGACAACGTGCCTTCCCGGTAGGCTCGCTCGAAAGCTTCGTCATCGCCCACGTTACTCATATCGTGAACCGATGTAATACCGTGGGCGTTGGCATGTTTCACGGCTCGCAGTAGCGCTTGGTACTTATCCTCGGCGGTTGTTTCCGGAATATGTTTGCGGACAAGCCCCATAGCTGATTCTTTAAGAATGCCCGTTGGTTGATTGGTTTTGGGATCGCGTACAATCTCTCCCCCAGTCGGGTCAGGCGGACCGTTTTCATCAATACCCGCGATGCGCAATGCTGCGGAATTTACTAACGCAGAGTGACCGTCCATGCGGCTTAACAATACGGGTGTGTCGCCGGTTACAGGGTCGAGCCAATATCGCGAGGGAGACTCCGGCGATGACCAGCTATCCACCGACCACCGTCCGCCCAAAACCCACGCGCCGGGCTTGGTATCTTTCGCTTTCGCCTGTACGGCTGCGATGAATTCTTCACGATTGCTAACCGAGCGCAGTTTCAAGCGTGCAAGCTGTAATCCACCTCCGATGACGTGCGCGTGACTATCGGTGATGCCAGGTATGAGTCTACGTCGCTTGGCATCAATGACTTTGGTTTTAGGCCCAATCCATTTGCGAATGGTCGGCTCGTCACCCATAGCCGCGATTCGGTCTCCAACGATAGCCAAGGAATTTGCGTAAGGCCCATCTACGCCCCGCCATATTTTCGCGTCCATAATCACGATATCCGCGACGCCTGTTTTGTTTTCGACGGATTGTGCAATCGTGAGGGTAGGGAATACTAGCCAAGCGATGATAATCGCTACATGATGATTGAAACCATGATTCATTCTCATTTCAGGAACTCCTCCAGTATATTTTAATCCGCACTAGCAAGATTCCATTAGTCACAGCTCCGGCTAGTGGACCACGTGGTATGTAAGCTTATACTGGAGCTGTTAGCATAAGGAAACTGCGTCGTTGTCGCGTAGGCGGGAATGACAGAACGTGAGATAATTCTGTTTGAGCAAGGAGGCTCTATACGATGGAAATTACAACAACCAGTCTCAACGAGGTGAGCGTACCGGATGAATCAACTTTGTGTCCGCAGTGTCTTCGACAGGCCTTGGTAGCCAGGCATTGCAAACTTCTTTGCCGGGCGTGTGGCTATGTAGAAAGCTGCGAAGATAGTTTTCCGTCATCACCCAAGAAATAAATTTCTCATAGAAAAGAGGGCTAGCCCAGATGCATATCTCCAAAGAGTCGGCCATCATGTTCCAAGGCGGCCGCGTCATCGACCCGTATTGCGATCGAGACGAGGTAGCTGACGTCATCGTAGTCGACGGAAAAATCGCGGCTGGGTCGCCGGCGGATACTAAAGTCGTCGACGCTACCGGCTGGATCATCGCGCCAGGCTTTTTGGATATGCACGTTCATTTACGCGAACCGGGTCACACGCATAAAGAAACGATCGAGACTGGAACCAGGGCGGCGGCGGCGGGCGGATTCACGGCTGTCGCCTGTATGCCAAACACGCAGCCATGCATGGATCAGCCAGACGTAATCGCACAGGTAGTCGAACGGGGACGTGCCACGAATGCGGCTCAGGTCTACCCCATCGCAGCGATCACCGAAAACCGTGCGGGTCGCCAGCTCGTGGATTTTCGCGCTCTAAAAGATGCTGGCGCTATAGCTTTTAGTGATGACGGCGTGGGCGTGGAAGATGACAGCGTGATGCGCAGTGCGTTTGAAAGGGCCAGGCAAGTCGACGCACCGATTATTCAACACTGCGAATACAAACACATATCTGACGGCGGTATTATGCACCTCGGTGAAGTCTCGAAAAAGCTAGGCTTTCCAGGATTGGACCCACTATCTGAAGAGGCCATGATTGAGCGGGACATCGATTTGTGCCGGCAAATCGGGGGCCATTATCACGTTGCCCATATTTCCACGGCCAAGGCGGTCGATATGGTTAGGCGGGCTAAGGCTGAAGGCGTGTGGGTGACGGCTGAGGTTTGTACCCATCACCTGATTCTGACTGACGAAGCATGCGCTAACGCGATGCCTAATACCAAGATGCACCCTCCGCTTCGCAATAAGCGGGACGTTTTAGCCTGTTGCGAGGGCCTGTTAGATGGCACGATTGACTGTATCGTAACCGATCACGCACCGCATACGGAGGAAGAAAAAAATGTTGGATTCCAAAAGGCCCCGCCGGGCATCGTAGGGCTTGAAACAGCGATTGCGCTCGCCGCCTGGGCCATGGTCAAACCTGGTAAGGCTGAATGGAAGCATCTGGTCAAGTGGTTTACGGCTGCCCCCGATGCCGTTTTGAATATATCCGATCGAGCTATCGAGATAGGTAGCGTAGCGGATTTGACCATGATCGATCCAAAAGCCGCTTGGAAGGTTGATAAAGAGGCATTTCAATCCATGGGTCGAAATACGCCGTTTCATGGCTGGGATTTGGTCGGTAAGCCCGTCGGAACAGTTCGCGGCGTTCAATTGACACTTTCATCTGCGGACTAGCCTTTGGCACGCAGACCATTTTCTGCGAGCGAGAAAAACGGTCATCCTGCGTAACCTTTTCGTACCACACAACTTATCACATGCTTTTTTATTGACGATAGTGCTAGTCGTAGTATACTAGATCGTCCGCGCAGCGGTGTGTTCCAATCATTGATCCATTGGAAACGGCCTGCTGCTATTCGATTGTCGAGTTCAAATTCGAGGGCTGCCGTACATGACCGCGACTGTAAACACTTTCCAATCACTCGATCTATCAGAACCGTTGGCTTCGCCATTGGTTTCACCGGTGGTATCCGCCGTAACACAAAATCGGCGTAATGCGTTACGTACTAGCAGGCCAGTTGACGCCCAACTCACTAGCATGGGTTCTCTGACAGCCATTGGTTGCCGCATGGTCGATATTTCTGAAAACGGTGCTTACGTTTCCGCTTTCGCCTCGGCTAATTTATCTGTTGGTCAGCGATTCCAGATAGAGCTGTCCAAGGAATCCGACGCACCGGATTTAGCCTCCGCGCTATGTCAGGGATGCTACGCCACCATCGTCCGCACCGAGCGTCGTGTATCCGACGGAGACTCAGCCATCGGCGCTGGCCTACGCTTTGATCGCCCGATTTATTTATAATATTCACACCCCTGCATTCGACCACACGCAATTCGACAATCTGCTTCAACTTTTTTCATTGCAACATAATAAATCTTAGCTATACTACCACCCAGATAGGAGTGCTCATTCCCAAATTTGACAGGAGGTCGTGATAATGCGTAGGAACGCAACAGTATTTTCCCTTGTAGCAATTTGTTTAGTTGGTCTTAGTGGTTGTAACACGTCTGGCAAGAAATCGGCTAAGACACAAGCAGCTTCTACTTATCAAGACCCATACGTGGAAGCGGCGATGAACACTTCGTACAACGAACGCCCGGCTGAGAATATGTTGTCTAGTCAAACGACTATGCCAACTACACAGCCCAGCATCGATTACGGTAATTCGGCTTATCAAGCCGTTGAGACTACGCCATTAGACAGTGCGGCGGATTACGGCGTGCGAGTTCATACGGTCGCTAAAGGCGACACGTTGTATTCATTGGCGCGTCGGTATTACAACGATCAAGCTCGATGGAAAGAAATTTATAGCGCCAATCGCGATAACATTTCCAACCCGAACATGGTCCGCGTCGGTCAACAGATCGTGATTCCTTAGGGAAGCGATGTTGATGTAACGGACTTGAAGTGGCTAATGCGCGCGCGGGCCGCTTGAGGTCGATCTAAGAACATAGCCAATCGTTGTACAGTTCCGGTCTGCGGTCCCGCCAGAATAATCGTCGGGCCGTCGACTTGGCACAGGCACTGAGGTCGCAGTCGGTTAACAGGAGGTGCGGTTCTCCTTGCTGCGCCCGCATAACGACTATCCCCTCCGGATCGACAACGAACGACTCGCCTGCGAAAGTCAAATTTGATTCTGTGCCCACGCGATTACACAGCGCGACGTAATATCCATTTTGAAATGCTGCGGTGCGCACCTCGGCTTCGTATAATCCTTCGGGCCACTCCCCCACGGCGCCAGCTTGGGGAATGATGACTAACTCCGCACCAGCGACGCCTAACGCCCGCATGTACTCTGGATAATGACGGTCGTAACAAATAGCGACGCCGATTCGGCCGACGCGGGTCTCGTATACCGGAGCGCCTCGATCGCCGGGATGGTAATACTCGGTCTCATGGAAGCAGGGAAAATCGGTGATATGCACCATACGCGTTACGCCCAGTAGCGTGCCATCCGCATCAATCACGGGCGAGCTATCGAAGTATTGGCCTTGATCGTTTACTTCGTAGAAATTGCATACGACGACTAAGCCCAGCGATTTCGCCTTATCGGATAGCATCTGTGTAGTCGGGCCGGGAATAGTCTCTGCCAACGATTTGGCACTTGAATTTCCTTTTTCTCGAGGAAAGAATTGAGACATCGCCAACTCTGGAAAGGCAATCACATCAGCCCCACCGTCTTTAGCCTGCGTCATCAACGCTAAAGCAATTTCGCGGTTTTCCTCAATTTGCGTGCTTGGTTGTATTTGAGCCATCGCGATTCGCATGATGATATAGCCCTCTATAGTAAGTGCGCGTCCAACGCCCCGCCCCTCTTCGCTTTCATGAATATTATTTCAGCCAGGCATTGGCTAGGCTTAGCGCGCTGAGCATTCCTTGAGCTTTGTTGAGCGTCTCCTGGTATTCTTGTGAAGGCTCGGAATCAGCGACGATGCCCGCACCCACTTGGGCATCCACGCGAGATACGCCGTTCTCTCCTGGTGTAATCACCAACGTTCGCAGCGTAATACACGTATCCATATTTCCTGCGAAATCAATGTACCCCACAGCGCCGGCGTATGGCCCACGTTTTACGGTTTCAAGCTCGTCAATAATTTGCATAGCCCGAATTTTCGGCGCGCCACTGACCGTGCCTACCGGAAGCACTGCACGCAGGGCGTCGATACTGGTCATATTCTCGGCTAGCGTGCCAGATACATGGCTACAAATATGCATCACGTGGCTATATCTTTCAATGGACATCAAATCATCAATATTGACGCTGCCCTGCTTGCAAACCTTGCCTAGATCGTTTCGGCCTAAGTCTACGAGCATAACGTGTTCCGCTCGTTCTTTGGGATCGGCGAGCAATTCCTTTTCCAGCCCCATGTCCTCCGCCTCTGATCGACCACGAGGCCTCGTGCCAGCGAGTGGCCTGGTCGAGACCGTATCACCTTCGATGCGACACAAAATTTCTGGAGACGCGCCGACCAGCGATACCTTGGGCGATTTGAGATAGAACATAAATGGCGACGGATTGATGACACGCAGTGCCCGATAGATGTCGAATGGACGCGCTTCGGTCGTGGCTGACAAGCGCTGCGAAATGACGACCTGAAAAATGTCGCCCGCGCGGATATAACTTTTGCAGGTATCGACGGCCTGCTCAAATGTTTCGCGGGACATATTGCTCGTATAATCGTTCGTATCGCCAACGGACCGAACCAACGGGCGGAAGGTGTCCGGGGTATCCACCGTAAGCTTTTCGATGGTGGCCTTGATTTTGTCGCACGCCTGTTCGTAGGCCGTGCCCAGGGAGTCTTGCTTTTTGCAATGGGCGTGGGCTACGACAATCAGCAGCTTTTGCACATGGTCGAAAATGACCATCCGATCATAAATGCCAAAAAGCACATCCGGCAATTGCCGATCGTCCGGCGGCGTGTTGTCCAATTTGTTGGACGCATACGCCCGCGCTAAATCGTAAGTGGCATAGCCAACCCCACCCCCTAGGAAGCGAGGTAGCGCCGCCGGTTGAGCCACGCGATATTGAGCCAAGAGGCTTTGCAACTCAGCCAGCGGGTCGGCGCTCTCTTTGGTTTCTTCTTTCCCATTTCGGGTAATCGTGGTTTGGTTGCCGCTGGATTCGAGTACGGCTATAGGATCGATACCCAGGAAAGAATATCGGGCAATTTTTTCACCGCCCACGACACTTTCTAGTAGGAAGGCATGATCCTCTCCGCCGGAGAGTCGCTCATACGCAGAAACCGGCGTAAGCTGATCGCTGAGCAACTGGCAATACACCGGCACGGTATTCGCCTTGTTGGCCAGCCTGTCGAATTCATGGCGTTGTGGTAGAAATTCTAGCATGGGCAAAACCTTTTGCGAAAACAACTGTAGGGGGTGGGATCGATTCGCTCTAAGAGCTACAATAGTGTCGATGTTATCGAATTGCAAACGCGCAAGATTTGGCTCAAACAGACATCATCAATACATGAGGAACGGCGGATAGCGGTCATGTTTCAAATATGTGTCAATGGCGGATTCCACGCCCTGCACCACGTCAAACTCCCCGATGGCACGCTGGAAGCGCCTCACGCCCATGATTGGTTGGTGCGCGTCCATCTTGGCCGGGACGCGCTCGACGAGCTCGGCATGGTCGCGGATTTTCACGAGGTCCAACATGGGCTATCAGAAATACTAAATAAGTTACAGAACACCGACCTTAATCAGCACGAATCCTTACAATTCCCGTTTCCCACGGCTGAGATTGTGGCTAAATTTATTGCGGATGAGATGCGCGATAAGGTTATTGCCTCGGTATTGCGCGTTGAAGTCACCGAAGCAAAGGATTGTATCGCCACTTTTGAGCCGCCTAGAGTGGCTTAACTATTGCATGAGGCCTTAATTTGACGATGGGTAGGCTGGTTCCTAAAATTAATTTAGGGGAACTGAGCACCTGTCCAGTAAGGTAGCGCAATCATGGACGTCGAATGCGAACATTGCAAGAAAGCCAAGGCTACCGTGCACATCACGGACGTGCCCGAAAAGCGCGAACGCCATCTTTGCGAGGCATGCGCTCAATCCGAAGGCGTTATCATTAAGCAAACCCATCAGACGACCACCGCGATTCTCCAGGAATTCATTAAGCAAAAAACGGGAATAGACTCGTCCGATGAGCAGACGTGCCCTCATTGCCACATAACTTTCCGCGAGTTCCGAACTAAAGGTCAGCTTGGCTGTCCGCATGATTACGAGGTGTTTCGTGAAGCGCTCATCCCCTTAATTCAGCGAGCGCACGGAAACGCCACGCATCACATAGGCAAAGTACCGGCCACGTCGGATGATGCCGTCCGCCGCCAAGCTGGCACACTCAAGCTACGACGTGAATTGGATCAAGCGCTACGAGATGAGAATTATGAGCTCGCGGCTAGTGTGAGAGATCAGATCAAAGCTATGGATGCTTCTGAATCCGTATGAACATAGACGATTTAACATCACATATGGGCGCATGGCTTGGCGGACAAGGCCCGCATGCCAACGTCGTGATTTCCTCGCGCATTCGGCTCGCTCGGAATGTGGCGCAGCGTCCTTTTTTGTCTACGGCTAGCCCTGCGCAACGTCGTGACATTTACGAATCGCTAAGCAACGAAGTCGCTCGATTATATCCTATAAATACCTCACTTTTTATCGACGTTGATAAAGCTTCACCGCTTGATCGCCAATTACTGGTCGAACGACACTTGATTAGTCATCATCATGCGGTTAGTGAAGGTAGCCGAGGTGTTAGCGTATCTCATGACGAATCTGCGGCACTGATGATTAACGAAGAAGATCATTTGCGTGTGCAAGTGTTAAGCGAAGGGCTGCAGCTTGAGGCACTCTGGACTAAAATAAACGCCATCGACGACAAGCTTAGCGATCGTATCCCTTTCGCATTCGATAAACAGCTAGGCTATCTCACTGTGTGCCCAACAAATGTAGGTACGGGCATCCGCGTATCGGTGATGATGCACTTACCCGCATTAAAATGGACGAAGGAAATTGAGCGTGTGGAGCGGGCGACGCGCGACATGCGGCTGGCTGTACGGGGTCAATACGGCGAAGGGACCGACGTAGTAGGCGATCTATATCAGATTTCCAACCAAACCACGTTGGGGACTTCGGAAGAAGAGATTGTCGAAGTTTTCAATAATAAAATTATCCCACGCATCGTCGAATATGAATATGCAGCCCGCGAGACGCTTATCAAGCACAGCTTGGAACAGTTCGAAGACAAAGTCTGGCGGGCATTTGGCCTGCTATCCAACGCCCGCTGCATTAGTACGCAGGAAACGCAGACGTTGCTGTCTCCCCTACGGATGGCTATCCATATGGATCGATTTAGTGTGATCGATATTCAGACGCTGAACGACATTTTTCTGCAGACGCAATCTGCCCACCTTCAAAAACGAGCAGGCACGACGATGAACGGTAGCGAACGAGCCATCGCGCGAGCGAGCTATATCCGACAAAAACTGTCGTGAAAACGCCTTGTTGACTTCGATCCAGACGAGTTATCCCCCAGCGAATCAATGTCCGAAAACCGCGAGTTATTCGCGTAAGTTCTGTTATCATAGCTTGCATGTTAGATGGAGATATTTGCTATAGCGCCTTGCTCGCAAGCGACAGGCGGTTTGATGGCCTGTTTTTCGTGGGAATTTCCACAACAGGAATCTATTGCCGGCCGATTTGCCCTGCGAAAAAAGCACGCCGTAAAAGCTGCACGTTTTATGTGAGCGCCGCAGCCGCGGAGAACGCGGGCTATCGTCCCTGTCTTCGCTGTCGTCCGGAACGCGCCCCCACTGTCGCCCCTTACGAAGCACGCTCTGCTATCGTATCTGGGATTGTTGCGCGAATTCAAGAAGGATGCCTAAACGGTGACGCCGATGTGGATTGTCTATCGGCAGATTTTGATTTAAGTGCCCGACAACTACGCCGCATTGTACGTGAAGTTACCGGGGCCTCTCCAATACAACTCGCTCAAACCTCACGCTTGCTCTTGGCTAAGCAACTGCTGACGGAGACAAAGCTACCGATTACCCAAGTTGCATTTGCCAGCGGATACTCCAGCGTTCGCCGGTTCAATGAGTCGTTTGCCCTGCACTATAGAATGCCGCCGAGCCGACTGCGCATGCGGGCAGGGGAGGCGCAAACGAACGGCTCGCTCGCGCTTCATCTGTCGTTCAGACCTCCGCTTGCGTGGGACGCCCTGCTGAAATTTATCGAACATCGCGCGATCGCGGGCGTTGATTGCGTGGAAGAAGGATGCTATCGACGCACCGTATCCATCAGCGAGCACGTTGGCTGGGTCGAAGTTACGATGCATGAAAATGGTGACGCGCTCATCGTCCGTGTCAGCTCAACACTGTCTCCCGTGCTCCAACAGTTATTGGCTCGCCTGCGTGATTTGTTCGATTTACACGCGCGACCTGATGTGATTGACCAGCATCTGGGTAACGACGCTTTGTTTTCTAAGCTAGTAGATAAGCGGCCTGGTCTGCGCGTACCTGGCGCTTTCAATGGCTTCGAGCTTGCCTGGCGGGCTGTCCTTGGTCAACAGGTTTCGGTGCGGGCGGCTAGCACGATTGCAAATCGCTTTGTGCAACATTTTGGCGAAACGGTGGATACGCCGCACTCGGAATTGACCCACCTGACACCCACGCCTTTTGCGATAGCGGCTGCACGAGCAGAAGATATTGCGGAAATCGGCATACCGCTAGCACGGGCATCTTCGATTCGCAGCATAGCCCGACTATGTCAAGCGGAGCCGACATTACTGTGTCCTGGTTCACCAGTCCAACGAGCATTCGCACAACTACTATGCCTTCCTGGCATAGGCCCGTGGACGGTTGCATACATCACGATGCGCGCGTTGCACTGGCCCGACGCCTTTCCGGAAACTGACTTGGGTATTCGACATGCGCTGGGACTCAAACGCGGGGCTGAGATCATCAAAGCCTCCCAACCTTGGCGACCGTGGCGTGCGTATGCTGCGATGCACCTATGGACACAATTATCTGAGGATCAATCATGAATGACAATTCGACAATCTATACGACTATCGACTCTCCATTCGGCACGCTAGTGATTGCTGGTAAGGCAGGGAAAATTTGTAGTGCGCGCATCGTGACCGACGATGGCCAATTCGCACCTCGGCCAACTTGGAAACGAACGGATGATGATTTTTCCCAGGCCCGCGAGCAGTTGATCGCTTATTTCGCGGGTGAGCTGCAAGATTTTTCGCTCCCCCTATCGATTGCGGGCACAGAGTTTCAGCAGCGCACTTGGAAAATACTTTGTAAAGTGCCATATGGAACAACCACAACCTATGGAGACATTGCAAAAACGATGGGTCAACCGCTTGCCAGCCGGGCGGTTGGGCGGGCGATGAATCAAAATCCAATAACCATCATTGTTCCTTGCCATCGCGTAGTCGGAAAGAGCGGGTCTCTCACCGGATATCTCAATGGAATCGATATGAAACGTCGCCTGCTAACGATGGAGTCTACGAACCGGACAGCCTAGCCCCAATCCCAGGCGAACTTGTTTTTGAAATGTCGGTAATACAAACCGATGATCCGCATTAACACAATATCAACATACAGGCTGAGTCCTACCTGTATGACGTTAGCAAGAATAGCATCTGCAGATAAAGACGCGCCTCCCTTTGTCGCTAGAAACTCTTCTAGCACTAGTTCAATCGCGGTTGCGATCGCTAACAGTACGAGTGTGACCACATATCCGCCAAAGGACTTGGCTATCGTGATAAGCATAAGGTCAAAGCGCACTAAGGTTCCTAGCCCGCCGATGGTCGCGCATAAAATAGCCATAGGCCAAAATAGCATCCCGAAAACAATCAGCCCCGTAGCGATGGGATCCTGAACACCCGCACCAAACAAAGCGTCAATGCCATTCACGATAATTTCAATCACATTGGTTATGCCTTGTGGAGCACCTGCGATAATGGAATACGCGAATAAGGGAAAAAAAACATATACCCAACTGAAAAACCATTTCAACGCTGGCACAATCAATTCATCAATAAAATCGCCAGAATATTTTATTTCTGGAAGGTCTTCGTCACCTGCGGCACCGGAGAGAATTAGCGAGAATTTGTACGCTGCATACCAAAATCCAGCTAGTAATGCTACAATACGGAACGGCGTGAACCCGGCCAGGACAAAGATAAACCACAGGAATAAAAAGGTGACGAGGTTGCCGGGGTTCGATGGGAAAAGAAAAGCCCACAGCACGCTTTGCATATAGCCCTTCGCGGCTCGAGGCTCCGTCAGTGCCGGCGCTGGACTTGGACTGTGGCCTCCTGGTGATGGCTGAAACTGCGGTGCGAACGTGCCGCTGTCCTCTAGCGGGGCTAACGCAAGAGGGGCGATTTCCGACTCTGATTTTGGTACAGTGAACGTGTGGTCACATTTCTTGCAACGCACGCGCCGACCGGTTGCAGATTCCGGAATCTTATATTTCGCACCACATTTACATCGATAGACTGGCATAATTGGTTACCTCGACCAGCGACCATTGTAACCCATATCCATATGTGCGAAAAGCGTCACCCGATGAAGTCGATGGTGTCAACTGATGGCACGATCCCAGCTTCGCTGCCTCTTCTTAAAATTTCACGCACAGCTTGTCGGCCTTCATCACCGTAGTCGATCGTTCGTTCGTTGACATACATACCCACGAACGTATCGGCTAGGTCTGTGTCGAGGTCGCGCGCAAATTGCAGAGCATGTTTAACGGCTGCTTCGCGGTTATCCAGGCTGAATTGGATGCTATCTTTGAGAACGCCGGCCACCTCAGTCATTGCTTCGTGGCCAAGCTCACGGCGAATGCAATTTCCGCCCAGCGGTAGCGGAAGGTTAGTCAGTTCTTTCCACCATACGCCAAGATCGACCACGAGCTTCAAGCCGTGTCGCTCGTAGGTGAGCTGCCCTTCGTGAATGATGAGACCGGCATCAGCCTTACCTGCTTCGACATACTGAAGAATTTCATCGAACATGACGACTTCATGCGTGAACTCACCCTTACCTAGTAACAGATTCAGCGCCAGAAACGCGGTCGTCATTTCACCGGGAATCGCAATCTTTTTTCCGCGTAGGTCTTCAATGGTTGCAGCTTCCCGCGCCACCACCATAGGCCCGTATCCTTCGCCCATGCTCGCGCCGCAATTTGTGATGGCATACTTATCAGCTACGTACGGATAGGCGTGAATGCTAATAGCTGTGATGTCCAGTTCGCCGCGCGTGGCCCGATCATTGAGCGTCTGAATGTCTTGTAAAATATGCTCAAACGACCAGCCCTTAGTTTCAAGCTGATCGGTTGCTAGCCCATAAAACATAAAAGCGTCGTCAGGGTCGGGGCTGTGTCCGAGTGTCAAATGTCCAGGCGTCATGCGGAGTTCACTTTCTAGCAAGTTATTACACGTTTCGTTAGCATCACAAGGCTGGGCATTAGAACATTTGCTTAGCGGTCTGACAACCTTGCTTTGCCATTGGGGCCGGTAAAGTCTGGGATATGCGTGAAAAACTCCTGGATAATGCGGACTCAAGATGATAATTGCTCCGCACGTCGAAGTATTCAATAGTTCACTGATCGCTTCACTTTATGGGCATGGTGACTCGGCTATCCCAGATTGCGATCGGTCGATGGTTAGATGGGCGTTTGGCCTGGTTCTTACTATTCAAGTTGTTAGGAAGATTATGCTATGACGATGTTAGATGGACAATCGCCACTTATGCCTGCGCAAAAACCCCGCTCATTAGGCCTTCACAATAACGCGCAGGCGCAAACCCAGGCCGTAATCGACGCACCGCCGCCAGCCATGCCTGTGATCGAAGCGCCGTCGTCAGTGATTGAAGAATCAACACCAGCACCATTATTGAACACCATATTTTGCCCGAAAGAATGCGAAACGAACGCCGCAGCGGGCCTGCCTGACACGTATGTCGAGGCGCTGATATGTAAACATTTATTATCTATAGGCGCATGCGCGGGGCGTAGCATCGCCAGGGATTTGTGCTTACCGGGCAAGCCTACTATCAATATATTAACTGATCTGAAGAATCGTCAGTACGTCGCGTATAAAGGACAAGCTTCGTTGGGCGACTTCGAGTATATACTCAGCGCATCGGGTCGCGAACTCGCGCATCGGTACTTGGAAGAGTGTGCGTATTGCGGGCCTGCGCCGGTGCCTTTCGAGCAATATGTGGACTCCGTGCAAGCGCAAACAATCCAAGCTGAGAATCCACATCGTCAGCAACTCAAAGAAGCCTTCTCGGATTTGCTTATTAGCGATTTCATGTTGGACCGGCTAGGACCAGCTATCAACTCCGGTCGTGGGCTGTTCTTGTACGGCGAACCAGGCAACGGCAAAACAAGTATCGCTGAGCGCATCACACGATGTTTCGGTACAGAAATTTGGATCCCCTTTGCGATTTATGCCGATGGCGAAACGATCCAGCTGTATGATCCGCAATGTCACGTGGCGACAGGTTCTGCACAACCATCACTCGTGAAAGGGCAAGGGGTAGATCCCCGATGGATCAAAGTGCAACGACCGACGATTATTGTCGGTGGCGAGTTAACGATGCATAGCCTTGAGCTTCAGTATGATCCTGAAACAAAAATGACGGAGGCCCCGTTTCAACTCAAAAGCAATTGCGGCACGCTGGTCATTGACGACTTCGGACGACAACGCATGAACCCGGTCGAGCTGCTCAACCGATGGATCGTGCCGCTGGAGAAGCGGTTTGACTATTTGACGCTGTTTAACGGAAAGAAGCTGCAAGTGCCGTTCGATCAACTCATTGTTTTTTCAACGAACTTAGAGCCTCGCGAATTGGTTGACGATGCCTTTCTCCGCCGGATTCCGTATAAAATTAACGTACCCGACCCAACCGAAGGCGAGTACCGTGAGCTGTTCAAATTGATGAGCGAGCTTTTCGAGGTTCCCTTCAATGAAGAGGTGCTGGATCATCTGATCAAGAAGCATTATCAGGAGGCCGGTCGTCCGTTCCGTAGCTGTCATCCACGCGACCTTATCACGCAGATCATCAATCGAGCCAAATACGACGGCACTGAAGCAACGCCGACCAACGAACACTTTGATTTCGCCTGCGAAAGCTACTTCGCGTTACTGTAGCCCTGACGCAAACGGGTCTATTCGCCTGACAAACTGGCGCCTTTCTTGTCTTCTTGTCGCGCACGTGCCTGTTGCGGCTGACAACCTCGTACAAATCACGCCCAAGCTGTAATTACTTGTTACCGCCCATAAATTTCCCATGTTTTATGCCGAATAAACGGGTAGACTATAGGTGGCGGGTCGGTATGATCGCGCCAGTTTGAGCGTCAACGGTTCTGAAATCCTCCGTAGGAGGGAAAGTTTTTGCGTCGAAAGCGAGAAGGATATACAAGATGAATAAACATGCGAGCAAAATGTGTAAGGTGATTTTTTCCCTTGGTCTATTCGGCTGTTTAATGCCGGGTAGCGCTCTTGGATCGACAAACCCTGGGCTTACGAAATATGTACCTGCAGATGTGTTCTTGTGCGTACAAGAGAAAGCGAATCCTGAACGTCAGTTTGTGGAAGATTACTGGAAAGACGTTTACGACGCTTTTAAGGCAACAGGACTCACAGAAGAGTTGATGTCCTTCGTCGGCGGTTTTCTCAGTGATGGCCAGGGTGAGCAGGTCGACAGGCTGAAAGAAAAAATGACGCTGCTCATCGATGGCGTTGACTGGAAATCGTTGGCCACGAAGGAAACGCTTTTTGCCGAACGCTTTGGGAAACCAATGATTAACGGCAGCTCGATTAACATGGGGCCTCCCGATATGGTTTGGCTGCTTAGAGGCGACGCCAATGGTGCTGAGAAAAATTTCCAAGGTTTATCAGCCATATTCCATGCCGCCGCGGAGGAAATCAACGGCGCGGCGGGTCAAAAGGTCGTAGCTGTAATTAAGCCAGACGGTTTTGGCGATAACGTGTTAACCCTCGCACCGTCTATGATGCCATTAGAACAAGCGCCAGCTAGCCTGTCTCTCGCCTATCGTAACGATACGATCATCATCGCTATGGGCAGTAACATGCTCAAAGAGACGCTGGATTTAGTACAAGGTCGAAGCACAGCTAAATCACTAGCCGATAGTCCACGATTCAAGACAGCATTTATAGGCCTTCCCGCTGCGGAAGATGGTCAAACGTTTTTCGACATGCAGGCAATGCTCAAACCAATACAACAACTCGCAACCGCAGCGATAGCTTCGAGCGGTGGCGGGGCTAGCCAAGGGCCGACCAACAAAGCAGCGTCAGCGCTGAACGCTGAGGCATTGAAAGCATATAATCAAAAGGATAACGCCAAAGCACTGACTCTCATCAAACAAGCACATGAAGCAGACCCCGATAGTGGACTGGTCATGTATAATCTAGCCTGCTTTTCTGCGATAACAGGCGATAACGACGAGGCGCTGACTTGGCTGACGAAAGCGGTGGACTCCGGTTTTCATAACCCAAAACAAATCGCCCGCGACGACGACCTGAAAGCCCTACGTGACGACGCGCGGTTTAAGTCGGCATTGGCGAAGGCAAAGATAGCGACTAAAGGCGATGGCGGTGATCCAGCCAAAATGGCGATTGTCAATCGCATATTTGATACGGTTGGCATCATGGATTACTCCGTGAGCGTAGCTTTCACCGAAGGACGAGCCACACATTCCGCATGCAAAATGGCTTTGGTCAAAGATGCCAAAAACAATGCGTTTTACCCTGTTATCGCCAGCAGTAAGCCATTGAAGCAATACAGCAGACATTTGCCCAAGGAGACGGAATCGTTCTCCGTGAGTAGCAGTATCGATCTTGTTGAGCTTTATCATTTCATAACCGACTCCGTAAAATTGTTAGGCCCAGACGGCGCAGCGGGGCTTGAGCATTGGGCGATGCTGCAAGAGCAAAACGGATTTAACTTGGAACGCGATCTACTCTCACTGTTCGAAGGAGAATTTATCAGCGTGTCCATTCCCAGCGATATGGGTATGACTTCGGTCACTATGATTAAGGTTGCCAACGAAGAATCCGCACGCGAAAAACTAACCATGGCCTTGAATCACATGAGCGCTGCGATGCAGCAGGCCGCAACCCAGCAACCCATGATGGCTATGTTCGCCCTACGCACGTCTGAATCTACCGACGAGCGACTACCAGGATTCCAATCGGTATCCATGGGAACCACTTCCATGCAACTTGGCGTGGTTGATGGCTACCTCATGATGGGCACGTCAGCGGATGCGATCGCGCTTTGTCGCGACACCGCTGCGGGCAAGCATCCAAATGTAACGAAAAATAAGCGGATTATGGAAACTGCTTCTATACCGCAAGGTAGCTTCACGGGCGTAGAGTTCACCGATAAGCGCGGTACGGGCAAAAAGTTGGCCGGTGTGATTAGCGGCATCTCCATGGGCGGAAGCATGGCTATGATGGCGATCCCTGACCCGCAACAGCAAAAAATACTCGTCAAGGTATTGGGCATGATCGCGAAATTGGCACCCGTGGCTCAGAAGATCAACTTCTACGAATCATCCTCATCATACACCACGTTTGATGGGTTGGTTTGGGCGACTCATGAGGTAACGAACTACGTCGAAAAAGAACATCGAGCATCTACCAACTAAGGAATGCTCGATTATTACGCGGCAGTTAAGAATAAGTTAACCGCCGCGTTTCTTATGCGTTAGAATTTACGTCATAAACGCATTTGAAAAAAATAATCTGTTGCCAGCCTCTATTCGATGGCGATGGGCAATAAATATTAACGGCGGCTGGGCACATGTGTAACTCAGCCGCCGTTACTTTGCGCATGCTTCAATTGTCAAATCGGTCTGATTCGGTTATCGATTGGCTATATGTCAAGAAATAAAACGATAAAACGAATCGGGATACTCACTGGCGGCGGGGATTGTCCGGGTCTTAATGCTGTGATCCGCGCTGTCACCAAGACGGCTATTATTCGATATGGGCTGGATGTCTTCGGTGTTGAAGATGGATTTCTCGGACTTATCGAAAACCGCATCAAGCCATTGAAATTTTCGGATGTTTCCAACATCATAGATCAGGGTGGAACGATTTTGGGATCGTCCAACAAGGCGGACCCGGCTCGCTTTTGCGTTGATCACACCTCGGATGGCAAACCAATCTTTGAAGATGTAACTGATCGAGTGGTGGAAAATATCAAGCGTGCGCAACTTGATGTGCTCGTTTGTATCGGTGGTGATGGCACGATGTCCGCGGCGTCGCGCGTTACGGAGCATGGCGTGCCTATCATCGGCGTGCCGAAGACCATCGATAACGACCTGCTACATACCGATGTGACGTTTGGGTTTAACACGGCTGTGACCATCGCGACAGAGGCGATGGATCGTATTCGCACGACTGCATCTAGCCATTCTCGCGTCATGTTGGTCGAAATGATGGGACGAAATGCCGGGTGGATCACGCTTTATGCTGGGGCGGCTAGCGGCGCGGATATTATTCTTATCCCAGAGATTGAATTCGATCTCGACGCGGTTTGTCGACGATGTATTGATCGTAGTCAACACGGTAAGGCTTATACGCTAGTGGCTGTATCTGAAGGCGCTAAGCCTAAGGGTGGTCACGTGGTGGTGGATCGCGTAGTGCAGGAATCGCCGGATCCCATTCGACTCGGCGGGGTGAGCGAAGTGCTCAGTCATGACATTGCGAAGCGGACACATCTGGAATGTCGCGCCACCATCTTAGGTCATGTACAACGCGGCGGCACGCCAACAACTTTCGATCGCACCTTAGCTACGCTGTTTGGCTACCATGCGGTCGGGCTGATGATGAAAGGCCAAATGAATCATATGGTCGTGTGGAAAAAAGGTAATCTTGGGGCCGTGCCGATACATCAAGTAGCCGACAAGCAAAAACTCATTCAGTTAGATAATGCGTTACTAGCCGCCTGCCGGGCGACGGGTGCTAGCTTTGGCGACGCAGGATAACTGGCTCGTGTAACAGTTAAATGTAGCATCTATATCGTTTTTTGATTGGATATAAAATTCTAAGCGCCGCGCAAGCTCAAGCATGCGGCTCGTCATGTTGGAACGTTAACTGCACTGACTACTTTCTCGCATAGACCAGCAACGCACGTTCCATTGTTTCGTTCTCGCAGGTCAGTGTGTAGGTGAATGTATCCGCTAATTTTAGTCGATGTTGGCTGGCGACACTAGCCGCCTCTTTAAGTTCCGCTTGATCCATAGTTGCGGATTTGTACAAGACCAACGCCCCACCACGTTTCACATGTTGAGCCGTTTTGATAATACAATTCGCGGTCGAGCTAACTGCCCGGGCCGCTACGATGTTAAACTGATCGTCGCACGCCCAGTGTTCGCTACGCGCATGTTCGGCGTGCAGGTTGTCGAGCTGAAGCGCATCAGCCGTCCTTGACACGAAATCGATTTTTTTTCTGGTAGAATCAATCGCGGTCACCAGCCAGTTTGGCACCGCGATGGCTAAGGGGATAGCTGGAAAACCTGCGCCGGTGCCAACATCGAGACATTTCATATTTCTAGATACCCGATCACCTGCCCACCGCAACAACGCCAGCGAATCGACATAATGCTTGATAGCCGATTCGATCGGCCCGGTGATGCGCGTCAAATTAAATGCGCGGTTGGTCTCGACCACCGCTTCGTAATGGCGGCGCATAAGATCTAGCTGCGCATCAGTTAATGGCAAAGCCCATCGAGCGGCGGCCTGGGCAAGCGTTTGTATGAACAATTCAGAATTAGTTGCTGTCATAATTTTTTCGAGAACGTTTCCATGAACCAATAGCCAATGAGCCACTCATCATAGCTATTATCACCAGAAATATAGGGATCATTGATAACGGATAGCGATGGCGATGCCTGTATGGTTTCGTGGATTAACGTATGTTTCGAAGCCTTCGTGGAATGCCATCACAGCATTCCAGACGCCGCCCAAATATTTGTGTTGCGGATGATTGATATCGTCAAAGGCAATCATACCGCCGAGGTTCGCCCGCGGAGCAACATGATCGAGATCGGCACGAGCACCGTCACGGGAATGGTCGCCATCGACCGTAATCAGATCAAACGTTTCGCCTTGGCTACTAAAAAGTTCTGGTAGCGTATCCCTCGTGGTGCCGCTGACAAAACGGATCGGGCGATCATGGCCTACCCGCTTCATCTGGTCCGCGACGTAATCCGGACCGGGATTGTCCGTGCCCGCATAGTTAGCAATCCAAAGATCGCACGACACGACATCTAGCTCTTTATATCCTGCAGCTAAACACCCCGCGCACACCAGCGCCAGGCTATGCCCACGACGCGTGCCAATTTCTAAATATCGCTTCGGCGCGGTTAGCGCCGCATAAGCAAATAACACGGACCACAAATCGATATACTTCCATCGGTCACCAAAGCGATTCATCGCCCGGCGATAACCGTCGAGCATGCGCGCGACATAGGGGTCCGGTTCAAGCGCTTCAAGTGTGCGAATAATTTCTCGTTTGGTTTCAGCGTCCATAGCCAAGCTGACCACAGTATCAAGATTGACCGCTTCATGTGGCCCGACCAGCGTATCAATGCCGTTGGGCAATTGACCTTGTTTATCGTAAGGCCCGGGAGGCAAGCTATCGTAGAGTCTCACGAGACGTACACCGGGCAGCGCCTCCCGCGCGCGATTGAATAAGGCTAACTCGTTGGCGTCAGAAGAAATGACTACGGCTTCGACTTCAAGCCTAGCAACCGATTCCGGCAGGACGACCGGTAAACCCTTCACTTCGCGGATTTTTTCAGCGTTGTCATCAATAAGTGCGACGACGGACGCCCCGCCAAGATTACGAACAACATCCAGTAACCAGTTTGAATGCTCGCCGGCTCCAAATAAAGCTACCCGCGAAACGCCCTTGAGTCGATGCGTCCAAAGCTCACGGATGTAGGCACCCCAAAAATTTATCATGTCAAAAGTCTCGGCTGATGTTCCATCGCAAATAGCCTATTCCCGTGGCCAATATAACGCCTCTTATCCATGACGCACATATCCCTTATGGCGTAACAATGGGCTATCTGGGAAGACTTGCAGTTTTAGCCCTATTTCGACCGATGAAGAGCCTATGCGCTATGGGACCAGCGATGAAATTTTCGTGCCCTACCCATGGGAGAAGTGAATACGTTGCGAATCGGCATCCATCCTAATCTAAGGCCTCATGACGGCGGGGTCTATCAGTATGCCCTAACTATGCTGGAATCGCTCTACGCGTGGAGCCAAAGCGAATCGGGATCATATTCTCATGAATTTGTCGTTTTTGCGCATGATTGCGATCATCCAGCATTGGCTGAGCTGACCGAGACGAATTGGTCGATCCAAACTTTTCGGCCGCCGTGGTCTCCTGAGGGAGTGCCGGCGTCCAGTTCCTTGCCTACCCTGTCGATCCCGCAACGCCAGCCTGACATGCAACGCTGGCTAATGGAATGTGGCGTGGAGTTGATGATCTACCCATCGCCCCACCGATTGTCGTTTGAGACTGATGTCCCCTTTATCATGTCGATTCATGATTTGCAGCATAAGCTTCAGCCTGAATTTCCGGAGGTATCAGCCGACGGAGAATTCGAGCGTCGAGAATATCTGTTCCAGCATGCGATAAAAAATGCAACGCTCCTAATGGCGGATTCGGAAGTTGGCCGGGAGGATATTATTGATTGTTACGGTGTCGAACCGGCATTGGTAAAATCGCTACCGTTTCTGCCAAAATCTCGAGCCAACGAAAATCGAACTGCGGAAGGCATTGATTCTGTCAAATTGAAATATGGTCTGCCGGATAATTTTCTTTTTTATCCCGCCCAGTTCTGGTCCCACAAAAACCATGTACGCCTCATCGAAGCGTTGGGTATGCTCAAGCAGCAACATGATTTTCAAATTCCGCTCGTGCTTAGCGGTTCATGGTCGGGGAAATTTAGAGAATTAGTTCAAATGGCGGTGGTTGCGCGTGCGAAATCGTTAGGCATAGAAAACCAGCTTCATCTATTGGGTTATGTGCAAGACGACGATATGGCACACTTATATATGAGCGCGAGATCGTTGGTCATGCCAACTTTTTTTGGCCCGACAAATATACCGGTACTCGAAGCTTGGTCACATTCCTGCCCGGTACTAACTTCTGATATTCGAGGTATCCGTGAGCAATGTGGAGACGCAGCGGTATTAACTGACCCGAGAGATTCCAAAAGTATAGCGGAAGGAATTCGCCGCCTTTGGACAGATGACAAACTTCGTTTATCTCTTATTAACAAGGGTTTGGCACGCCTCGCTTTATATGCGCCGCGTGACTATGACGCTAGACTACGAGCAATTGTCAATGAGGCATGCGTCCGGTTACAGAAACAGCCGATGAGCAAAGTGAGCATTTTATGAATGTTGCGACAGAACCTATCGAGCATATTGCATCCGAAGGCATAACGCTGGTGCAAATTATTCGCGCATCGATGACCCCTACCCAGACGCAATTCGTCACACCCGATGAGTCTAATCATCAGGTAGGCTTCGTCGTCTATCCTAAAGGGGGAGCGATCGCCCGTCACATTCACCGACCTATTTCGCGACACATCACTGGCACTTCCGAAGTATTGGTCGTGCGCAAAGGGCGATGCGAAATAGACATCTACGACGATAATCGCGCACTCATAGCTACACGGGAATTGCATACGGGAGATGTTGTCATTATGCCGCGCGGTGGGCACGGTTTTCGGATGTTAGAAGATACGATCCTCTTGGAAGTTAAACAAGGCCCTTATACCGGACAAGACGAGAAAGCATGCTTTTAGAAAAACCGACAACCATGATCCCCGTCTGTCAGCCCTGGCTGGGCGAGCGGGAAGAAGCCTATGCGATTGAATGTGTGCGTAGCGGCTGGGTTTCCTCTGCCGGTCGATTTGTCGACGAATTTGAACAGCAATGGGCCGCGTATTGCCATCGTGCCTTTGGCGTGTCAGTGAACAACGGGACCAGCGCGTTGCAGGCGGCTATCGAAGCCCTCGATTTATCGCCGGGGGACGAAGTGATTCTTCCTTCGCTGACCATCATTTCCTGCGCTCAATGCATCATTCAAGCAGGTGCAACGCCTGTGTTGGTCGACTGCGATCCCGAAACTTGGACCATGAATCCCCAACAAGTGGCGGATCGCGTCACCAATCACACAAGGGCAGTCATGGCGGTTCACCTATATGGCCATCCTGTTGACATGCAGCCAATCCTGGAACTCTGCGAGCGTCACGGGCTAGCTTTGATCGAGGATGCAGCCCAAGCTCACGGTGCAGAGTGCCTCGTTAGCGACACAAATAGCGACGACAGTAAAACCTGGCAACGATGCGGCAGCTTTGGCGCCATGAGTTGTTTTAGCTTTTATGCCAACAAAATCATTACCACAGGCGAAGGTGGTATGGTATTGACCAACGACAAGCACCTAGACAAGCGCCTCAGAAATATCCGTAATCTTTGTTTTGGGCAGGACCAGCGATTTCGTCACGAATCTTTAGGTCATAACTTTCGGCTAACTAATTTGCAAGCGGCGATTGGGCTAGCCCAGTTTGAGCGTATTGAAGAAATTCTCCAGCGAAAGCGACACATTGGCCAGCTATATGCCCACAACTTAAAAGACGTATCCTCGATATCAATACAAGAAAACAGGCCCTGGGCTAAAAGCGTGTATTGGATGAATGGTATTGTCATTGAGGAAAAACTCGGAATGAATGCGGCGACCTTCGCCACATCGCTTCGTGCGCGTGGCATCGACTCACGCCCTTTTTTCACGGGTATGCACGATCAGCCCGTGCTAATCGCTCGCGGTTTATTTTCGGGCGAATCATATCCTGTGACGACTCGCCTATCCCAACAAGGATTGTATTTACCATCGGGTGCGGGTCTTAGCGATGATCAGGTAGCGACGGTCTGCCAAGCCGTGCAGGAGATCGCCTCGTGAAAGAAGTGTTTGGCCAGCGGTACGCCAATGTCTACGATAGCTTATACGCGTCAAAAGATTACGAAGCGGAATGCGATCTTTTAGAAAGCATCTTTAATAACCATAGTCACGAACCAGTGCGCAGCATCCTCGATATGGGCTGTGGGACAGGCAATCATGCATTCCCCCTTGCGAGTAGGGGCTATCACGTGGTTGGCGTTGACCGGTCTGCGGATATGGTCGAATTAGCCCGAAGCAAATCGTTAGTATTTACGGGCGACAATCAACCTCGGTTTGAAGTTTCCAATGTGACGAACTTTCAAATCGATGAACGCTTCGACGCGGCTATGATGATGTTCGCGGTGTTAGGATATCAGCACGACAATGAAAGTGTCATCGCAACTCTGACCAACATGAGGCGTCACTTAAAACCCGGTGGGTTAGCCATGTTTGATGTGTGGTATGGGCCGGTCGTTTTGAGCGAGCGCCCTTCTGATCGCCAGCGTGAGATTTCCCGACCTAATGGCCTAATCATCCGCTCAGCGTCATCGACGTTAGACATCCACAAACATTTGTGTCACGTCACTTTTGATGTTCGAGAACTGACAAACGAGGGTGCCCCCAAACAGATGACTGAATCGCACACCATGCGCTATTTCTTCCCCCGCGAATTGGACTTATTCCTACACGTTGCTGGTTTTTCACTCATTCGGATCGGACAATTCCCCGATTTTGATCTAGATCCCAACGACACAACCTGGAACGTCATGGTCTTAGCTCGATCCGTATAGCCTCGGCACGAGAAAACGTCTTTATATGCGTCCTACGCCCCATTGGTTGTAGTACTGGGCTAGGGATACCGATAATATCCTCATGTGCTCTACCCAACTTTCCACGACCCAGCCCTCGCCAAAGCAGATCGATAAGACCAAACTGCTTGACCAGATTTCCCAGCGTCGGCTGTGGTATCATAACATCGAATTAATCGATGGCATGCGTACGCGATTCGAGCAGGACTACGAGGTTAATCCTGTGCTTCGTCGCGTAGACACTTACACGGAGGAACTCGTTAATCGCCTGGAAGGAATCTTCCCGGCTTCGTTTGCCGGTATGAATATCTTGGACCTTGGCTGTGCGGACGGTTTGCTTAGCGTCTGGGCCGCCCGTCGAGGCGCGTCGCGTGTCGTGGGTATCGAACGCAATAAATACAATTACGAACACGCCCTCTTTGTGCGTGATATTCTTAGCTTAAATCAGATCGAGCTTTTCCAGGGTAGCATTGAAAAACAGTGTCCGCAGGAAAACTTCGACGTCGTACTGTGCTGCGGTTTACTATACCATCTGCTCGACCCACTAGGCGCGTTACATTTACTACGTCAACGATGCAGGGGGAAGCTCATCATCACCAGTGCCGTGGACCTGGACGACAGCAGCTTAGAACCGTTAAGCAGACTCGATCGGTATGCCACCGGCGCTCACGGTATGTGGTCATTCAATACCGCGATGATCCGTCAGCTAATCTCAACCGCAGGATTTGATCTTGCCGAGGAAGTGATTGAGGCGCGAAGTGGTGGACGTCACTACATAGGCGTAGCTACGCCCGGAGAATTTTCCGATCACCACATTTTTGAGGAGACGTTAGATCAAGAATTTCCGGTCAACGTTGATAGACGTCGAAACGTGCTTCGTGACCTCTGGACGAACCAACTCTGCAACATCAAAAAACCTATAGCTTTGTTTGGCGCGGGCACGCACACCCCCTGGCTATTGCAACAAGTCGCGGACCTTGACGGCGTTAATGTCGCCTGCGTCTTGGACGACCGTGTGTCGCTCAACCAGCACATTGAAGGGCTGCCAGTTTGCCGCCCTACAGATATTGACCCCAAGCAATTCGGTGCGATTGTTATTTCATCCTGGCATCAGGGACCGGCCTTATACCGTCGGGCTAAAACCGTATTCACCGCGAACATACCGATCATTTCAATCGGTTCGGACATGGATGGTGTGGCATGAAACTACCTATACTTGAAGCCCCTACTATCGACCGTCCGTCATCATCGAGTAGGCGGATTGTCGAATTGGACTGGTCTCATAGCTTGCTAGAGCGGGCGGTAAGCGCCTTGCCTGAGAATGCGAGATTTTTAGTTGCCCCTGGCGGAAGAAATGCTCAGTTAGCCATGGCTGATTTGCTTGAAAATAAATTGTTGGGCGGTCGGACCTTTGTCGGTTATGCCGATGACTCTCCTGGTCCCCATCTGACCGATTGTCGCAAGCTTGAAGATGCTGTTTCGTTTGGAAATCCTACGCATGTATTGTTATGTTCGCGCCGGCCTGAGCTGGAAGAAAAACTTCATGCGCGCATTCAGTCAAAATTTCCGCACCTAGACATTCGATCCGCCCGTAGCGAGATTGTGCATCAATTTTCTTCGATCGAAAGCCACTCGCGCACCCGGCGACTTGAAGACATTGCCAACGTCGTCGTCGTGATGTGTAAAACCTGCAATTTGCGATGCAATTTTTGCTATCAATCGGAATTTGAATCGCGTATGGATCCGTCCATCTTCACGGAAAAACTTGCCCCGGTATATCCCCACGCGCGTCTACTATCGCTAGTTGGCGGAGAGGTTACGTTTTATCGCCATGCACTCCCCTTCGCGCAAACGATTCCTAGCCGATTTCCACATTTGCAAATGGAGCTTACCACCAACGGCGTGGGCTTCAACACTGACTGGGCCGACGTATTTTGCGCCACAGGTGGGCGGATCGGTTTTTCAGTCATCGCTGGGACGGGTAAAACCTATGAAGCCATAGCTGGTAAGGATTGTCTTTCGCAGGTAGCTGATAACATTAGTCATGTGGTCGCTCTGCGCGACAAGATGAAATCGAATTTAGAATTAACGATTTCAGCCGTCATCACACCGCAAAACCAGCACGAGTTAATTGATATTGTTCACATGGGACATGCACTTGGTGTTGATTGTGTCGGCTTCGGAGCTGATACTATGTCAGATCATCGTCTCAATCATGAAATTATCGAAAAGCAGATCCGGCAAATCCGGTCAGAAGATCAGATCAAAGTATACGTCGATAGAATTGGCATGGTCTTTCCGGACCTAGTCCCCAAGCTGGATAATACCACCCCATGCACCAGCGCCGCGGATAGCATCTTCGTTGAAGTAAACGGTGACGTATTCGTCTGTTGCCAATCACATATCCGCATAGGATCGCTCAAGGATCAAGACATCGAATATATCTGGCGCTCGAGGGAGGGATATGCGGTTGAGGCCGATGTCGTCTCCGGCCAATGTGCTACCTGCCCGCAAGATTGCGTGTATCGGCCGCCTACAGTTAAGCCACAGCAGATGACCAACGGAAGCTAGCTGCAGGGTTCAAGTCCCCCCCATTCTCGCTAGATTAGCTCGTCCCTCAATACATCGGCTGGTCCTACCCAGCCACATTGATCGGCTTAGACGTTGTGAATTGTGGCGAGTTGAACCTTGCTATCGAAGCCTGGAGTGGATTTCACAGGCCTAGTGCCCGATAATGCGTGCGCTTTGATGCGTTCGTTATCGGAATCGCCACTGTCAAAATGGGACGTTTGGCTACCATGACTGTTTTGATGCGATGTTTGGTACTGACACACGCCGCCCCCTACCTGCCTGGTCCAAATGATTAGCAAGCTGATCCGTAAGTTCGGACATACGGAGCGTGTAGGTATGGTCGCGCAAGGTTCGCGCCTGGCCTGCCTTAGCTAGGTTTTCACGCTGAGCGGGATGATCGAGGTAATAACGAATTTTCTCCAGGCATTCCTGCGACGAGGTATAGGTAGCGACCTCCACATCCGGCTTGAACATCGTCGCTAAATTACTGCGTTTTTCAGTAAGCAAGCACGTCCCCACGCCCGTGGCCTCGTAGAGTCGCATGTTGTTCGCGAATTCGTGCGAAACCTGACCTCTAACGTCGTTGTGGGCATGTCGGTTCAGCGTGATCCGCGACCGCTGTAGCACCTCATACATGTCCCACCCCCAGACTTCGCCATGATGGTGCGTTCGTATAGAAGAATCATCAGCCGTCGCGTCGACACCATAGCCAAAAACATCGACGTCAACATGTTGATGCAATGCTTCCAACCAGCCTATTCGATCTGGGTGCGACGGCGCGAAGCCGCCAACAAAAGTCACGTCGTAAGTCGGCGATTGCTTAGTGATGCCGTGTAGCACGCGCTCATCAAAGGCCAGCATACCGTACTCAGACTGAATTCCCTCTCGTCGAAAAAACTCAACGATCGGAGGCCAAGATGAAAACATAATGTCATAAGATTTGAACGTTCGATTAGAAGGAATCGGCGAAGCGATTTGCCCGGCTGTCAAACTTACGGCCTGTCTCATGTCAGCTATAAATGCATCGCCCAGCGGACACCACTCAAATACGAACAGCACCTCCGGTCGATCATGGTTAACCTGAGCCGCAACAATCTGCCGCCTCATATCGTGTACATTGCTGCTTGAGAAGCGAACATCATGCTCACGCGCCCACTGACGCTGCATTATGTCTGCGTTACAAATAATTTCCTGCACCCGACAACCCGCAGACCTCAACCCTCTGGCATACGCATCACCCGCACCAAAAGCCTGCTCAGAAATGTACTGATGCTGAACGTCGAACGGCTTGTCAGCCAAATCAGATCGCTTGCCATATAGCGATTCTAGGAATTGCGGGTAGTACGTGTTAATTAATAAAACGTGCGGCTGCATCGCGATTAATCACCCCATCAAATGCACAAGGCATGCGTGTTATGTTGTGCGCGCCCGTCTAACGCGCCGCGTTCGAGTAAGCTGCGAAGTCGCATGACCCGGCGGTATCGATCAGAGCGCCATTCCGAACTGGTAACACCCGCGCCTTGTAACGCCGCGGCTAACTGCCTGATACCGTCTTCTAATTTCCAATTAAAACGAAAGCCTGGCAATAAATGAGCGAGCTGTTGACCGCTGACACTATAAGATTTTAAGTCGGCGATATCGAACGCACCCGTCCACTGGCTATTAGGAATCGCATCAGTAACCGCATCCGCAACTTGGGCGACTCGATAATTTTCGTGTCGCTGTACTATGTTAATCGCACGATTGTGAACGCGTTGCGGCGATAACGACAAGAGGGCTGAGATCGTTCTGGCTACGTCTTCCACATGAATGAAAGGCCGCCAGGCTAGACCAGCCGTTTTCATGGCTATGCGCCCGGTGGTGGTAGCTGCGCCTACAAAATCGTTGACCACGGTATCAAGCCGAAGCTTCGGCGAGACGCCATACACCGTGCCCAGCCTTAAATACACGGGAGAAAAGTTTTCGTCAGCTAACTTAGCCAATCCTTGTTCGCATGATAGTTTGAACTGATCGTACTTCGACACTGGATTTACCAAGCTCTTTTCAGTCAGTAATTCTTGAGCGCCTTTGCCGTATACGCTGCAACTAGAAGCAAAGAAAAAACGCCCCACACCAGCGGCCTTAGCCATCTCCGCGACCCGCATGGTGCCAGCCAAGTTGATGTCCTCAGTGAGTTGTGGATCAAGATCACCAGATGCGTCGTCGGCGATGCCGGCTAGATGAATAACAACGTCCACTCCGCCAAAATGATGCGACTCCACATGGCGGATGTCTATAGCTAGCGACGTACCAGGCTCGCGCACACGACCAAACGCACAATCGCTATATAAATCTGCGTCCAGACCGATGACCTCAATGCCGCGATTGAGCAATACTTGGGTGAGGACCGAGCCAATGTATCCGCGATGACCTGTGATTAAAACTTTCACGCGTGGTTCTCTCATTCGTTAAGGCGACTAAGCAGTCGCGACACTTCACGACCAACTTCATCACGCCTTGCCTAGATATCGGATGCCCGTTCGGTTTGCCTTGATAGCGAAAACACTTCACAATAAATTCACATAATTGATTGACGCTTGCTCATGTTACGTACGTGGCAAGTCGCCAAACGTCGACTCTTTCAGTAGTATAAACCCGCTTTGACAACAACTCACAACCATCCTGCGGATACTCAACCATCAACCGAGAATGATTTTCGTTTTAGTCTAAGCGAATTCGCGGGATCGTTGGGCGATCTAGGAACTTTCATTCCGCTATTTGTGGGCATGGTCAGAACGTGCGGCTTGCAGCTGTGCCCGGCGCTGTTGCTGTCCGGCATAGCCAACATCGTTACGGGATTTCTTTTTCGCATCCCCATGCCTATTCAACCAATGAAAGCCATCGCCGCCGTGGCCATCGCCGAGGGACTGACGGAGTCGCAAATACTCGCGGCTGGCATACTTACGGCAGGCGTGGTTCTCATTTTCGGCATCAGCGGATTGATCGGATGGCTAAACCGAATTATTCCCAAAAGTGTGGTGCGTGGCTTGCAACTCGCGCTCGGCCTGAAACTTTTTATCGCTGGCATGAAGATGATCGTAGACACTCATGCGTGGGTCGGATGGGATAGCGCAGTCATCGCCGGAATTTGCGGCGTCATTATTTTAAGCGGGAAACCAACGTCACGATTGCCGCGTACGTTGATCGTTTTTGCTATCGGCCTAGGTGTGCTACTATTTTCAAACCCGGAGCTACTGACACTCCCACAACCTGGCTTTTCGTGGCACTGGCCTGACTTAGGCCATAAAAGCGATTGGATTAAAGGGCTGTGGGCCGGGGCGTTGCCGCAAATCCCGCTGACGACGCTGAACTCGGTCATCTCCGTTTGCGCTTTGTCCACTGATCTTTTCCCGCGTAAACCCGCACAACCTAAGCGCGTAGCCATATCCGTTGGCTTATTGAATTTGTTGACCTGTCCTTTCGGCGGCATGCCCCTTTGCCACGGGGCAGGAGGCTTAGCCGCCCAATATCGCTTCGGCGCTCGATCCGGTGGCAGTATCGTCATGCTCGGCGCAGCCAAGGTCGCATTGGTACTCCTATTCGGCGGCTCACTGCTAGCCTTTCTAATGAATTTTCCATCATCTATTTTGGGCGTCATGTTAATGTTCTCCGGTATGGAGTTAGCAAAGGTATGCCGAGATCAACGGGCTAAAATTGACATAGCCGTGATGCTAGTCACAGCCGCAATGAGCGTCGCCCTTAACACCGCCACCGGGTTTGCGGTAGGTTTTTTGTTTGCGTTGATCATGTTCAAGGTGTTGCCTCGTACACGTTTGCGATAATCGCTATCATATGGTCAGATGCAGTACTTTCAGGAGACAATAAATTGGCTGTTTGGCATGGCGTTAATTTAGAATCTGCTATTGAAAGTTTGGTAAAAGATGCACCTCTTATCGCAGCGGCATGCGATGATGATCAGCTACCACCTTTCAAGTCAGAAAAAAATACTGAGCAGGTGATAGAGGATCACGGAATTCGCTTGGGGCGCCCCATTCCCTCACCTGTTCGGGAGGTTTTTTTGAAATTAACTGGCTTGAGTTCTGGTGAAATACGAGGTACGCATACGCTAACAAGTATATTTTTGAAAAGCGTATCAGATTCAGACTGGGTTGATCCATATAATGAATCTGGAGTTGAATCTCTCGATCCCGCATGGATTCGAGATGATTACTACATTTTTGCGCAAACCCGATATGGTGATAATATCGCTCATTGCACTTGCCCTCCAAATCTACGCCCAGGCTCAATTATCTTGTTTGACAGTGAATGTTCAAATGAGCTGCCTAACTTATATTCAACAGAAGATTGCTGGACTCCCATAGTCATCCTTGCTGACAGCCTTGCCGAATGGCTAGCACGTTGGAAAGCTTGTGGTTACGAAGAACTGGCTTTTCCAGGCATTGCAAAAGAAGGTCCACCGGCAGTATTGCGTGATTTTCTCGAAGATCACATTCGTCTAAATCCAGCTGTCGTATGGGCCAAAGAGCAGCTTGCCGAACTCGATTAAGTTAAAAACTAAAAGAAAATGCAATTGAGGTAGTTGGTTTACACATATCGTGAAAATATCTTTTTGCGTTATCGCCCCGGTAAACCAAACGCACCCGCAAGTATCAACACTACCCCCAGCAACATCGCCGCCCAGGCGCTCGTCGTGAAAGAATTCGTCGCAATTTTCTCTCGTGCCCACTTGGGCAATTGATAGGCCCGAAAATATCCACAGCCTAGAAAAAAAGATACGAACCCGGTCGCTACAGAAATGCACCGCCCGATACACAGGCCCGTCTGCCCCGACACCATCAGGAGCACGCTCACACATAGGCCAACCAGACCCACGCGCCAACCCAGGCTAACCATCTCCAAAGAATTCTCAATCTCGGCTAGCTTCTCTTGTGTCTGCTTTACTTCACGTTCCCAAGCTAAACGATCAAAAGCTTGGCCGCACTCCGGACAGACCTGCGTCACGCTGCCTCTGAGGTCATAACCACACGTCATGCAAACGGGTTCAGCCTGATGCGTACTGGTATTCCCAGCCATGCGTTCGAGTTCGCGAATTTCCATAATCGTTTTCGGTTCAAAATTGATCTTAAAGTCCGAGCGGTTAACGGTCACGCCGCGTTCTAATTACAGTCGAATCCTACGTTACCATCGTAGCACCGCGCAAGCTGAAGCATGCGGCTCCAAGAGTCCATATTACATCTCATTAAGTCGTTCGGATGCGCCGGCAGGTCCGACAAAAATCAAACAGTCACCCGATTCTAGTTGTGCGTCTGCCGCCGGATTATATGCCGTATACCCGTCACTTCGCACGATCGCCACCACGGTCGCGCCAACGTCGCTACGCAGCGGTACATCTCGTAGCGTCTTGCCGCACAGCATTGAATCTGCGCTCACGTTATACTCGCTCATCTCAAGGTCAACGCCACGATGAGCCATATCAATAAAATCCGCGACGTTAGGCCGAAGCAATACGCTAGCAATTCGATTAGCCCCAATTTGCTGTGGACACACAACTCTCGTTGCCCCCGCCCTGAGCAGTTTACTTTCCGTCGAAGGCTGTTCCGCTCGCGCGATGATTGTCAGGTCCGGCTGCAACGCCCGGGCGGTTAACGTGATGAACACGTTGTCAGCATCATGTGGCAACATAGCCACTAAATCTGCGGCATGCGCTAAACCAGCTTCAAGCAAAGTTGTCTCCGCGGTGGCATCCCCGATCACATAATAATACCCATCCATCTTGAGTTCGTCTGTCATAACGGATCGAGCTTCGATAATGACAACGGATTTACCAGCGGCTTTGAGATCTTCTGCTACCATCGACCCCATACGGCCATATCCACAGAGAATAGTATGCTGTCGAAGTTTGCCTACTGAATTGTGCATTTTCTTTTTCTCCCGTGCGAGCCGCAAGTCGCCGCTGATAAACAATGCGATGAGTGACGTGACCGCGACAGACACCGTCGCGATACCAACTGTAATCACGCCGATCGTCCAGAGTTTCCCTGCCGGGCTTTGTGGCCAGACTTCGCCATAACCAACAGTAGAAAGCGTAATGACCGTCATGTATGCGGCGTCAAGAAAGCTGGGATGATGCTCGACCTCAATAATCATATACCCGGCTGAGCCGACCAAGAACACAGTCAATACGGAAAGGACAGCCAGCGTTAGGCGCATGCCAGGCGTCATGCTATATATCACTGATGATCTGGATGAAATGCCCATACGCGCCGCGACCTTTTCGTATACGCCTCAGCTAATCGACTTCCGACAATCGACCGACTTCTTGGCCGGTAGACCTGCTTCCTGTAGCCATCGTCGGCATGATCGGGCCTTTACCTGAAAACGCCGTCCCTACAGATAGATCAAACATGGTCCATTCTGTGGTTTTTCATGGATTAAGCTACCCATAGCTGTTGCCCACCTTCTTATCAGTATCTTCGAGGCATTATAAAAGCAAAGTTTCCTAAGCACAGCTACATGTTATACTTAATCTGTTGTGAACGGCTCGGAACGTATCCGGCTACACATTCTCTCATAAGAAGGGACCAGGAAGAAATGCCTAATAGCCACGACCCACAAAATGATCGATTTCATTCGAGAGAAGATCGGGAAAAAGATTACAAGAAGCAACTGCCAGGCGAAGATGATGAGCCATTACCGCCGCCGGTAGAGCCTATCCATGTTGACGAAAAACCAGAACGCAACGACCCATGCCCTTGCGGTAGTGGCAAGAAATATAAGAAGTGTTGCGGAAAACCTAGCGAATAGCGCGGCGACACGACCCTGCAGCGCGAGCGCCCCAGCGGTGCTTGCTAGCGCAGCAGGTTTTATAGCCCTAAGAGGTTATCGTGCGATCAATGCCCAGCGTTATCTACGGCTGGCTGGGGCTTACTATCAATCGGTGGTTTGCCGTCGATAATATTTTGCAAGACTTGCTCGGTAATGCGCCTGGGATAGAAAAAACCTACGATCTTGCCGTCTTTACCGATGATAGCTGAATGCGGAATAGAATTTGCCCCATATGCGGAAGAAGTTTTGTCGTTCTCATCAAGTGCAACCCAACCCTTAATGGGCTTACGTTTTAATAGTTTTTTGACTTTAGCAAGGCTATCCCGCTTCGCGATCGAAATAAACTGAACGGGCTGGCCTTCAAAGTGGTCTGCTAATTCATTGAGATGTGGAATGGAATCGATACACGGAGCGCACCAAGTCGCCCAAAATTCCAGCACGACAATCTTGCCTTTGAGCGATTCAAAATTAATGTCCGCCAATTCAGGCCCTTGAACCACCTTGGCAAGATGAATCGCTGGCGCGACATCGCCGGTCCTAGGTCTTGTCTTCCCTTGGAATGGTCTAATTTGCCCCATGGAAAACAGGGCTAGAATTATCACTAAAAAAGTCGTACGAGTCATAATGAGACATTCTCCAACACCGGAATAACAACCGGGCAACTAACCGCGGCACTTCGCCCTCGCCTATCAAACACAATACGCATTACCGGCCTACACTCATTATATCAAAGGAAGGCCCTTTTGGCTGCAAAAAATGTTAGAATCACTGTCCTCGGCGCGGGCGGCGGGCCTTACTCTTGCTTTTCGACTTCCCAGACCTGTCTTTTCGGTCATTTTCGGACGATGTCCCCATATCAGGCACTTGTCGAATCTCGGCTATCTGGTCTCTGAGGCGGGCCGCTTTCTCAAATTCTAGCGCCTCAGCCGCATCGAGCATATCCTTTTCCATAGCGGCAATCATCTCCATGCGATCCATTTCGCCCATGGAAACTTCGATCGCCTCAGCCGCGACCTTATGCGCTCTCGCCGCCGACTCCAAACTCACGCGAATTTCCTTCTTAATCGTCTGCGGCGTGATGCCATGTTTTTCGTTATAGGCTAATTGGACATTCCGGCGGCGGTCGGTCTCGTCCATCGCCCGCTGCATGCTCTTGGTAATTTTATCCGCATACAACACAACCTGGGCGTTCACATTTCTCGCTGTGCGACCGATCATCTGAATCAATGACGTCGCACTACGCAGAAAGCCCTCTTTGTCCGCGTCCAAAATTGCCACCATCGACACTTCGGGAAGATCAAGCCCTTCTCGTAGCAGGTTCACCCCTACCAAGACATGAAACTTGCCTTCTCGCAACTCTTTCAAAATCGTCACCCGCTCCAGCGTGAGAATATCCGCGTGCATAAACCGGCATCGGACACCTTCCTGCTCAATGTAACTCGAAAGGTCTTCAGCTAACCGTTTCGTCAACGTCGTCACCAGCACCCGCTCCCCCACCGCAACGCGTTCATGAATTCGTTTTAATAGATCGGACACCTGTCCCCGAGCAGGGCTAATCTCAATCGGCGGATCAATCAAACCCGTAGGCCGAATGACCTGCTCGACGAATTCGCCGCCGGTATCGTTAAGCTCATACGGGCCTGGCGTCGCGGACACATACAACACGTTGTCCCACATGCCCACAAATTCTTCAAAACGCATTGGCCGATTATCCAGGCAGCTTGGCAGCCGAAAACCATGCTCGACCAGCGTTGTCTTTCTCGCACGATCGCCATTAAACATAGCGCCAATCTGCGGAATCGTCGCATGAGACTCGTCGACCAGTAAAAGAAAATCTTTCGGGAAATAGTCCACCAAGGTAAACGGTTTGTCACCTGGCTCAGCCCCAGTTAAATGCCTGGAATAATTCTCAATTCCAGAGCAATATCCCACTTCACGTAGCATTTCCACGTCATACTTCGTGCGCGCGGTTATCCGCTGCGCTTCCAACAATTTTCCAAATCGGCGAAACTGCTGCACACGCAGCTCTAGCTCTTCAAGAATGCTCTCAGTTGCGGCAGCCATGCGCTCTTCCGGCATGACATAATGCACAGCCGGAAACACATATATCTTTTCTATCCAACCCAGCGCATCACCGGTCAGCGGATTGATCATTTCAAATTTATCGATCTCATCGCCAAACATCTCAATCCGATAAGCGAACTGTTCTTGGGCTGGATGGAGTTCTACAATATCGCCGCGCACCCGAAACGTACCCCGCTTTAGCTCCATGTCACTACGCGAATACTGCAAATCGACAAAACGCTTGAGCAATTCATCGCGATCAATTTTTTGGCCTATATCCAACACGATGATGCTATCACGATAGTCTTCCGGCGAGCCCAAACTAAAAATACACGACACGCTCGAAACAATGATCACATCCTCACGAGCGACGAGGGCGCTCGTCGCGCTGAGACGCAGCCGATCAAGATCGTCGTTGCGCGAGGCATCTTTTTCGATGTATATATCACGCTGCGGGATGTAAGCTTCCGGCTGATAATAGTCGTAATAGCTAACAAAATATTCGACGGCGTTATGCGGAAATAGGTCGCGAAACTCCTCGTAGAGTTGAGCCGCTAAGGTCTTGTTGTGGGAAATCACTAAGGTAGGCCGCTTGAGCCTCTTGATGACGTTGGCCATGGTAAAGGTCTTACCAGAGCCGGTCACACCCAGCAGGCACTGACGCTTCGCACCATTGGCAAAACCCTTTGAGATTTTTTCAATGGCCGCAGGCTGATCGCCTTTAGGATCAAATTCTGAAACTAGCTGAAACTCGCCCACCATTTACTCACAATACCACAACTATTCTCTTATAGTAGCAGGTTCACAGCGGTCCGGCGACGTCAGCAGTAGCGAGTACCCTAATCTTCGCGTCGCCTAGTTAGGTTCCGTTTCATAATTGAGGCATTCTGCGACGCGACGGGTGAGGGGAACTACTGTTCTCGATTGTCCGCCCCGCTTCGAGAGCACTCTAAAATGGGGCGCCCGCGGACTCTGTCTTGCACCCAACTATGGACGAGCATTACCTAGTGACTTGACGACCCCGTAGCAAGGCCCGTATTCTAGCCCCACCATAGATGCCCCCATCGTCTAGTGGCCTAGGATATCAGGTTCTCATCCTGGAGACAGGGGTTCGA
>JAJDDW010000095.1 GCA_029260115.1 Phycisphaerae bacterium | reverse complement strand
TACGACTGGTACAGAAATGGGGAGCGGGTCACTGACGAACAGTGAATAAAACCTAACCGGTTGCATCGATAATATTAGTCATGTCCGATAGTGCTATCGCTTTTTCGCGATGACGCCTTGTCGATACACAACCGTTACTTTGATACACTTGTGCACCGAATTTGTTGCCATGTTGTGGGAACCTTTTGCTAGGCGGTGTGTCCAATTCCCTGTAAGCCGCATAATAGATCGCGGCAGCTAACTAGTCGAATTATTGTCTTCTTTAACAGTAGAAGGGGTCGAGCATGAATAAGCAAATTAACATGTGTTTACAGATACTAACGGCAGTATGCTTTATTAGTTTGACTGAGCCAGCAGTTGCGAGCGTAAAGCTCATTACACTACCACCCCGAGAACGGGTGGAGTTGCAACTCGACAATCCGAACGTGACCCTCGTTGAAGAGGAACGCCTCGTACCCCTCAGCACTGGTGTGAACGAGGTTGTGTTCGGCTGGGCCAATACCAACATCGACAAGGAGAGCATTCAGTTCCGCTGCTTGAGCGATCCGGAGAACATCACAGTTCTCTCGGTTTCTTATCCGCCCGGCGAAAACGCTCTTACATGGCAGGTTTCATGTCCGAATGCAACTTCAGCTCGAGTAAGAATCAGTTACGTCATCGGCCGGCTGGACCGATCCTTCGCGTACCGAGCGATTGCGTCTCGCAACGAACAAACACTGGCGCTCCGTCAATACATCTTGCTACACAACAACACCAACGAAGAGTTTGGCATGGCTGGTATGTGGGCTGGATTTGCGGAGCGCTTCGAGCGTCCTATTGGCATAAACGAGACGAAGCGTCTGCTGGCCACGAAGTTCACCAATGTACCGATCCGCAAGACCTATACGGCTGACTTTGCAGAATTCGGTTATCTCGACCCCACAAAAAAACAGCTACAGATCCCCATGCATTATGTACTCAAGAATGACATAGCCAACGGACTGGGGCGTTTTCCATTACAGCCCGGCAAGGTTCGCATTTTTCAGGACGATGGGCACGGAACCCTCGCATTCCTCGGCGAAGATTGGGGTGGTTTCACACCTCGCGACGACGAGATGAGGCTATATCTCGGCCAGGCCAAGGACATCGTTGTGAAACGCACGATTAAGCAGCGTAACAAAGTACGGGTACTGGGTAATCTCTACAACTACGACGTGATCGTGAATTATGAGATTGAGAATTTCAAAGATCAGGCGGCCGTACTCAATCTAGTGGAGTCGATGGCAGCGCTACGATATGAAATCCTCCAAAATACCGGCCGTGACGTCGAATGGGAATTTGGTGATCGAGGCAGCCTCACACAGATGCAAGATACCGAGAAGAGTACAGCCAAGAAGATTGTCTTCAACGTACCGCTGCCATCGAGTGGCACCAATCAGAAAGCCGTCAAACTGGTGCATACGTTGCATGTAATCATTAAGAATGAATGGTAAGCGAGCTACCACTGGACGATTATCACGCTATGGTTCGTCGGAAAAAATTTGTGAAGGGAGAGTATGTTACGATGAAAAATTACCTGGTTTGCATAACACTGTTTCTGTCACCCACGCTGCACGCCGTGGCGAAGAATGTTGACCTGTCCACGGTTCCGCCGCGTGACACAGTGCAACTCACAATCTACAACAGCGAAGACCTGACGTTAGTACGCGAGACACGTACGATTTCGATGAAGAAAGGCGTCAATCCCCTACAGTTTTCGTGGGCCAACACGCTAATCGATCCTTCCAGCGTTGACCTGCGGTTCAAGTCCCACACAGACGAACTGGACCTGCTCGATACGACATTTCCGCACGATAAGCCGCAGATGCTTTACTGGAACGTTCGAAGTGATTTTGAGGGTGACACTACCGTTGAGATCAGTTACTTCACCAGTGGCATAACCTGGTCCGCTGATTACGTATGTACTAGCAACACCGACGAAACCAATATGTCATTTGAAGGGTACGTACGCATAACTAACAACTCCGGTGAGGATTATGCTGATGCCCAGATCCGCATGGTCGTTGGTACGATCAACTTGGTAGAAAAAATCGAGAGTCTTGCGCGTCGTGGACTCATCTCACGCGGTGACCTGGATGCCTTCCGTGACGGCAAAAAGGCTGGAATGTCCAAGCGTGGTCGCCGCGCTGTACGCCATCAACTGGAGGCGGCAGCCGACTCCTCATTCGCTCAGCCAAAGGAAATCGTAAAGGAAGGCCTGTCGGAGTATTTCATCTTCACCGTACCCGGCACTGAAGCGGTTAAGCACACATGGTCAAAACGGATGAGGCTATTCCAAGAATTGGACGTACCATTCACAGCCTTGTATCGATACAGACCCGCCCAGTACGGCTCGCAACTCGTCCGGCTGTTCCTGCTCCGTAATGACGAGGCGAGTGGTATGGGCGGTACACCTCTACCGGACGGGATCGTCAGATTATTTCGCAACAACGGTCGAGATGGCTTGTCGGCTGTGGTCCAACAGCAGATAAATTACGTCCCGATCGGACAGGAAATCGAGCTTAACCTAGGTTCCGATCCTGAAGTTATCCATGAGCTCATTCGTTTGAGCAGTAAACGCGACAACTTCTGGTTCCACCGAAGCGGAGCGAACATGCTCTACAGTCCGCAAGAAGGACATCGTATCGAAATCGAAGACAGCGTCGTCGGCTGGGACGATCATCAAGTCTGGGTGGAGCGAATTCGCAACTACCGCGATAAGCCCATCGATGTTGAGATCCGCCGAATTTTCTCCGGCCATGCAGTGTTTCGCAGTAGTCTCGATCCCAAGCTCCACGATTACCGCACCCCGCAGTTCAACGCGCGAATCGACGCAGGACAAAAACGAGAGCTTGCTTACGAGCTGGTAATCCACCAGGGCCACAACAAGAAGCAGGACAACGTAACACTTAAGAGAAGCTGATACTCAGGATTCATCAGCGCTCACAATATGAAACGATGTTGAACCATCATCAATGCCGCGGTGGTACAACCTAGAGTTGTAGTGATTCACTGCTCAACCTGTGAAGTCGATGGGTGTAGTGAGGGCACCGAGCGGTGGCGCGAATGGCTCGGCGGTGTGCTCCGATACGATTATCTAGATGCCGCCTGATATGGTGGCCGAAGTAATCGGTGAACCTCGGAAACTTCCTGCGGCCGTTGGCGTTGCCGACGTCCGTAAGGAACTGGCCGTCGACCACGCTACGGGAGAAATTGATCAATATCGGAGCAAACGTGGTCCGGCATGCCAAGTACGTGACCTTTCAAATGGTAGTCAGATGGGCACGAAACACAGCGAGAAAAGCCGTTTTTTACTTGAACAGGGCTGCCGGCCTTGGTACGATGGCAGTTTGAGGTAGATAGTTGGGGAATCCTGGCTCATAGACCGATCGTGGATTGCATCGCCGATCCTTCGGCAAGAGCAACGACGTTGGAGATACCGGAATGACTTGTGCGATTTGGCGTCAGTACACGGCTGTCTTTTGTACCTTCTTGATGATTGCAACACCGATCACGCTGCCGGGATGCGACATACCTGGCGGAAGCGTGGATGACGCGGTTGGCGAAGTCGGCGGTATCATGCTTTCGACTTCCAAGTCGGCACCGGGGGAGTTCTTCACGATCTCGCAACCGTCGATCGCAAACGGGGCGACCGTGGAAGTGGACTTCGTCATGCCCGATGGATTCTCAATGACCTCCACGATCATTGCAAAGCAAGATGGTTTTATACGACTGATGGCACCGCCTGTCGTCTCTCAAACAGGTGAGATTGATGCGGGCGTGGTGATGGTCTCCGTGCGGGGCATCAGCTCGAAAGCTCAACTCGAAATAACAGATCTTCCTCCTGTGGGTGCCCTAGTTCCAGGTGCGGGCATTCGGGCGCTCTTCGCGTCCATGGTCGAAGATTATCAGGCGACCTTGGCTGAGCTAGAGGTTTTCGAAGCAGATTTTGGCGAAAGCGAGGACATCACGGCGGCGGTTTCGGATATCAATGAACAGATCGCAATCCTCGAAGATAGAATGAGTCAGATCGACGCAAACGGTACGTTGGATTTGGGCGAGTCTGACGCAGGGCCCTTCGTATTGTCCACTGCTGACCTGGCCGTAGCAGATCAATTGATCGTCGCCGTGCTCATCGGTGCGTTGGAGGAACAGCAACTCGAGCCCCTTGACCTGATCGGCGCGAAAAGCGCCGCGCCCCGACAACAGACCATAGAAGAAAGACAAGAGGCGTCGAATCAAAATGTACAGCAAGCAATTCGCAACTTGAAAGGGACACCTGCGTTGGGGATCAACTCGGGAACGGTCGTCTTGGGAGTGTTCAGTCTTGGTCTCATGATCGCAAGCGCGGTAGTGGTTCCGGCGGCAGTGGCGCCGACGGCCGCTTTTATTGGCGTATTTGGGGTGATGCTCACCGTCGGGGACGCGTTTTTCTCGTTCACCACGGCTCCCATTCTTAAAGCGAGCACCGAGGCTTTCAACAACAACAACGGGCCAGAGTTTGACGCCAGTCAGCAACTCTTAATCGAGGTAACGGGTCCGGTGCTAGGCGATAAGGCCGGGGAAATAGGCAGTGCTTTTCCGCAAACCGCTGGTCGCGCCGTAACATTCATTGGAGTAACTCAGGCGATCGTGAAGGTAAATACCGCCGTGGTGGACGTGAAGTGCATGCAGATGCAAATGGAGCAACCACCGAAAATCAACCAGCAACTGACGGACGTGGGTGAGTTTTGCGAAGCGGTGCGGCCAGCCACGGGTGGGGCGGACGACGATAACGACAACAGCAGCTCAAACTTGTGCAACGTTTTGGTGTGTCCCAGGGGTGTGTGTGATCCACTAACCGGTGACTGTGTCGGTTGCGTTAACGACCAAGAATGTGTCGATCAGGGGTTGCGTTTCTTCTGTGATACTGACCTAGGGCTTTGTGACGAATGTAAATCAGACCAGGATTGTATCGATCTGGGATTGGGTTTCGTCTGTGATTTTGTCGGGAATTGTAATGATTGTGAATCAGACCAAGATTGTCTTAATCTGGGGCTAGGCCCCAGATGCGGAACCTTTTTTGATTGCGTCGAATGCTTCTTCGACGATGATTGCCAAGAGGGTCAAGAGTGTGATGCTTTTTTAGGTGAGTGCATAAGTAGGAGAAGCGATGACGATAACACCAACAACGATAATGCCTTCATCCTAGAGGAATGCGAGATCCCCTTCCTACCCACCAGCGCGGTCTGCATCGATTCTTTCGACCTGATCGATGCAGATGACAGTCGTCATTGGGAGTTTTCGGATTTCTCCAAGACCAGCTCCAACTGTCAGACGACTTGTAGGTATATAAGCTCTGGGCAGGTGATGACCATCGATATTGATCACGGCCGCTTTGATGGGATCAACCCATTCAAAGTAGGTGGCATATGTGGTGGGGTCCCCGACGAAGAAGGCCCCTTCCGATTTAGTCTAAATGGATTGCATAGTACTGAGTTTCACCTAAGTGTCAGTATGAATATTACCATTCGCGGTGATGCGGATAGTGTTTTCAACGCCTTGAGTCAGATCTTCAATCGCTTTCTGGCGACCGATCTGGCGCTGCCATGCGAGGAGTAGATTCTATTGAATCGAAAAATTGGTTAAAGCATATTTTAAGAAGGACTGGATATCGAGCTTGGTTCCTTTCCCGGCAGAACTGGCTCCTGCCGAACATGCTTGCCTTAGCTGGACGCACAATGTAGGCGTGGAAAGCACGGAGGGACAAGGGACCTGGGTAACCCCAGGCCCCTGCCGCGACGGCTAGCAGGGTTTCTTCCTTAACGGATACTTCCCCAAGTGCGGCATCCTTCGAAAGTTAATGCGACTCCAGCTGTCCCTCCCGTTTAATCCGTACTGCTTGTCAATAAAGGACTTATGATTTGACTGACTCCCCTACCGCAATACTCTATGTTTGGTGAAATCATGCGGAAATGGAGCGGGAGATGAGTGTTTTTCAAATAATCGTCGTGTATTCAAGCGGCTAGATCCTGTCGGAAAGTCTTACCGAACGAACCTGTCACTTGGACCTAACATCAAGATGTTGCGCCCATGTGGCAGCAAGTGCTTAACTCGTTCTTGCAGAACGCTTTACGGAAGCGACGTTCCGTGTTCTCGAAAACCGTTGTGCCCTCCGGCAACAGGCCCGTTGTCGTTGAAGCGATGATCGGAATCGTCGCTGCTCGTCGGTCAATGAAATTCGGAACTAATTAACTTGGCGACTGAGCATCAGTCTTGGATATAAGCGATGACATCTGCAAATGATGATCGAGCCAGCCAGAAATGGATACAAGTAGAAACTGCCATGGTCGAAAAGTGTTCATTAATGCGATTCTATACGAAGAAACGACGAATTGTAAGTCATTGCCCCCTACCGTTTACGCGCGTTTTATTTTTTGGACAATACGGGATAGCACTCTAAATAAGGAGGGCCCGGAATTTCCGGGCCCTCGGACTAACTACTACAGATAGAAATCATTGCATTGGCGTTACAATGCAAGAGACACTAACGAGCTACGGTATGACAACAGTAGTTTCAAACACAATATAGCCAACTTGTTCCGAAGTGTGGTTTCGTTCGGAATCCTTGACCTGATCCTCATCAATAGAGAGGAACATGCTCGTGGCTGAGGTCATGGTTGCGCCATGAGTTTGCGCCCATCCACCATTTCCGCCGTCCATGGCCGCCTGGGTGACGACTGCAATTTGCGGAGCAGAAGAGAATGCTGCATTAAACGTATACGTATATGGCGGTGAGTTGGTTACGCCTAGCACGGTATCTGCTCCCAACGCCGCTTCGAATGCGACACCACCTATGGTTCCGCTGCTGGCTTCAATCACAATAAAGCCAATCGTTTCATTCGCGCGAGTCACAGTTGAATCTTCGCATACAGTCTTACCCGTTCGAAGCGCTGAGGCGATCGGCGGGTTAGAACGGCTGGTGCCCTGACACCAGAATACGGACCAGTTGGCGTCATTTTCAGACATCACCTGACCCAATACGACAGGTGAATTGTAGGATTGACTATATGTCTGAGCTTGGGCTACCCAACTGTTATTCTCGTCAGTGACTGTTGATAGATAGGTTTGTGCTTCAATGTTGACGCCGTCAATAGTCCACGTGCCTTCTTCGACCACGAGGCAATTTACGATTTCAGTTGCAACCACACCGTTTGACGGGTTTTGAAGTCGCACGTCAAAGCTACTTGCAGTCACATTGCTGATGCGAGTCACGATAGGTGTAGTATTGTCGGTATAATTAGCCGTACATACAACAACTGCACTGACATAGGAATTTGCAAGCCCTACCGTCACGGGCGAACTTCCCACAACGACTGATACACTTTCCATTTTAGCTACCGGACCAGATATGCATTGGTTACCAACTTCATCGCAGGTTTCCCCTGGACAAGGGTCGCTACCAGATTGGCAATCTAGCACTGCATTACATGATTCTGCGCCATCGCAGAACAGACCATTATCGCAACTAGCATCGTTAGCAGTATTCGAGCAGGTGTCTAACCCTTCATCGCATGTGTCGATTGTACAACCAACGCCGTCGTCACAAGGATCGTTACCATTCTGACAATCCAACACGGCATTACAAGTTTCGGTACCATTACAGAACGCGCCATCGTCGCAGTTAGTATCATTGGCTGTATTGTCACACTGATCAGAAGCCTCGTTACAAGAGTCATCAGTACATGACACACCATCGTCACAATTAACACTTGTGCCAGCAACACAGTCAAATATTGGATCACACGTTTCTGCGCCATCACAGAATTCACCATTATCACATGCACCGTTATTCGGTGTATTATCGCATGAGTCAGTTCCCTCATTGCAATTATCTGTTGTGCAATTCACGCCGTCATCGCAATTGATAGTGCTTCCGGATTGGCAATCAAGCACGGCATCGCACGTCTCATTACCGTCACAGAATAGACCATTGTCGCAATTCGAATCATTGGCTGAATTATCGCAAGAGTCTGTAGTCTCGTTACAGGAGTCATCCGTACAGCCAATTCCGTCGTCGCAATTGACGGTTGAGCCTGACTGGCATGCGCCAGCTACACACGTCTCAGCACCATTACAAAACAAGCCATCGTCGCAATCTGGATCTATCGTGCACTGTGGTGCGTTAGGATAAACGACCGAGGTTTCGAATACGATATACCCAACTTGCTCGGTTGTGTGGTTACGTTCCGTATCGCCTATCACGTCCTCTTCGATCGACAAGAACAATGATGTCGCCGTAGTTTGGGTCGCACCATGCGCCTGTGACCAACCGCCGTTATTGCCATCCATAGCAGCCATTTGCGTCACCGCAACCTGTGGCGCAGCGGCAAACGATGATGCAAAATTATAAACATATGGTGGCGAATCCGTGACGCCGGCTACAGTGTCTGCGCCCAACGCCGCTTCAAAGTTCACACCACCAATCGAACCGCTATCAGCTTCTACAACGATGAATCCTACTGTCTCATTGGAACGGGTAACGTTAATGTCTTCACATACAGTCTTACCTGTTACTAAGGTTGCAGCAGATGGCGGGGCTGTCCGAGAGCTTCCTTGACACCAAAATACAGACCAGTTTGCATCATTCTCCGTCATCACCTGACCAAATACGACTGGGTTCGTATAGCTTTGGCCATAGCTTTGCGACTGACCGACCCAACTGTTATTCTCGTCAGTCACTGTGGAAACATAAGTTTGGGCCTCAATATTTACGCCGTCTATAGTCCAAGTACCTTCTTCGACTACAAAGTAGTTAATATTTTCAGCCGATACTGCGCCGCCGGATGGGTTATCCAAACGGACATCAAAGCTGGTAGACGTAACATTACTTACACGAGGCACGGTTGGTTCGGTGTTGTTATTATATTGCTGTGAGCATACAACGACCGGACTAACGTAGGAATTGGATAGGTTGACTGTAATGGCCAACCCGCCAGCGGTGACTGTGCCCCCCTCTAATTTGGCAGATGGTCCCGCTAAACACATGTCGGCACTTTCATCACAGCTCTGACCTGGACACGGATCCGAGCCGCTCTGACAATCCAGTCCAGCATCACATGTTTCCGCACCGTTGCAGAACAAACCGTCGTCACAGTTTCCATTATTGGCAATGTTATCGCATGAATCTGTGCCTCCGTTGCAAGAATCATCCGTGCATGCCACGCCATCATCGCATGAAGGCGCTGATCCGGCTTGACAATCGAGCGCGATGTCACACGATTCGGCACCATTACAGAATATGCCATCGTCACAGCTTGAATTAACTGGTGTGTGCGTGCAGGTGTCGCTGCCTTCATCGCATGCGTCTGTTGTGCAACCCACGCTATCATCACAGTTAACCGTGGTGCCAGCTTGACAATCGAGTATCGCATCGCACGTTTCTGCGCCATCACAGAACTGGCCATTATCACAGTTTGCATTGTTTGCTGTGTTATCACAAGAGTCGGTTACTTCGTTACACGAGTCATCTGTGCAACCAACGCCATCGTTGCAATTAACCGTAGAACCACTTTGGCAGACGCCAGCTGAGCACGTTTCAACCCCATTACAAAATAGCCCGTCATCACAATCACCGTCTACTTGGCAGTCAACGCAAACATCACCAACTTCGTCACAAGTTTGCCCAGGACAAGGATCGCTACCAGCTTGACAGTCTAGACCAACATCACAGGTCTCAGCGCCGTCGCAGAATAAACCATTATCGCAGTTGGCATTGTTGGCGATATTATCGCAGGAATCTGTCGCTTCATTGCATGAATCATCAGTACAACCAACGCCATCGTTACAATTGACGCTAGTACCAGCTTGGCAATCATTAAGGGCGTCACAAGTTTCGTTGCCGTTGCAGAATATGCCGTCGTCACATAGCCCATTGCTTGGCAAGTTATCGCAGGAATCGGTTCCTTCGTTACAGGTATCCATGGTGCAGCTGACGCCATCATTGCAATTCACCGCTGTACCACTTTGGCAATCATTAATGGCATCGCAAGTTTCAACGCCATCACAGAATAAACCATTATCGCAAGACGCATTGTTGACGATATTATCGCAGGAATCCGTGCCTTCATTGCATGAATCATTCGTGCAACTAACGCCGTCGTTGCAGTTCACTGTCGTGCCAGACTGACAAGAACCAGCGACGCACGTTTCGGCGCCATTACAAAAAACGCCGTCATCGCAATCTGGGTCAACGCTACATCCTGGTGCAACAAGCGCAAGTGTATTTAACACGTCGATACGACCCCAGCCATAAGCTCTATCAAAACCGGCTGGTCCCATGTCAATCGCACCATCACGTATGATTTGTCTAACCTCAGCTGGTGTAAGGGATGGGTCAAGACCAAGCACTAACGCAGCCAAGCCTACTACTGTCGGGCACGACATACTCGTTCCTGACTTACCGGTAATCGATCCACCGCCAGCCGCGTTACTAGCCGACCAGATATTCGCACCCGGAGCGGCTACATCAAGGAAGTCACTTTCATTACTAAAACAGCCAACCTCATCGGTCTGGGGACCAAAGTCAGTACAGATGCCCCATCCCCAGTTAGTCGTAGGGTCTTCACAAGTTGGATAATCATTTTTCCAAGTCATACCCACGGCGATAACATTTGCACCACAAGCTGGCGAACCCATTGAATTTGAATTATTTTCATTACCGGAAGCAGCAATGGCTACCACACCATTTGCAGATGCGTTGTTCGCAGCGACAGCCCAGCTATGCGTGCATGACCCACTAGTAAAGTTTCCTGTACCAATACTCATATTGATGACATCAGATTGCCCGCCTGACGCGCTTTGATCCGCACAGTGATTGATACCAGCGATGATGTCGCTATCAAATCCACCGCCAGCCGAGTTTAACACTTTGACACCAATCAGCGTGGCTGCTGGAGCTACACCTTGAAACACCTGAGATCCTGAACCACATCCAAAATCAACACTTAAACCAGTACCACCTGCTGCAATACCCGCCACGTGCGAACCATGTCCATTGTCATCTTCAGGGTTCGAGTCATTATTGTAGAAATCCCAACCTGCAGACGCGTCGATCCGCGATGAATACATCACATGATCAGAATCGATGCCAGTATCCACGATACAAATTCGCACACCCGCTCCGTCTGCGGAGAAGCCCGCACCAGTGATTTGGCTTTGTGTACCCCGAATCAGCGGAATACTGTCGTGCAAACGCACAACATCAGGGTGGTATTCATCCATTTCTACTTTAACCACGCCTGGCATATTTCTTAATTCTTCGATCGCGCTTGTAGGAATATTTCTCACGTTGATCACATTGGGGAGTACGCTTTTGTACTCATGCCGTACAACACCTTGTCTTTGTTGAGTCAAGGTTCGGACCGCAATTCGTGGGTCAGCGACGCCACGTGCTAACACAGTGTCGAAGTAAACCAACACACTATGGCGATCATTTTGAAGTGCCATACCAATTTCATGCTGTGCAGATTCAGCAAGCATCTCTGCTTTTGTGAGCTGAGACATCTGGGAATTCTGAAATGCATCTACTGCTTCAGCCGCTTCCCAATCAATCAATAGCTCAGTGGAATCAGACCTGCCAGTATCCACTTGTCGTGCTTGATTACGAGGCTCCGCACCTACTGTCATAGAGCATATGCAGACCAGAAGTAGTCCGCTCTTCCAATTTATAATACAATAAGGTGTTCGATGCATGTTTAATAAGCTCCATGAATAGGGGGGATGCGAAAGATGTTCACACATCAATTATCGCAAGACAATCAACACACAAATACATAGCCATGCTTTACAAGCTACGCAAAACTACTACCGTAAAAACAGTCGCAATAACGGCATGCAAAAAAAGCAACGCTATGACAAGTTTTTCAACTCAAGAATCTACGACGCATGCCATGGCTCCAGCACGATGTAAGCATGACATTCAAGCTGATTCAGATCAATCCGAACCCGATTCTTTCAGGCTAAGCAAAATAATTTAATATGCAAGAATTTTCTCGATCTTATCAATAATTCTGCGATGTCGCTTATTCCGTGAGACCTGTGAAATCACAATTGGTGTAACTGTCAAAGATGGTGCACTCGCACAATTATGATAGCGATCGATTGGTGGTGACCTGCCCCCCTAAATCATTCCAGTTCCAGAGTTCGTATTCTGATCAGTTGACCCGCTCCCCATTTCTGTACCAGTCGTAACGAGAAAATCGGGATGTCCTATGGTCATAGGTTTCTGGCCTTGATTAGCATACTCGCTGACACCTTATCGTTGTCGAATGCCCAAGTTTGACAAATTCTAAAGCGGAAAGTCTTACCAAACGATCCTGTCACTTGGACCAATCATCAGCATGTTGTGCCCATGTGGCAGCCATTGCACAAGATTGATCCGTCTCGATAGAAAATCAAAACTCGCCTATGGGTAAAGCCCCCCACGGGTGGGGTAAGTAAAGGGTACTCTATCTGCTGGCAGGAGAGGATCTCCATCTGAAGTCAATTAGCTTCGTGTGTCTTTGGCGCGTATCCGCTTAGCCTAGATCTAAGCCGAGTGATTCAATTCTTTTACGGCTATCACAGTGTTGGCAGCAATTCAATTTCCCGCGAATAATCGTAATGTGTAAAATTTTACTTAAGCGCTTAATCGAAAAAATGCTTTTCGATTGCTAAACAAGCTTCGGCTACCATTTTCGGATTCCTTTTAATGTAAGCATCGCTCATCCCGCTGATCTTATGTCCCGCGAGTATCTTTGCAATCGTTTCTGAAGCTCCGCCTTCAATTGCGGCGGTATAAGCTCCGTCCCTAACTTGGGCAAACTCAAGCCCCGAATCCACGACTGACTTGTCACGTCGGAAACGAAACGCGGTACGGAGTCCTTGTGCAGTGTAGGGCGTTCCGTATTGCGTAATGAAAACCGACTTCCCAGAATGCGGATAACGCTGAATGTAGTCTTGCAACGCCTGTGTAGTTCGCTCCCAAAGAATACCGACTCGCGTAGTCTGTCCTGTCTTCGCTCGGTCGAAAATCACGACGCCAGTATCAAAGTTGATCGCAGCTTTCGGTAGCGTCCTAATGTCTATCGGATAGTAACAGAGGTTTAAGGCTGTCAGCAGAATCGCAGTCCACTTTTAATCTGCTGAATTTATCAAAGCTTCAAAATCTGCAACGCAAATTGGGTTTGGGTTCGGATTTCGAAGGTCGGGTAGCTCCGTCTTGGCACTAACAATCTCCGCAACAACTCGCTCACATTCGACAGTGTCAATCTGTTTCTTAATCGCATAGTTGAATAGCCTTTGGACATACTCGAAACGATGAGCGAGAGTTTTAGGGCTTCCATCGTTGTTGTATTTGGCGTATGCCTTGTCTTCCCAACGAGACAGAGCAGTTTCATCAATATCCTGAATTGTTTTTGCTGGAGAAATCGCAGAAACAAAAAATTTCCAATACCGTTTAACTTTCTTTATTTCATCTTCGCTCGGCTTGCGCCGCTTGTTAAGATAAGCGTCGAGGATCTTGGAGAGCTTCGCGGATGGCTGAGGCGGTCGAAGGTCGGTGAGATACCCAAGCTCCTTGATGCCGGTTTCCTTGGCGGCGAGCTTGGGGTCGTCAAGGATAGCACTACGCACTTGTTTCCAGAAAACATGATCGGGCAGACTTGTGCTTGTAGGCGCTTCGTAATCGAATGGTGGCATTCCCAGTTTCTTGCGCCGAGCATCGGTTAATCGCCGGTCGGTCGTATCACCGGCTTTGTGGTGGAATCTGACACGCTTGCCTTTATGGCTCGACACCCATCCACGATACCTCATGATCGCCAAGGATCGGTCACGAGTCTTAAGATACGCTCGCGGCTCAGAACCACCGACGTAAAACGTGCCTGTTGCCTTGTGCCAGGAAAGGTAATGGGGAAGATCGACGACGGGTTGGCCCTCGTCATCGGTGACGACCAAGATCGGCTTGGCTCCTGGTCGCGGAACCTTTAGCCTTGGCGGCTCTCCACTCGTTTGATTAGGTTTTTTTGCCATTTTGGTTTCGCTGAAAACCGCAATTTTGGGCTAAAAACCAGCATAGTAAATGTAAGACTAAATGTAAAGTCTCGTTATTGACCATTTCCTTCTATTGGAGGCGGGGGGAATCGATTTTGCGGGGTACCCTCTCTCATCGGTCAAAACACGACATATCGCCTGCATCGCCGTTCGACGCAGGACATAGAGTGACATCAGGGTACACCGGCGGACACAGACGGACAAGGAATTCAGGCGGACTACACATATTTGGCCACGAACTTTCTTCGTTTTGAATTCCCTGTCTTGGCTCGACCTTCACGCAGCCCAAGTGGCGAGAACTCGCGCACAAAAGTGTAGAATGTCCCTGTGGATAGCACGGCTCTCCTCGGAGGTCAAAATGTTGAATTGTGAACATGATGATTAAGAAAGTGGCATTACCACTGACACCTGATCTCCCCCCAGAAATTCGATCCTTCGATGGCCGAGTCGTATCAGATGCGGATCAGAGTCAGAGGCGTTGTTAGCGATCAGGTGCTTGGGAGAAAGGGGCGCATGGTGGTGGTCACACCGCGGCACAATCGAGGCATTGAGTGTGCATTCCAGCAGCGGTATTTCCGCGGTCAAGGCCGATGCAAGAGGAGGTCCGTAGGAATTCCACGGCCGCCTGCCACCAACATATGCTTGGCGATAGATAATTCGACGGCAAGCCTTGCGTCCACGCGCCGGTCCGCTGGACATCAAGAATGCCTTCTAGCACGCGACGATTTTCGGTCGGTCTGTGACTGCCTTATGGGTACGGTATACGCCTGCGGAGAGTGGTTCAACCAAAGCCTATATTGTTCGTCTGTCAGGATCATCCTGGCCTTTGTTGCGACTTCTTTCGCAAATGATAGCCAATAACATAGTAAGTCATAGCCTGGCGCGATCTTGCGCGATACCCAATCTTGATATGGCTTCTAGTCTACATCGTTGCCGGTGTATGGTTACGAAACTGAAGAATAAATCCTACTAGAAAACCATTTCTTGTCCGCATGTACTCACCGACCCCAATAGATCAGGCAGAAGAATATAAGGAAGTTTCACACTCAAAGCCGTCATTCTGAAGCTGGTGTAACTAATTAATCCAACGATTCGCCAGGATATCCAAGACGTCGTATTGGAAAGCTAATTATGGAGCCTAGTTTGGAACAAGTCTTTGACTTGGCTGCAGGCGTTTCATCAACCAATTATTTAGATATTGATGGCCACGTGGCGTGGTATGTCAGGGCCTTGGATTAGAACCTTGCATTGGATAGAGAAAAAGAATGTGGTTTTTCATACGGATTGCGTAGGTATCTTTGGAACGACAATCTGAGGTTCTATCGTGACTTGCAACCTTAAAGATCGTGTTTCCGTATGCGGAGTCGTACGGTGGCTTGTGCGTGCGTTGCGCGAACGCTATCGCACTCTTGTAGATGTCCGGGACAACTGTCACCGGATACAGATTTAAAGAAAGGAATATTGAGATGGATAAGATCAAAAACAGAACCATGGCTGCTACTGCTGGAATGAGCTCCTTCTCTCGACCCCGTCGCACTGCGGCGGTAGGTGTCGCGCTACTCACTCTAATAGCATCCACGACTATGTCGTACGCTGTGGATGTGATCCTTGCAGGCGACGAATTAGTCATTACCGGATTGGACAGCTGGACGGTGGACGACAAGATCGAGATCGTCATCGACGGCACGGATCTCGTCGTGAAACGACTCGCGCTTCCGGTCTCAACAGGTACCAGATTCCCCATGGCCGCTGTGGCACTGATTTCGGTTACGTTGCAGGACGGACAGGATACGTTCTATGCGCCGGACATACCGATTCCGATGATCGTCATAGGCGGGGAAGGCGATAAAACTATTCAAACGGGCAGCGCAGACGATTATATCGAGGGCGGATTCGGTGCCGACATCATCTTCGCAGGCGAAGGCGATGACACGATCTACGGGTTCTTCAACGTTGTGTATTCCGATCTTTCTGGGCTCTCTTACGACGACGAGGATCATCTTTATGGAGGACCCGGATGGGACTTCATCGCTGGTGGTCCCGATGGAGACTTCATTTATGCCGGTGATGGCGGCGCTGGCGCTGGTGCCGAGTACCTCTACGGGTTTTATCCAGACACGCCGGATACTTACAATGACAACGTTGACGGCGACGACGAGCTTTACGGTGGTGATGCCAATAATATAATTTGGGGCGGCCCAGGCAATGACACGATTTATGGAGGCGAGGCCAACGACTCGCTAATGGGACAGACTGGCGACGACACGATCCACGGGCTCGGATCCGCAGATCAGATCTGGGGCCACAGCGGCGAGGATACTATCTGGGCGGGTGACGATGCGGATATCGTAGACGGAGGCTCCGGCGCAGACACGATTCTGGGCGGGCCGGGCGATGACACCATCAATGGCGGTTCGGGTAATGACGATATCTCGGCGGGCGACGGTAACGATATCGTAAACGGCGATGCCGGAGATGACATTATCAGGCTCGGACGCGGTGACGACTATGCAGACGGCGGCGCTGGTGCCGATGACATTTCCGGTGGCAATGGCAGCGACACGTTAATTGGCGGCATCGTAGGTGAAGGCGCTGCCGATGGCGACCTGCTCGACGGCGGCAAAGGCGCCGACATCCTATACGGCGGGATCGGCCCGGACAGGCTTCATGGGGGAGACGGCGACGACCTCCTGGTGGCCATCGATGGCCAATATGATGACATCCTCATCGGCGGCAACGACTTCGATAGTTTCTGGTCCGATGATTTGACAGTAATCCCTGGCTTCCCGATTCATGAGATCGCCAGTGATATGTCCACCGCCGAATCAGAAACAAACGTACACTATGTCGCAGGTTTCCAGAACGTTGCGGATTTTACGTGGGACGGTGACGATATCGACGATCCCGACGCCACTGGTGCAGAGGATTCTACCGGCATGGAGCAGTTCGTTGGGTACCAGAGTTTCAGCAATCTCCCACTATTCCCTACTGGCGGCCCGGCGATGGCGGACATAAACCAGGGGTTGCAAGGCGACTGCTGGCTTTTGGCCGCGCTGGCAGCGACAGCTACCGTTAGCGAGAACGCATTGCGCCAAACGGTGATCCCTCTCCCGGATGGAACATTTATAGTGGAGCTCGGGTCTAATTGGCTCGCAACATTGTTCGGCAACCCGGCCGTCTATTATCGCGTTGATGCAGAGCTGCCAGTGTGTACGGGCGGCAACCCATGTTATGCAGGCGTGGGCACAGAAGACTCCACCGAACCCTCTCTTTGGGCTGCAGTGATTGAGAAGGCCGTCGCGCTAGACCGCACTGGATTCACAGCGATCTGGCGGGCCGACACATACGACGATACTACGTTTGGCCTCGCCGGGAAGGCTTTCCGGGACATCGGAGCAGAGGGTCGCAGCTTCCTAGAATCGCTCATTGATTTGGGTTTGAGCAGTTCGAGCACTGGCGTGGTAGAGGTGATCAGCGATAGCCTCAACGCCGGCCACGCGGTCGCGGTGTGTACAGGTCCCAGCCCTGCAGGCCTGCCTACGGCTTGGCATTGGTATGTCGTGCTCCCCGGAGGCATAACATTTGATGGGGCGGGAAACCCTAGCACGGTTCTCCTCTATAACCCGCACGGTCTCGATGA
>JAJDDW010000094.1 GCA_029260115.1 Phycisphaerae bacterium | reverse complement strand
GCCACCCTGAGGCGGCACGCAAGTTCCTGATAAGCAGTCCGTTACGCCGTAGCCAAATGGGGATCCGGAAAAGCCGGTCACTGAACGAAGTATATCACCACCGCTATTGATTCCATTCGGTACGGCTCCATCGATATCCATACGGGCAGTGATGGGAGCATCATCAAAGGCCCCAGTCCAATCCTGGACAACTGCTACAATATCGTTGCTTGTAACTAATCCGTCTGGAGCGGTCCAACCACCCGCAGCAAAAACACCGACCAAATCTCCATAGGAACGGCTTGCCATAAATTGTGGCGGCGTCGTGGGGACAGACAATGATGATGAAAAAGTGATACCATCAGATGTCATAGATATGTCGTACATGTTGCCTGGTAAAACATTACAGCCGCGTGTGTGCAAGCCTGAGGTGATACCGCTCAAATCACAGTAATACATTGCGTCACCTGGAGCGGGAAGTGGGCCATCGATCAACGCAGCATACCAGCCATCTGCACCAAGGTCAGCAAAAGATGTGCAATCGACATATTTTTCTGTCGTGCTACCAACACGGGTAACGCGGATGGCTATCTCCGCCGTGCCATTTGCTGATGGATCGAAAGAGATATATCTATCCTTACTAAACCCAGGCTCGCCAGTTAACGAGGTTGGCGGGAGTGTAGACGCAATACCTGACGTAAAGAGATTGGGGCGATAGTTTTCTAGCGAGCATCGCATACGCCGCGCTTGATCCGGCGTAAATTCTTCCATGCAAATGTCATCAGAATAATCAAGGTAATTTTGAACGGCATCTGGTGTGCTACAGGTATTGGAAGAGGTACAACCAAAAGTTGGCGAGCTTTGTGGCCTCGTATCACAAATCAAATCGCCGTTGGAATAGCAACCCGAACTGGAAGGACAACCGCCTGAACCCCAAGGGTGATCTAACCCTAAATAGTGACCAACCTCATGTGTGACTGTTCGACCTAGATTGTACGGTGGTCCGATCGGTCCATTTCGTCCAAAAGACGACCAGAGAATGACGACCCGGTCGGAGTTTGATCCTGCGATGCCACTCTGCGGTAGATTCGGAACGTAACCAAGGTTTCCGCTGGCGGAGTTAGTGTAGATGTTCATGTAGCGATTCGTATCCCACGCAAGTGTATTCCAATACGAGCCGCCATCGTTGTACCATGTGGTGTTGTCGCTATAGGTGATGCCATTCGTCGGTGAACCATCTGGCGCCTCGGTGGCGAGATAGAACTCGATCTGAATGTCGTTTCCATTTCCGCCATTGGTTCCTGGTAGGGCAAGGAAGTCTTCGTTCAAGATATCAATCTGACTCTCAACCAAAGCCTCACTGATGTGCCCGGTGGTTCCGCTGGACGTACGGATTACATGGACGACGACGGGTATTGAATATTTGACGACTGATGGATCGTAGACTGGGTCTGGATTTGTCAGGCTAAACGTGCAATCTTGACCACCGCTGCCACGGTTGAGCTTCGCGTCTACGCGATTCGGTTTTGTACCACACCGCAGTCCTTGCTGATAAAATTGATCTGAACTCGTGTAATCTGCCCATGATGAAAACGATGTGCCATCGACGACAATCAAGGCCTCTGCCGCCGGTTCGCTATTAAGATTCTGGCTTGACGATGTGGGTTGTGCGGTCGCATAGGTTCCAAGTGTTAGCGTTAATCCAATTATCATGCCGCACGTTTGAAATTTCTGCTTACTCATATCGTTTGCCCTTTGTTGTCATCCTTAACCAAAACCTAACTTTGCTGAACGGCCGATTTCTTACTAGAAAAACGTAACCTTACTCCTCGCTAGCAACCGAAGATGCTTCCATCCTAGTAAAACCATAGCTTGATCACAAGTTTTTTCTTGATTCTTGTGATGTTATGTACAATTGCTAGCTTAATGGGATGTTTTTTGCATGGTAGATGCGGCAGCGCTGGATGTCTGCTTCTGCGGGCATAACACATGCGGGAGATTGTCTATGAGACTGAATGGACGTTTACTGCAGGTCGATCGGGGTCTTACATTTTATGTCTAAGCCATTGGTGCTGTCTTGGTCTGTGGTGCATGTCGTGACATCGGGTACGGGCAATTGGCCCCATTGGCTTTGAATTGTAGCGAAGTCTTGTAAGTCTAAATCCTGATCGTCGTCTATGTCAAAGTCTTGGCACCATTCAAAGCAGAAAAAGAGGCCGGGCCCGGAGGGGCACGAAATAGGAGGAAAAAAGCATCTAAATAGTTGGGTGTAGTCGAGCAGGTCGATGTTATAATTGCCGTCGAAATCTCCTTCAACATAGGGTACAATGTCCTCTTCTTGGTAGATGATTCGTGGAGGCACCAACGTCGCTGGACCGAATAGACGGTGGACCATATTGTCGCCGCCTGGCAATGAAATACCGCCATGCCAACTGTACAGCTCGATACCGGCGAGCCCGTAACCGAGCAGGTTGCCGGGGTCGTATCGGTTGAACACGGTCACTTCGATGGGATACATACCCAGCGAGAAGAAGAAAGCGTTCTCGAAAAAGAAGGGGAAATTCGGCTGAACACGTATTTGGCGATATAACGATTCGCCAGCGACCATGCGATAGCCATCTGCGCCAAGGGTGCCGAAGTCTACGATGGTGGGCATGCCGATATTGGGTTGGCTGCCGTCTTCTAAGACCACTTTTACGAACCCCTTGAAGCGAATAAGAAAATTGCCGAACGGTTCATCTAGTAATGCTGGCGATGAAACGTCGAAGATGTAATCGTCGAGAAAATCGCCAAGGGTTGCAAAGTTTTCGTCTAGGTCTACGCCCACAGGCCCGGAGGGGAAGTCTATCCACAGGGTACGGAAGGTGAGGTCTGGAGTTCGCCGTTGCACATATCTTTCGACGGTGAGCAGATTGGTCATTTCGCTATCGGGGATGTTAAGAAAAGCCTCCGCTTTCCAACCTTGCCCTCTATTCCCCTCGACTGATGCACCCGAACGACGGTCACGACGTACTGGAAAATCTGCACTGGCCCGGGGCATAGCTGGCGCGAGCATGAGCACTGTCGCGATGACTATGGGAAGGATTTTACTAGCGGGTAACACTGGCTTGTGGCTTCCTTTTGATTACTTTATCACAATGGTCAAGGCGTTGCTTGCGTCCGTTAAGCCCCGCGCGATATTCTATTGCGGCCCGGACAAACATCGTTGAAACGTGGCGTAATCACTCAAGTCGATATCGTTGTCGCCGTCCGAGTCGATCACCGTCTCGGCGCAAGATGCCTTCGCTACGATGTATTCTAGGTGGTAATGGAACGGTTCGAGAAATCCCTGTGGGGCTGGCAATGGCGCTGGCGCTGTCTGTGCGGCTTGTTCTAAATGTTTTAATTTATCATATGGGAAAGTAAGGCTGATACTTAAATTAGTAGTGCCATTGCCTGTCACGACAGGCACAATATCACCCAGTACATGATCGCCAATGCCAACAGGCGTGTCTAGCAATATGCCTACGTTTTTGAATGCGTCGATATCACGAAACACAACAGATGCTGTGTGATGATTATGTGTGTTCAGATATGGCTCTTCGATTGGTAATATCATGTCAGCTTGCTCTATGTTGAACAAAACGTGCAACATGACCGTGCTAGCGTCGATAGTGACTGGCTCTGGGAATGTAATGTCATCTACCGCGATAGTTAAATTGCCGTTGGTGATTAGTCCTGGAAAGTATTCTGCGCCGACATCGATCTTAAAAAAAGCGTGGGCGATTAGAGATTCATCTGGGCCTATGGCTTCGGGATGCGCATTGCTGACTACCGTTCGCCGACCGAAGGTATTGACGGAATTGAAAGTTTGTATGTTCTCGGCGGCGCCTAAAATAGTTGCGCTGCCAATCGCTGTGCCGTCGAAGGTTCTTGGCCCGCTAAAGCTAACAACACCCGCAGCGGTTTCGTATGAAAATGTTGTCGTGCTTGAACCTAGCGGCATAGGCTGCGCTGACCAAGCAGAAGTTGCGCATAAAACCATGGCAGCGACTGCTAATAGCGCAGGGCTTTTCCGACTACATATTGTCCTGGTCATCTCTGTCGTCCTTTCCCAGATTCCTTAATTGATCATGCTGGTACCACCCAAAATCATGGGATCAATGTGCCTCAACCGGCCATGCCAATAGCGCATGGTGTAGTGGGGTTTTAGCTATCGATACCAATGATCTACACGAGATTATATCCCCTTCAGGACATAATTCCTAGCATAGCATTATAGGCGTCTATTATCGCGAGGATACGCCAAAAAAGCTATGGACTGTAAGATGTCGTCTGATAATGAAGGGGGCTTTCGGGCTGCTAGACGAGCTTCGCGAGATCGAAGGGCTTTGCTGATTTAATCGTGAGGCGAAACAGGCCACGAGGGGCGGGGTCGTGGTCGATGGTGAAATCTTCATGGCCTAGTAGTTGGCTGACAAATGTTTTTATTTCTGGCTGGCAGGCGCTCAGGGTCGCGGACGTGTTAGGTGCATGTGCCCGGTCGTTAATGCACAGCTCAAACTCTTGACGGCTAAACTTAAGTGGGCCTTCGGTGGCGAGAGTTTCTTCTAATAATAGGCACGCCGTCGCTGTCGCTTGAATGGCCTGACGGAAGCGGTCCTCGTTATTGCCTTCAACCTCCGCTTTGCGGTTGTAACGAAGCCCCCATCGGTCGCCGGTGTTATCCAAGTTGTAGTCGCCTTCAAGACCGATGAGCATGACGCCAGGACCGGCAGGGACGTGACGATAGTCCGCGACGTCGATAAGCAAGCCGTCGAGCGCGCTGTCTCTGATCCAGGCATGAAAAATATTTATGAACTTGCCAGGGTCGACATCCAGTGAGCCGTCCACAAACATTTTGATATTGACGTGTTGTAATTGCATCCGTTAGCTATAACTCCTAGCGGGAAACTTCATCTTATGTGGCCATTCTGTCATTCCCACGCAGGTGGGAAACCAGACTTAGCCTGCGCATGTGTCGTGTTGGATTCCCACTTGCGCGGTAATGACGACAAACTAAATACCTCGCGAATTTCACTCAAATCCCTTATCTCTTAAGCCGAATTTTTAACGGCTTCATCTACAACTTCTGGCTACATTTTAATTACGACAGCCCTTCTTGGCGCAGGCGGTTGTAACAGGCATGGATCGCTTCGACAAATAGTTGGGCTTCCTCGATCGTATGTCTCGCCGATTCTTCGGTGTAGGCTTGGCTAGCATTGTCGTGGGCGGCGAAGAAGTAGCTGGCGAATTTACCACCGGCGAAGGGATCGAAAAATAACTTCGTATCGTAATAACGCTCGCGGAATTCCTCAACGATTTCGTCGGCGTCGTTGGATACGTCATCGTATTTCATTTGCACAATCGCTTTGGCGGATTTGAGCATAGCCGCGTAGGCTTCGTTACCAGCATTCTGGGCGTCGTTTTCATCCAGGTGAATCTGAGCTTCAAAGACCATGCGCTCTGCGTCTGTCATGGCAAACTGATACGCGCTGACCACTTCGCCCGCGCACTCACCTCTGCCAATGTCGCCCGTGCTATATTCTCTCGGGTCAGACCAGTCGGTGTAATAGGTTGGGTCTTGCTCGTAGGTGGGGGCGTTTTGGGTGAGGCTATGAAGTTCTTGCCGAATCGCAGCCTTACCGATTCGCTTGATGAACGTTAGGAATGATTCATCCGTCTCTCGTAGCCGTAAGTAGTAGTTGGTAATGCGGTCGAGGGCGTCGGGAATGCGTTTGGACGCAATCGCAATGATAGGCATGCCGTAAGAGCCGGCGTTATTTTCCCATTGGCCACCGAGCACTACTTGGAAGTGCGGGACTTGAAAACCGTTGACTGTACGGTTCACGCCGTAAAAGCCAATGTCCGCGATATGATGCTGCCCGCAACTGTTAAAACAGCCGCTGACTTTTACGTGTAGGTTCTGAATGGCTTCATCAAGCTTGAAACATTTTTCGTCTAGCTGTTTACGAAGCTGCGCCGATAAGCCTCGCGAGGATGAGATGCCCAGTTTGCAGGTATCCGTACCTGGGCAGGTGACAATGTCGAGAATGTTGCACGCGCCAGCTGAGCCAATGCCTGCACGACTCAACGCATCGTACACGGCGGGAATGTCGCTATTGCTAATCCAGCGGATGACGAAATTCTGCTCGACGGTCGTGCGGATGGTGCCTGTCGTAAATTCTCTAAGAATATCAGTGAGTGAGCGAAGTTGGTCAGCTGTTAAATCGCCGAGGGGTAGGGCGACTGTGACGGTGGAGTAGCCGGGCTGTCGCTGAGGGCGCACGTTGGTCTTTATCCATTGGTTTAGCTTTTCACCAATGATGATCGAAGGTAAATCGCTCGGTGGTTTGAGTGGTTTTTCTACATTATCTTCAACACGGCTAATGAATTCCGTCCATCGCGGGTCATGTTGCAGCTTGGCCCGTTCTGCGAGAACTTCTTCCTTGAATTTATCAATGCCCCATTGTTTGACGAGAAATTTCATGCGCGCTTTGGAGCGATTCTTTTTCTCTCCATGACGACTGAAGACTTTGGCGATGGCCTGGGCAATCGGCAGCATTTCTTCCATCGGAAGAAACTCGTCGAACACCTTTGCCTGGAAGGGAACCGCGCCGAGTCCGCCACCGACGACGAAGCAAAAACCGCGCTGTTCTTTTCCGTCGACCATTCTCGTCTCGGCGGTGTATGCAAGATCGTGCATTGCGGCCAGGCCACAGGCATGTTGAGCGCAGCCGCTGAACGACGGCTTGACTTTTCGGCCAAAGTTTTGCGCGTCCGGATGGCCAAGAAGAAAATGTGTGAGTGCGTCAGCGTAGGGTGTGATGTCGAATTTCTCATCTGGGCAGACGCCAGCGTAAGGACATCCGGTGATGTTGCGCACGGAGTTTCCACAGGCTTCGCGGGTAGTAATGTTGACGGCTGCGAGTCGCCGCATGATCGTCGGGGTATCGTCGATGTGGATAAAGTGAAGTTGAAAATCCTGCCGCGTAGTGATGTGGCCAATACCGTCAGAGTATTCCTCAGCAAGCTCAGCTATGACTTCTAGCTGCTCAATGTTCATACCGCCGTAGGGTATTTTAATGCGCAACATACCCGGCGCGTCCCATACGGTGTTGACGCCTTTGGTGTTTTTGTTGGTGTCGTAGGCGAGCGTGCGGGTTTCCTTACCATCATGCCGTTGGCCATTGTCATAACGCTGCCCATACGCCCCTCGGCGAAGTCTGGTTTCGGCGAAGATGACCTCGTCCATTTTGCCTTGCCGGCGCAATTCAATTTCAGTTTCGAAGGTATCGATCTCCTCAGCCAATTGTGGTGGCAACTTCCTGTTGAGTCGATCTTTCCATATTTCGTTGCTAGTTTTCATAATATTATCGCTCCGGCCGGCGACCTTGGCTGATGCCCTCACATTAGCCCTTTTGCAGACTTGCCAGTATATCAAAGTGGCCCTCTATTATCAATGATATACGTGTAATCGGCGGACGTCCGCTGGTTCTTGTGATGGAAATCCCTTGGTTAATGATATATAGTGTGCTGTTATGAGCAACAACCATACATTACGGATCTACGACTCGATTCTCGGACTACTCTCCAACGAGGACAATCCGACGCCTTTGGTGCGGCTTAACAAGGTCGCTGGTTACAAGCATGCCCAGATATTTGGCAAGCTGGAGTGGTATAACCCCTTCGGCGCGGTCAAGGACCGGGTAGCGGCGAATATGATTCTCGACGCGGAAGAGAAGGGTCTGTTAGGGCCTGGGAACAAACTCGTCGAGGCGACCTCGGGCAACACGGGGATGGGCCTCGCTATGATGGGGAACGCCAAGGGTTATTCCCTGCGAACGCCGCTGTCCTTGGCTATCCCGCTTGAAAAGAGGACGGTGCTGAAGTTTTTCGGCACGGACGTTGTCGAGTTGGATGATTCGCTATGTCCCGCGCCCGGCGCGCCGGAGGGGGCGATTGCCAAGGCGATAGAGACGGCTGACACCCAGCCGGAGTATGTCCTGCTTAATCAGTATAAGAACCCGGCCAACCCGGATAGCCATTACAAGACGACTGGTCCTGAAATCTGGCGGCAGACTGAGGGCAAGGTGACGCATTTCGTCGCGGGCTTGGGTACGTGCGGAACGATTACGGGCACAGGGAAATTTCTCAAAGAGAAAAATGAGAAGGTGCAAGTGATCGGCGTTCATCCGGAAGACGGGCACGATATTCCCGGTGTGCGAAGTCTAAGGCAATTGCAACAGACGGAATTGTTCGCACCAGATAAATATGACAAGACGGTAGAGGTGACTAACCGCGAGTCGTTTGATTTATGTTTACGACTCAACCGAGAAGAGAGCATTGTAGCTGGTCCCAGCTCTGGCATGGCCTTAGCTGGCGCGCTAAAGACGATTCCCGATGAGCCGGGAACTTTGGTAGTAGTAATTTTTCCGGACAATGTTTTCAAGTATGCCTCCTCGGTGCAGCGATACTTCCCGGCGATTTGCCCGTCAGATAGTAAAGGCGATAGCAGCGGCCCAAGCGAGAACGACATTTTTCTCTCCGCCATGATGGAAAATCTTAAAAACCCACACGACTCGGTTCGCGTGAGTAACCTGCAAAAGCTTATGCAAGATGGCGCAGCGGCTAAACCTATGCTAGTAGACGTCAGGCCAGCGGAGATGTTTAACGACAAGTCTATAGAAGGTTCGGTCAATATCCCGATGGAACAAATCCCCGATCGAACAGCAGACTTCCCCGAAGACCGAGACGCGCCCATCGTCATGATCTGCGGCATCGGAAAATTCTCTAAGCATTGGACACTATATCTAAAATCCCTGGGTTATCGAAATGTGCGCAGCCTAAAAGGCGGGATTGGCGAGTGGGTAAGGAAGGGGTTTGATACGACGTCGGGATGATGATTAGTGCGTTTGTTTGATTTGGGATGAGCGGTGGGGATTGGGATATTTAATCACATTCAGTGGATAACTGGATGTTTTAAGGGATGGCTAGGTGGCATGTCGATCGCATTACAGATAAAGATTGAAGTTTGATAGTCAGTATGGTATGTTTAGTCATTGCAGGCTGCGGTTCTCCTGTTACATAAAAAGAACCGCCCTCGCGGGTTGCGTTGTCTTACCGCAGATAACGTGTTAACACTAAATGTGTTCGGGTTTTTGGCATTTCCCGAAAAAAAATGCCGCGCGTTTTTCGTTTTGACGGGTGTCCATGGTCCTTCTTTTTGGACCTGGGGGAGTCGATGATACAATTCCAATAACATGCTCGCCTGTTCAAATGTTGTTCGTCAGACCGAGATGGCGAATGTCTACAGTAATCGCGTGTCAAACATGTTAGGTGATGAGGTGAAGACATCTAGCGCTGTTTGGCCATACGGATGTTATGATCGGCGTGTGATCGGTTTCGAGACAGCTGGCAGCAGCTTGCCCTACTTGGCTCGATGTGTTGAAAGGCGAACTTGCTGATGCGTCGCTGTCGTATGATATACATGCGCCTCAAGGGTAGGTATTAAGGGTAGGTATTTGAAGTAGAAAGGAGGTAGCGGATCATAAACGACAAACTGATAGAATGCGAAACATGTAACAAGGAAGTACCGCTTGTTCGGTCTGTGAAGTTAGAGCTACTTATTGACCATGCTGACGAAGAGTTGAGCAGTAGGGAGTTTTTTAAATGGTGTGATGGCAACCAGGGCTATCGCCGGGCCTTTGTATGCCCTTTCTGTTACAAGCGATTGGATAAGCACTGGAAACCAATCAGAAATCGGTGGATACTAATATTTGGTTCATCCGGCCCCCGCAGGTTCTGTATGCAAGATAGCTCGTGTAGTAATAGGGCTGCGACTTATGATCATAAAAAGTGGGTGTCCTATCAACGCAGACATGCTCGCGATATAAGCATGGATTTCAATGTGGAACCGTGAACGCCCATATCAGAGTTTAGGCCGGGTGGTTCAGGTCCTTTTTTTTGGACCTGGGTGAGTCGATGATATGCGTGTAAAGGCGAACATATAAAGTGTTCACATGTCTAGCTATGTAAAGTGACGAATAGATGGCACCTACCGCCGTTCTTTGAAACGAATGACATGGCAGGCTAGTGGCATTCAAAGACGGCAGGCAATAGCCTGCCCCTACCTAGCAGCCTGTTGAAGAATTCCCATTTTCAGCCATCGTTCAGATGTGGGCATGCGTTTAAGCTGTCGTAGCCCATTTCAATTTCTGAAGCCAAAAAATGTCCCATTGGATTCGGCGGACCAGAAACCCGCGCATCCAGCCC
>JAJDDW010000093.1 GCA_029260115.1 Phycisphaerae bacterium | reverse complement strand
AATTGAAAAGCCAGTGCAGAAAATACAACCTCAAACCAACAAGCAGGACACCGACGAAGAATCTGCCGACGCGACACCTCCCGTAGCCAAAACACTTTATACCGCGCCATCTAGTGCATCGGCATTAGCCATTGCTTCGGCCGCGTTGGGATCAACACAGGACTTGGCTGATGGTGGACGGGAGGCTTCAGAAAACATTAGTATTTCAACGAACTTTCGGCAGGCGCTTCAACCATCGGTTTCGATTGGAGACGGAGGCAGTATCGGCAAACGAGGCCTGCAGCGAGGCGCGCCGCTGACGGGTGCTAACAACCTGAACATTTTCACACCTCGATCGAATGGTATCACCAATCGATGTCATGAACTAATTACCGCTGGCTTCTTTGCAGACATCACGGGCTGTCGAAATCATTTCAGCCGTTAAGACCGTGTGGTTCATTAGTGCTCGGCTAAGGCGCGAGAATTTCGTCGAAGTATAGTTGCGGGTCTTGTATGACGGTGGTGAAAACTTCGTCGCCACGACCAACATCCAACGCGATTTGACTTCGCTGAAATTGTAGCTGGCGCTGAATCGCAAAGCTCGGGGCCGAGGACATGATACCGTCCAAAGCCGTATGATTAAGACCGAGAAGATGGCCTATTTCATGCGCACCGCTAAGCGAGAGTGCATTGATGATATTATTCGTGGAATTGACGATTAGTCCCGCGTTGCAAGTGCCCGTGCCTCTAAAACTACCAACATAAACGATCGCATTATCAGCTAACTCATGGTTGCCGGCATCAACGCGTGTCGCGTCGGATAGAAGCTCTCCAAACACTACGACGTCCGAACACCCGACGACTTCTAAGCCATCCAATTCATCACCCGTAGCTAGTTTTCGTTGGCCACTGATAGTTAATGTTGAAAACGGCTCCTGTGGGGCATCGTCTGGTCCAAACAGTGTTACACCTGTTCCGTCATAAATTTGTTGAATACGGGTTAGTATCTCTGCACGAACTGTTGGCTGAATCGATGAGAGAAAGTCCATAGCTTCCGCATCACCAGCCTCACCTGTGGCTTCTGGATCAAACAGGCCATCGACCAAAAAGTCTGTGTCAAAGACAATTTGAATTCTCTGATTAGGAAGTGCTGGCACGGCGGTGGATGACGTATCCACTTCGATGCTAGCGGTGGCTTGGCTGCCTATTAGTGCGTCTATGAATAGAAATAATTCGCCATCTTCGCGCACGACATGCGTAAAGGCTTTGTTGACAGGGCCGCCGCCAACAATCACGCCCGCGCTAGTTTGCAATGCGTCTCGTTTTAAAAGATAAACGCCGCGCACTTCATCAGAAGTAATTTCGATACGCAACAATTCGCCTGCGCTGCGCATTCCTAATCGAGATATTTCTGCAGCTAAGCTCAACGTAGTGCCATCTGTTTTGATTAATGGGCCATCAACGAATGGATCAAAGGTATCACTGGTCGACACATTGCAGGACGATACGCTGCAGACCATGGCCGTGCCTATCATCGAAAAGAGAATAAACTGCTTCACGGACCCACCTCGCCGATAAAAGTAATATTGTCGATCGGCGATTCAACTGTGACCGCGACCGGACGAAACAATAAATTGTCGGCAAAGGCCTCTACCCAATAGGCGCCGGGCGGACGATCAAAAGAAAAATTGCCATCTGCATCAGTAGTTACAATCGCGATTGGTGCATCGTAACAACAAGCCGTGGCATCCTCAACGTCGGTTGGGCCACCAGAATTTATGTTACAACATTCTGGGTCGTCATCACTGCGACGCACGCGCGTTCGCAGCAGCACGCCTACACCTTCAAGGCCTACGCCATCAGCCATGATCACCCGACCTGATAGGCTCGCGTTTTCCAACAGTTCTGGCATGGGATCGAGCGGCGCCAGCGCGTTACCCGAAAATGTACCATCCCGCTCGCCATCTAATTCTTGAGCGAATTTTAGAATGCCAACACCCTCTTCAGAATCTCGTAATACGATGGTATATGATGAAGCCACGACAACTTCGCAGGCCAGGATGTCCAGAAGCTCGGCGGAAGCCACGGGCGTGGGATCAACATCTTCCGTCTCATCTAGGCCAATAGGAATATCTTCATTGACTCGCTTGTATAAGTGTACGCGGACGTCGAATCGATCTGGGCACCCGCCCGTTTCGGGAAAAATGTTGATAAAACGTTCGCGCAGTAAAGCGCCTGGCGCAATCAACTTGGATTGGTAATCGAACGTACTGTCATCGGGTGCGGTATCGGGCCTTAAGCCCATGGTGACGTACCAACGCGATGACGTATTGACAATCAAGAATTCTGTCTCAACAGGCAAAACGAGCGATGATGTAGTGCCACATGAAAGGCACATCGGCAGCATCGTTATGAAAACCCCATAGGCTCGCCTCACGGTGTCACTCCCTCTTCGCGGACGATACGAAACGTGCTTTCCGTCGACAATTTATTGGCAGGGATAAAATTGCGTTGTGCAGACCGGCAAGCCTTCGCAGGTGAATAGTTGGCACCGCCGCGCTGTACGAAGCCATCCGGCGACTCACCAATCAACGGCGGATCACTGTATTTTTCGCGATAAGGAGTCGAGCAGATTTCCCATAGGTTTCCGTGCATATCGAATAAGCCGTAACTATTGGGCATGCGTAATGACGATTGCAGAGTGACACCTTCTTGACCGCCGTGAGTTGCGAAAAATTCTAGATAACGCGAATCTCGGCCATAACTATACGCCCCATCATTACCGCCACGACAGGCGTATTCCCACTCCGCTTCGGTCGGTAGGCGGTAAGTCACACGGCTACCCGATGCTCGGGATTTTTTAGTTAACCAATCGCAATATCGATAGGCAATGACCGGCGACATTGACCCTACAGCTCTGTCTGCCGTTGAAATCCCTTTGTTGGCAGACGCCTGATCAGCGAGTGACTTTTGCAATGTCTTTTCGATGGTTGGTGAGAATTTTTCTCGTGCAGGGTCATCAAGGAACTTTTGAAACTGAGCGATTGATGTTTCCGACGTAGCTAGCCAAATACTCCCAATGCGAGCCCCTGATGCTGCCCGATCTTCATCTTTCCAACGGCCTAATTCTTTTTTGTCCGAACCAGGGCTAAACGATGTCGCCGCTGGTAGTTTGACGAAATGGACACCGGCTAATTCATCGCGGATATATTGATCGTTATCATTTAATTGTAGTTTCGGTCCAAGGCGCTGCGAGGCCCATATGGCCGCGCTAATTACGCCAGGATCAGTATTACTCTTGGCTGCGTCTGCAACAACTTTCGTCCATTTTTCGCCGCTACCTAGCTGGCCAATCAAGCACAGAGCCACGTATTTTTGCGTTGATGATCCGCTATTAGCCATGTGCTGCACATCGAGTGCATCTAATAATTTCTGAGGCTTAGGCCAACGGGCGGTACACATTTCTAACCATTCACCGTTTTGCCATAACGGGCCATCGGCTTGCACAGATGCCCAAAACGCGTCGGGGGCAGTCCAGGGCGCCCCCAATGAACCTAAGGCACGTTCCACATGAGCCGTGGAGTCAACGTAACGTTGGGCTAATCCGGGGAAGTATCGTTGCACCCCGCCGCCCGCGCTTTCCATAAGGGTTAGTCCTTGTGCGGGATCAGTAGCGATGGTCGCTAATATTTTGCCAGCTTGGTTACGATCCAATTCGCGCTGCTTCATAAAAGACTGGGCTAATCCCACAGTCGAGATTATAGCTGCGAGCGCCAAGGCGACGATAAAGGGGTTGCGCTGCAGAAACTTTTTACCTCGATAAGAACTGCTACTTCGCAATGGTGAAACTGGGCGCTTCGCTCGCCAGGCTTGCAGGTCATCCATCACCGCGGTTACGTTATCGTAACGATCGTCAGGATTAGCAGACACGCACTTCAAGATGATAGCTGTAATTTCATAATCTAGGAGTTTGCTTCCCACGTGAAGCGTTGATGGCAAAGTTTGCGTACGAACGATGTCTCGATAAACATTTAGCCTTGCCCCTAAATCAGCAGCCTCTGAAACCCTACGTCTATTTTCATTTGTTGCATGAGGCGGACGTCCGGTGAGTAGCGCCATCGCTGACGCGCCTAATGCGTAAATATCCCAACGAACATCTGGTTGAACGATGCGACCAGGCTCAAGCGGAATAGCTTGTTCCGGGGCCATGAAAAATAGCGTGCCCAGTGAAGCGGCGGACTCTGTAAACACGCGAGATTGTCCGAAGTCCGCTAGCCGAATGGTGCCACGCTCATCCAACAACACATTGGCTGGCTTGAGATCGCAATGAATGAGTCCTTTACCATGTACATATTGCAAAGATGAACATATTTGTTCAATCCAAGTTATCGCCTGTTTGATGGGAACGCCTTGGTCTTCCACAAAGGCGTCGTCTAATGAACCACCGTTCATGATGTCCATGACATAAAAAGGTGGGTCAGCTGAAAGGTTCGCATCGAGCAGCGTGATCACGTTGGCGTGGCTATCAAGCTTGGCTAATCTTTCAACTTCACGTTGTAGGAAAATCCAGTCCGACCCGCTCCGCCGCGTGAATACTTTGACGGCGACTTCTTTACTGGTGCTTTCTTGCCAGCCGCGCCAAACTTTCCCATAGCCTCCCTCGCCTTCTTCGGTAGTTAATATGTAACCGCGAAGACTGGGTGCGACGCTGTTTTGCTTCGCATCTAATGGGATAGAACGTTTACCAGAAGCTTTTACCGCTTCCTCCGGCTGAACCTCGGTCGCGAAGTCACGGGAGTCGTCTAACATTTGTGAATCGTTCTGTTCACTTGCACTCATCTACTTACCTCGCTAACGGCCTGGGTCACGTGACTGGCTACGATGTCATCTTATGCTGTAACGCACTCTATCATATCTATACAAGCAGCTAAATGTCCACTTAATATTTTGCCGCCATAATTCACGATTTCACTGAAACTTTACGCCCTAACGCTCCAATAGTTGCTTTTTTGAACTGTTCGGTCGATTCACGGTTCAATTCAATCGCTCAGGCGTCATTGGCCATCTCAACGATTCAATGCGGTGATGCATCACAAAACCTCGCCGAACAATGTATATCGATTATGAGCAGTTGCTAACCCGTCGAATTCGCCGTCGACAAATTGGAATTCTGGTGAATCCCACGCATCTTCATAATGATACAGCATCATTTTCTTACGTATCGACTCATCCAACTTACGTAAATCACCAATTCGGGCATGAACCGTAACCGGCGTATCCACTAGCTGGCAATCGTGAAATATGGTGTCAGCCTCATGCATATACGAGCCTAGGCTAACTTGGTCGAATCGCGTGTCTCCAGAATACATAACAGATCGCCCGGTTTGTTTGTCCGTTATCACTAAGCCGCAACTAGGCCAGTCGTATTTGGTCCGGATGCGGATGTGGTCCGTCGGGAAAACACGAAACTCGTATTGCTCGCCCATAGAAAAAGCCACACTGCTTGCATCTGCCATCACGGGCGTAAGTCGAAAATAGTCTTGTAATGTGGCCTCTCGACCGACTTGTGCGCCCAACCCTCCTTGGAGAGAATGCGACCATAAGTTTCCCAGAATTTTCTCCGTGCTAATCAGCTCCGGACGATATGGTTCACCGCTGCTGGTGTCGGCAAATTTGTAGTGGCTAAGTAAAGCTAATTCTTCTATACCGCCTACGTGGTCTGCGTGTAAATGAGTCACGAACACGCGATCGATAGCGCGGTAATCAGTCTGCCCTTCTACGTCCAAATATGCATGTGTCGACAAATCCTTGAGAACGTGTAACGAACGAGGGCCAGTGGTACCAAAGTCTATAAGCAATGTTTCCTGTGGTACCGAATCTATTCCAGGAGACCGAGACCATAATTCGACGAGCGCATTAGACTGATAGTTGCGCTTAGCAAATGCTGATCCGACACCGAGAAATGTAAGCGTCAACATGCAGACTCTCCTGAATAATTAGTTGACCTTGCCACGCTCACGTTGACACACCACATTATATTGCCCCTTTCGTAGAGCTATTGTCCAACGGTATAAGCTCTCGATCGTCAAGGTCTACCATGACGCGATCGCGGAACGCACTATAGCTACCTGCTAATTGCTGAAAATCTTTTCGTGAGAAAATGACAACATCGACAGGCTCTAGGCAACGCACAGTGGCTGTCCTAGGCGTCTCCTTTAATAATGCAATTTCACCGAAAGAATCTCCCGCACCCAACGTGGCTAATAAGTGCAATGTGCCTGCAGGCTCATCTCGTAATACTTCCACCCTACCGGATTCAATGATGTAAAATTTGTCTCCAATTTCTCCTTGCCTAATGATCGTCTCGCCTTCGCGAAAGTGAGCACGCTGTAACTGCTTCGTGCGGTCCACCTTTATCATGGCTATGTCTCTTGGAAAAAAGAGATCGAGCGCCCAATCGATACCCACACGGATTTTACAACGAAGACCGGGCAGCTTCATTAAATACACCGAACGCCAGAGAAACCATGCTAAAATGCCACTGAGATTGATCCCGAAAACATGGGCTACGCCGCAACGATGCCCGACGACAGCCAACTGCCCCAGACCGCCGAACGAAAATTGTTTCAACGGTTGATTTCGAATCGTGGCTAGCATATTGCTCGCGCATACCTTCCCCTGTCGCATCGCGTACTGGGCGGTTGGCGCACAATAGCCACCGCTGGATACATCGGGAACTAACGCATTATCTCCCAACGCCCATACATTCGCATGGTCTTTCACCCGCAAATATTCGTCGACGAGAATACGTCCCCTTTCCTGCGGTAATGGCGATTGCGCAATCAATGGATGGGGGGCGTTTCCGATCGAACAAATTACGGTACCGGCTTGAATCATGTCGCCGTTGGACAACACAACTCCGGCAGGGGTAGCTTCCTTTACACGGGCGTTGAGAATAATCTCTACACCCCGGCCACGCATTTTTCGCTCGGCGAATCGAGCTAACTTATCCCCCAACTCATTTAGAATCCGATCTCGTGAATGAACCAGAACCACCCGCGCACCACACGCTCTCGCCCGCGGGTAGTACTTCAACACGGACTTAATCATGTCGTTGATTTCTGCGATGGTTTCCACACCGCTAAATCCGCCGCCTACCGCGACAAATGTTAATGAGCTTCGACGAGCTTGCTCATCATCCTCTAAATCCGCCTCCTCTAACTTACTCAGAACATGATTACGCAAATGAAAAGCGTCGCCCAATGTTTTAATAGGAAGCGAGTGCTCGCTCATGCCTGGCATGCGCGACAAATCCATAGTTAAGCCAAGACCGACCATTAACTGGTCGTAGGGGAGCGAAAACAGACGTCGCGCATCCTGCCCTTCCAAAGATACGGTTTGATTGTTTAGATCAATACCAAGGACAGTGGCACAATGAATATGGACATGAGGACATAACATTCGCACAGGGTTAATAATATGACTTGGCTCTAATCCACATGCAACCACTTCTGGCAATAACGGCTGAAACACGAAGTAATTTTCAGTGCTAATTAAATGCACTTCTACTGACGGGTCGTGTTTCGTTTGCTGACCGAGCGCTCTAGCCGCAGCTATACCGGCAAAACCGCCTCCAAGAATTACTACACGCGTTGTTTTTTTTTCAGTCATAAGCAATTATCGCGGAGCTATCTATTCTACTAACCTCACTAACATTACGCACATTATTTTCCAGGTAGCGCCGCCTGGAATTCCGCTAACAAAGAAGACATCTTCCTGGCATCGTAGGACGCTGGCAACGGCACATCATTTTCGTCACTAACTAAATTATTCATTCTCAAGACGATAGCAGCAGCCACTTGGCCAGCGTCATCGGCTGCTGCCGCCTTAGGGAAAGCAGCAAAATACAATGCGTTCACAGCAAATACGGCTTGATTCGCCGCACTAAATCCACGAGATGTAACATAATCTCGATCCGTAGCAAGAGATTGCAAGATAGACAGCGATTGAGCTTTATCAAATTTATTTACGGCTACTTTCGCGACCAATCTCTCAGCCGTCTTACGTAAGGCATCGGCGGATTGTGCTACAGCAGCGCGATCCATGTTGGATAGTGAAAGCGATTGCAATAGGCGCGTAGCATTTTTTTGCGCAGCGTCAAACTCACCCGGAAGATAGAGACGCACCAGCGTACGGCACATTGACCAGTTCACTTCGTCCCAAGTAGGCTCACCGCGCTGCCCTAAAAATCCGCGTTGCTGTCGCCAATTTAATTGCTTGGTTTTTTGATCTAAGTCGTGATGGCAAGCGTAGCAATCTAAAAACGCAAAATCGATTTTCTCTTTTCCTGCAGACCACTCAATTATTCTATGAAGCGACTCACGCAGTGCCACCGCTTGGCCAGTCGCCCAGCTACGCACATGAATCCATTCGCCTTCATCCTCAGAAATAAAAGAATTTTTTTCAGGCCAATGCTTTGGTACGCCACTCGAATAATAGTCCATCTCAAACATCAAGGGCGGATGCCCCGCAGCCATCATGTCATGCGTTACCCGTTGGTTTTCAGTACCTACATGACAAGAAATACATCGTTCTGCGCGTCGAGAAAGATCTCGCAGGTCATAAAACCCCATCTCAGTTCGCTGCGCTGTCGTATAATTACTGAAGAACTTCGCGCGATCCTGATGAATATCAGCCCAACCGTTTCGATCCGTGCCTCTGCCATACCCATGACAAGATTCACAACTCACGCCATCAGCCGAAACAAATCGGGAGTCTCTGCGCTCCTTCTCCGGGAACAACGCATGGCAAGAAAGACATTCACTGCGCGTAATCGCCGTCGCCTCTGGACCATACAAGAGTTTAGCCATGACGTCTGAACGAGGGTCTTCCAATAGTCGCTTGTAGGCCACGAAATGCGGGCCTTTTTCTTGTTGATACCAAATATCCCATTCGTTGGCAGCATACTGCTCACCGGCATTAGGCTTGCCACCAGAATGGCACTTAGTCGCACAATTAACATGACCTCGCGAAATGAAATTCACCAGTTTAGAATCAAACTGACGGCGGTAGGTCGTCGGTGTTTGCTGCATCTCCCCCACTTGCGCATAGACAGAAGGTGAAATTAATAGACTACTGGCAATTATCGCAAGCATCATGACCGAATCGCGCATGCGACGATAGGACTGATTATCAATCTGATTTTGACTCATACTACTTACACCCGCTGATTGCAATTGCACTCTGTTTGCGGCGTCCAACTGCCGCATCATTATTTCCGCAAGCATTCGAAGCACAGCAGAGGCCATCGACACGTCCTATCCTTTGCTCGATAACTCAATCACACCGCGCCATTCGCGCGGGGCATTACCCTGGTAAACATGTGCCAAACCAAACACCCACTTAGACGCGGGGTCGGATTGCACAATCGGCAATAATATATCAAACGCCTCTTGCCAATGACCTTTTTCAAAAGCTGCCAACCCTTGAGCATGGACGTCTAGACGCGCTTCCAATGCTTTTCTAGCCCCTTCATCTTCCGGTATGCGATGAATTGTATGCACCGCCATTTCGGTATCCATGCCAACGGGCAACACGCGCGCTACGCGCCGCGTAATTAATGAATCAGTGGGTAACCTCTTCACGACCTCGTCAGTAACCAAAATAGGAACACCCACCATCTTGGTCGTTCCCTCCACGCGTGCGGTTTGGTTAGCAATAGCGCCCACAATATCAAACGCGTACACCTGTTCCGAGCCTAGCGAACCAGCTACCACATCTCCCACGCCTATTCCGATACCACATTTCCAGCCCTCGCTTACCTCACCAATTTTATCGGTCATATCCAAAGCGGCCATGCAAGCACGCTGCACATGGTTTTCTAAAGGAAAGGGTACGTTCCAGACGGCTAAAATACCGTCACCCATATAGCGCAACACCACACCCTCTTCGTCAAACACGCATTGGGTCATGGCTGTCATCACACGTCGTAGCGCGCCCTGGTGCTTGAGAATGTCACTTAAGTTTTCTTCCGCCATGCGAGAAAAGCCGCGAATGTCAAAAAACATCACCGTAGCTTCCGCAATTTTTGGGGCCAGGGCATCTTCCGCATCGTCGCCGAGAATTTGCGCCGCTATTTTCTTTGGGAAAAAACGCTCTAACCGAGTTTCCCATGTTTCCATTTTCTGCAATGACATGGCTCGAGAAAGGGAGTCCGCCACCAGCCCCACCAACCGACCGGTATTTCGCAAAAATTCTTGCGCTTCCGAAACATCGTCCGGAGAAGCGCCACCTGCATGCGTCCCTGCTAAGTAAAACAAAACGGAATCCTCGCCGGGCACGGTCATGGCACAACTAATCGCCCAATCAATCGCATCGTGCTTGGTCGCCATCATTTCCGGCTTTTTTTCTTGTTTCCACGAATACACGATGGGTTTTAGTGGCTCGTCTACTGCTGCCTTAACCAAGGCTTCACTCATTGGCTTGTCATAGTCGACGTCTAACTCTGCATCCTCCGCTAATAGATCATCGCCATCGGCGGTAATCGTCAACACGCGCACCCAACTGGCATTCGCAGCCATGCGTAACACGCCGCAGGCATAAACGTAAAATTCCATGCGACTCTTTGATCGCAAGACTTCTGGAAGCTCCATGAGATCAAGCAAACGTAATCGATCTTTCCCGCTCCCCCTATCACTGACCTCTTCTTTCGTCATGTGAAAGGAATCGGCTGGGGCACCTTTGGTAGCAGACTTCTTAAGGGACTGAAGGCTCGTAGCCATGAAGTGGAATTCGGTAGCGCCTATGACGAAGAATTGCCCCGGCGATAGATCGATTATATCCGCAGCTTTGCCGTTAAAAAATATCGGATTCCTCGCCGACTCTAGCCGTTCAATGCGTAATGCATCAGAGGAGGCTATAATTACCGCGTGCTCACGCGACATGTAATGCTCTTCGGTAATTCGATAATCCGCGCTCGAACTTCGTCCCAGCACTTTCCGCGAATCCACGACGATTTCAAACACCGAAACGGTACGGTCTTGACGCTTGGCTACAATGGCCATCGGCATTAGCAATATCCACTTCTACATCGAACAAATCGACAGTGTTCGTTTTACTTCTTACCACTCAATAAAGAATCCAACTTCAATCCGGACACCGCCGGTCCAACCGGCGGCATATGATACGAGTGACACATCACACAACCATAAGAAACGCCGCCCCAATCAGGCTTAACCGCACGCTCACTATGACACCTTCGGCAAGTTTCGATGGCGGGCATCATTACCTCTGCAGAGCTAGTACTATCTGGCGCTTGTGGATGACATTCCAGACAATCCAACACGCGATGCTTCTCGTGATTAAACGATGCGTGCATGAGCCAGCGCGCAGGAATATCTCCCTTCGACACAATCGGCAACGCCTCCTCTTCAACCGCATCCGCCGTTGGCTCTATCGCATGACACAACAAACAACGCTTGGCATCACGATACAATTCCTGCTCGACAAGACTACGTTTTTTCCGTACCCATTCGAGAACAAGCTGATTCGTAACTGCCTTACTCTCTGGCGCAATCGCCGTGGGTCGGCGAGAACGAGACTTGTTTTCATTAGCCATTAACTCTTCGAGATTCCCCTCGATATAGCTCGTCAGCACACCATTTAGCACGGTGCGCACAGCTTCTGGTTGGGTATGAGGCAAAGCGACACTGCGACCAAGCATACTTGATAAGGTACTCGACGCCATATCATGACAACCGGCACAGTGTTTGCTATATCGAATCTCATTCATGTATGCCGCTTGCAATTGAGGCTCTTGAGGTACAGCCCGCATATCATTTGATTCATGCAGCGACGAGCGACCATAAGGCCAATCGTAGCCACCTAGTCCCGCACGATGACAATCGTCACAGGACATTTGCTCGCGCGAGGGAAGCAATCCGCGCAGCTTCTTAGCCATGTGAACGTTGTGATTCAATTTAATCGTACCCACATCAGGCAGCTTATCGGCGATCACATCAAACTCCGGATGATCGGTGGAAAAGCTTGTCACCACATGTGCAAATCGCCCGTTCGACACACGCTCAGTCAAATCGGTATGACAACGCACACACCGGGCATCGCTCATCTCAACGAGACGCCCAGGCCCTTCATGCTCTATATGGCAAGACGCGCAGGCAACAGTCTCCGACGAATTTTTCGTAGCTATAGAATCGTGTCCCTCATGCCAAGCAGACCATGATCGCGAAGCTATACTACCCTCTGCCGTTTCATAGCCTATGGAATTTGCATGGCAAGACAGACAGGCCTTGTTCATTTCTTGGTTGCGATGATTGCCATCCAAAATCCCCGCTAACCCCTGCCATGGCTGAACGTGACACGCGGCACACTGATTTGTCAATACCGTATGACCGAGCGACATAGGCCCACTGGAATGCAAAGACTGATCTTCTCGCACTGCAGCCACGCCTACCCAAACAGCGGCAATCGTCGCGGCTGATGCTGAAAGATAGCGCTTCCATGCACGAAAACGCGAGAGGCGATGCGGGTACTTTAATTCAAAAAGATCCCAAATTTTTCTACTTGTTCGTTTCATCAATAATACAACGCAGCAACCGCATGGACCGTCATCAAAACCAATAACGCCATTGACAACGGCACATGAACCAGCAACCATACATGTAACAAACGATGTCGCCTCGCCTGGTGAACCGTCTCGCGAACTTCACTACACATTCTAGCCAATTCTTGCACGACTTCATGCATCGCAGGATCAACACTTAGCCGGAGATTCTCAAACATAAATTCCGCCCGCAGCGCCACCCGCAATGGCTTTTTCCCGGCATCAGGCTCACGCAGATAAGAACGAACCTCATCCACATAAAAACGCTTCAACTCATCCTGACCCGGTAAAGGCTGTTCGGCAGACTTTTCAATTTTCTCGATCGCCTTGCCCGTATAACGAACGGCTTCTTCCCGCTCAAGATCGGCTTCGGGCATAGTCCCGCAATGACCAGCTACCAACGCAAAAGCCTCGACCCGGGTAATGTCACGTAGCCGGCCAATCTGATCAAACGTAAATTCATTAGGAAACTCCGCTGACATGGACTTGGGTATCAAATGTTGAAAAACAGCACCAATAATCCCGCTGACAACAATAACAATCAGCAACGTCATAATAACGATGGTCAGCATACCGCCAAACGCAAACGCGCCATGCAACAAGACCAATGGTAGCGATAGTAAACCCAGCCAAAGATGCCCTTTCATCCAACAAGACATCGAACCGATACGCAGCAACAACCCCTTGCGACGCACCCCTAATGAGCCTGCAAACAAAATGAACAAATACGATAGCACACCCAACACCAAGCCTACCCATGTATCACCGGCTGGGGGCTGATGAGAAGTCATCACAAAATAAATATAGGCAGCCCCCGCCCCAGCAGCTATCAGTAGCGTCGCCACAAACCAACTTCGATGTGATTGATCTATCCTCATAATTCTAGTCGTAACCGTCTCTATTTAAGAGCCAAAAAACGTAGCCCCATCTACCCGCATCGCCGCATCATGAGGACAAGCATATACACAGCTAGGCATACCATCAGAAATCGAATTACACTGATCGCAAGTTACCGCAATAGGATTGTTGGTAATCTTAATCGGTGCGTCAGGCTGCTCCCCTTCTCGCACCGACATGGTAATGGCGTCATACGGGCACTGATCCGCGCAGGCCGTGCAACCGATGCACCAATCCTCTATCGTTATTTCTCCTGTCGCCCCTTTATGTATAGATCCCACCGGGCAACCAATCAAGCAAACCGGATCTCGACACAAGCGACATGATGCTGGCACCAAGTAGTTCCCGAATCGCAGGCCTTCTCTAAACAACCGAGACTGGCCATCGTCGTGCGTAGACACGCAAGCCCGCACGCATTCATCGCAGCGGGTGCATCGATCCAGATCAATAAGCATCAACTTTTGGCCATGGGCAATGCCCTGCTCATCATACGCGCCTGACATCGGCAATGTTGTAGTGCGAGAAATCTGCTGCCCCTTAGTGCGCGACTCAATCAGCGCATGAATGCGCTCACGCACAACAGGTTCGGCTTCCAATAGCCATTGAAAGGTGGCGTCGTCAAGCTTGATTAGTTCAATCCGCACCGGCTGCTTTGGCTTGCGATCACTCCCCCGCAAGACATGCTCACCCGCTATACATGTGGCATTTCGAGGCCCGGATTCGACAAGCGCAATTTCGCCCAGGACATCACCACGCGACAAATACGCTTCGATGCGCTCGCCACCAGGTGATTTCTTTACGACCTTAATTTGGCCAAGACTAATAAAATACATGCCATCAGCATCATCGCCCTCTTGAAACAAAACCTCACCAGGCGCAAGCTGCACAAGATCAGCCTTGGCTATCAGCGTCTCAAGAGTTTGACTATCTATGCCTTGCAGAATGGGAAACTGAGCCAAATGTGATCGAAGCGCGCGTTGGTTATAAATCGACTCCACGCGCTTCTGGTGGAACAAAGCGTTCTTTTTGTTTTCCTGAACCATGCGCAGGATGTTGAGAAGCATCTCCACGACGACGACTTGATCCGTTGCTTTTACCGTGGCCGATCGAGGTCTGCCCGTTAGACAGGCCATCTCGCCGAACAACTCCCCGGCGTACATATCAGCGACGTGTTTGGCCTTACCACCAGCAGCTTTATCTTTAGTAGCTATCGAGGCTTTTTCTGAAACGCCCATTTTTCTCGCAAGCAACCCCAACAAACCGTTACGGCCACGAGAAGCTTCAGCTGCGGTATGTTCATTGACATAAACTGCCGCCTTAACCGGCAGGTCCATTGGCACGTTTGTTGCTGAGGCAACTGAGTCACTCGCAACATCATCTGATGTATCTCGGCCTACATTTTCTAAACTAGCGAGGTCTTCGTCGGTGAGAATATAGAATGCGCTATATCCCTCACCGCCTTGATGACAGATAATTTGGTCTCGTTCAAATCGCCGTAGTACCACAGCACCGGGCTGAAGACCGAATTGCTTGGGAGCGAGACCTTGAAATATGGAAAGTGACAACACCTCATCGGGCGATAAGGCCTTGTCGTTCGGGCCAACATCCAGACGTCCTTTGGGTAATTCGGACATAAACTAATGGTATCCGGTTTAAGCTAACGATCGCGAAATCTATCTCGCATCGCCATCTGTAGAACCTTAATCGCACGATTGTCGAGCAAACGGAAGCATCACTGCACCATAATTTTCAGGCCCGACGTACAAGTATTATCGGATTGTACCCAATACCAGCTTAACGTCTACGATTAGTTTAGATCGGTAAAATCAGACGTGCAGAGTCCTGAATCATCAAAATCACAGGGCTATCAAGACACAGCCCGCGCAGGCAATGCCACAGCCTTTAGGAGCTAGTGATTCGATTCGGGCAAAATACGAAATCATTTCTATGGACTAAGCTCGTATGCGCCCATATCCACAATCGGTGCATTGGTGATCCCGGTATCGACAACCGGGTCGTCAAACCTGCGAATTCGATTATCTAGATCAAACGGCAGTTGCTCAGTGACATCACCATCTTTGTCTAAATCAAACATATCGATAGGCAATCGGCTATTGTTGCCCGCATCAAGACAGGGTGAACCCGTCATGAGACGAACATCGGCGTTAACTAAGTCTACGAACATGGGATCTAGGCCAATGTTTCCTGGCCCTGTAAAAACGGATCCGCTCAAACCTTCGATCAAACTATATTCGACGGTGTTTACGACGCCTACTGCACTGTCGATCTGCATCAACTCACCAAACGAGGTGCCGGAAACGTTTTTCCAGAAAATTGTATTCGCAATGGTTGCTCCAATACCTGCAGAAAACATACCACCGCCAGGACCATCGCTAGCTATGTTAGCCGCAAAGGTGGAGTTGACCACTGTCAAATCGCAGTTCACTGCATTGACCGCACCACCATCAATTGCACTTTCGTTTTCGATAAATACTGTGTTGATAATTGAAGCACTACCTCTAGCCACATGAATGGCACCACCTGTAGAAAATGATGAGTTCCCCCTGAATGTGCAGTTTATAAAATTCCGCGATCCTAGGCTATCACTATAAAATGCTCCGCCACCACTTGCTGATAAGTTGTTAAAGAAAATGCATGATTCCATAACTGCTGAAGACGATTCCCCATAGATGGCTCCGCCAGCACCATTACCTGTGAAATGGTCTTCAAATGTGCATCGAGTGAGATGCACATTACTACCTGGCGCTAAAAACATCGCGCCACCATCACGTGCAAAATTCGAACTGAAAACACAATCAGAAATTTCAACTTCACCAGAGGACGTGATATACATGGCGCCACCTCTTTGAGCCGCAGCGTTACCCTCGAACACGCAGTTTCGTATGGCTGGTCGAGCGCTGCCGCTTACTACTAATCCGCCACCAAAAACTTCAGTGCTACCGTTGTCCGCGTTGCCTCCCACAATCGCAAAACCATCCAGCACTGCCCCTAGTCCAGTGCCATCCGCTGTGACTACGTGATAAGCATTGTCTGCGACTCCTCCACCGCTCATGCCATCGTCATCGTTCAAGTCGCCACTTAGAATCGTAATATTACTATTTGGATCACGCTGAGAAAATAAAGTTTCACCGCCCCTAAAACCGCCATATATCGATACACCAAAACCACTGGCGTCATCTAGCAATTGGAACGTAGCTGTTTGATCGCCCAATGTTGGAATTTTTCCAACATCTGGCTTATACGTGCTAGCCGCGACCCATATGATTGCAACGCCACGCGAATTGGCCAACGACAGCGCATCTTGCAAGCTTACAAATGCATTCGTCCAGGTAGTGCCATCCTCAGCGCCGCTGGCATTTGGATCAACGAAAATAGTTTCGCATGAGTCAAGCACGCCATTACCATTCACATCATCCGAAGCCCCGGACGATATTTCGCAAACATCGAGCTTGTTATTACCATCACAATCCGTGCCCTGCACCGCAATGTCTATCGAATCATCAACGCCATTACCGTTGCAATCAGTTATCGAAGGTGGCGAAGGTGGTCTAGTCTCACAATCATCAGGCACCTTATTGCCGTTGGAATCGTTCCCAACCAGCTCGCATTCGTCCGGCACTTTGCTGTTGTTACAATCTTTACTAGTCCCGCTGACCAAGTCGCACTTATCCAAAGTGCCATTGGTGTTGCAATCCAATGCCCCACCGACCGCTAAATCGCAAATATCAAGCACGCCGTTTTTGTCGCAGTCCTGTTGAGATTCGCAAACATCCAGAAGCTGGTTGCCATTACAGTCAACCGAAGGATCGCTTGTAATTTCAAGTTCGTCGATGAGGCCATTATTGTCGCAATCCAACAAACGCCCCGGCTCACATTCATCCGGCACTAGATTGGCATTGAGATCATTACCTGTCAACTCGCAATCATCTGGAATGCCATTAGGCTGACAGTCAGTGGCGCTGCCGTTCGATACTTCAAGTTTGTCAGGCACTAGGTTTTTATTGCAATCTCGTGGAAACTTAGAATTATTGGGCGCAGGATCCAATTTGTCGTCAAAGCCATCGCCATCGGTATCCGCATTTGTTGGGTCTGTACCAAAGAAATAAATCTCTGGCCCATCGTTGAGACCATCGCCATCCGTATCTGGATTGGCAGGATCAGTTCCAGCTCGCGCTTCTTGGGCAGCAGACAACCCATCACCATCTTCATCGTCCGTAGGACCAGCGATAACAGGCGAAGTACCACGAACAAACACTTCCGTAAAATCGTCCTCACCATCATCATCCGTATCTTTCTTAAACGGATCGGTCCCTAGAATAAATATTTCGATGGTATCAGGAATTCCGTCGCCATCAGAATCTGGATCGTTGAGCGCTCGCAAATCTTTGGCGTTGCAAACTGATGCGAGTAAGCTTGGAGAGCCAACCGGCAGCGGAGAGATCGAGCCATCAGCGTTTCCATACAACGCCTGAATCGCAGTAATATCTTTGGCTGACAATGCCGTAAATTTTTGGTATCCCGGAGCCATAACTGCATCGGCATCCAGACTATGCTCTAACCCCAAAGTATGGCCAAGTTCATGCAACACTACCGTGAATAAATCAAATTGATCTTCAGTTGGCGTGGTCGACCAGGCCTCTGCCTGACACAAATGCACCTGACCAGCAAGCATGGTGCCAGGGAAATAGGCATGACCCAACGTACCGCCAGCCCCATCAAACGAAAACGGATCGCCATGCGATCCACCGGCGAATGAAATTTCAATATCTGGGTTGCCATGCTCGACTTGCTCAAAAGTAAGCGAGGACGCCTCAGCCCATAGTGCCAGCGCACTTTCGATTGCCTCGTTTTGCTGCGCGAGACTCATCCCCTCAGTGACAGGGAGTGGCTGCGTCAACCGCCATGTAAGCGTGGACTGCGACCATCGACTTATTGGGCGAAAGCATGATATGTTCGCTGGCTGATGAGCCAGCTCGTCGTAACAACCAATCGCAAATGCACTACAGTCCGACTTCTGCGGGATGTCTCTTGCCTCAGGACCATCAGGAACACTCTGCGTCATACAACCTGTAGATAGCATCAAGCTGAGCGTAAGCAATATATAGAATCGTTGACGCAAAATAGAATCCTCACCTGAAGAACACGGTTCTATTTAGTAATAGAACTCACTTAGGCCCGTTAAGCAGACACCAATTGTAGCGACCATCATACTGTACAGACAAGCCCGAGCGCGTATCGCACTAAATTATTAGTCAGCGGGTCCAGTAATTGATGTAAAAACAGAGCTTAGTAACTACCCATCCCGCCCTGGGTCCGTTTTTTCTCATGTCCCCAACGTAAATCATTGATGTGAAGCAAATCCCAACCCACATATTCTCGGCCCCAAGTCCCCTCATGCACACGTCTGTCTTGGCCATGCTGCTTACCGCCGCCGACATAACAACCGACATGAGGCTCGTCCAATGTACCAATCGCCAAAGGCGAAACGCCCGACGTCGCACACGCAGGCAGGAAAAATAGCGAAAGGCACAATGCTACAACCATCATAATTTTGGTGGACATTTTCATCGATCAATCCGAATCGAGTGACTGAGCTTGGCTAGCCTGAGTATTATGCACATCGTTATCGACTTTATACACCTGGCCATCGCGAAGATACATGCGCTGCTGCTCTTCAAGCGTAAATGGCCTAGCGCCAATACGACCAAAAACGGCTAGCTGATTACCGCTTTCATCGACCGCTCGATCACGATCCAACCCCTTGGAAATAGCCAGTGCAGGACCATGCGTATGATGAGTCGCGATCAGTCGCGGCACCAATTGCGGAATAAACCCGCCGAACCCCTCTGTACTACGTGGCGAAGTTAATTGCAACACACGCAGCCCGTTATGTCCGTCAGCAACATATGCGAACGCGCTGTTGTTGGTCATGCCCACCTTCACATCATGGACATCGTTCATTTGCCCATCAGCATCAAACATTTGCTCAAGCCGCGGGGATTCCGGTTTCTTGATGTCGATAATGGCTAAGCCCTGCTTCCCACCCGCGACAAAAGCATAAGTTCGCGCAACATACAAGCGCCGCGCATTTTCAAGCGCTACGACAGCGCCTTTCACCGGCCTCGGTCGATCGGGAAAAGTAATATCTACAACCTTCAAACCCTCGCTATCCGTCACAAAGGCATAGCGAAACTGTACAGCTACCGCACGTGGATCAACAATATACTCTTGTCCCACTTCGCCAACAATTTTGGGCATTGCCGGGTTTGCGATATCGACAACAACCAAACCACGCTTACAACATATATAAGCGTGCGTCCCGGCCAGCGTCAGGTGAACGGCACCATCCAACTTCCCATCAGGATTAAAAGCCACGCCACGCTTAAGAAAATTATTCATCGGATCGCCGTCAAGCAGTGTCCCAACATGCGGGTCACCAATCACCACCAATCCTTCAACCAAATCTGTCACATACAAGAAAGCATATATCGGATGCACACGCTGCTCTTGATTTACATGATGGGGCCTAGGTTCTTCCAGCATGATCGCCCGCGGCTTCGTAGGATCATTCGACAATCTAGGCCTTGTCGGATCAACCCCCAACGTCGTCGGACTCGCGATAGCGGTGGCAAATTTCGTCTTCACACCAAGCTGCTGACCAATCGGCGACACCGGCGCAGACGTAATCCGCTCACTGAAACCCTTGTTGTCAATATTAGCCACATCATCAGCATAAAAGCCGCCATCTTCCCGCGCCGTGTAAAGATACTCGCCGCGAAGCTGAAGATCGACAACCCGCCCCTCACCCTTATACCACCCATCATTTAAGCCATGATGATGAGCTTCTTTGAGCTGCTCGTTCAGTGCCTTGTGCTTGGCATATTCATCAGGATAAGCCAAGGCATGAAGATCACTACCAATCACCGCTTGAGGTTCTTCGCGTTCCGTGACCACTACCGCTTCCAGCCCATCCTCGCCCGTGGCCACATATACATATCTTCCAAGAAAGTTCACAAAATTCGTACCCTGCAAGAGCACCTGGGCCATCCACGCATTATTGTCGTCCTGCTCAGAAAGATGACATTCCGTACACTGTCTGGATTCCCGCTTACGAACAGCGTGTGGAAAATGAGGATTAAACGCCTGTCCGCTAAATCCCTCAGCCGAGATCGTCTGCTGCTGCGAATACAACCATTCACGATTAGCATTTGCTGAGCCAACGATCACCGCGCTAGACGATCGCACCGGTGCAATCTTCTTACCCTTTACCGTAGAATCTCGCCCCAACATAAATATATCATCGCGCAGCACTTGATAGTTATACGTCGTAAAGTTGCGCGAAACCTCACCTTCATTGTGCAACATGGGCACGCGAAAGTTCGATCGCATCGGCAGGTGACAACCAAAACAGCTTGTCATCCACGAAGTATGGCACGCATAACAAGCCATGTTGGAATTGCCGTGGGCCAGTTGAGATTCCGGACATGAAACATCCCCCCACCGCTTGCCACCTTTTTGCAATGTCTTCGCATACGCCGCTTTTTCGTTATATGAATCAGACGCAGGGTCCACGGTATCTCGTATCTGAGGCACTTCCCACTTCACCTGTGCATCAAGACTAGATTGTTGATAAAGCTTTTGGCCAATCCACTGGAAACGCATCCCGTAAGCCGTCTTACTTTGACGCAGGTCATTCCCCCCAGCAGGCCCCGACGTTGTCAATGTGGTCCGTGACGAAACAGTGCCATGGCAGTCGATACAATCAACCTCAATCGCATTGCGCACTTCGCTATATAGCTTGCCATCACCGTGAACATCCTGCTCGAAATGACAGTCCACGCAGTGCATCCCACGCTCTAGATGTATATCTTTCAAATGAACCGGCTGACCAGGCAGCGGGTCTTTTTGTTTTTCCGACGATCGAAACGCAACAGCTTCTTGCAACTTTTGCGGCGTCACAGGCTCGACCACTTGCCCATCATGATCCAACAGCTTGCCCTTGCGATTCTGCTTAAACACCGCGCGAAACACCCAACCATGCCCGTGAAAATCGGCGAACTGGGTCTTGTCCATCTTGCTATTTAAGTCAGTCAAATTATTCAAAAACGCTTCCGTTGCCACATCATCGTTATGATCTTTCTCGCCAGGCCAAAGGTCCGACCAAAAACCGCGAACCGACGACGCCTCCGGATTGGCCATCAAGCTATTCACATACTGTTCAGCCGTGGGGTATTGCTGCTTCTTGGGATACATTAACTCCCCATGCGTTTCGTTGTCCCACCACGTAAAACCTAGATAAGTATTCGCAAAGGATGTCCCCGGATGGACATGACAAATGACACACTGACTCGATGGTGGGGACCGCGTAAACTGGTGTTTAATCGGATGGCCCGACTCCGTTTTATCAATCGTCGGATCAGTCGTAGCTGATTTCCCACAATTCCCATATTTACTAAAGTTTCCGGAATGCACCGGCGACCGATCGTTGGCATAAACAACATGACACGAAGTACAACCACTATGGCGATAATCACCTGGATGATCGTTCGTGCCCATAAAATATAGTAGCGGATCGAGCAATCGCGTCTTTTGAATACCCAGAAAAACGGGGTCAGTAGCCAATTGCGTCCCCAACCCGCGGTCACTAAGTTTCATGTCGGGTTTGCCAGGCTCTTCCAATGGGTTGGGTAAACCGACCTCAAGCTCTAGTCGTGGCATCTTCCCGCCGCGCTCAAACGACCGCAGGATATTGCCCATCTGAGAAATTTCCCATCTCGGCAGTGGATCGAGATAATCAATCACTCCTCTCGCATGTTCCTCGTCCGAAGCAGGCGGCGTCGTGTAGATTCGCTGTGGCACGCCCTCCGGCGAATAGCTCTCACCAAATCGCGCGGTCTTAAAAGGATAGCTACCGTTATTATACATGGCCGCAGCCCACAACTGCGCGCCGTGCGCCATCATCGACTTACGCACTTTTTCCACAATTTCGTAATGACACTTTCCACACGTGCGATCAGCGACGCGAAGATCACCCGGGTTAATAAACTGGATAAAGTCCGGGTCTTCAAAATTTAGCAGCGTATACGTTCGCTGCGGATTAGCCGAGGAGTACTCCCCAGTCTCAGGATTCTCCCACGCCGTCGGAAACCGAGGCGTAACATGGGCCTGTTTCATAAGCGCGAGATAATCTTGATCATATGGTCGATCATTGGACATCTGGTGTGGCTTAACAAAACTAGCGTCACCACCGTGACAATCGATGCAACCAATAGCAAAATCATCTAGCTCGTGCATCGTCCGCGAGTCTGTCTGAGTATGACAACTAAGACAACCCCGATTAGCCTCATCAGCGTCGGCCTGCGTCGAATGTAACATCACACGTGTCGGCGCTTCCTCGACTCGCTGCGCGTGGGCGACTAGTTGCTGTTGATCCGGCGGTGCGGGGTGCGGCAATGGCTGACACGCAACAACTACGAGCATGGCTAGGCCCATCAAAGCGCTAAACAAGTATCCTCTACGCATATCGCTATTCCCGTCAGAACGTCAGCGTCATCGTCGCAAACGCAGAGTACAAAGTTTCGTCCGTCTCAAAAATCTGCTCAAAACCCTCGCCTGGCCAAAACGCAGCCATGCCTATGTTAAAAATCACGTTGTTGTTCAAATAGGGTCGATACTGAACGCCCAAGCTTACATCCGCGCCAATCTCTCGACTAATCCCCGGTTGTTGCAAAAATAATTCCAACGAGTCAGTATGGGCAAACCACATATAATTGGCGTTCACGATCGCTTTAAGCTTGGGTGTAATCTCTGCGTCAAAGCCGCCATTGATTAGAAACAAACCAGGATTAACAAAGTTAGCTTGTCCCTCGGTCTTACTGGAGGTCAAATCCGGAAATAGGCTGTTGCGGTTCACCAGATTGACGCCCATTAGCTTAATCGCCTGTCGATTCCAAAAACTAAATGGCCCGCCCGCGAAATTAGGATTGTCGATAATGCCGTCAAAGCCCCGTGCTTCCAAATCCTGCGGAGAACGATCGCCAGACGCCCACAAAAATGATGCCCGCCAACGCAACCAGTCATATTCGATAGAAGCCTCAACCGCAGCCATCTGTGCATTTATCGTCACCCGTTGACCAGCAATCGGATTGAAATCATCACGACCTAACGCCCAATAGAAAGCGTGCGTCAAATTCATGCGACCAATATGCCCATCACCCGTCCATCCCAAGTATGCCACCTTTACGTCATGCGGCGTAAAGCTTCCCACCGGGTCAGGCCGCGTAAGGAAACCATTCTTGTCGAAATGTAATTCCTCTTTGCCTTGATCGTCGTGATTATAATGAAATGACAATTGGGTCGTATAGCCCTTACGCCATGTCGGTGGCAGCCAATCATAATCCAACGAATCCTGCATATAATAATTGGCAACAACCACATGTTGATGACGCGCTTCGAACGTGTTCAACTCGCTGTTGGTATCTTTCTCCGCCTGGTAAAAATAAACCACGTTCCATTGATTGCGATTTGAATCCGAGCTTCCAAAAAGCCTAACCCCCTGATTAACGTCGTTGTATATAAAACCACGAAAGTCGCTCACAAACGGCTGGCGTCCTATCCGCAAACTCACGAAATCGTAATACGGGCTAACATCTGCCAGCTTGGTCTCGAAGAACAATTCCTGCAGCGAAAAATCTTTCCAACGGCGAAGTACACCCTCGCGCACATCGATATTCACTACGCCCCGTTCCTGAACATCGATGTGATTGACGTTCAAAACTGGCGTAATACGCAGCTTCCAGTCAAAGGGCTTAAAAGCCGCGGAGCCGTGAAACAGTTCGATCCGAGCAATTAGATTCTGATTAACAAACTGCTGCTCTGGCTTGCCAAAAAATCCCCGACTATCTCCTCGAACAGCACTCTCACCGCTCGGCGTGGGCACACGTCGAAACTCATACGTCGTATCACTAATCAGCGTCAGATTCAAAAATGTATGCTGCCCGATGATCGGATAATCACCTTTGAGAACATTTTGATTATACGGATCGTACCAACGCCCCTGCGTATATGGATAATCCCCGCTCGCAGCCCCCATCGTAAATCGATCGTTCGGGCTATGTTTCCCTAGACGGTCATAACTTGGAAAACCAATTCGCCAGCGGTCACCAATCGGATACGTATGATCCGTTGGTTCTACGCGAGGCCGCACACTTGATGGCCCAGCGAACCCCAATGGATGTCGCGGCGGCGGCGATAAGTTAGCGCCACCCAACGTCAAATCAATATTATCATCGATTTTTGTAGAATTGTGAGCAGATTCACTTGGCGCAGACCCAACATCTTGCGCCAACGATTTCGCAAACGGAAAAACGCTGAAGCAGAAAATTGATACGAACCCGAAAATACGGATTCGAGCCAAGTTTATAGATTGGCGCGCTCGAACCATGTGCGTCCATGCCTCTCGAGCAGACTCATTCCACAAGCACTATGGGCCAAGAATACCATCCGTAATCTGATTCGCGATCTGAGAAAATGAATCAGCTAGAATGGGCTGAACAATCGGCGCCAGGAACTGCCCCGTGCCCGACGGACACGACAATCCAAGCAAGCCGCCCGACGCCAAGATTAAGATCATTCTCTTGGCTACTACTCTGTGAGTTCTTTTTAACTTCACTGTTTTGACGCTCCTATAGCATCCTGAGGTTATTGTGCATCGCATGGTTGCGACAATCTTTCGGAAAATACCGAGTTTTGACCGCTACACAAAATAGAGCTTACTGTAGTTATTAACGCGTTTCCTTACAGTCATAAAACCTAGAACGATAGAATCGCTTTGCAGACTAGCTAACTACCTGACCAAAATCAAGCACATCTCAAAAAAAGCTATTTGCACTTCTGCTCAACAAGACTTGACACTGCCTGCAATTCTCACGTAACTTCCCGAATACGTTGACGTGAACAATCACGTAAACAATTTGGGCGCGGTTCAAACGGTACAATCTCGGCGAATCTGCGAAAGTGAGTCGATCATGTTACACATGGTACGTACTATCTTACCAGGCGCTTATCTTTTCACAGTTTTCTTATCGATTTCTGGCTGTGGTTTAGAGATCGGTCAGCCCGGCGGCGCTACCCAACCACTCACCGCTGATGAAGTTGACGGCATTATTAGTAAAGCGGCAGCAGCACTAAGCAACAACACATTAGTCATCGCGGTTA
>JAJDDW010000092.1 GCA_029260115.1 Phycisphaerae bacterium | reverse complement strand
TACGAATCAGCCAGCGAGCCAACGTGTATGCGCGAAGCGATCGAACGGCGGTGGTATGATCGCCTTACAGCCATGCCACACTTGGCTACCTTGGTCACCGCTGATCTTGCCCAGCACGAGCCTTTTCATCGGTGGATGCATTACAAACAGGGCTTCTCGCCGGGATTGATAAGACTTTTCCTCAAAGAAACTACTTTTACGCCCAGCCCCGATGTCCAATATCAAGTGCTGGATCCATTTTCCGGCTCAGGCACCACAGTTATAGAATGCGCGCGGCAGAAAGTTAATGCCATCGGGATTGACGCACTACCCTGGCTAACTTTTTTAACACGCATGACTGGTTCGCGCATATTCCCTCCGTGCCCCCAGCTTGATACGGATCAACCATGGGAAAACTTAGCCGATGCCGTTGAGGATGACGTCCATCGTGCCGCGCTGATGTTAGCCGTCGTGCGTCAATTCACCACCGCAGGAAAAATTAACAAAGGCGCCGCGCCACTGTCGGCCCTTTTCGAGCAAACGGTGGCTACGATGCAAGAGGATTTATCCATACCGCTACCGACACCCCCCAACTGCCGCGTTGACGATGCGCGAGTACTAACATCTCTTGATGACGAATCTTGCGCTAGCGTACTCTGTTCCCCGCCATATTTATCACAGCACGATTATCGTAAAATCGCCGCGCCTTACGAAACGGTATATACGTACTGGTATAATGACCCCATAGCTAGTCAAAACGCGACCAGCCTCGTGGCTTCGCATCCCAAAGCTTCGCCACGAAGGCAGCCGCACGCATCGCACCACCCGGCGGAGGCTGAAGCACGCGATTGGCTAATGAACCTCGGAGAGAAAAAAATCGCCCGCGTGATAGACGAATATTTTCAAGACATGAAAGACTTCCTTCGTGCCATGAGACGTGTAGTGATTACCGGTGCTGAATGTTGGATTGTGATTGGCGGCGCTAGACCTAAAGGGGTGTATATCCCCTGCGATTTGATCTTGGCAGAGCTGGCGGAAAATAATGGTTTCAAGGTCGAGTCGGTCTGCGTCGCCCGCGAGTTAGTCTCGCCCCGCAGAAAGTTTGGCCGCATCGGTCACGTCGCACCGCGTGAAACGATACTAATCCTGAGCGCCATTTAGCGCGATCACACTATAACGGAGAAGTCATGGAATTTCGTGATATTGCCCAACAACGTCGATCGGTAAAATCTTTCAATCCCAATCGCGCCATCACTGATGATGAACTGCGAGATTTATTCAGTCTGGTGAAACTAACGCCGTCGTCTTTTAATTTGCAACATTGGCGATTTGTCGTCGTTCGAGATGCGAAAATGAAAGCTGCGTTACGCAAAGCTTCATGGGACCAAGAGCAAGTCGAAAAGGCATCAGCCGTCATTATTGTCACTGGAAAACTCAACGCGCACGAAGATGCCGATCAGATTTTCAGCGACGCACCAGACAAAACTCGCGAGCAAATGGTCAACATGATCCACGGCTTCTATGCCGACAAGCCGCTGAAGCAGCGAGACGAAGCCATCCGATCCGGGTCACTCGCCGCGATGTCGCTCATGTACGCCGCCACGGATATGGGCATAGCGTCAGGCCCTCTAATCGGTTTCGACCCATCAGAAGTTAGCCGACTTCTCAGCCTACCAAAGTCGCTGGTCCCAGTGGTCATGATCGTACTCGGTGAGCAGGTTGGCGATATGAGGCCTCGCGCCCATCGGTTTTCTCTAGCGGAAACCGTCAAATTGGAATCATATGCTGGCCAGGGACTTCAGTAACAACATGGCACCTCCAGACAGCCAATTCTGAGCCATTTTATATGTCCATCGACATGGCACGGAAATTGCTTTTACACAACATTGCCGGGACGCTAGACTGCCGCGTGCCCGCTGTTGCCCTTGGAACGGGATTGGGTGGTAAGTAAATTGACCTACAAACGAGAAAGTGCGAGTTTTCAGGTCTCGATGGCCTGTGTTGTCTCAGCAAAATGGCAAGGGAGATTGTCCAAGTGACCAATTCAAAAGGCCGGCTGGCCATGCAGACCGTACAGCAGCATATTATCGAGCGACAACGCCAAGAGCACCCCGAAGCTAGTGGTGAATTCAGCTGGCTGCTCTCGGGCATTATTCTTGCCACAAAAGTCATCGCAGACCAAGTGCGTACCGCAGGCCTGAATAATTTGCTCGGTGACACGGGACAGGTGAACGTCCAAGGTGAGGTCGTTCAGAAGCTCGACGATCTTGCCAATGAGACCATCCTGGCCTGCTTAGGCTTTCGTGACACCGTAGGGATCATGGTTTCCGAGGAGGACGACGAACCTCATATTATTAAGGAATTCGACGGTCGCGCTAAGTATATCGTCCTTTTTGACCCGCTAGACGGCTCCAGCAACATCGACGTCAACGTCTCGATCGGCACGATTTTTTCGATTTTGCAGAATCGCGAGGGTGTAGACTCCTCTAAAGTTATGGATCACATTCTCCAACCAGGCTATCGGCAGGTCGCGGCGGGCTATGTGATTTACAGCTCCAGCACTGTGATGGCTTATACCACCGGGGACGGAGTTCATATGTTTACGCTAGACCCAACCATCGGCGCTTTTCGCCTGAGCCAAGAGGCGATTACCATGCCAGCCCAAAGGAAAATGTACAGCGTCAACGAAGCTTACCGCTCACAATTCCCACAAGGTGTACAGGATTACCTCGATTGGACCAAAACCGACGAAGCAGGCTACAGTCTTAGATATATTGGCTCGCTCGTAGCCGATTTCCATCGCACGCTGCTCCGAGGCGGCGTTTTCCTGTACCCACCCACAAAAAAGGCCCCTGAAGGCAAGCTGCGACTACTTTACGAGGCGAATCCGCTGGCTTTTATCGCCGAACAAGCTGGCGGAGCAGCGACTGATGGCCGGCAACGCATTCTAGATAAAGTACCAACTGCATTACACGAGCGAACGCCCCTCATCGTCGGCAGTAAAGAGGAAGTTGAACGGGTAGCCTCTTTCTGGAAACCTGAATAGACTAACGAACTTCGCGGCCATTCAAGGCCGAATATTTCGCCGAGTTGATCGCAACCACCTGCTTTGTTATAATTGTAGTGTGTAATCGTATAACGATTTATCCGACGATGGCGTTGATGTTTTACCAATTCCAGGATTAGCGCTCGTCGGCCAGTAAGGAAGCAAGTCCATTAGGTGGAGCAGAAAATCATGATGTCAGAAAACCAGAAGGGACATCCCAAGGTCACTGCGCCAAAGGACACGCCGCGAGCCGGTAGCGTGGGAACTGTAGCCAATAAATCACTGGACGAAATTCTCACGTCCATTGAAATCCGCGAAATAGTTAGCGCACTGAAACAGGTCCATGGTCAGCGCACGCAAGCGGCTAAGCTGCTAGGTATTTCACGGAGCCGACTTTACCGACGCATGGAAGCGCTAGGCATCGATCCCCGGTCGGTCGATCAGAATGTGGACGTTTAATTCCCATTCTTAATAAAATTTATGATGCCAAATTCAAAGGGCATCGTCCAACTGCAACGACACGTTTAGTGACGACACATCTTGATGCCGATAGCATATCCCTGACGATAACGAAACATAGGAATGCGATTCATGGCCAATTGGGGATTACACTCTGGGGCGGGTATTTGGTTAGGTGGCCACGCCACGGATGGAAAACGTCTGCTGCATCAGCTACTAATCGACATGCCTAGGCCACCCATTGGCCCCATCGACGCGGCCTTCATAACCCCGGAAAGCGCAGACGAAGCCATTCACTTTTCTCAAAAGCTCAGCACGCGACTAGGCCCTGGCAAACGACTATGGGTACTCACACTTAAGAACCTACCCGCGGCCCAATCAGCTACATGGCTAGACCTAGACGACCGCATGTTCAACCTGGGATTCACAAGAGTCGCCTCGGTCGATATCGAGCAACACTACCAAGCGGCTGGTTATGAACACACATCCGTAGCCTGACCCTATTGCGACGGTGGCTTCAGCTACGACCGCGTCGCTGGCTCAACGATTGGCGTTGACTCTGATAACGTAACCAACCGCACGCGCGTAGCGACTTCAGCCTCCCGCGCTACGTATCGAGAAATTAAACCGTCATCGATTAGCTTATACAATTTTGCAACTTGTCGAGGATGGTAGTCCTTACGCAGATACAATCTTGCCCCCGGCTGCTCCCACTGCGGGACGGGCACTATCACACGGCTAGTCATTTGCGTAAGTACATGCACCAACGCATCCAGCCCCGCCTGAATCGCTTTGCAACCAATCGTATGAGGCATGTCCTCAGCCACAATGCTTGGCCGGGCATGGGCGAAAATCGCCCCACTATCAATGCCCGCATCAATAGAATGTATCGTCGCGCCAATGAATGCTAATTCATCGTTCAGCAGCGGATAAAAATTCGTAGCCGTCCCACGATAATAGGGAGAAAGACCGAGGTGCATATTGATCAATTTTCCAGACCAGCGTTTCAACAACGCAGACTTTATCAGATTCGTGCCATAGACAACCACAACCTCCGGCTCATGACTGTCGAGAAAAGTCAGCGTGCTTTCGCTATTTAGACAACCTGGCTCTATCTGACAAATCGAAGGCCCGTCCGATGGCGTTAGAAAATCCGCGTCATGGCCAAAGTAATTCTCTTCCTGATGCGTGCGCTCAGTAAAATGTGAAAGGGCCGTTTCTAGTTCAGCGGCGGTCAACTCGTTTAATCGTGTATCGATGGGATGATATCCGGTCTGTTCGTAACCTACTGCGACAACATCAAAGTGTTTCACAAGCTCGCGAGCCACATAACGATGACGAATATCCACACTGGTTAGTAATGCAATCTTCATACACACCTATCACGCTCCATCAGGGATTGGCCAATACACTGTCACATGCGTGCCTTGATGCTCAGATGAATCGATTTCAATAATACCGCCAATAGATGTAACAATACCATGCGCCATAGCCAACCCCAGGCCGGTCCCCTCGCCTGCGGTAGACGTATAATGCTCTTTGGTTGTCCAAAAAGGCTCAAATACGTGTGGCAAAGACTCCGCTTTAATGCCACACCCCTTATCCATAACATGTAGAACGACCCATCGCGGCTCCGCCGAAGTGCATATACGTACTGTCCCACCTTTAGGTGTCGCCTCAATGGCATTTTTAAGTAACACGCGCAATACCGTCGTCAACTGCTGAGCGCCCACTTCAATATCAATACGACTCGACGTTTCGTTTTTCAACTGCACCTGGGCTGCGGAAAAATCATCCGTCAGCGTTTCAATCGCGTCGTCAATGATATCTGAGAAACCGCGCAAGTCCTGGCTATGCTGATCACCCACGGCAAAAACTTGTAACCCGCTGATAATCGAACCCGCTCTGACCATTAACTGACTAGCCTGATACAACGTTTTTTGCATCCGCTGCTCATCTTGACTATCCAAAGCATAATCTATGCTCGTCAGCGCGCTGCCGATCACATTATTCAAATGGTGTGACATTGCACCAGAAAGATCGCGCAGGGCTGCCATTTTCATATCAGTACTGTTGGACTGAATGGACTGAGACAGCGATTTCGTATCGTCGCGAACCACAAACCATAGCCACCCGCTATTCCCTTCCGGACGGTGCAATGTGCCAGACCTCCTTTGCAGTTGGCCATTTTCCGCGTTATGCTGAAACCCAAAAGATTGGCTTTGTCCAGGTTGCAAATGTTGAATGTTGTACAGCAATACAGGCCTACTGAGCGCACAAACTAATTCGCCTGCATCTATGCCAATGATCGACTGCGTGGTATACCCCAACATCTCAACCCCGACGATGCAAGCTGACACTTTATGATTTTCGTCGATAGTGACGATGGCTGTATCGATGTTATGGAGAAGATCGAGCAAAGAGGCTAGCAAAATATCACTGGCGGGTGCATCGGGCATGTCACTTCCTGCGGTCGAGTTTCTGTCGGGCAATCGGTGTTATCATATACAATACCTCATATCGGTCGCCGCCGCTCCGTTCCATGAAAAACCTACTACCCACGAGATATTCATTGGCCGCTTCGTCGCTGGGGCCAAGAATTAACATCGAACCAGGGTTTATCGACAGATTCGTCGTCAGATATTCGAAAACATGACGATCAAAAGCTGGCGCGGGACTAATCACACCGTTCACATTTTCCCACGTCATCGTGCCGCGGTCGTGACGAACCTCGAAGGTCAGCTTCACATCCACCAGCCCACCCATGGCTGCGTACACAATGTAATCGACGGTAACAAGCTTTTTGCCCTGTGCGAATGATTTACCATCTAAACGATCATTCGCGGCGTAGGCAAAAAAGGACTCCGTATCCATAATTTCACTCGTCTCAATCACCAGCGGCAAACCGCTATACGATTGAAATTGACTCTTGCGAATGTCCGCATCACAAGCGACCAGCACTGTACGAATCGCCGGCCAAGCGTTCGGCTCCGCCACCCCCACGCGCAAGCCGTTGCGGGCCAGCAACGAAATCCTCGTCGCATCGACGGCTAATTCGTCCACATGATTCCAAATCTTTTGAGAATGCCGCATCGTACCAACCGGCAATGTCACCCGCATCACATCAAACGCCAACTCTACAACGGTGACATCAGACTGCTTGCGGACGCCAGGGGCGTTTGACGAAGAACCAATTAGCGCACGAAGAGATGTATCAGCTGCGCCTATGTTCGCATCAGGCCTGTCCGCCAGAGAAACGTCCTTCTCCGTCGGCAGACAACCTATCAGCCCCACAGCGCACATCGTGATCAAAAAAGCGATACCTCGGGCCATGCTGTTTGTGCTAAGTAATATGCCGTCACTGATAGGCCAATTATGATTCAACATGCCAAGCGATACCTGCTTTGAATTAGTCCATCCGTAAGCCGACCATCGCGCCGGGTTACGATCTGATTCGCTGTCAGCATTATATCCAGACATCCGCCCAACAGGAAGCCATAGATTCAGCGCACACCTCGCAGCCCTTGTCCATCGGCAGGGCCTATGTTACAACCTTATACATGCCTGAAGACTTCAAAATAACGATCCAATCTTTTTCCACCGAAAAAGCCCTGGCCGTCGCCGCCTATGGAGAGTCCGTAGCCTCCTACCGATACCGTACGCTCGTGGATAAGGTCCACGACCCTGACCAGCGGCGAACGCTCACAGAGATGGCCGACGAAGAGCAGGAACATCATGAAATGATTCAAGGCCTAATCACCCAACATTTCCCGCAAAGCGACTTCGTCCTATCGCAGGCAGACAAAGACCTCGTCATTGTCGGCTCACGACAAATAAACGTCTCAGACAAAAAATCCTTATTAAAAGCCATCGACAAAATCTACGAATCAGAGCATAAGACTGGCCACTTCTACGCCGCATTCCATGACTGCGTTTCATTGGAAAAACTCAAACCCTTGCTCAAAGAAATGTCCGAAGAATGCTTCGAACACGCCGATCGATTAAAAGCTATTTTCCACGACTAAAACTGATCTAAAATAATTTCTGTCCCGAGCTACGGGCTTCAGCCCGCGCGGACGCTCGAATTAGCTTAATACTGGAAACTCCAAACAAGCTTATTCCGACAGCAGTAACTTATTAATATTTCGCAGCGATAGGCATGCGTCGCCCCGAACCAAACGCCCGTGACGTCACTTTAATCCCTACAGGTGACTGCTTTCTCTTATGCTCACTCCGGCAAACCAAACGGGCCACCTGCTCGACAATTTCGCGTTCAAAACCCGCTTCGACAAGTTGATCGACGCAATAATCTGATTCCACATACAATTTCAATATCGCGTCGAGCACATCATATGGCGGCAGCGAATCCTGATCGAACTGCGCATCTCGTAGCTCAGCGGAGGGAGGTTTCTCGATCGTGTGTGCGGGAATAATTTCTCGTTCGCCATTATCGTTAATATGTCGTGAAAGCTCATACACCATCGTCTTAGGCACATCGCTCAGCACGGCCAGTCCGCCACACATATCGCCATAGAGCGTACAATAACCAACGGCTAACTCACTCTTATTCCCCGTCGTCAGCAGCAATCGGCCGTATTTATTAGACAGTGCCATCAGAATATTACCGCGAATTCGCGCTTGTATATTTTCTTCCGTAACGTCGCGATCTCGCCCATCGAACAAAGGCTCAACTACGCGCTCCATAGCTGCATGGACCGGCTCGATAGGCACAACTTTGAGCGCGATGCCAAGATTTTCCGCTAGCTGTTTGGCATCATCAACGCTGTGATCGCTACTAAAGCGAGACGGCAAAGCCACCCCGAAAACATGTTCCGCCCCGATCGCGTCCACCGCAATCGCTGCCGTCAGCGCCGAATCAATACCGCCAGATAACCCAATTACCACATCACGAAACCCGCATTTGCAAGCATAATCCCGAACCCCTAAGACCAAGGCAGAGCGTATACTCTCTATGCGAGAAGGATAGGCTTCAAGGCGCATCGGCTTCGAGTCATCTATCGAAAATAATAGTAAGTCTTCACGAAAAGCATTTGCACGGGCCAGTGTCGTACCATCAGGACCATAGACCCCGCTTGCGCCTTCGAAAACCAGATCGTCATTACCACCAATCTGATTTACATACACGACATGAACAGCATGTTCGCAGGCTTGGGCCTGAAAAATCTCATCGCGTCGCTTAGACAAATCCGCTCGAAACGGCGAAGCCGAAAGATTGATAATAATCTTAGCTCCCGCGTCGACGCATTCCTGCACAGGATCAACCCCATAAACCCGCCGCCCGCCGAATTGCTGATCGTTCCAAAGGTCTTCGCAAATCGTAACCCCTACCAACACCCCAGATTTACCACCCACCGGCGTCACTAGCACATCTTCCCCGGCATTAAAATTTCGAGACTCATCAAACACGTCGTACGTCGGCAATAATCGCTTTCGATATACGCCTTGCACACAACCGTCGCCACACACCGCAGCCGCGTTGAAAATCCCATTTCCCGCTTTCGTGGTATCCGGGTCCACAAAACCAACGACCGCAGTAATGCCCTGGCAACTCCGGGCTATAGCTTCCAATTGATTGAGATTTTCTTGAACCAAATCAGCTCGGAAAACCAAATCCTTGGCCGGATAACCAAACAAGGACAATTCTGGAAAGACAACCAAGTCCGCCTGCATCCCGCGGGCAACCTCAATCTGCGCAGTGATCTTCCGCGCATTCCCAATGAGGTCGCCAACTGTCGGATTTATCTGTGCCAATGCAATTATCATGATGATTTCTGCGACCAATGGACGTATTCTAAACTACGAGTACCAGATGACACACGCCGGATGTTATCCCACGCCGGGACAATCGCCCAACGACCGTCACATCTCGCCAATCGCTGGTCCTTATCTCACAGCTAACTACAATAGCATGGGATTACGAAATGGATACCACGTGAGAATCGCATGAGTAAAACATCGATAACGCTGACACTCGACATCGACGGCATGCACTGTGACGCCTGCATCCAGCATATCGAAACTGCCTTACGTCCACTCATAGGCCTACAATCTATCCAGGTAACCCTTGGCCAGGTTGTGGCCACAGTAGATGATTCGAAAACTACCAAGCGAGAAATTATCTCTGCAATTACAGAAGACGGGCAATTTTCCGTGACGGCCTTTGCCTCCGAGTAAAGCGTCTTGAAAGCATTGACACTTTGGCTACTCCCACACCATCAAACCTTGATCCCATCCGCCTGCGAATCGAAGGAATGACGTGCGGTAGTTGTGTCGCCCATGTCGAACGTGCATTATCAAGCGTGCCCGGCGTGTCGTCTGCCCAGGTCAACCTGACCACCGAAATCGCCACCATCAACCCCAGCGAATCCAACGTAACCAAGCAGCATCTTATCCAAGCCGTCCGCCGCGTCGGATACGATGCCGAGACGTTTCGTCAAGGAGACCGTATCACCTCGGGCCTTAAACATACGCAACAATCCAAACTGCGCGAACAGCGCCAAGCGCTGGGACAGGCTATCGGGCTCGCGGTTCCCATTTTCGTCCTACATTGGCTCGCCCCCATTCTCCAAGGTGGACATCAGGGTTCGCAACTTTGGCCGGTCGTGGTCCAAGCTATGCTTTGCGCACTTCTGCTAATCTCCCCCGCAGGCGCGCCCATTCTCGCTGGCGGCTTTCGCGCCATAATTGCTCGCGCAGGCAACATGGACTTACTCATCACGCTCGGCGTCACTGCCGCGTTCCTGTCAGGACTATGGCAGTTAGTCATCGCTCACACGCCGACCATGCATTTTCATACCGCCGCGATGATCCTTTCCTTCATAAATCTAGGCCGATACTTTGAAATTCGCGCCAAGCACAACGCCGCATCATCCATCAGCCAGTTAGTCCAACGCATCCCACTTACTGCACTACGCATAGATGACGACGGTCCACAAGAAGTGCGCGTCGAACGCATTCGTATTGGCGACCACATCCGCGCGGGGCAGGACGCCATCATCGCCATAGATGGCCGAATCATCCAAGGCCAATGTAGCGTGGACGAAGGCGTTTTAACCGGAGAATCAGCCGTCAAACCGCGCGAAGTCGGTGACGAAGTCCTCGCTGGGGCACGCATTGCCGAAGGGCTTGTTACCATACAAGCCACCCGCGTCGGCGCGGATTCCGCCATGGGCCGCATCATCCGAGCCGTGGAAGATGCCCAAGCCGGCAAGACTAACATGCAGCGCATCGCAGACCGGGTAGCCGGTGTATTTGTACCCATCGTCGTGCTCATTGCCCTTCTCACCATAATGGGCGTAATTCTCCTTACTGACGCCACGCTGTCAGTCGCCATCAACCGCGCAGTAGCCGTGCTGGTCATCGCCTGCCCCTGCGCCATGGGCCTCGCCACCCCCACCGCCGTCATGGTCGCCACCAGCGCCGCTGCACTTCGCGGCATCCTTGTACGTGACGCCGCCGGTTTGGAACGGGCCGCAACCCTCGACTGCATATTGTTCGATAAAACGGGAACGCTCACCGTCGGCGCACCCGCCGTAACCCAAATTGACGTGCTCAGCCCTAACGCCTCTTTATCGGAAAACGACGTCCTGGCCTTCGCCGCCGCCGCCGACCAATTTGCCCAACATCCCATAGCCAAATCTCTCGTCGCAGAGGCCCAAAAAAGAAACCTCACCCTGGCGGACCCCGACACTTTTTCCTCCACCCCCGGTCGAGGCGTATCAGCCAAATTCGATGGGCAAGAAATTTTCGTCGGAAGTGCGCGATTCCTCGCAGACAATGGCATTCATATGGCCGCCGCTCAACCTTTAGTACATGCGCGGGCAGCCGCCGGGCAAACTGCCATCATTGTCGCCGTAGATGGATCTTGCGTCGGCGTCATCGGCTTAGCAGACTCAATAGTCAACGGTGCAGCCCAGGCCATCGCCGCCATCCACCAACGCGGTATCAGCACGGCTATGCTTACTGGCGATAACAACGCAAATGCCCAAGCAACCGCCGACCAACTGGGTATTACCGATGTGTTGAGTGAAATGACACCGACCGACAAGCTAGAGGAAGTCCGTCGCAGACAGGATAACGGACTTCACGTGGGCTTTGTCGGCGATGGTATCAACGACGCCCCCGCACTTACCGCCGCACATGTAGGCCTCACATTTGCCAACGCCACCGACATCGCGGCCAGCGCCGCTGACATCACCATCGTTCACCACGACATCCAAAAAATCCAAAGCGTCATCGAATTGTCACAGCGTAGCTTGCGTATTATCAAGCAAAATCTCTTCTGGGCGTTTTTCTACAACACACTAGCCATCCCCCTGGCCGCAGTGGGAACAGTCCCTCCCGGCCTGGCCGCCGCAGCCATGATGATCTCCTCTATCAGCGTCGTACTGAACTCGTTGCGCCTGCGTTCTTGACGAACCCCAGCATTTGATTTACTGATTACACATGAGAAACGAGTCGCATGCTTCAGCTTGCGCGGATTTACGAAAATTTTTGATGCCGGGTACGCGTAAGACACGGCATCAAACTGTTTGTCGCTATACGATTTCTGAATAACAGAGGACACAGCAGGTACGGCATGAGCAAACTACCCTTCGAAGCCCCGCTATTCTGGAAATGTCTATTCACCGTTTTCACCCTCGTCATCATCACATGGGTCGTCGCTGTAAATATGATGGCCTATGAAATGATGCCCCCAGACTACGTCGGTTCCTTCATCAGCGCCGTCATCTTCTCCTACCTAGTCCACCTTTGGCTATTACCCGGTGAATATGAAGACGACGATGAATATGAGGACGAAGAAACTCAGGACGCTTAAATTTCATTCACGCGGTTAATTTCTCTGGCTTATACAGTGCCAACACCAGCAGCATTGGCATCATTGGCACCCGAAAACGTGGATCGAATTGTGGCGTAGTCATCGCCAATAGTCCTAATAAGAACAACATCGGCACACACCACACACGCCAAGCCCGCCACTGCCTAAAGATAGTCCACAACCCAAGTAGCGTCACCACAACAAAAGGCAACGACTTAACTACCTGCTGCCCCCGAGACGCATCAATCCCAGCCGCTGGCTTGATCGCCAGATTTAGAGGAAATGTCAAGATAGAACCGCACCGCACCGTCAAGCATGCAACAGTACTTAATGGTGACGCAGCCATCTGCGACAATCCAATGCGCATAAGCTCATTAGATATCAAAAACGAATCTACCTCGGTCTTATTCCCCTGCGCCAGATGAGACCACCGTAACCGGTCATGCTGTAGCTCGGGCAGATGGTCGAGCGACTTCCTTAGCCTCCGATCGATTTCTTCCCACACAGCATGCGGATTCTCCGCCCGTCTGACATCAAGCGAAGTCTCCATAAAACGATCCGTCGCTCGTCCTTGCCTCCAAAGCACCACTTCTGACGCCTTGAAATAAGCCATCACCACTCCGCTTTGATCGGACAACGCCGCATGACCCGCCACCCCAACATTGCGACCAACCCAAGTCCCGGCTACGCACATTGTCGCCAGACAAAATCCCGCCAGCATAGGCCAGGACCAGCGCCTCTCGTAGAGTTTATGCCTTGACTGCTGGTATAAAATCCCCATAGCAGCGCGTAATCCAAGCAGCACCGGAACCATAATCCCGATCGGTCGAACCAAAACCAACAAACCGCAAAACACACCAGCTGCCACAAACCACCAGACAGATTTCTTCCGCTCAGCACGAATATAACAAAACCAAGCCAAAAGAAGCAGCGTCACAAAAAGCGTCGTCGCTAATAACCAGAGGGAATAGAAAAGATGATACGGCTCAAGCACAAAACACGCCGCCGCCAACAACAATCGGCCAGCGGATAGATATTGTCGGGCGACGAAATAAAACAAGGCCGCATTGAGTACGCACACTAGTTGCTGCACCAAAACCAACACCAACGGCGCAGCGCCAAATAGCCACATCCACCCGGCTAGAAATACCGGATATCCAGGCGTCCGCCACGTATCCGGTACAAACGGCGCATGTTCAGATTGACTGAAAATGCCATGCTGAAAAACGTTTCGCGCAATTTGATAATACTCGCGTGCATCCAGCGAGTTAAAAGCATAGGTATCAAGCCCGCCTTTGCAGAAATGGACGTAGCAGACTAGCGAGACGTGCGTAATAATCGCCAGCACGATAACGATGACAAGATATCGTCGATTGTCGTATCGTCGATTGTCATGCATAAGCGCGCCGACTATGGATAAAAATCTAAATAGCGATCGACATTAAAATACACCGCGCTTGGTGCGATCGCAGCTTGAAAACAAGCCTCAGCGATGCCAGCAACTACCACCACCACAACAGACCGGGCACAACACGCAGTGGCGTCACCATTTGGCCATTATACTTTTTCACTATGTCGCCGAGCTTGCGCTTAAAACCGCCATGATCGAAGTCACGAGGAAGCATCACAATAAATTTCTGCCCACCCTGAACCAATGGTCGAGGCCCAGGCACGACCCGGCGTTCGCCTGTGTGACCAACAATCAGCATCCCAAACTTGTCAACAATTTCGGAAATCTCAGCGATCAACCCGGCCTTATCGTCCGTCACAATATCAAAGCCATACAAGTCAGGCTGATAACCATCTGGCACGGTTGGCTCTTGCATAGGCTGAAACACCACGCCGCATCCGCTGGCATCTTTCAGCGAACCTTTGTCCTTGTCCATGCAAGCGATATTTTTGGGGTCAGCTGTAATACTCATAAAGACGACGGCGCTTTCACCAAACTTATCCGCAATATCCTTATCGATATTGCCTTCGTGTTTGCGAACAAACTCCGCCCCTAAACGCAACAGCCCAGGCATATCGGCCCCGATAAGCCACAAGGCCGCGTGCTGCTTGTCGTGATTTACTGACGGACTCGTTGTCATCGTGATTTCCTCTATCCAGCCAAATAACGATCCACAACTTCGTTGGATCACATGCCCGAAGTATACCGGCAGATAGACCCCAGACTCAAGCGGCTAGCGCTCCCGCTGATTATGCTGGCAATATCAATGCCTGTCGAACATCTACAACAATCTACGGGCAGCAATCATTTCGAGATATTTAGGCCCCGGATCAGAATATGAGCCTGGCGAGGGTAAATCCCACTTGGCAAATAACTTCTCGTTGTCCTCATCTCCCCGGCTCAGATCATCCGTTTTTCTATCATCGTGAACTTCGTCATGATGAATCATAGCCCGACGACAACCCAAAACCGTCAGCTTTTTCTCTATCTGCAACGTCAGGGAAAGGTCGGGATCGAACCCAAAAAAGTAATACCGCTCATCCGCATACCCTATTTCAATCAACAAAGACCGCCGCAGCAAGCCAAAATTGGCGTATGGATACCCACGCACATGACAAAGCTCGTATGACCGCCCCTCATGTGCTACCCGATCCAGCACATTCCGTTCACTATGCCAGTTGTGATAAAACGCCACCATGCCCAAATCAAGCAAATCCGGTCGCTCCAGCATATCCACTGCCGCTTCAACGCTTCCAGGCAGGGGATACGCATCGTCATTGAGCCACATCACATAATGCCCCGTCGCAGCCCGAAACCCCTTATTAAACGCCCGCACCGCGCCCTCTCGGGCTTCCTCGTAAATCACCCGAAGATCGACCTGCTCACCCAGCCATTCCCTCGCCCCATCCGTAGACCCACCGTCCACAACCACCACCTCATAAGGATGGCTGACATGAAGCCGAACCTTCTCTATGCAACGGCGCAACTTGGCTAGACGGTTGAATGTCGGGATAACAATGCTGACAATGTGCGACATAGTGGGTCGGTCTTACTATACGGTGTTACTAGTCAAACTATCGGCCAGCCGCGATACAATACTATCGCGAGGAAGATACAATACATCCATGAAAACCGCGATCATCATTCTTCTCACACTGCTATCAGCCGCTAGCACGGCTGCACAAAACCAACTTAAAGCTTCGGTGGAGAATCTACAACAGTCAAAAGGTAAGCCGCCCCTAGCACCACCGCCAAGCCAAGACGGCATATGGCCAACACCCAAACTCATAAATTCGCTGTTACTTCGCTGGACTGCTCAAGTTGGCCAGCAGTACGCATTAGACGACGCACAGCATGAACTAGTGCAACAGGCTATCCTCAAACGTTGGCCACCGTTCCTTCAAGAAAACCGCAGCAAAATACAACCGTTGATCAATCAATTCCTTGAAATGCGCATGGCTATGACACCGCCACCCAAGGAAGCCGTGCAAGAATGGGCCAAGCACGCCCAACCGATACTCGACGTGATCTCCCAGCAAATTATCGAAGGCGCAGGCGATGTCCGAAGCGTGCTGACACCCGATCAGCGCATCACCTTCGACGCGGAACAACTCAAGTTAGCCGTTGGGATGCAATTAGCCCGCACGAAAGTACAAGCCTGGGAAAAAGGCGATTTTGAACCTGACGAATTGTGGCAATCAACACCAACATCCCTACAGAAAGCAGCCAATGATCCAGCCCGTGATGAAACATCCCCAACATCAGTCTTACCTAACATGGACACCACCACCCCGCCTGATCAAATCACAAGAGAACTCTCCGCATGGGAGGACTTCGTAACGAATTTTATCAAACGATACGCACTCAATGATAGCCAAAAAGATGCGGCCCGTTCAATCCTATCTGAAATGAAACAGCGCGCGATCACCCACCGCGATCGTAACCGCGAGGCCATCGACGCCTTAGAAGTTTCCATCCGCCAAAATTCCGGTAGCGAAAAAGAACTGGCAGCCATTCGCGAGAACCTGGTTTCGCTTTATGGACCGATCGACAATATGTTCGAAACCTTGCGCCGCCGCATACGGGCAATCCCAACGAAAAACCAACAACAAACAGTATCTCCAAATGGTCAATAGCACAGTAATTTTAGCCACAAGGATACCACCGAATTGTATGAACAGGTCATTGAATGTGGTATCAAACCCTTCGTCATGCTCGCGCGGGAGGGTATCCAGTCTTCATAAGCGGCATACCCTGCTGGATGGGTAACCAACATTTTAACCGAGATTTTCTAGTATCGATTAACGCAAAATGCAGAATTTCAACCGCCAAGTGGACAAATTACCCCAATCCGCACTATAAGAAGTATGCTGAGCCAAATGACATATGGAGTCAATATGCGGTTTCTTATTCTCGGATCAATCATAGCCGTCCTGTGGTCCCAACCCCTGGGACGAGCCTATGCATCACAAGACTCGCCGCCACAAATCGGCACTGATGTTGGTAAAATGTATCCCGATTTTCTATTGCCCACGCTAGACGGAAAAACAGGACGACTGTCCGATTATCGTGGAAAAAAAGTTCTTCTCATCAACTTCGCATCCTGGTGAGCTGGCTGCCGTAGGCAACTGCCCGTGTGGCAGAAACTTGTTGCCCCCTTCGTGAAAGCTGGCACCCTAACAGTCATCGGCGTCGTGCAAGAACAGCATCCCGAGCGCGCCAGGCTATATCGCCAATGGCGACAACTAGACTGGCCAATTTTCGTCGACTCGCTAAATACGCTAAATGTGACGGTAGCTCCCGTGTCGACAGCTATTGATGCGTCTGGCGTGGTCCGACATGCCTCGATTACGCCAGACAAGTTTGTAGCAGATTTTCTCGATCAAAATTACCCGCGTATCAAGACACCCGCAAATTATAATCTCGCCATACAACCTGACATCGTTCAACTAAGCATGCGCTGCCAAAAGCAAGGACTAGCCTCCGCCTGGCGCAACCTCGGCGATGCATTATTCCTGTCCGATAGCAAAGACAACAATACCCAGGCCATCGACGCATATCGCCGGGCCGTCACGCTAAACCCCATGGATGGCCGGTCCTTATTTCGATCTGGCGTCGCCCTACGTCGTCGCTTTGAATCATCCCAGCCACAGCCCGGTGATGGCCAACGCGCTGTCGCCCAATGGGGCCGCGCTTTAGCAGTCGACCCTAATCAATACATCTGGCGCAGGCGCATTCAACAATACGGGCCAAGACTCGACAAACCATATAATTTTTATTTCTGGGTCGATCAGGCACGAACTGACATCAAGCGCCGAGGCGAAATTCCCTATGTATTGCCGATCGAACCAACAGGGTCGGAATTAGCCGGTCCAAATCTTACACGTAGAGCCAACCAACAAGACGCCTCCGTTGGCGATGTAGATCGGTCGGGTCGAATCACTCGCGACAGTAAACATCTTGTCAATGTTGAAACCATTATAACCCCAGCTATGGGGCGTCCGGGCAGCAACGTACGCATGCGCATCATTTTTCGATTAGCAGACGAAAAAGCAGTATGGAACAACGAAGCAGAGGATCTGTACGTTTGGCTAACATTGCCAACTAGCGTGCACGTAACCGAAGCCCAATGGACATACCGCAATCCCCCCACCCCAGTAAGCACCGAACGTCGCGTCATTGATGTCGAGTTGGCGCTATCCACCGAAATGAAACAAGCCGTTTATAACATTAGCGGATATGCCTTGTATTATGTATGCGAAAAATCGGGCGACCAATGCCAATATCTACGCCAGGATATTACAGTACCTCTGAACATTTCCCGAAATAACTCGAACGGGCGATAACCAAACACCCGTGTGCACCACAATGGCTGTGACATTTGTTACGCATATGTGGATTCGGGTTCCAAAAGAACGGGTCCAAGTTCTTAACTTCTTATACCACAATCGTTTACATACCAAAGAAGTACAACTTTCCGCCACAATTAATCGTAATGACGATATGCGATGAAAAATATGTTTTTTTCTTGATACACTTCTAAAATCGTGGTAAAACAGTGTAGAGGTGTGCAGTGTGCCGATAACTCGGCGAGCACGCCAGACGCAATATTCAACCTTCTGCCTCGTTGGTAATTGCAGTAGTTTATGAAGCTACTGTATGGCAGGGCATGGGCTTTAGTGCGTTGTTAAATTACTTGTCTGGGGTTGAGTGGATACACAAGGAGCCTGATATGAGAAACATGAAAGTTGCATTGAGTTTGGGATGTGCAGTTGCTGTCGCTTTAGCTGTCAATTCAGCTCATGCTGATGAAGCCGCCACGTTTACTGCGCCTACTTATTTTGTGAAGCCTATGCAGACTTCGATAACACCAGGTGACACCCTTGTTGTTAACGTTTATCTAGCAAACGCTACTGACGTCGGGGCTGTTCAAGTACAAGTTGTGGGTACCGACTCACAGAGCAACAAGCTTGCCATCACCAACATCGTAGTCGACAAGCAGCAACCGACTTTCATCTTTGGTTTCGACCAGATCGTCGAAGCTATCGACATGAAGGGCGAGCGTCTTGCCTTGGTGAAGTACAACGGTGGAGCCACTGCCCCAGCCGCAAAACCTAAATATGTAGGCACATTCTCCGTAGCCATACCAACAGACGCCACTGGGTCAATCAGCGTAGGTGTATCTTCAGGTCAAGAGACCATGCTTCTTGCTTCAAGCGGTGCAGAAATGACGTATGCAGTAAGCGGACCTGTGACCATAGATGTCAGCACTGATCGCGTGCGAACCATCAAACGAGGTCGCAACAGTCGATAACAAATATCGTACCGCTGCGGAACACGACTATCCAAAGTCGTCCGTCAAGCAGCATCCTCAAGAATTTTAGAAACCGCCTCGACCACGAGGCGGTTTTTTTTCGCCCTGCCGATGTCACGACTTGCCGATCTAGCAAGCCACAAAAAAAAGGCCAACCCTTTCGGATTGGCCTTTCTAAGTTTTGCAATAAATTCACCCTAGCCAAGACTCACACACGACCTCGAAAGGTCGCGTTATATTGTCAGGCACAATAGGAACTTCACTATCGCGCCAGACCGAGGTATATAGCAATTACCTGCGGTTCTTAGTAACGGTCACGACGACCACCACCACCACCGCCGCCACCGCCGCCGCCACCGTAACCGCCTGATCTAGGCTCACGAGGCTTGGCTTCGTTGACGGTCAATGCACGACCTTCATTATCTTGTCCATTCAATCCTTCAATGGCCGCTTGGGCCTCTGACTCACTACTCATTTCAACAAAACCAAAGCCTTTACTTTGGCCTGTTGACCGGTCACTGATGACCTGAGCACTCTCGACGTTACCATACTGTCCCAGCATTGTTTCTAGATCGCTGCTGCTGACTGAGTACGCTAGATTCCCGACATACAATTTCTTGCCCACCGCGTGTTCTCCTGCTTAGATGGGAATACACGACCCACCAGTATCTTTCTGGGTCGCTTATGAAAGTGGTCCACTAATTGAACCAAATGGAAGGCAAACAAACCGGGCTTTGCGATAGGAAGTGCTTCATCGAAACAGTACATAAACGCTTTGACCTCTTGGCGAGCTAGCCAACCGACGGGCATGATACGATAAACGATCAACCACGTAAAGGGATATTTAATATATATTTTTTACGGATAGAAAGATACCTACTATCACCTCCTCGTTTCAGCGAAAAAGAGTCTAGACCCGGACACATCCACCTTGCAAACCCTCCCTGACAACGCTGAATCACCATTCCAGGCGGAATTTCAACCATGGCGTCAACATAACCAAGACAGGAAAATTCCATATTTGTGTCAAAAACGAACAAATGTTTGTCCGACCTCATGAAATCTCGTAGGGCTAATTTGGCTTCCCGGTGCTTCGCGACAGCCCGATACCGGCCAGAACGCACACCGGCCCCATCACCGTCAGGCTATATGCGGCCAGCGGAATGAACCCCATGATCGCCGAATGGACCGACCAATAAGCCAGTACGACAATCACCATTGGCATGACGGCAATCTTGCGACGATAGCCTTGCCAGCAACCGCGCATAGCTAAACACAATAACGGAACCTTGAACAAAAAATGTAGCCAAGTCCATTTCGCGGCATCACCAAACCAAAACCACCAGCCTTGCTGAAATAATCTGCGTGGCCATTTGCCTGGATGGTCACGCATGTCATTTTTCATCCATGACATAAAAAAAATGCCTTGCTTCACTCCGACGCCTTTGTAAGCCGCGAGCGTTTCACTTCGTGGAAATCCTGCTGTCACCAGCGCGGCATTCGCAGCGGAAACCGCCTGCGAATTTTTACAGCCCGGCAGAGAGAAAACTGACTCGGTGCTGAAAATTTTCTGATCTGCGATAAAATACTGAATACCCGCGGCGTTTGTGAAAAATATCCACTCACCTGACGATACTCGATTTCGTATAATCCACGGAGAAACGATAAGAAAAGTTCCGACGACGAAACATGTGAGCGTCGAGAAGCCTGCGCGTAGCTGGCGGTTACGCCAGTCGAGTCGTAGTCGATCCAGCATCCACATCGGCCCTAATATAGCAGCGCCAGGATGGCACAATACCATCAAGCCGTACAACACCCCACGACCAAATGCCCAAGATAGTTTGGTCGCTTTATGCTGATTTACCCAAGTCGCTAAAAACGCCATCGTTAAAAACGAGGCCAGCAGATACGACATACTATTGGCCGTGAAATGGACGTGCCACGGACAAATCGCCAGCACCAAACCGCTCAAAATCGCGAGATGAATCGTAACGAACGACAGCGTCACAAAGGTTACCAAGCCGCACGTCGCAGCACCAACTATCGCTTGAGCAGCGATTATCCAAAAATGTGTTCCGGGCAAGGCCACCCACGGCACGAGAAATATGATATATGTCGGTGGTCGAAAGTAATTTGGCTCGCCAAGAAGTTGAAAGCCTTGCCCCGCGACTAGGCTCTGCGCAATTTCCAAATAACCGTCATGCCCAAAACCGCCGGGGGAAGCTTTGTTGAAGATGAATACGGCCACCAGGCAATAGATAATTCTTACGAGTAGCGCGATAGCCGAAACGAACAACACGGGGTGACGCAAAATTCGCATAGCACATGGTAGCTGAGACGCGATTGTTGACAATATACGAGATGTTTTTGCGTCAGTTAAGGTTGCGTTATTCGATTTCTTTCATGCCCCCAATAGCGAGCATCCGACCTAATGTCATGAAGAGGCTGTCCCCGGTACGCTTTCGCGTACGTGTATGACGGCGTTGTTTCGCGCCAACGTTTACTTTTTCGGAGGACAGCCATGATTACTATAGGAATGGATGTGCACGTTCGCAACTCTTATC
>JAJDDW010000091.1 GCA_029260115.1 Phycisphaerae bacterium | reverse complement strand
CGCGCGGGCTGAAGCCCGCGGCTCGTTATTAGGAATATAATCTTCCCCCGCGATTCATGGCCTACCTATGAGCGATAGGAATTGCTTTTCGTCTAGCGTTTCCACGCCCAGCTTATTGGCCTTGTCTAGCTTGGAGCCTGGCGCTTCTCCGTATACCACCATATCCGTTTTTTTGCTTACGCTGCTAGATACTTTGCCGCCCAATTGCTTTATCAAAGCTTGCAATTCCTTTCGTCCCATGCTTTCCCATGTACCAGTTACGACGACTGTTTTACCGGCCAATAACTGATCGCCTGCCGATGGGCGACGTGGCTGTGTCATGTTTAGGCCAGCTTTTTGTAATCGCTCAATGATCAGCTTACCTGCGTCGCTAGCGAAAAATTCTCGCACACTAGCTACCATCTCTGGGCCTACACCGTCCACTTCCAAAAGCTGATCGTCTGAAGCATTCATCAGCGCGTCCATATCGCCGATTTGCTCGGCTAAAAGCTCAGCGGTGGTCGAGCCAATATGGCGAATATTTAACGCGGCTAACAAGCGAGACAGTGGCTGCTTCTTGCTCTTGTCGATCCCGTCGAGCAGATTTTCTACGCTTTTTTCACCCATTCGTTCAATTTCAATAAGGTCTTTTCGTTTATCACGAAGATCGTATAGGTCTACGATACTTTTTACGAATCCCATCTCTACAAGCGTCGCCATGAGCACCTGTCCCGCGCCTTCAATATCCATCTGGTCTCGGCCTGCGAAATGTTTTAATCGCTCTTTTAGCTGGGCCTTACATGCAGGGTTTACGCAGCGGATATAGACCCCGCCTTCATCTCGCGAGACGTCACCGCCGCAGGCCGGACATTTATTCGGTTCAATTACCTTCTTAGCATCTATAGGCCTTTTCTCTGTTACAACGCGGATAACCTGCGGAATAATCTCACCAGCTTTTTCCACCACCACCGTATCGCCAATGTGCAAATCGAGACGCTGGACTTGGTCGAAGTTATGAAGCGAGGCATGTCGTACCGTCGTTCCGCTCAGCAGCATCGGCTCCATAACAGCCCGAGGGGTAATGGTGCCGAGTTTGCCGACTTGGAAATCGACTTTGACAAGTACGCTCTCGGCCTGCTCTGCGGCAAACTTGTAAGCGATGCACCAACGCGGATATTTATTTGTCGCCCCCAGCACAACACGCTGCGCGAGGGTATCAACTTTTATGACTAGCCCATCCGTCTCGTAAGGGAGTTGGTGTCGCCGTTGATCCCACTGAGACAGTTGGCTAATGACCTCATCAATATTTTCTGCAACGATACGATATGGACTAGCCGGAATCCCCCACTGGGCTAATTGCTCGAATAGCGCTTGATCCGTTTTCGCAGTCATCGGCTCAATGTGTCCAAAGCCGTGCGCAACGAATTGCAGACCTCGACTAGCTGCGATTTTGGGATCAAGCTGCTTCAAACTTCCCGTCGTCGCGTTACGGGGATTGGCAAACACGTCTTCGCCTTGGTCAGCCCTTTGCACGTTATACCGCTGAAAATCCTCCGTTGGCCAAACGACCTCGCCGCGCACTTCTAACAATTCTGGAATGTCTGCCCCGAGCAGTCGAAGCGGTACCGAACGAATAGTCCTTACGTTCTGCGTAATATCGTCGCCGGTTTTACCATCCCCGCGCGTAGCCGCTAACGTGAAAACGCCCTGCTCATAAAGGAGCGTAGCCGCGACGCCGTCTATTTTAGGGTCGACCACATATCGATATTCTTGTCCGCCCAAGGCCTTGGCGACGCGGGCGTCGAATTCTCTTAATTCCTGATCGTTATAGGTGTTGTCCACAGATAACATGAGTACGGCATGGGTCACGTGAACGAACCCGTCAAGCGGTTTTTCGCCCACCCGCTGTGTCGGTGAATCCGGGGGAACCGGGCCGGGCAGCTCGGCCTCGAGCGTGCGTAGCTCAGTCAACAACTGATCGTATTGCTGGTCCGTGAGCGTAGGCTGTCCCAACGCATAATAGAGATGATCGTGCCCGCGGATTTGCCCGCGAAGCTGCTCGATTTTTTTTTCGTCGCTGGCGCTCATAATCGGATTATCGCGGGCAATTCGGAAAAACGCCAACCTTTCAACCTCGCTAACGCAGTTCGGCTGGTTGCTGGTATGCCGCTTGCATGATTATTTGGTGAAGTTAGGTCGTTTGACCTGGCTGAGATTGACAGACGATATCGGCCGGAGAAGCAGCGATGTTGACACTCCCAACTATTAACAAGCATACTAGCCGAGATTTGAAAACGCTAGTCGAATTTGTCAACGTATTTTGCTCTAACCGACACACGGGTAACGACAGAAGCCGCTTTGATTTGAAGACCCACGACATTCCAGCGATCTTTGGCAAAGACATTCGCCTGTGCCCGTCGTGTAGCAGATTATTAGCCCACGCACTCACCAAGCGATCTCACTGCCCGATGCACCCCAAGCCAGCGTGCAAGCATTGCCCCAGCCATTGCTACTCTCCAGCCTATCGAGAGGGTATCAGAAAAGTGATGCAATATTCAGGAAAAAAACTCGTCCTGTCAGGTCGGCTCGATTACCTCTATCATCTACTGTTTTAGATTCGGCTTTTATAATTGAAACCCGCGTCTAGAAACTAGCCGACAATAGCTGCGACAACGACTTGGCATCTACTAGTTTTGACACCTGCTGGGTGCCCCATGTCCTTCCGTTTGGACATGGGGGAGACGATGATTGGCGATACATGCCATGCCCGCCCACTGTCTAAGAGCCGGACGATTATTTCTGTACATTACCATCTTGACATAGACAAACATATTTTTACAAGTTGATTAACCTCCGATCATCGACTCCCCCACCTCGGGACGAGATGGGCCACCCGGCCATCAACTCTGCAGCTCACGATAGGAATTTGACCGTGCCACTGTTATACACTTCAACACGAGGAATCATGGTGCCATATTCCTGGCGATCAAATATTAGTTGCCCGAAATCACTAAACTGCAGATCATCTCCTTGTTGAGTTACAGACATCAAGTCTGTAAAGACCAAGAGAAGCTTGTTATCTAACTCTACTATAAACTTGTGTTCAAGCTCCTCAATAAATGTGATACCATGCTGATTCTCCCCAGGTCGCCCTCCAAAGATTCCATCCGGCAACTCCACAGAGAAATATTTAGCCCGTTTCCACCATGAGACAACTTTACGCTTCAACACTTTTTTTGCCATGAGAATTACTTTGCTATTGGTCGGGTGGCCCATGTCCTTCTTTTTGGACATGGGGGAGTCGATGATGCACGCTGAAAGTTATGCCCGCACACTGATTAAGAGCCGGGCGATTATTTCTGTACATTATAGCACCGACATAGACGAATAGGTTTTACAAGTCGATTAACCTACGCTCTTCGACTCCATTACCCAATACCCTACTCTCCTTGCACCGAAGTCACCTCAGCCAAGCATCCCCATCGCCACACCAACAACGCGCGCCACAACCTCAACTGGCCTACCCGTCAACCGCGCGCCCGCCGCACGACGATGACCCCCTCCGCCAAACGTCCCGGCCATTGCCGCCACATCCACATCCACGGTCTGCTCATCCAATGGCTGCTTGCTACGAAAACTCACCCGCGTTTGACCATCCGCCTGCTCGACCAGCAATAGCGAAACGATTACCGACTCAATGCTCAACGGCTCATTTATTATCCCTTCCGTATCAGCCAGCGACGCACCAGCCCGCGCAAATGCCTCAGCCGATAGCGTCATCACGGCTAACCTATCTTCTCCGTGCATCTTGAGCGATGACAACGCCTCACCAACCAGCCGAACGCGAGCCAACGTATCTTGTTCATACAACTGCGCATACAACGCATGACAATCTGCACCACAGGTAACCAACGCCCCCACCGCCGCAAACACACGGCTATCCGCATTCGAATGATGAAACCAACCCGTATCCGTCGCGATACCAACCAACATCGCTCGCGCGGTCTCCGCAGAAATAGCCCAACCTTCTGACGCGGCCCATTCGTATAAAATCAAGCAATTCGCAGCCGCAGATTCATCCACCAGATAAACATCAGCCAATGAATCTCTCGTTACATGATGATCCACCGCAAGCTTGGGCAATGAAGATTCACGCAGCCAATCTACCACAGGAGACAATTGCCCATAAGCGCAGGTATCAAGCACAATCACCCCATCATGCACGTTAAGTTGTGCTGCCATATTCGTGGCATCGAGAACAGTATAATTACCGCCGCAAACCCGCGCATATCTTTCTGGCAATGGCTCGTACAACAAACACGTCGGCTCACACCCTTGCGCCCGGAGAAGCTGGTCAAGCGAGATCATTGACCCCAGTGCATCACCGTCCGGCTTGGCATGCGTCAGAAGCAGCGGCCGACGACATGCCTTTATAAACGCCGTCGCCACATCAAAACCGCCGTTATCATTTATAGCCATACAATCCATCCACGTTTATAGAAAATAATTAAGAATTATCATGAGCATCTCTAACTGCTTGGATGTCAATGCATAACTGAGCCTTGAGTGCTTCCACGCCAGTAAACTTTTGCTGTTCACGTAAAAAACGTAGAAAATCTAAACGAATCTGCTCGCCATACAAGTCACCATCGAAGTCTAATAGGTGAGCCTCGATTTGACGCGGCACATCGCCAAAAGTCGGCGCGCTACCAATACTAATCGCCGCGGCTAACTCTCTCCCCACAACCTTGGCGATCCCCGCATACACGCCGTCTTTGGGAATCAGCTGATCTTCCACCGCAAGGTTGACCGTGGGAAACCCAAGATCGGTCCCCCGCTGCATCCCCTCAACCACACTCCCAAATAGCCCATAAGCCCGGCCCAGGCAAAGCCCCGCCCGCCGCACTTTCCCATCACCGAGAAGCTGCCGAATCAACGAGCTGGACACTAACATCGTATCTCCCTCATCCACCTGTAAATGCACCGCTTCCAAGATATGCACTTCGCAGCCAAACTCCCCAGCCAGCGTCTTCAGCAACTCCGGCGTCCCCTCTCGCCCCTTACCGAACCCAAACGTAGGCCCTTCGACAATATGGGTGGGATGAAATCGGGCTTGTATCACATCCTGCACAAATTGAGCGGCCGTAAGCGAGAAAAGCTTTGGCTCGCTACGGGCGACCACCACCACATCCGCCCCCGCCTCACGAAGCCGCAACAATTTCTCATTTAGTGGCATGAGTCGTTTCGGTGTAAAATCTGGTCGAACAATGCTCACGGGATGGGGATCAAAGGTCATAACAACAACCGGACCGCCCGTATTCGCCGCGAATAAACCAGCCTGGGCCAACAATTGTTGATGCCCACGGTGAACGCCATCAAAGTTTCCGATCGTCAGAACCGATCCTTGTATAGGTGGATCGACGTTTTCAATGCTTTCGTATACTTTCACAGCGTGATTCCGTATCGTGTACAGTACATCGGCACGCGCCGCGCCGAAATATGTGAGGCCAGTATCCGCCTCGCGAAAATGGATGCCACTATAAGGCAGATGATCGAGCAGTAACAGTAGGACCAAGACATTGAGCCAAGATCCGACCAGCCAACTTTCCGTCAACGTAGCCCTCTGTGTCCACGGAGACGCCTTCGACCGTCTCGGCCACGCCCTACGCTATCTCGCCGTCGGACTCATCGACCAAGCTATTCGCACCCAGCTTGTCAGTTCCGACAACCGACTATCCTCCTTATCGCTAGGCCCCATTCGCCCCATCGTTCACAACCCCATCAAGTGGCCATTCTCTCACCGCCGCATTACCCAGACCGTCGAATTGCTAGCCAATGATCCACCGACCGTCGTCCACGCTTTATCAGCCGCATCATACGAATTGGCTATCAAGATGGCTAAGACATACGAAGCGGACTTAGTTCTGCAAGTAGGTGCTACCCAAGATTGCGACTACGTCTCGCAGATTCCTGAATCTGACGTGGGCGCGTACTTCGTGCTAACTCAGCCGCTCGCTAAGATTTTGCAGAATCAATTACGCATCCCAGCCAACAAAATTATTTTCACGCCCCCAGGCGTTTACGTATCGCGCACCGCATCACCTTTGGCGAATCTCGAACAAACCACCACCCTGCTTTGCACCGCGCCATTTAACGCCGCAGGCGGCGTAGACTTACTCCTCCAATCCGTCGACACCTTACGCAAGCGTGGTCACGCCGTGTTGGCATTCCTCGTTGGGGAAGGTCGCGACGAGCCAGCACTGCGTAAATTAGTGCGTGACCGCGGATTAAATTCAATGGTCGCCTTCGCCCAGCCACTAGGCAACATCGCGTCATTGATGAGCGGCGCAGACATCTACGTACTACCCACGACACGAACCGCAGTCTCCATGGACGGACTATTAGCCATGGGCGCGGGCCTGGTCACCGTCACTTTCCCCTCTGCGATCGACGACGCATACATAGCAGACGAAACAGCCCTGATTTGCGACTCACCAACCACCAGCGCCCTAACAGATACCCTCGAACGCATTATCACAAAACCCGACGCCGCCCGCGACATAGCCGTTGCTGGTCAAGCGTATATCAAAGAAAATCATTCCGTCAGCGCGATGGCTGAACTAGCTGCTTCGGTGTATCGAAAACTAAACATGGCCCACGCAACGCTACCATTCCAGGGGTCATAAGGGCATGCACCAGCCATTAATTCAACTGACACCGCGGGAGCCTCTACCAGATATCGCAGCGAACTTGCAACGCGAAATTTCCGGAGATGTCCGATTTGACAACCTGTCCCGCACCATCTATGCCACGGACGCTAGCATCTACGAAATGATTCCACTAGGCGTAGTCATTCCCAAAAACGTAGACGATGTCGTAGCCACGATTAAACAATGCCGTAATTTTGGCATCCCTTTAGTCCCAAGAGGCGCGGGCACGGGATTAGCCGGTGGCGCATTAGGTAACGGCGTCCAGCTAGACTTATCACCTTATATGAACCGCATCATCGATATCGACCCGCTATCAAGAACGGTAACCGTTGAGCCAGGTGTCGTACTGGATGAATTAAACGCCGCGCTCGCGCCCCACAATCTACATTTCGCACCAGATGTAGCCACCAGCAGCCGAGCGACCATCGGCGGCATGATCGCCAACAATTCCTGTGGCGCACATTCCGTGGTCTTCGGCCGCACGGGGGACCATGTCGTGTCGCTTACCGTAGTTTTGCCTAGTGGAACCGTGGCGACTTTCGATAGCGATGGCGAAAGCGATAGCAACGCCAGCGCCGCGAACCAGGAAGTGAATTCGATCAACCAAGCATTAGGTGATATACGCGACGCCTGTTACAACGAAATTCAACTGCGATTCCCAAAAATACTTCGTAGCAACGGCGGGTACGGACTGGACCGTCTCGGCCCACCGGGAACGGCTGTAGACACCAACAAATTGCTCTGCGGTAGCGAAGGGACTTTAGGCATCGTGGTCCAGGCAAAACTTCGCCTTACGCCCTTACCGAAAGAGCGGGGCATCCTGTTGCTACATTTTGATGACATGTTGGAGGCACTAGAAACAACCCCGGCTATCCTCAAGCACAACCCCGCAGCCATCGAACTCATCGACGAACTCATCGTCTCAGCCGGGAGGAACAATGCTACGATTAGCCAGCAATGCGAATTCATCAGCGGAAACCCCAAAGCGCTATTAGCCATTGAACTTTACGATGACAACGCCACATCGCTCACGGCTAGACTCGGCGCCATAACCAGCGACCATGACGTCATGGCTAAAACCTATCATGCAGAAAGCTTGATTCAGCTCGACAAACAACAAAGCGTATGGCAATTGCGCAAAGCCGGACTAGGTTTGCTCATGTCCCAACCAGGCGACCACCAACCTATAGCCTTCGTAGAAGACTCCGCAGTAGACCCGACAAAACTGCGTGATTACATGGAATCATTCAGACAGCTATTAACCGATGAAGGCGTATCCGCAGGCTATTATGCCCACGCCAGCGTCGGATGCATTCACGTTCGACCTGTGCTAAACCTCAAAAACAGCGGCGACATAGCCAAGATGAAACGCATTGCGGAAGGCGTCGCAGACTTAGCCCTGCGTTTCGGCGGAACCGTAACCGGCGAACACGGAGACGGCATGGCCCGGTCTTGTTGGCTAGAAAAATTGTATGGCCCGGTCATCATCGAAGCCTTTCGCAAGGTCAAAACCTTATTTGACCCAAATGGACTGTTAAATCCGAATAAAATCGTTGACCCATTCCCCATGACCGAGCACTTGCGATTCGGCAGCGACTACGCCTCACCTAAAATCAAAACCGCGTTGAACTTCGATGCCCACGGCGGCATGGCTGGCCTGGTGGAAATGTGTAGCGGCGTGGGACAGTGCCGTCAGCGCTTTACCAGCACCATGTGCCCATCATACATGGCTACCCTCGACGAAACACATACCACCCGCGCCCGAGCAAATGCTTTGCGCGCCGCGTTATCTAATCGAAGTCTCCTAAATGGCTTACAAGACCCCCACCTAGCCGAGGTCATGGACCTGTGCTTGTCATGCAAGGCCTGCAAGACCCAATGCCCCACCGGCGTGGACATGGCAATGCTAAAAGCCGAATATCTTCACCAGAGAAATCTTCGCCAAGGAAGCGACGTTCGATCACGCTTCATAGCTGACATGCCAGCACTTGCGGCCAGAGCAAGTCGATTCCCGCGCATGGCCAATTGGCTGGCTAACACAAAATGGTTCCGAAAAACACTTGAATCGAAATACGGATTCGACGCCCGCATATCGCTACCTAACTTCGCGCATCAGACATTTAGAAAATGGTGGCAACAGCATAACAAGAAAAAAAAGCACGAAGGTCCGCGCGGAAAAGTTGTTTATTTCGTCGATACCTGGACCAATTATTTTTCACCACAAGTAGGCATCGCCGCTACTACCCTACTAGAAGCAGCAGGCTATGACGTCGTCTGCCCCAAGACCATGTGCTGCGGACGGCCTGCGATTAGTAAGGGTTTGCTATCTGAAGCGGCTCAACTAGCCGAAGCGAATATTCGTTCGCTCATGCCTTATGTACAAGAAGGCCTAACCATCGTCGGCACAGAACCTAGCTGCATCTTATCGCTAGCTGACGAATACCCACAGCTAGTCAATACGCATCTCGCAGCCCGTGTCGCTAATCATAGTGTCATGATCGAGACATTCTTATCTTCACTACTCGAAAAGCACCCCGACGCATTAAAGTTTAATAGCCAAGCGAGCCTGAGATATCATGCTCATTGCCATCAAAAAGCACTCGTCGGTACAACTGCGGCAACGCATCTTCTGCAAACCGCATTCGGCAATCGGGCCAGCGAAATTAATAGCGGATGCTGTGGGATGGCCGGGTCTTTTGGGCATGAACAAGAACATTACGAAACTAGCAAGGCTGTTGGTGACGAAAGACTTTTCCCCGCTATTCAGCAACGAGGGGATGCACAAATTGCGGTGTCGGGTTTTAGCTGTAAGCAACAAATCCAGCACCACACCGACGCATCGCCGAGGCATCTCGTCGAACATTTAGCAGAAGCGCTAGCCGGAGAAAATTAAGAGAGGTCTAAAAGTCTACATCCGTTAGGCCGACATTGAACGTGACATCAGAATGAACATACCGGCCTAACAACATGTCCTTAGCTTCGTCGGAGTATGCGATACAGCCGGTCGGCACTAGCCATTCTTCGTCGATATATACTTCCAGCACGCGATCGGGAAAGTCGCCATCAACGCCTGTATATGGCAGATGTCGCTCGAACACGAAACAAGGGCGTTCGTTTAGACGGCCTTTACCCATATATCTCAACTCGTACTCGGGATGTCCTTTAGCTAACTCGCAGAATTTTATGATGAGGTCAAGCGAATTTCTAAATCCAAACTGGTCGATCGTCTTGCGCGACTCAGATTTGGCTTCCGGGCCATGGATGCTTCGTCTTACGCCAGAAGGGAGCAACGCGCCAAGCACACCACTTGGCACAAATACGGCTTGGTCTTGACCATCTTCATGAAACCGGCCTGCAACGAATGTCGCGCGTTTGGCACGACGTTCATTTTTGACCCAGCTCATATCAACACTATAAGGCTGCTGGCGAAACTGAACATCGATCCCTTGCTCAGGCAACAATTCGTCGTTAACGCGTTCTTGTTTGGTGAAGTAACAGCGATAATCGACCACTTGGTCATCGTAGCGGTCTCGACAGCCATATAGGAATGCGAGTGGGTCTTGGCTGGCTAGCGTTTCTTGAGGCGTCATCTCGCCTACGCCACTTACCGCACCGGCGACGATTGTTTTTCGCTGATCGCCAATTCTCACCTTGCCGGGTGAATCGTGACATTGCAAACTAAACAATGACGCAAGACACAGGCCGAACAGTGTAGGCTTGGAAAAGGAAAATATATTGGATCTATTTTTCATAAATTACCAACCATCCATGGCCGTCGTTTAGGATTTACGACGTTCACATCCTTAGTATCATCGCGCGGTTCATGCGCACTGTATGATGGATACCCCGTGTCCCGAAACAGATCGGGATTAGCCCCCCCCGGATGGCCGCTTTGCAATACGGAATGCTGTTGCTTACCCATGCCCCCAAACGCATGCCTTCTACACATACGTTGAGACCGCGCCTGCGGTTGCTATATACTACAGTATCGGTCAGCATAATACCATTTACTGAATTTTTGCTCGTGATACATTCCATGCGATTAGTCGTTAACACGTCATAATTAGGTAGCTACTGATGCTTCCCTTCCACTTAAAGAACGTCGCCGGTGATCGCTCAAAAATATTTTCTCTACGATCACATAGCTTGAAAACGACAGACTCACTTCATTATTTACTCTCACCTATGTGCCTATAGACTCATCAGTCATTGCCCCGAGTATCCACGTTACATCACTGAGATGCGGATAGAGGCTGAAAAGAGTATCATCAGCCGGATGAATAATGAGTTAGATTTTGTTGCTTGGCTAACTGAGCAACAACCCGTCAATCGTCGGGTTGGGCTTGGTATCGGCGATGATATGGCTGTGCTATTACCGGATGAGGGTTTATCGCTATTATCCAGTGATATGTTGCTGGATGGGGTCCATTTTGACACAACTATACACAGGCCCGAACAAATTGGTCGCAAGGCAATCGCTTGCTGCTTGAGTGATTGTGCGGCTATGGCGGTTAACCCTGTCGCGGCAACCGTGTCGCTCGCGCTGCCGAAAACGTGCGAACTCTCTTGGATGAAACAACTTTTTACGGGCATGCTGGAAATGGCTTCTTCGTTTGAGGTGGCCATCGTAGGTGGTGATACAACCGCGTGGGCGGGCAGATTGGCTATCGATGTTTGCATCAGCGCAATGCCTTGGCCCGGTGTGGACCCCATCTCGCGATGCGGCGCTCGGGCGGGTGATGAATTATATGTGACGGGAAAGTTGGGCGGCAGTTTACGCGGAAGGCATATGACCTTCACACCCCGCATCCACGAGGCGCGAAGAATCGCGGAGTCGCTCGGCGCGAATCTTCATGCGATGATGGACATTAGCGATGGCCTATCGCTAGATTGCTGGCGATTGTGCCAAGCATCTGACGTTGGGTGCATGTTGGATGAGCGATTACTCAAAGCGACGATTCATACGGATGCTCAGCAGGCAAGTAGGGATGATGGGCAACCGGCTATATCGCACGCGCTGTGCGACGGAGAAGATTTTGAGCTACTATTAGCTGGGCGGGCGGATGATTTTGTGGAACTACCCATCATAGCCATTGGCGTAGTCACTGAGTCATCGAAAGGAATGACGATGAAACAATTAGACGGGTCATCGCAAACGCTGAGGCCGAAAGGGTTTGTTCATTGATCGCCGAAGCAACATATCAAACATCGACCGCGTCACCGGAGGAGACTTTGGCGCTAGGCTCGTGGATCGGTGCTCGGTTGTGGCCCGGTCTTACGATTGGACTGGTTGGGCAGCTTGGCACGGGGAAGACTGCGCTAGTTCAAGGCATGGCAAAAGGCAACGGACTTTCTGATGACCAACACGTCACTAGCCCTACGTTTACACTGATAAATGAATATGCGGGGCGTGTCCTGGTGTATCATTTGGATACTTATCGATTGGCTACGCCGGGTGAATTAGCGGCCCTGGGCTTTGACGAAATGACGGCTGGCGATGCGGTAGTGGTTGTGGAGTGGGCTGATCGTGTTCATTCGATTTTACCGGATGAGATGATGTGGATTGAGATTACATCGACGGGTGAGCGAAGCCGCGCATTTAGTATTCGTGGACTTGGTGATCGGGCGTGTGATTTTGTGCGATCAATGAGCGCTTGGCGAAGTTGACAGGGGTTGTGAACGGTACATACTTTCCCACGCATGATTTCATGGGTGACTTGTATTGCGGAAAACCGCAAAGCCCTGGTTCTCCGTCATTCCCGCGCAGACGAGAATCCCGTTGTGGCCCATTTATGGCATCGCGAGGGATTTCTGACTGCGCGGGAATGACAAAACCGTAGCACCGAGTGATAGCACTGGACGAGAGTAAATTACTGGATCGCCTCAAGCTGTGGCTTATCCATGCCATCCAACTTTGGGCGTTACCGGGTTTTGAAAATTTTAAAATATTCGTGCGTCCGCGCGGGCTGAAGCCCGCGGCTCGGGGGGCGAGATATAAAGGTATAAAACAAAATGGCTCGATCGTATCAAAGAAAATTCAATGAGAATCGTCCGGTCGAAATCACCCGTGGGTACACGAAAAATGCGGCGGGTTCGGTGCTGATTCGCACCGGCGAAACGGTTGTGCTATGCACGGCCTGCTGGGAAACCAGCGTTCCGAAATGGAAGTCGGGGCAAGGCAGCGGCTGGATTACTGCGGAATATGACATGCTTCCTGGCGCGACTAACTCACGGCGTAGGCGGAATCGCAGTAAGATAGATGGTCGAACGCAGGAAATTCAGCGGCTCATCGGACGATCGCTTCGATCGGTGGCTGATATGGATGTGCTAGGTGAAAATTCTATTCTTGTCGATTGTGATGTGTTGCAAGCGGATGGCGGGACGCGCACGGCTAGCATTACGGGCGCGTATGTGGCAGTTTGCGATGCGATCAAGCATGCGATGAAAATGAAGCTGATACGCAATTCACCAATGCGCGAGGCTGTGGCTGCGGTTAGTGTTGGTGTGGTTGACGGCAAGGCGCTACTCGATTTGGATTATGTGGAAGACTCGCAGGCTGATGTGGATATGAATGTCGTGATGACAGCGTCTGGTCAGTTTATCGAAGTTCAGGGGACCGGCGAACGAACGACGTTTTCTCGTAAAGACCTTGATCGACTGCTTAACTTGGCTTCGCGGGGCATTAAGGATTTGCTTGATGTACAACAAAAGTCCCTGCGACGACGCACCAAACTGACTGCGAAGTAATAGTGATTATGCATATGAAACAACGGCTTAAATATGTTTGCTGTTTTACGATGTTTGTTGCGGGCAGCGCGGGAATAGTTGGCTGTCAATCGCCGGGGAATGCAGGCTCATTGGGCAAACACAGTTCTGGTGGGCTGTTTGGCCCTAAAGGCGCACCCTGGTCGATTTTGTGTTTAGAAATTACCGGGGAATATCACCGAGCGCAGATCGAACAAGTAGCCGACATGCTGCGACAGACCAAAGGCATTCGCGCACGCGATGTAGTGATCCAAGAAGATTCAGATTACACGGCGCGTCTGTATTATGGCAAGTATTATCGAAAAACGGAGGCTGGGACGGGCCGGCGCAGTACGCCGAAGCAAATGACGGCGGATTTGTCGTTTCTTCGTTCGCTTGCGGATGCGCAGGGAAAATATTTCTTTCTACGAGCACGCAAAGTTCGTTACCCCACGCCTCATGCTGGTCGGACAGAATGGGATTTGAGCGAAGCCATTGGCGTATACACGTTGCAGGTAGGCGTTTTTGAGCCTACTGATGATTTTGTAGAATTCAAACAAGCCGCGGCCGAATTTTGTAAACTGCTTCGTGATCGAGGCTATGAAGCTTATTATCATCACACCGAAGCAGGTAGTACGGTATCCGTTGGCTCATTTGGTGAGGACGCGGTCATCGCTCAACCAAGAGGTTTACCACGCTATAGCCAGGAGGTGTTGACGTTGCAGCGTTCTGACGATTTGCTGAAGTATAATCGACTCAACGGCGCGGTGTATAACGCCAAGAGCGATCGTGGGAAAAAGATTCCGGTGGCTTCGAGACTGGTGCGCATCCCGCAGATGGGTGAGGGCTGGTAGTCATGTCGGTCATTACATTGCTGATTGCATCGAGCAACGCCGGTAAGGCCCGCGAAATGCAAGCGGCGCTGCAGGGGCTATCAATCACAGTCAAAAGCCTTCGCGAAATGGCGACGGCTGATTGCCCTGCAGAAGATTCTGATACGTTTATCGGTAATGCCAGGCTAAAGGCGCTTCACTATGCGGGATTGTGTGATGACTGGACATTGGCAGATGACTCGGGCTTGGCCGTGGATGCCCTGGGCGGTGATCCTGGAGTTCATTCGGCTCGTTTTGCTGGCAACGGGGCTAAGGATAGCGATAACAATGCGAAGCTTTTGCATGAACTAGCTGGCACGCCGGCTGAGGCGCGGACGGCTCATTTTGTTTGTGCGTTGGTACTCGCGCATCAGGAACAAATATTGGCTGAGGTCGAGGGTAGAGTGGATGGTGTTATCTTAACGTCTGCGAGAGGCGAAAACGGCTTCGGGTATGACCCGCTGTTTTTCGTTCCCGAGCTAGGCAAGACCACGGCTGAGATGTCCGCTGAGCAGAAGAATAAGATTAGCCATCGTGGTCAGGCGGTATCGGCGATGAAGGCGAAGATGAAACCCTTGCTGCAGGGCCTAGGTCGTTGATTTGCCTGGGCGATTGATAGCATTTTAAGTTGATGGGGTCGCGGCTTGTTTCGTAGGGCAGTCCCGTTACAATTCCCAGCCTGTTTTCGTTTTTATTATTAGCATCATACGCGGAGAATGGTCATTGATAGATCAATTTGTACCTAAGAAAATGTTTTTTACCAAAGGCGTCGGTAAACATCGACACAATTTACAATCTTTTGAGGAAGCGCTACGTAATGCGGGCATTGCCGAGTACAATCTGGTGCGAGTCAGTAGCATTTTTCCACCAGCTTGTTCGATAATTTCTCGGCAACGTGGACTGAAATTGTTGACGCCTGGGCAAGTTGTTTTTTGCGTACTGGCGGATTCTCGCACCAATGAACCCAATCGACTAACCTGTGCGGGAATTGGCCTGGCGCTAGCTAGCGATAAAAGCCAGCATGGTTATATCAGCGAGCACCATGGCTTTGGCATGACGCACAGGGTATTGAGCGATTACGTGGAAGACATGGCTGCGTCTATGCTAGCGACCACGCAAGGGATCGATCTTGATCCGGACAAGGCTTATAACGAACGCAAAGACGTATATAAAGCTAAAGGGCTGGTCGTCCGCACGCGGGCGGTCTCGCAGACGGCGGAAGGTGACAAGAACGGTTTGTGGACGACCGTGGTTTCAGCTGCGGTTTTGATCCTCTAGTCACCTAATCATAATTATCATCGCATACGAGAATCTCCTATGAATTCAGATAGACACGCGCCGCATCCATGTCAGCAGAAAGAAAACCTGCTGGACGGTCCACAGATCGAACCGCTTGAATTAACCGGAAACGAAGCGGTCGCGGATTTGATAGACAACGTCTACGCCAAGAGCGGATTTAATGCCCGTCGCCTAGCCGCTGCAGCTCAGTTGTATGTCCGCATGCTCGATTCGGGCGCGACCGTGGGCATGACAGTCGCGGGAGCGATGACCCCAATTGGCATGAGCGGGATATTCAAAACGTTGATCGAGCGAGGCTTTGTAGATTTTTTCGTGTCGACCGGCGCCAATATCTACCACGACTTACATCGCCCATTTGAGTTTCCGATGGTTCAAGGTAGCCCGGATGTGGATGATAACACCCTGGCAGATAAGAGCATAGCGCGCATATATGACGTTTTTATTCATGATAACGATACGCTTGAAGCGACGGATAGAGTTATTCTGAATGCGGTCAAAGCCATCGGCCAAGATAAGCCTTTTTCGTCCGCGGCGCTTCATCATCATCTCGGTAAGACAGTTCAATCTATTGCCCCAAAACCTGAAAAGTCATTCGTGGCTGTGGCGGCAGGACATGACGTGCCCATCTATACGTCGTCTCCGGGCGATTCGTCGATTGGTATGAATTTGATTATGCCCCATCTTTTTAAGTCGCCTGTACAGCTTAGCCCGGTGTTAGATGTGATTGAGACTGCAGCTATCGTTCGTGCGGCAGAGCGAAATGGTGTGGTCGTGGTTGGTGGCGGGTCGCCGAAGAATTTTTATCTGCAGACTCAACCTACACTTCATCAGATTCTTTATGACGTAACTAAAGGTGGGCATGATTACTTTTTGCAATTGACGACGGACTCACCGCACTGGGGCGGGCTATCCGGTGCAACGCCTTCTGAAGCGCGGAGCTGGGGCAAGCTCAAGGACGCCTATAAAGATAATGTGGTAGTGTATTCGTGTGCGTCACTGACGTTGCCGCTTATCGCGCAATATGCGCTTTGTCGGGCTAAGCCCAGGCCTCAAAAACGGTTGTTTTCCAAGATAGACGAGATGACCGAATCGCTACGTCGCTCGGCCAATAGCAACGATAAATTGCGTGTGAGCCATCCTGACTTATTCAAATAAAATACCAACTTTCCATGCGGTAATATCATGAGCGTTACACCGAATAATTTTTTTGCCCTTGATTCCGCGCATAGCCAATACGAAAGTGCGCGGTTTGTTATTTTGCCAATTCCTTACGACGCGACGGCATCTTTTAAGACGGGTTGCCGAAATGGTCCATCGGCCATGTTATCCGCGTCTCATCATGTTGAATATTTTGATGATGAATTGGCGCGAGAATATCATGACGTTGGCATTGCCACGCTCGATCCGCTGGAGACCAATGCTGCTGGGCCTGAGGCGATGCACCATGATATATACAGAGCGGCGAAGCGAATTGTTGACGATGGTAAATTTTTGATTGGCGTTGGCGGAGAACATAGCATTACGTCTGCCCTAGTTCGTGCGGTGATGGGCCAACATAAGAAACTGTCGGTGTTACAGATCGATGCCCATCTGGACCTGCGCGATAAGTATCAAGATTCAAAATATTCTCACGCCTGTGTGATGCGCCGGGTGCTGGAGCGTGGCGCTAACGTAGTGCCGGTAGGGATTCGTAGCGTCAGCTTGGAAGAGCATACCTTTGCGAAAAAGTCTAAGATCAAACCGATTAGCGCGCGTGATTGTCTTTTTGAGGAAGACAGCCTGGATCGCATGATGGATCAGTTGGGGGATACGGTTTACGTGACTATTGATATTGATGGTTTTGATCCGTCACTAGCGCCGGGTACGGGCACGCCAGAGCCTGGCGGACTCGACTGGTATCAGGTCACGGGATTGCTACGACTGGTAGCGATGGAGAAGAAAATCGTCGCGGCTGATGTGGTGGAAGTGTCGCCGATCCCCGGTCAAAATGTGACGGAATACTTAGCTGCGAGATTATTATACAAGCTTATTGGTTATGTGACGCAGGCCAGTTAACGAACCAACATAATTTTACCAGCTACACCAGCTGAGCTTGGTGCATCATCATCTACAATTACACCATCGCATGTGTAGGCTACTGGTTGAAGCCAGAGCCCTCGATTCGCATTGGCAGTTTGTAGTCTGACATCCATGACACGTACCCAACGAACTCCTACAATGTTATAGGTAGCGCCTGAACCACTATCTACAACACTATCGTGAACGAATAAAGCAACGACTTTCCCGACGAGTGTATCAAAACTACCTTCCAGCGATGCCTTCAAACCGGGATTTCCAGTGATGCTGAAAGAAGTTGGTTGGCCGTCTGAGTCAAAGAAATAGATTTCACTTGATCCTGTTTCTAAATCAAAATCTTCAGGGGTGACGCCATCTTCCACTTGCCCAGCTAGCGCGGTTAGACTCTGGTTAGCCAAGCCTATGTTTAATAGTCCAAAATTTCCGGGGGCCTGCTCGTTGGGAAATGCAATCACTTCATTTGTACCGTCTGCGGCTGTGGTTACGCTTTCGATCGTTTCGTCGAAACCAAAGAGATCTCCCCCTGTAGCCATCTGTTGTGTATACTGATTAATATCCATGGTGACGGGTAGAAATCCTGCACAATCAGACGCTGTATTCACGCCAATCAGCCTATCGTCAAACGAGGCTACCGCATAAGCACTCACATCCACATTTTTGAAACCCAGCACTGATGCAAAAAATAAACTAACAGGGCCGTTAACGCTTCCAGATGTTCGGTCAATTCGTACTGCAACTGCGTTAAATTGGGATATTGGTACGTCGGTACGTAATAGGCTATCGCCTGATTCCACATCAATCCATCCTACGCGCACACCATCAGTGCCAATTTGCGTGGAATCTAATCCAAGCGTTGAGTTTTGTAGAGCAATCTGTTGTGCCCGTCGAATCGCTAGTTTCTTGACTAGCACTAAAGACGCGGTGTCGTTTCTATTGGAGCGTACATTAGTCATGAGGTCACTGGTAAGTGCAGAAACACCTGTAAGTGCAGCTGCATCAGCCGCGTTTTGCAAATCTGCGCGGACGTTATACATGTAACCAAGATCAATTGTCAAAGCGCCGAATCCGATGAGGACAATCATAGTCATCGCTACCATAGCCATGACTACACCGCGTTTTCGGTTTCTATTTTCAGAACGAAGAGAATATGACACGTTTGTGCTCCTATTGCCGATCACATCTATAACAATGCTACCCAGCGGTACCTGCGAGATCACTCTCGTGACTCACGAAAGGTATACAGCTAATGCTTTCATTCAAACTTACTATTCAAAACATAATCAAGACATGAGTTGTGTTGGAATTAGGGTTATCAGGTATTCGCCACTTGGTTGTATGTCGTCTCCGCCTGTTAGCCCTATAAATTGGTCAATTTGAATACGCCTGTAAATAATAAGAATGTTGATGATTGTTAGTTATCGGATGCTATCTGTTCCAACGTAATAAGATTTTCTTAAGTAGATTTTATAATGTAGTGTTGAGATGAGATTGATTCGAGCATGTTGCTTGGTCAACGAGTGTGATTATATGGAATAGTATTATGGCAGATACACCAACTCTACCAGCTGAAGTAATGCACAGTCGGCGTCGTCAGTATGTAACGCATTCAGCTTTTCAGTGGAAGTATTCCTTAACCGCAGCCATTGCGGTGCTAGTAGTTGCTTCGATCCTATCGAGTGTTCAATTTGGGATGTTGCATCAGCAAGCTCGACTACGAGCTGCGAATCCTGAATCTTACTTTGCGAACGTTTCGACTATTATATTTCTATTTGGTTTAGGGTTCGCTGCGCTGACCGCCCTGGGGGTATGTGTTTGGAGTATAGTCGTCACGCACCGCATTTGCGGTCCACTACTCATTCTCGAAAAATATTTAGGCGAATTGGGGGAAAATCGTATCCCGAATATTCGTCCGCTGCGCAAGAAAGATGAGTTCAAGGAACTCTTTACTACATTATCAACTTCGATGGGTAAATTAAGATTGCAACGATCGCAAGAAAAAAAATCCATCGTGGCAATCATGCAAAAGCTTGAAGCCGTGGCAACAAGTTGCGATGAGCAACGTCGTCCTAATCTGGAAAAGGCGATGGAAGATCTTAACCAGCTGTGCCATGACATCAATAGTTCTCTCGGCGAAGACTGTATGGCTGATATGTCGGAGCGATCTATTAACTTAACGTCCAACGAGCCAGCGATGGCTAGCTGATTGTTGTGAATCATTTACAGCCTATTACGATACGGAGTTTACACATGTTGCATATACACCAGAGTACAAAATCCTGTAAAATTCGGGTCTGCATGTCGACCGGCAATTGTGTGGAAGGATGTTTTCACACGCCAGCTAGCAGCAGCGATGCCACGCGTCCATTTGATGCGATCAGAGATTTCAAGGGTGGTTACCTTCTATTATCAGACGCGACAGTTACAGAACACGGAAAATCTAAGCAGCTTGATACGGTCATGGTGCGCGTGGATAACATTTCTCATGTTGAACTGCCCGATGCCGGCTGGGAGATCGATGACAAACAAGCATCGTCTAAAAATAAGGTGGGTGCGTGCACATAGCTTGATTGCACGGCAGGCTATGTCAGCGTTTGAGTCATCGCTGCGCCCGTGGGCAAGCCAGTGCGAACCTATGCCACCCGGTGCATGGTTAATGTCACAGTGTCATTAAGATGACGCTGAAACTAGCTGGGTTTCGCATAGCGTCCGATATAAGGGGCAGCGGTCGAATAACACTTCGTGCGTCCCCGTATCAAGAATCCGCCCCTTGTCCATCACAACGATACGTGAGGCAAATTGGATGGTGCTTAATCGATGGGCGATGATGATCGTAGTGCGCTCGCGGGCGTATTCCTGCAAGGCCTGCTGGATATCAAGCTCGGATTCGGCATCAATCTGACTGGTAGCCTCGTCGAAGATGAGCAGCGGTGCGTTGCGGAAAATAGCACGGGCAATCGCGAGTCTTTGTCGCTGACCACCGGAAAGTGTTGTACCCCGCTCGCCAAGCGACGCGCTGTAGGCCCCAGGCAAACTCCGAATAAATGCATCGGCATGGGCACGTTGCGCAGCTTTCTCGACTTCATCCATTGTACTATCGATCGCGCCATAGGTGATATTTTCTATCGGTGTACCCTCGAACACGACGGCATCCTGGCTTACCAAACTCACTTGTCCGCGTAGCGTGCTCAGATTAGCCTCGCGCAAGTCGATTCCGTCATAGAGTATTTTACCGGCGTCTGGATCGAAAAAACGCGACAGCAAACTGACCAGCGTTGTTTTCCCACAACCGTTTGGCCCTACAAACGCAAGGGTCTCACCTTGGGCGATAGTTAAATTTATGTCGCATAGCGCAGGCTGATCTGCGCCGGGATAAGTGAAGGACACGTCGATATAGTCAATGGATTTCGACAGCGGTTGCAAAGACGTGCCTACGTCATCGGACTGCTGCTCGATTGGTTGCTGCAATATATGGAAAATGCGTTCCAAGCCTGCGGTGGACCGTTGCACACGCACGTACACATCCGTTAATTTGCGAAGTGGGTCGAAAAGTGATGCGAGAATAACGCCCAGCGCGGCGAAGCGAGACGTGTCGATGTCCTTCGAAACGACTCGACTTGCCAGCCAAACCGTCGCGAAGCTGGCGGCAATCACGGCTAAGGTTTCGATCATGGGGCTAGTGAATGCTTGCAGCTTCGCCAACTTCAGTTGCTGACGAAACATGTATCGATCTACCAAGCGTAGTCGATCGTGCTCTAAATCTTCAGCGGTATAAGCCTTGACGACGCGCAGGTTTTGGAAGCAGGTCGTTAAAGCACCGATCATTTTTCCATAGGCTTGCAGTAGTTTTCGGTTGGCTTTTTTCACGCTTCGCCCTACTGACCAAAAAATAATGACGGTAAGCGGCGCGACGACGACCATGGCCAACGTAATGCGCCAATCAAACACAAAAGCTAATGCCAGAATAAAGACTGCGCGAAGCGGTTCACGAATGAACTTGCCAAACAGCGTAAGCATACCGCGCTGAACTTCCTGAATATCCTGAATAAATCGCGTCACGGTATCTGAAGTGGATTGCTCGGAGAAATAACTTACCGGTAGATGCAGGGTGTGGGCATACAGCGTCGCGCGAAGAGACATCATGGATCGCAACACGGCTGAAGCTATCCAAATTTCCCCAAAATAGCGGAATACATTCGCCAAAACGACGACCACGATTAGGGCCGCCAATATATATTTTAGCAGGTCGAGCGGCGACCGCGCCGCGTTATCTGGCAATAGCCCCCTACCCCACAATAATGCGTTCGTTTTTCGATCCAAGGCTCCGAGTGGTACGGGCGTCGTACGAAGCGTTCCCGTTTTTGTCGATTTAATCTGTAAGGAGATAGTTTCGCTATCAGAACGGGCTATAGAATGCATGCACTCAGCCATTGTCTGACCATCGGGCGCAACCCACACATCAAGCGGCAACACATCAGCGTTCGCAGCCGGGCTGCCGTGATGTACATGAGATACAACTATTTCTTTCGAATCATCATCCATGGATATGGATGCGACATCTATCCCTAGTCGTGAACTAACGACTTCGCGATCAATCCACCCGTCTAATCCTTCTTTTTCTAACAGCACTTTAAATACAGGAAAGGCGGCTGCTAGGCTAAATGTGTGTAATCCAACATAGATCAGCGTGGCACATAGTCCGAAGAATACGCTACGACGGAATGGCCAAATAAGGGAAAAAAGTCTGCTCAATTCGGCGTAACGGAAGGCCGTGTCTTTCGACTTGGATTTCTGAGCATCAGCTGATAATAATTCCGTCTTCATATTGCGGCTACTTTATGATCTGCTCGTAGAGCGACGCCCAAGATTTTGCACACACGCGCCAATCAGCTATTTCCTTAGCGCGACCGAGCGCGGTAGACACGATTTCTTTTCTTTGGTCCTCATCGCACTTCATCAACGCACCCAGCGCTGGCCTAATTGACTCGCGCGTTGGCTCACAAACGCGAATCACATGCTCAAGCCCGGCAGGTGTCAACTGTTTTGAGGCAAGCACCGGCACCTCACAAGCCATGGCCTGCAGGATCGTCGCAGGAGATCGAAAATGAAGCCCAGTTGCGATGAAAATTGACGCACGCGATAGCAAATAGCGTTGGGTAGCTAGGTCCGATGCGCGAATGAACGATACCTGCTGATAGGCACCTTTTCTGCGAACGGCTGCCTCAAGCTTCTCCTGCCAGCCCTCGGCGTCCTCGCCTGCTAATACGACTGCCCAGCCTTCACTGTCTAGTCCAAGTTCGGCAAAGGATTTCAGCAGCGCCACTAACCCTTCCTGCGGATGGATAGGACCGAGGTGGAGCAGGATTTTTCCTTCGGGTAATAACAATGAAGCCGGCGCGTCTGGCGTTATGGATCGAAATTGATCGAAATCTAAGCCGTAGGTTAGCGTGTCGACTCTATTGGCCGGGAAGCGATTGGTTAGCTCATCGCGTTCGGGCTCGTTCAGGGCCGTGAGGGACAATGCCCCCTTGATGAGTCTTCTATCGCTCAACCATGACCGCAGGCGAGTAACCCTAGATTCACGCGTGAATGTGTGCAGGACGAGTGTGCCCAGCGACGAAATTAAATAAGGCCTGCCAAGTTTGAGCGCCATGCGGGCTGCTGTTCGAGAAATATCGGAACCCCAGCCGTGGATATGCACAAGCTGGGCTTCAGCGATGAGCGTGCTGAGTGAATTCAGCGACGATACTTGGAAATCGGAAACGGTAGTTGTGGCGCAATAAGAAGGTTCGAGATCATGCTGACATAGCGCACTATCCAACCCCAGCAACGACCCGGCTATGTTGCTGGTCTTGGCTTCAAAGGATTCAGCGATATGGAGTGTGCGTAACAACATCGCGCGCCGCAGATTCTATGCGATCCTAGTAGTTGTTGAAAGTTCCCTAACGATGCGGCTTTTACGACTACGAGAATATGGGGAAACTTGCCTAATTGAGTTGATGTTATTGATAACCATCTAACTTGTGAGATTTTCGGTTACGAGACCGCTCGTTGTACTCATTCGCCTGCTGGAGCAATTCCCTCAGCCGAGGCTTCCAATGACAGAGTGATGAATCATCCGCTGGTTGGAGCTTCCGGAGCAAGCGGGCAAGATCGGTCAAAGTTACGCTCCTGTACGCTAACAGGCTGGCGACCAGGCGGACAAGGGAACGATCGTTGGGCGACTGGCTGCTGGTACGAAATTGAATGCCTTCGGTATCGATTAGCCAAACTTTGACGTCTCGACCACCGCTAACAAGGTCCGTAGCCAGGATATTGGAAGCTTTGAAGTCGCGATGGTAAACGTGGTGCTTCTGCAACTGTGAAATTAATTCGGCCAGCTTTTGGATCAAAACGTTTTTCACCCGCCGTTGTTGCTGACTAGGCATACGCGGCAACTCGGAAAGTGCGGCTTGGTCCAGGTCGATGCTGTTCTCAAGATATTGGGTAATTAGCCAACCCGCGCTGGCGAAGCGTTTGTGAATCAATGCATAGGGCGCAGCCGTCGAAATACCGCAAGCGATTAGTTTGGTAGCTATTTCAAATTGTTTGCGTTCTTTTGAGCCGTGCAATTTAGCTAAGATGCGGCGAAACGCTCCCCTCGTTAGACTCTTCTTACACACGACTTGTACGCTATCCGCTATTGTCGCTTGAATCACTTGGCCGTCTTTGGAAGCTTTTAACGCGGCGAACCCAGCCAATGCTGATGGGTTCTTGATGAGTTGGTTACAAAAATTTAGCCAATGCTGATCGGTCAGCCCAGCCGGAAAACCATCGCCCAACTTTGATCTGCTGTCCGCAGACAGAACCGATGCGTCCCAGCCATCATCTAGTGAAATTGCGTTATAGGCATGTGTAATAGCATGAGGCATTAAAAGCTCTTCGTGGGTCTCGCTTGTTTGAACAGTCGACGAAATTCATCGCCGCTCTCCAGCGTGCTGCGCTGGGCTATATATATATCCAAGAAATCCTCACGCACGAGCGATTGTAGTCTATGGTCTGCGATACTGGCTACCAACGTCGCGAGATCATTGGCTATGCGTCGCGGACTGGCTTTACCGATGTTCGCCCGCTCCACGTCTATCAATCGAAACGTCCGATTCCCTGCAGGTCCTCCTACTAGAATGTGACGTTCCGAGAAATCGGTGTGAACGAACCCAGATTCATGCAGTTTCGCGGAAAAACTGGCTAGCTCTTGCAGCAATTGAGTAGCACCCGGCGGGTTTTTTCGCCATGCGGATTCGAGCGGAAGTTCATCTTTGATTTCTTCCATAAGAAAGTAGAGCTTAGTATAGACGCCTAGGCAACGGCTAGCTCCCCGACGCACCACGCTTGGCCCGGCGAAACCATGTTGATTGAGCCAGTCGATCATGCGTAGCTCGTGATGGCCACGGGCGACATGACGTTGAAAAATTTGCGAGCCGGCCAACCAATATCGCTTGAGGTAGTGGACCCGCCCTTCGAGGTTCACTTGAACCACGCTACGGCCTTTGTGCGAACGCATCTCTAGCCCAGCCACGGCAAAAGCCGATGGCACGCTGTCAAATGCACTGTAGGAAACCTGCTGGCTCATAATATGAAGTGTCGGTGTCTACTCACCAGCGTCAAGGGGGCCTTGTTCACAACGCCTGACATTTTGCCATTAGCCAGTATCCTGCGATATCTGCTAGGATATAAGCGATTGAAGATTAGGATAATCCCAATAACGTATGGAGAAAAATATGACGCGAAAATGGATGAGCCTCACGACGCTCTGTCTGCTGATAATGGTACCACTAGTAGCCATAGCTGCGGACGGTAAGGCCAAAAAGAAAAAAGTTAAAAAAGCCAAGATGGTGAAGATTCGGACGGTGGCTTCCGTCGATTCCCTGATGGTTGGACAGCAAATGGTGCTTGGTGAATTATCCAAGAAGGTGAAAGACGATCCCTCGAATCCCGAAAACCTTGAAATGATCGCTCATTTGTCAGAAGTATTAGCTGAGTTATCCAACGTGAATTCTGTAGGCACTGGCAAGGAGGCTGCGTACCGCGATTTTTCCCGGTCGCTTCGCGATGATTCGTTGAAGCTTCGGGATAAGGCCAAGACAGCGCCAGCCGACGCCGAGGAGATGCTCGCATTGGTCGCTCAGATCAAAGGCAATTGTACTAACTGTCATAGCCAGTTCCGATAGAACCGTACAATAGTCTTCGTCAAGCAGCCGTCTCATCGCGTTTGATGACGACGGCTGTTTGATCGTCAGCGATCGGTATACCAGCCGTAAAATTTTGGCATGCACTGCGAATCGCATCGAGGATGTTCGCAGCCGTATCCTTATGGTGTTTCAGGAGCAAATCCATCACGGCTTCAACACCGAATAATTCGTTCGACGCATTCGCCGCCTCGTAAAAACCATCCGAAAGTACCACGAAGACATCTCCTGGCCTCATGGTGATGGTCTCGCCTATTTGATTGGGCAATTCCTCGCATATACCAAGCGGAAAAGTGTCCGATCTTAGATTGGACATGTTATTGTTAGCCGCATGAAAGTGAATGAGCGGCGCTTGCCCTGCACTGAAACTTAGCAACGAAGCCTTGTCCGCAGTCAACAAGCCGAACCACGCAGTGATGAAACGTCCATCTGGCAAGTCTTGCACCAATTGGCGATTGATCTGTCGAATATTTTCGATAAGTTCTAAGCCCGCTCTCGCAGCCATGCGCACCATGGCCCGGAGTTGGGAAACGGTGAGTGCTGGCCCGATGCCATGACCTGTTGCGTCAGCCAGCAATAATAATACCTGCTCAACTTCGCCGCCGCTGCCCACGATAACTTTTCTATCGTCATTAACCCGAAGTCCGAAAATGTCGTAAACATCACCGCCGGTTTCGTCGGCCGGGTCCGACCAGGCAGCCAGGTCGTAACCTCGAACGTCTGGCATGGACGACGGAAAGGTTTCCCGTTGGATACTGCGGGCAATATTTAGATCGTGCTCAAGCTTGTGTCGGACCAATCTGTCTTCGATTAATCGGGCACGTTTTATGGCGACAGCCGCCTGCGAGGCTAATGCGATAGCGATTTCTTCATCGTACCCGTCAAAGCTGCCCTGCTTCTTATTCAATACTTGCGCGACCCCGACAAGGTCGACGTCAAACGATACCAGCGGAATCGTGAGAATGGACCGTGTGCGAAATCCGGTTTTTTTATCCACAGCCGTATCAAAGCGAGCGTCGTCGTAGGCATTTGGGACGTTAATAAGTTTGCGGGTGCGGGCGGCTTCGCCAGCTAGCCCTTTTCCTAGCGGCAAGCGAATCTCCTTGACCGGCGATGGCGCACCAGCCTCTAAATCCGAATCGCCCATAGCCCCGACTTGGGAATTAACACCTACGCCGTGCGCAATTGTCGTAAATAATTCATTCGTTTTGCTGTCGTAAACAAAAACAGAGGCTCGTTCAGCAGAGAGTGTGTCTCTCAGCGCGTCTACGATGACGTGCAAAATTTCGTCAAGATCAACGGTCGCGCTCAATAGCGTAGCTACGGCGAATACGCGCCGCATGACATCAAGATCATTGGCGTTGTCATGGTTGCCCACGAAAATACTCCCGACAGAAAATCCCGGCTATTGCCCCTGCCTTAGAATCATTTTGAAAGATAATGCTGTGGCTTGCGCAGGGTAATGTCATTACGTTGACGCAATTTTTCGATAAACCAATATTTGTGCCATGCCCCAAACATGATGAGGAATCGCTTGCCTTCGCCCTTGTATTTCTCTATGGCTGCTTCAATATTTGCGTAGTGAGCAGCGTTGATATTATCCCACCCGCCAGCGCCTAAATCCTCATTGAACAATCGATTGTATGGCTCCAGGCCTCGCTTAACGATCTCGTCATACGCGTCGCTATGAATGCCCTCGGGATTATCGCCTAGCCCTTTTTCTCTGATTTCCTTGTCAGCCGCTTGCTCCGCCCGCTCAACCTCAGCCATATCTTGTGGCCGGGTAGTTACCCATCTCTTCAATTTTGTCCGACGACTTTGGGCCATCTCCGACGTCCAGCCAGCACATGGGACGATGGTAAAATCCATCTCTTTGGACAATGGAAATATCCCATAGACGTATTCCGGAAAAATGCGCACCCGAGGTTCCGTTACAAAACCTGTATTTAGAAATTCGCTGTATGCTAAATCCAGTCGGTCAGGAGGTATTTCACACAAAATGTAATCGGGTTTAATTTGCCGAACATAATTTTGAATCGTATCGATGCCATACTTTTCGCTGGTCTTGTGCTCGCTATGGACCATACCCATGACAACAACTTCAGTCCGTCGAGACGAAAAACCTGCACATCCCACGCAACTAAAAGCTGATATAGCACACATCGCCAAAATTATTCGTCGCGCCGCTAGCCACCCTGACCATCTATGGTTGCGGATATTGTTCTCGTTATTCATTGAATCCGTCTCCAACTCATGAACTTATCAAACGCAGAAATATGGCCATTGCCCATATGCGCCAATCGAGTCGACAATTGTCAAACCACGCAGTATAGCATTGTGATCATGCTTAAGCTTGCAATCCACTAGGCCATGGAGCGAGCATATCGTTTACGTTTATTTTCATCGAGAATTCTCTTGCGCAGCCGAATGGCGTCTGGGGTTACTTCTACCAATTCGTCTTCTGCTACAAATTCCAACGCTTCTTCAAGAGACATTAAAACCGGAGGTTTGAGCATAACATTTTTATCATTCCCCGATGAACGCATATTGGTGAGCTTTTTCCCTTTGCAGATATTGACAATAATGTCACCGTCTTTGCAATGCTCGCCAATAACTTGCCCCACGTAGACCTGGTCTGAAGGCTCAACAAACATAATCCCTCGGTCGGCTAATCCGTCCAACGCGAATCCTGTAACCATACCAGCTTCCAATGAAATCATCACACCATTGCTTCGTCCAGGAAGCGCACCTCGGAAAAATTCGTATTCGTAGAAATTATGATGAATTACAGCAGTGCCGTTAGTTGCCGTCAGTAAACGATTTTTTAGACCAATCAGTCCACGGGATGGGACCGTAAACTCAAGGTGTGTCAAATCACCCTCGTTGTCCATCTTTTCGCAGATTCCCCGACGCCCGCCAAGTTGCTCCATGACCGAGCCAACATGGGTAGAGGGAACATCTACCACACATAGTTCAATAGGTTCAGTCTTTTTACCATCTAGTTCGCGATAGATCACCTTAGGCTTGCCCACGGCCATTTCGTAGCCTTCTCGGCGCATGGTTTCGATCAAGACGGAAAGATGCAAAATGCCCCGGCCTGACACATGAAATTCATCAGGCGAAGCACCCGGTTCAACACGCAAAGCGACGTTATGCTGACATTCTTTTTCTAATCGATCACGCAGATGACGCGAGGTGACAAACTTTCCGGAGCGACCAGCCACCGGCGAATCGTTAATGCGCATCGTCATATGAAGGGTGGGTTCGTCGATCGTGATAAGCGGTAGCGGCTTGGGATTTTCAGGGTCCGCGATGGTGTTGCCGATGTCGACAGACTGTAATCCGACGACGGCGCAAATGTCACCGGCTTCAACCTCATCCACTCTGACTCGACCTAGCCCTTCAAACATGAAAAGCTCGTTGATTCTTTCCGGGGTTTGCGTGCCGTCACGATGTATCACGACCACGGACTGACCAGTTTTGACGGTCCCAGCAAAAACGCGACCAATACCAATCCGGCCAACGTAATCGTTGTAGTCCAAAGTCGTGATGAGCATTTGCAAAGGCGCAGTGGCATCTACAACGGGTGCAGGTATTTCCTCTAGAATTACATCAAACAACGGCTTAATATCTGTACCCAAAACGTTCGGGTCTAAGCTGGCGTGACCTTGAATAGCCGATGCGAAGACCGTGGGGAACTCCAACATTTCATCATCCGCGCCAAGTTCGATAAAGAGATCGTACACTTCGTTGACGATGTCTTTAGGTCTAGAACCTTCACGATCGATTTTATTGATGACCACGATTGGTTTAAGGCCATACTCAATCGCCTTGCGCAATACGAATCGTGTTTGCGGCATCGGTCCTTCAAATGCATCGACGAGCAACAAACAGCCGTCGGCCATTTTGAGGACGCGTTCAACTTCACCGCCAAAGTCCGCATGTCCGGGGGTGTCGATCAAATTGATGCGCACACCTTGGTACCTAATCGAAATATTTTTAGCGAGGATGGTGATGCCACGTTCACGTTCCTGATCGTTTGAATCCAGGATACAGGTCTCAGACAACTCCGAATCACGGAACTGGCCACTCTGTTTAAGCATCTGGTCGACCAGCGTCGTCTTTCCGTGATCGACGTGGGCGATAATGGCTACGTTTCGAAACTCGTTTCCGGTCTTCATCTGTTAATTGTTCCTAGAAAACCCGCACTGTAGACCGGTACAGCTTGCCTGTCCATCGACGGGGAGCCCGGCTGGCAGGCACGGGAGGTGACAGTTTTGGCAACCACGATCCATGTGGGGGGCCCATGTTTCGCGTCATGTCGTGGCACCGTCAAGCGTATTGACGGCAATGGCGCGAATGGTGGGGGCACCCGGTAGACGATCACTGGTGGTAATTCAAACTATATATTGCCAATTTTGGATGCGTAGCAAGCGAAAATTCCCCCAATAGGGGTGATTTGACATCAATAAAGCTAATCACGATGGATTTCACGGCCTAGCATCCTCCTATCTGGCCGACGCGTGGCGTTCCACTAAGACGCTAGATAAACAAAAAGCCCGTCCGCAATAATCGCCGACGGGCCTATATTAGATAATACCTGTTAGCTCGGTCATTACCGAGTTCCACTCCGCTAAGTCTATCTAGGCGGCTGGTGCGAATTTTCGTTTGGTCACCTTCTTAGGACCACCTCGTGTGCCACGTTTCTTGCGACTCGTGTTTCGCTCGGACTGCTCGCGCTCTCTACGTTCAACACGTTCAGGTTCTTCTGATTCAGTGACTCTTTTTTTCTTCTCCGCTCTGACATTTTCCTTGACCACGCGCTTCTTTCGAACCGAAGTGTTCTGATTTTCCTGTACTACGGCAACATCATTACCGCTGAAGACGAAATAGTAGCCACCGGCCCCTAACGCCAATACCGCTATCACACCCAGCATTACCTTCTGACGTTTGTCGTTCACCGTAAAAACCTCCTAAACACGATTTCGCGATTGTAATGACCGAAACCTACTGCAAAAACTAACCAACCCACACCCAGAGTTTCCGCCATCTTGTGCCGAGCGTCAACCCGGACCTGCATAAACCGGCCAACCAATACGCAGAACCAGACAAAACGAGTGTCCCATTTGCGTTGCGATCGAAAACTCAACTCCAACTATTTAGACGACCGCCAACGACGTACAGTTCCCCAAAAGGACAAGAAAACCTCCGCATAAACTCGAAAACGTCAAACATTAACGTTTCACTTTATATTTTAATCTGTTGGCGTATTTGTTCGAAAATATATCTGCAAGCCACTTATCATTCTCGCTCGATGCTGGTTCCGCTCCATTTTTCATAAAGCATTCATCTTCAACATCTACGAGAAATGCTAGGCAATTGCGGCTTCGGGATCTGATGGGCTGAGATTGGCCATGACCGGCGAGATTCAGACTATTGAGCGTATAGGCAACAAGCTACATGCTGTCGCCCATGTTGAAGCCCCCCATCGCGTTATTAACTCTAAATGTTGAGTCTGTTGAACTGATACGTATGTTGGTCAAGAAGTTTTTTCAGATTGCCCAATGTCCGATAGGACCACCAGCCTCGCCTTTGCCCTAGTTGCCTCGTGTTGGCGTTATGATAACCTTGACGGTGCGGTGTGTGGCCGAACAAATTACGAAATAGGCTGGTTAACTTAATGAAAATTGCATTTAGCTCACTAGCGTGCCCTAGCTGGGATCTTAATACTATTATCGATAATGCTTCGTCGATGGGGTTTGACGGAGTCGAATTGCGTGGCTTGCAGGGCGAACTGCACCTGCCCTGCTCACGAGAATTAGCAGGCCCTAGCAACGTCGTGCGGAATAAATTCGTGGACCAGCAGGTCGAGTTGGTTTGCTTGAGTAGTTCCGCGACGCTGTCCTCGAAAAATCGCCACGAATTGGCGAAGCAGAAGGACACCATCACCGAATACATCGAATTGGCTCAGCGTCTGGAATGCCCTTTCGTGCGCATATTTGCGGGCGAAGTTGACGGCTTTGACAATACACGGGCCGCTATGGGGAGGGTGGCCGAAGCACTAATATCGTTAGTACCATTAGCTAGCCGATCGGGGGTTACACTGCTAGTGGAGAACGGTGGTGACTTCCTTGGCAGCGACGATATGTGGTTCTTGTCTGACGCCGCGAATCATCCTGCCGTAAAAATTTGCTGGAATCAATGCACTGGCATGATGAATCTGGAACGACCTACGACATCGATCCCTCGGCTTGGGAATCGTATCGGTATGATGCACCTGTGCGATGCAGATTTTTCCGCGGATGGCACGCTGTTGAAATATCAAGCACTTGGCGAAGGAGGAGTCGAAGTAGCCCGACAAATCGAACTACTCCGAGGCTTAGCTTATAATCGATATCTCGTGTTCGATTGGCCCAAGCTCTGGCAGGAATCTCTGTCCAATGCGGTCTCCATACTTCCAACAACCGCATCGTGGCTTCATGCACAAATATCTGCAAGGCAAAATATATTGTCTGCGTATAAGGCGGACAAAAATAAACCGAACTATGCTGCACCAACCTCGATAGCCAGCTAGCATCACGCCATGCTGTCAGCCTCACTGCTATTGTTAAGTCTTACCATTAAGTGGAGACGCTCGTGAATGTAGATTCAGGCTCTCCGGGTATTCTCTCATCGCTGATGCGTTCCATCGTATATGCTGATCTGATAGCCATCATTTGCGTGGTTGCGGCCATTTTATTACACATAGCTGCTACGCGGCGACCCGGACCTTTTGGGATATTATCTTCGATAGTAGCGGTGATAGCAGGTGTTTGCGCAACGCTTGCTTTTTTGCAGGATCATCGCTCAATCGGACAAATCATAGCTTGGTCCTGTGCGGTGCTCTCTCTAGTGGCCGCTTGGATCGCATCAATCTCAAACGACCACCGCAGAGACAGATCGCCACCGCCTGGCAATAGCGACTGGTTCGTATCGCTGGCTCACCTAGTAAGCCTGCTCAGTGCTGTCGTCGCTATCATTATTCAAGCTTATGTATTGGGCGTCCGCGCGATCGCTTGCTTATTAGACATTGTATCGGATGTCCCTCGGGCTACGGAAAACTCGTATGGTTTTGGCGCGGCGGGCATGTGGTCGCTCTTTTTCGTGCTACTCGCAACCCTTTGCGCGGCGCGATCTACGCATGCCGTTAGGCTACGCACATGGGCGCTTATCATTTCATCAATGATCGCCACGTGGTTCGCTTTGCTTTGGCGACCTATCGAACTATCTCCGCAAGCGGGATTGGTGCGGACAAATGGGCCAGTGGTGTTGGTGGGCGTGTTGGCTGCGTTGACATTGGCAGCTGTTATATTACAAGGCGCGGTCGTACTGCGCTATCGATGGCGCATCGCTTTGTCATCGCCGGACGAACTGGCAACCCCATGCGTGCCCTGGCCTGGATATCGAGAAATTTGCGGTATCCTCATAACTATTTTGCTAGTGCTAATAGCTAACCACTTGGTTGTGCCCATCTCCTTGACTGGCGAATATAACAGACTGTTGGCTGCGGTGCTTGGCGTATCCGCGTGCGCAGCGGGTTACGCAAGTTTAATCTTAGCCATGCGTCAGTGGCATCCCAACTTTGCCGACGCCGGATTGGGGCTAATTTCGTTGAGTGTATGCTGCATATTGTTCGCGCTATTGCCGCCGCGCAGCACAACATTGACCGATTACTACCCCGTTATATTTAATGTATTGATGATAGGCTTTGGCATAGGCACAGGGCTATGGACTTGGCTGTCGCTTGTTTGGCAGCAGCAGCTCGACGAGGGTAAGCCTTGGACCACCGAAGGACATCTGATCCTCCATGCTAAGCGCGTCGCGTTTCTATGTGCAGTCCTCGCGACTACCTCTGGTGGCATGATGGCTATATGGCCTTACTTACGAATCGTGGGCACTGGGGATGCTTCATTAGGACGTATCACGTCAGGCCTGGGCGGCAATTTATTTCTATTGCTGATTTTCCTTTGGTCGGCCCGCCGGCTGCGACGTCATACTTTCCATATGCTTTCGATACTCGCCGCTCTATCTACGGCTGGCTTTATGCTGTTGCGCATGTTACCCTTCTCGCAGTATGCAAGGTAGTTTTTTACGAGGTCACCCTCTTGAATAGCCAGCGAGTCAAACGCCTCTTATGACTGATTCAAGTGCTACATTCGGGTCAATCGACATTCGTTTGTGAAAGCTGATGGTTTCGAACACCATACAATCAATAGAATTAGTTCTTACGTTGGAGAGAACTCATGCGAGCCGTTGTTCAAAGAGTCCATCACGCTAGCGTCACCGTTAGCGCACAAGTTTGCAGCTCCATCGGTCAAGGGCTACTCGTGTACCTTGGCGTCGAACGCGATGACGGCGAACACGACGTTGCCTATATGGTAGACAAACTTCGACATATGCGGGTCTTCGAAGATAGCGCTGGGCAGATGAATTTGGATGTGACCCAGTTCGGTGGACAGATGCTGATCGTAAGCGCGTTTACCGTGCAAGCGGACGTACGTCGTGGCCGACGCCCTAGTTTTGACTTGGCTGCGCCGACAGACCGTGCGGTGATCTTGTATGGCTTGGTTTGCGAAGGTCTGCGAAATAAGGGTGTTCAAATCGAAAAAGGATCGTTCGGTAATCACATGGCTGTCGACGCGCGTAATGATGGGCCTATTTGTATTCTTATGGATTCGCGACGGCTATTTTAGATTGGGATAGTCGGTGGCGACAATCCAATTCCACTTGCGCGGGAATGACGGAAGATGCCGAATCATATCGAATCAAACTACGCGGGTTGAACTGTTCGCCAAGGCATCCAAATCGAGGCCTGCGGTTTTCCCTCGTAGCCACATATGATAACCCAATGCAGCTATCATGGCTGCGTTGTCGGTGCAGTACGCCCAAGGTGCAGCGATAAAGTTCAGGGCGCGATTACGACAAGCCTCTTCTAATGCGCCTCGCAACACACTATTAGCCGCGACTCCCCCACCGAGAATTACGTTAGATAAGCCAGTTTGCGCGACGGCTAACATAGCCTTGTTGACGAGTACATCGACCACGGCTTGTTGGAACGAAGCCGCGACGTTGGCGATGTCAGACGGCGAACATTTTTCTAGGCCACCACTAATTTTACCGTGTCCATGAATGTGATAGCGGACTGCCGTCTTGATGCCTGAGAAGGAAAAATCAAGCGAATCACGTTTGAGCATTGTGCGTGGAAAATCAACCGCTTTGGCGTCGCCCTCTTTTGCTGTTTGCTCGATCGCAGGCCCACCAGGATATGGCAGACCAAGTATCGTAGCCACCTTATCAAAAGCTTCCCCGGCTGCGTCGTCCAACGTCGCGCCGAGCAAATGGACATCAGCCGGGCCTTCGACGCGAAAAAGAGAGGTATGACCACCAGAGACAATCAACGCGACCGCGGGCCAAGGGGGCTGAGGTAAACCAATAGCCGGACTATACGCATGAGCATGAATATGATCGACGCCAACCAACGGACACTGCCAGGCCCAGCTAAGCGTTTTAGCTGCGGTCACACCAATAAGCAGCGCGGGTACCAGGCCGGGCCTGTTGGTAACCGCGATGACATCCACGTCGCTTGGCTCGCAGTCGGCCTTGTCGAGCGCATCTTGGACGATGGTATCGAGGTTTTCAATATGAGCACGCGAGGCGATTTCGGGCACGACGCCGCCATACTTTCGGTGCAATTCGATCTGAGAAGCTACGATATTGCTTCGCACGGTTATGCCATCATCAACGACGGCTACCGCAGTTTCATCGCACGAAGTTTCTATACCTAGAACAGTAGTCATAATAAACATACATTAGCTCGAAAGCTCCCCGACGGCGAGCGCTCAAATTTGCCCGTACGGAATTTCGTTGTATTGGCGGCCATTTTCATGGAATTGCAAAAGGAGGTATATTATGTCAATGGAAATCAGACAGGCGTCCAATCAAGACACGGCTGATATACGCACAGTTATTTTTTCGATCTTGGCAGAATACGGCTTGATGGCTGAGCACGAAGGCGTTGACGCAGACCTTGCCGACATCGAGGGGAATTACATGGCTCGGGGCGGAAGTTTTGACGTGGTCGTCGATGCGGAAAACAAAATCGTCGGTACGGTTGGCCTATATCCACTCGATCAGCAAACTTGCGAATTGAGGAAAATGTATTTAATTCCTGCGTGTCGGGGTAAGGGCATAGGGAAAAAACTCCTCGACCGAGCGTTAGATAAGGCAAGACTGCAAGGGTTCCTGCGTATAGTGCTAGAAACTTCGAGTAAATTGGTCGAAGCGATAGCTATGTACGAACGGTATGGATTTACGCGAGCTGAAGATTTTCCCACGTGCCTGCGATGCGACCAGGCTTACGAGTTGACGTTGGTATCGTCATAAGCAATGTCACGTGCCTAAAGTTAAGGGCTAGACGTTAACAGTTGATGTAATAGTGATCCGATACGAGAAGATGGCGTATGATACCCGGATACTAAACTGAGGAGACTTGATATCGTTGCTTCATGTATTTTATCGCGGTGGCCTCGACGCAAAAACTTTGTGGCGATTTTAGTATGCTCGATTCTTCTCTGCCTAGCTGGTGGTTGCGACAACCTATTCACAAGCTTCGGTGGATCAGTAGCTGGCGACCGTGGTACGATTCAAGTAGTCATTTTGAACAATACGCCCAACCAAGCCGTGCTCACGTTGGGCACGTTTGACCCAACCGATGAAAAAAGCCAGCCGGACATTGTGCAATTTTCAACCGATCAAGACCAGTTACAGCTGCCAGGTCAATCGTCTTCTTCGCTACTCACATTAACCTGTGGTCGCGTGCTGGGCGTAGGTAGTAACCGGCTGCTAGAGGCCATTTCACAGAATCTAGTCCTAGATAATCTTAACGGATCGGCCCTCGTTGCGGGTGTCTCGTTTGGCGATCTTCCCAGCGATGGCTCTATTCTTGACGTCGTCGGTTCTGCTTCAGGCATTGAGGCGTCGCTGGGCACTGATTTCATCTGTAACTCTTTGATTATTTTACAGCTAGAGGCGATTCCCTTGAGGGGAAATGCCTTTCGGATCGAATTTTCATTCATCCCGTCGTCATCAGACCGCTGAATAATCACCCGCTCACCCCTACTTGATCCTCCAGCTCTCCACGATCTCACCTATTTTTAAGTGATAGGTGCTTTACGTCAGCCCGAGTCTGGATAGGATGGACGATTCGCCGCAAACGGGCGGCGGCTAATGACCTTTGGGGGAATTAATCGCTTTGATTATTGAGCAAGATAAGACAGTTCTTCATGCCATCTGGTTCCACGGTCACCTGCACGTTTGGGGTGAGCGTGTCTATGCAACGCCGGTATTCAATGAAACGCCACCAACTAATTCGCCCACGGACAACAGCTTCTCAATCACCGCGTCCGAATTGATAGATCAGTTGGGCGAGTATTGGGACACGCTTCTTCTTGCATCAGCCACGCAAAACGAGCTATCACTACGACTGCCTTATTTTCGTGGCGAGCTAGTCGGTTCCTGTAGCAAATGGTGGAACGATGAATCCGAAGAATTTCTTCAGGCTGACAATTTTGAAACGCACACGATCGAATCCATTGTGTTTGGCCCGGCGGACGCTATCGACTTCTTGGCTAAAACACCAAAGTTAGCGAGCGGCTGGCTAGCGTATGGTGATTCCTACGCCTATTGGTCACGGGTGGCGGAGCTAGTGCTCGAACTACTTGCCAAGCAGCAATTTGTCCCCGCCGTGCATCGCACGGGGGATGGGCGATGTCGTGGTTATTGGCGCGTTTTCATTCAAGACAAACATACCGCTGATCGGCTGGGGTGTTTTATCGAGAGCATGCCGCCTGTGTGCCGGGCGATGGAGGATGAAGACGATACGCATCAAGCGTCAAACCTTGTCGAAAGTTTTCTCTGGCGAACGGTCGACGCCCTGGTACGACGCTGCATGCAAGACGACCCGCTCACGCACGCAATCCATGAGCGGGGTCAGCAAAGTGAATCTCTGCAAATTCCCTGGCTACGATCGTTAGTCCATTCCAATGCATGGATCACAGCATCGCTGGCTGACTGCGCGACCATACACAATAAAATTGAGCCGTGGGTTTCCAAATTGGATCCTCAACGACAGCAGCGCACTTGTCGAACCTGTTTTCAACTAGCACCACCGAGCCATGAAGACATGGAAGCTGCAACGACTGATCCTGTATGGATCTTACAACTTTACATGCAAGCCTGCGACGATAAATCGCTCATTATCGAAGCGGATATGTTATCTACTGGCATGTCCGACGATCCAACCATTTTGCCCCGCCCTTTCGATTTGGGCGCAACACAATTACGAGAGGATGTCACACGAGCGGCACGTTTTTTTCCACCACTCGCGGATTGCGCAGAACCGGATGGTCCAGTCTCATGCGCGCTAACGGTAGAAGAAGCGTATCAATTTCTCCGCGACGCCGCGCCGCTGCTAGAGGCTGAAGGCTTTTCAGTGTGGCTTCCTAAATGGTGGCGCTCCACGCGATCAAGATTGCACCTCATGCTCGACATAGAGCCTGACGATCAAAACTCGGCCGTCGCCAAAGGACACATGAGGCTAGACGCGCTCGTTTCGTATAACTGGCGGGTTGCGTTGGGGGATGATGAAATCTCCCTTGAAGATATATCCGCACTAGCCCATGCTAAAACGCCGCTGGTCAAGCTGGGATCACAATGGACGGAAGTCGACCCCGGCGACGTGGCGCGGGCCATGCAGTTTCTTGAAAAGCAGGCAACGGGAAAAATGACCCTGCTGGAAGCGCTTCGGGCCAGTTACATGGCCGACGATATGGAACTAGGCCTACCGGTCGGTGGGCTTCGCGCAGGCGGTTGGATAGACGAGTTTCTTAATGCCACCGAAGGCAATCAACGCATTGAACCGCTGGAACCTCCGGCCAATTTCGAGGGCTCCCTACGCCCCTATCAATTACGCGGCTTAGAATGGCTAAGCTTCCTGGCCGAGCTTAGACTTGGTGCGTGCCTAGCTGATGACATGGGCCTGGGAAAAACGATCCAACTCATTTCTCTGCTATTGCACGAACGAAACAAGGACGCCACGACCCGCGCGACACTGCTGTTGGTGCCAATGTCCCTGGTGGGAAATTGGCAACGCGAGCTTTCCAAGTTCGGACCAACGCTGAATGTGCTCGTGCATCACGGGATGGATCGACTAACTGGAGACGCTTTCATCGATGAGGTCAGTCGCATGGACGTCGTGCTGAGCACCTACGGCTTAGCCCATCGCGACCGGGAGACGCTCCAGAGAGTACCCTGGCATCGCATCACGCTGGACGAAGCCCAGAATATCAAGAACTATGCTGCGAAGCAGGCCCAAGCGGTTCGCGCCCTGCCTGCGTTGCATCGAATCGCGCTGACCGGCACGCCAGTTGAAAATCGTCTGAGCGAGCTTTGGTCGATTATGGATTTTCTCAATCCCGGATATTTAGGTTCGCCCACGGATTTCCGTCGACTATTTGCGGTTCCAATCGAGCGTCACCGCGAGGAAGACCGATTGCATCGCCTGCGCCAGCTCATTCGGCCGTTCGTATTGCGGCGACTGAAATCGGATCCGACGATCCTGCCAGACCTTCCGCAAAAGAACGAAATGACTGTCTATTGCAACCTTACGCGCGAGCAGGCTAGTCTTTATGAAGCTACGGTCAATGAAATGATGACCCAGATCGATATGACCTCGGGGATTCAGCGACGCGGGCTGATCCTTGCAACGCTGGTCAAATTAAAACAAATTTGCAATCACCCGGTCCAGCTATTGAAAGATGGCTCGTCCATGTCACAGCGTAGCGGCAAGTGCGAACGGCTCACGGAAATGCTCGAAGAAGTTATAGCAGAAGGTGACAAAGCGGTCGTCTTCACCCAATTCAGAAAAATGGCGGAGCTGCTAGAGGGCCACCTGCGTGACAAGTTGCAATCTCCCATACTCTTGTTTCATGGCGGCACGTCTCGTAAAAATAGAGACGAGATCATCAAGCGATTTCAATCCGATAAGTCGGAAGAATCGATCCTCATACTATCGCTCAAAGCCGGTGGTTTTGGTTTGAACTTAACAGCCGCGAGCCATGTGTTTCATTACGATAGATGGTGGAATCCTGCCGTTGAAGACCAAGCCACGGATCGTACGCACCGCATTGGCCAAACCCGGCAGGTGCAGGTTCACAAATTTGTTTGTATCGGTACGCTGGAAGAACGCATCGCTGCGATGATGGAAAAGAAGCGTCAACTCGCCCACTCAATCATCGGCAGTGGCCAGGACTGGATCACAGAACTAACCACCGAAGCATTGCGAGATTTGTTCGTGCTGTCTCGCGATGCGGTTGGAGAGGACTAAACATGGATCAATCACTAAATGAAGCTCAACCGATAGCCCAGACGCTGCATATCGTGCCGACGATTTTCCCAGCGTCGCCTCCGCTGGAGGAAACGACGCATCCTTTTTGGCTCGCGGGCGAGGGCTTAGCCGACATCAACATCCAGGTAGAACCGCCTGAATCGCCGCTTGCGGTGTTAGAAAAACTAGGGCCTTCACCGTTTGAGCGGGCGGGCTTCCCGCTGATCGGGTTCCTCGCTACCACCTACGATAAGGTCAGCCGGTTCGCGCTGGATCGACGGTAGTACAGGTCATAATCAGCCGTCGAGCTGGGGATCGGTTTGCCGCGAAATTTGGTACAAATTCAGCACGCCATAGATGATGACATCGCCACGAAGATATTGACGACTAAGGCCTGCGACCTTACAAAATAGCTGGCCTAATACAGGCGTGTGCGATTATTATCGCATTCCGCAGGCCAAGCGACGCCGACATAGCTCAATTGGTAGAGCGCAGCTTTCGTAAAGCTGAGGTTCCGAGTTCGATTCTCGGTGTTGGCTGTTCTAACCCGCTACGTACAAACCAGCTAATCCAATTGAGCAGTAAACTGGCGTTTTGCGGAATTTGCAAAGCCCCGTTTTTCCGTCATTCCCGCGCGGGCGGGAATCCAGTTTTAGCCCGTCGATGCACCGGATGAGATTCCCGGTATGCGGGAATGACGAAGGCGGTGGCATGATGCGAAAATTAATTCCCGAATGGGCTCCATAATTTTTTGACGGAGAAAATCATAAATTACTCGCGCACAACTTCGGAAGCGCGAGCCTCACAAGCTGCGCCATCATGGATAGACAAATCTTGATGGTGAAGCTGTTTTTCAAGCGTTTCCATAAATGCTTGATAGCTCTCAAGCCGGCGCCTCGCTAAAGTGATTGATTCCTCAAAAAAGAATCCGTCAGAGAGTTTCGCTGTCCAATATTGGTATTCCACTTGCCGATGCCAAGTCTCGACGTGCGATCCTAGGCCACGACCTTCGATCAGCCCTTTTCGCACGCACGACCAAATCGAGGCAAGGCTAAACTTTTCCAGTTCCTCAGCATCTGCAAGAATCATCCCCTCGATACAATCGTGACGACGATCATCCATGCTCAAAATAGCCAACTCTGCACGGGCCAATGTTTCCTTGACCAACACACCACGCAGCGCCTTATTCATAGCCTCGACACTTAATTCTAGCTGGTTAGGCGATAATGGCCTGGTCAAAATATGTGATCGACAGACGCCATCCTCTCGGACAAGCGCGGCCCAGGCGGCATTGTGATAAAGCGAGGAAGCCGCTACGGCAAATTTATCCGGCGGGCGTTTTCGCTCACTAACGATCGTAGTCAGCGATAAGGATAGTTTTGCTACGCGGTCGCAATGTTCCCACAAAAACACATCTTCCGCGCCAGCCTTTGTAGAAAGGGCAAAATCATTTCTCGCTAATTGCCAAACAGCATCCAATCTCAATCGTGGACCTACAATCCTACAGCACTGTGTCAATCGATTTGTGATGGCAAGTAGTCACCTACCAACGACGTCCCGTTCACTAGCCTCATGCAGACGCGGCCCACCATCGCTAGCGAGCTTTATTACGATGCTTTGGCTTATAAACAGTCAACCAAAACCTCACGCGAACCTCCTGGCCACCTCGTATGTTGTATTAACAAAGCCAAACCCCATGGAGAAACCAACACCAAGCCCGAACCACACACCACGCCAGCCGCATCTCGCATTGTAACATTATGTGCACACGAATTACCAGAAAAAAAAAGATACTTGACAATAAACATTTGTGCGTTGGCACAAACGAAATGCGCAAGCGCCATTTTTCTGAATAGCTTCTAGATTCCCTCGAAGTAGCAATTGCGTTTTTGCGGTTGCCAGCCAGCCGAGGTGATGATTTGTCTAATTTCTTTCTCGTTCAGCTCGAAAGTTGTCCCCGCTGCAGACACGACATTCTCCTCCATCATGACCGAACCCATATCATTGGCCCCGAAATATAGGGCAAGCTGCCCGATTTTTGGCCCTTGTGTCACCCAGCTCGACTGCAAATTGGGAATATTGTCTAGATAAATTCTCGCCAGCGCAGTCATGCGCAGATATTCGTCAGCATCAGCTAGCATAAGATGTTGACCATCGGGCAGGCCTTCATACTCAGCTGGAAATTGCTTTACCCGGCCTAGCGGCGTACCGCCGGGCTGAAAAGTCCAACTGATATAAGCGGTAAACCCGCTTGTCTCGTCTTGTAAATCTCTAATGAGCCGAAGGTGTTCTATCCGATCCTCAATCGTCTCGATGTGCCCAAACATCATCGTGATGCTCGTTTTCATGCCGATTTTGTGGGCCTCACGCATCACATGCAGATATTGATCAGCCGTCGTCTTACCTTGCGCGATCTTATTTCTGACGCGATCGACCAAAATTTCCGCCCCACCGCCCGGAACAGTATCCAAGCCAGCATCCTGCAATCTCAGCAAAACATCCCGCACACTCATATCAAACATCTCATGAAACGCATGGATTTCGGGCGGGCTAAAAGCGTGGATATGGATTCCAGGAAAATCGCGTTTGATAAAACGCAGCAAATCGAGATACCAACCAAACGGCAGAATCTCGGCTGGAACCAAGCCCCCCTGCATGAGCACCTGCGTACCGCCGATAGCTTGCAACTCCTCAATCTTGCTCCCAATTTCTTCCAAGCTTAGCACGTAACCCGACGGCAAGTCGGTTCGGCCGGTATCCATCCCCGGCGGGTCAGCCTTAAAATTGCAGAATATACATTTCGCCGTGCAGTAATTTGCGTAGTTGATATTGCGATCGACGACATACGTGCGGTAGTTCTCAGGATGAAGTCGCAACGTCACCTCATGTGCCCGTCGGCCCAACTCGTGAATGGAACATGTCGTGTATAGGTCCATCGCTTCTCGCTCGGTCAGGCGCGATGTCCGATGGCTTGAATTTTGAGAAAGTACTTGTGTCATGCAAACACCAACGTCTGGTTATCAGGAATAATTTCGTGCCGTTGAACCATCTCATGAAATAATTGCATCGCCTCTTTTTGGCGAGGACCGATGGTATATTTTATTCGCTTGGTAAGATATCTCGTGGCAAGGTGTACAGGCCAGCCCATGCCAGGACCATAATCTGCGGCAATTAACTCAGCTGATTTCACCCCCGCATCTCGCGCACGGTTTAGCTTCTCAGCCAACACTTCGCAATCTGCATCACGAGCCGCAACCCACGCCGCGAATACAAATGGTAGCGAGGTTAACGATTTCCATGATGAGCCTAGATCGATTTCGTGCTCGAATTCCGTCGGCCTACCCGTAACAACTTTATCGCCGATGAGCAGCACACCCGTATCGCGCGACACAGGTTTGCCAGGCTCGTAAGGAACCGTCTTCAATTTACAACCAAAATGTTCTAGCCAAAGAACCTTAGCCAGACACACAGAGGTATGCGAATCACCATCCACGCATAGGCTGGTCACTTCCTCAGCCGGGGCATGAGAAAATACACGGACGGTAAAAGTTTCGCCGTCACAACCAATACAGGCGTTGGAAATAACTTGCCATTCGTGGGCTGAGTAAAATAAGTCAATCACAGGCACCAACGCGGCATCGACCTCACCATCATTAAGCAACCGCGGCAGGCGAGCGGGCACATCGAATCTTAGCGTACATTGAGGGTCAGACTCCAAGCCAGGAATGAGTGGCTTGGCATTCAGATAAGAAACGACGCCAAGTCGCCAGTGCCTCTGATTTTCGTGTTGCAACACCACCGGCATAACCCTTTTCACTTCGTACCTGCGACACCAAGCGTCGCCCTATCATCAGTCTAGCTAGCCAGCCAGACGAGAGGGCATTATAGAAACCAATCGGTGTTACTCAATCGCCAATTACCCAAAAACACGTAACTTTCCATCAACCATTGTCAATTTGAAGTACTTTTACTCCAATGAGTGACCAATTGACGATAAAAACCTTAAGGGCTATGTTGAGCGGCGTAGGTGAGACCAGAGTAATTTTGACAACGACGTGCAGCCCTTTCATGCCGTTCTTGTCAGGCTTACTATGGCCACATAAGTGAAAACGCTTCGAATACGTGAGCGGTGAAGTCAGTTTACCTATTCCCGTAATCGCGGCTGAAAAGAGTTACAGATCCAACGAGTAACTATGAAAAATCATCTCTCGAACCATCGATCAGCCAAGCTTGTTTGTCTAGCGTGTTTGTTCGCCTGTGTATTATCGCTTGTAGGCTGTAAACAAGCTGGGACGTCACTGCACATTCGTGATTATCGTGACGATGGCCGGGTAGTCCAATACGTCCAGCCTTTTACTCAGGTCTACTATGACATCAACAGCGCCGGCGAACTTGATGTGGTATTACGCGAAGAAGTACCAGCCGAGGGCAATCCGAACCGCTCCATCGAGCAAATTGTTCACATTCAAAGCATTTGGCTAAGTCGATACGCGCAGACTTCATCCGAAGAAGGTCAAATCAGCGGCGACATCACCTATGCTATCGTCGACGGAGCCAATGTATCAATCTATGCCGGAATTGGTTCCACTCATTTTAGACATTACAAGAAGAAGGATATTGTGCGCGGTTCTATCGGACAGGCCGTATTGAACATTCGCAGCGGCGGCATCCCCGTCTTCCGTCGCGCGGAGGTGAAGGGCACTTTCGTAGCCCAGCGCAATCGACGCGAAGTCGTTCGATTAACGAATCTACTTAAAAGATATCTAGCAGACACAAAAGATCGACGCGTGCGAAGTCATTAAAGTTTATTCCAAAAAGACGATCCGCGGGCCTGAAGCCCGCGCGGATGCGAGACGTTATCCAATCTTACAATACCACATCTGTGTGACATGCCCAAGCTGAAAGCGCGGGCATGGAATAGGCGTCGGTAAGCGTCATGCTAGGCCTCAGAACCAGGGCCATCTACGTTCCATCATGCTGAGAGTCATCATCACCTCCGGGCAGCGAACTCGGCATGTCGACTACCCGCCACTGTGCAACAAAGCCATGATATACGTGCATAGCAAGCTTGCCAGCGACATACAGAACAACAACAGTAGAATCGGCCACGTCCATTTCGATCGGCGTTCCAGGCGGATCATGTAGACAGTTACCAGGTATAACCACAACAATGACAAAATCGGCATTAATATACCTAATACTACTTCTGGAATTCCACCGCTTAGGCTTAACAGCAAGGCAGGAAACAGAACTGGAGTAGACAATATAGCTAGCAGCATGTTATCAATTTGTCCAAACATGCCAGCCAGCAAAAAAATAATCCCTGGACTATAAAGAACGATACTGCTCAGTAAAATACGTTTCGTAATGATACGCCAACGCAATGGCTTCCATCGTGCAAGCTCTACCGCTGATCGTATGTGTGCTTCAACTGATTGACTCACGGTGGATCCACATTCAGGGCATTTCCCGATCGTAGGCTGCGTTCGCAAATTATATTTACAAACAATGCACGGAAAATCGCCGCATATGACCATGTCTGCGGTTTCATCAAAGTCGCTATGACTATCCTCTCGCTTATTCAACATATCAAAATCTTATCGCACCACTGATTCAATTCCAAGCCCTTTATTCGGTCGGGTGTCGCGCGGCATGCCCAAGCCTATTGCGCGGGTATGGAATGGGCGTAAGAGCGTCAGCCTCAGATCCGGTGCCATGCATGTCCTAACATGCCCGCGCCTAGAGGCTTGGGCATGCCACCCAACGCCGTTAACTAAAAACCGTTGCTTGCCACCCTGTTTTCCTGAAATCCCCGCATCTCTATTATCTGTGGTTCGCGCGTAGTTGTTAGAAGCGACATGATCTTGGCAACATCAAGCCACCTCCGAAATCCGGAAAATCTCCTCGTGCCATTAGCCAACTATCTTCGTCCACCATGTGCCGTTGGGATGTCAGCCAGGTGTCAAGTTGGTCAGGTATAAAATACACCTCCACCTGTTTAAGCGGCGTATCTATGCATTCCAAGACCTCATCGAGTGTCGGAATACGAGTAGCCACAAGGTCGTAAATGCAAAGCGTTTCACTGGCAATTTGCATGCAAAAGATGGCGTCTATATCCTCAGCATACCACATCGGTTGCGCCCCTTGAGTGAAAAGAAATACAGCTCGCTCACGAACAACACCAAGATGGCGCGAGATCGGCGCACGATTGTCAAGCAATCGATGCAGTATGCAAAGGTCAGCCGGGTGATCCAAAGCGAGCCGTCGAAGACTGTTTCTACCTGACGCTTTCGCAGGCTTTTCCACCGGCGCCACAAACCTACTTTCATGCACCACACGAAACCCGAAAGGCTCATACAACTGGGGAGGCCCGCCTATTAGCAAGGTTGTCGCATACCGCTCATCACACCAGGCCAGCGCCTCTTCCATCGCCAGACGAAAGTACCCCCGCCGACGATGACGTGGATGCGTGCAAACGGCATGAATGCCCCCCACCAATCTCTCAACCCCATCCAAAAACATAGGAACTTCCAGAACACCAACATGCGATAATATCTGATCATCCTCGATGACCAGAAATGGTGTTGAGGCATGATCCCACCGAAGACCAAGCGGCTCAAGCATACGTGCACCATCTGGCAAACCAGGAAATGCGAGATCAAGTAGCGAGAACACGCGATCCAATAGACCGGGCTGGTCTGCGTAACTAAGATGGCCTTGTCTACGATTCATGATAGTATTGCCTCGATCATGTTTCATAATTTCATCACGTTCCGCAAGACGCTTAAACTATCTTTTCAATAAAAACATTTTCATCAGTCGTTGATGTTTTGCGCATAAATGCCCTCACGCATTCGACAATTATCAAAACCCCCATAACCAAAAGCGCACCGCCGACGGCTAGCAATAGCCATTGCTCCGCCCGCCAGAATCCCATCAACTTTTGAATAATAGCCGTGAATGTACTTATCAAAATAAAAACCGCCGGGACCGCCGTATATACAATAGCCCTTTTTCGCTGAGATAAATATAGCGTCGCTACCAACAACGTCAGCCCGGCTAGTAACTGGTTGGTAATTCCGAATAAAGTCCACAAGACAAGCCCGGCCGCTTTGCCGTTTATTTCATAACGCGCAAAAAACCAGATGGCCGTGATGGCTATCGCTGTCGCTAGAAATCGGTTTTCTAAAACCCGCAGGCCAAGTGATGAGCCAATCTCTGATACATTAAAGCGAAGCAGTCGTGTAGCTGAATCCAACGTGGTCAACGCAAACGAAACGACGATAACCGCGATAAAACCAGCCGCTAAATTTTTGTCGACTCCCAACGCCTCAATAAAACTACTGGTACCGACGATGAACACGCCGAGCTTGTGGGCTAGGTCGGATTGAATAGTCGCCCAATCTTTATACGCTATGTGCCAGGCATCAGCCGAATCCATCCCAGCGGTACAAGCCAACACGGCCAGCAAACCCAACAGAGATTCGCCAATCATCGCGCCATACCCCACGAAGCGCGCGTCCGTCTCACGGTCCATCTGCTTGGCCGTCGTACCAGAAGAAACCAGGCCATGAAAACCGCTGGCTGCCCCGCAGGCGATCACAATAAAAACAAATGGAAAAACATAAGGCGCACCTTCAGGATGAGCATCAAAAGCCGGCGCGGAAAACTCCGGCCCTAACACAAAAAAGCCAACGTAAGCACTCAACAAACCTAGATACAACAAAAGCGAATTAAGAAAATCCCTCGCTTGAAGCAAACTCCAAACAGGCAACACCGAGGCCAAGGCAGCGTAGGCCAACAGTATCCACATCCACGCCGTTCGCACTGGCCAGCATTCTCGCGGGAAGCCCATCGTCGGATATTGGATGCCCAACCATACGAAAACGAGTAGCAACACAAAACCCACGCACGTCGTCGGAGCCAACGGGAAATTGAATTTGTATAGCAATACGCCAAGAATCATGGCTAAGATCATCAACGCGCCGGACGGCAAGGCAGCCGAGGGGAACGACGTTCTCGCAGCCGCCAAATTGTTCGGATCAAAATCAGCCCCAGCCTGAAATAAAATCGATATAATGTAAACGAATACGCCCATGGCTAAGGCAACGCCAAAAAATATCAGGGCAAGAAACAAAAATTTCGCCCGCCGACCGATGACGCCCTCAGCTACTTTTCCAATTGACAATCCTTTGGCACGCATGGACAGGACTAGCGCACTGAAATCGTGTACACATCCTACTAAAATTGCCCCGAAGACAATCCATAACATCGCGGGAACCCAGCCCCAGATAACCGCGACGGCGGGGCCCAGCATCGGCGCTAAGCCAGTAATCGAAGCATAGTGGTGGCCAAATAATACAAAACGATTCGTAGGGATGTAGTCGATATCATCGCGCTGGGCATGTGCGGGCGTTACCCGGTCCGCATCAAGGCGAAATATGCGCTGCGCTAAAAATCCCGCATAGAAATGGTATCCCAATCCATACAAAACGAAGCAGATAATCGTCGCAACGGCGGCACTCATGGACGAAGATTGTAAGCCAGGATGCCTTGGCCGCTAGTGCTTAACCTTGGATGACCCGACACAATGTGGAATGGGGTGATATCAAAAAAGCGGGGCGACCCGTTTAGGCCGCCCCGCAAGACTAAATTACATCATACACTCAAGCTATCCGCTACGGACAACTTGGTACACAAGTACCAGTTGGACATCCCGTCACACCAACTCCAAATGGCTGCCCAGCGAATCCCAAGACCTCGCGTAGGATATCGTTACCAGCAATGATACCGTTTGGAGTCTTACCATCAGTATCGACACGCGAAACATGTGGTGCATTCGCAAGTAGCTGGAATGCTTGGACTACCATGACAATATCTTGGGCAGTCACAAGTGTGTCAGGAGCCGTCCATACGCCACCCACCAAACTTCCGCCAAGATCACCATACTCTCGTGGCGAAGGCACGGGTGTTGTATCGACCGACAATGGCAACGAGAACGTCACATTGTCCGGTGTCGATTCAACTCTGTATGTATTGCCCGGCACGATTTCGCAACCGCGAACATGGATCACTGGATCGACCCACACACAGAACTCTGGATTAGGAACGAGTAAGCCAAGTTTGCCTGCAGCGCCAGCATCCTGCAATGCACAGCTAACATACCAAGGCGTCGATGATCCAGCCCGAGTTACGCGATGCGCTACGGCATTACCACCATTGGTGGCCGGGTTGATGGAGATGTAACGGTCCTTCGATACATCGTGCGGCGCTGGTACAGGATTTGGAGCCACTAGACTCACACATTGACAACACACGTCGATGGTACCGTCCGCATTCATGCCCTTTGAGCCAAGACAAATCTTGCCTGGAGGACAACCACCAACGCATGTAGGCGAAGAACCGGTTTGCATCTGTACAACACCGCGCGTGGTCCCGCTCATACCGCTTAACACGCTGCCCGGAGCTCCTTGGAATTCGATTTCATAGAATACATCGAAGAAACTGTCGACAGTCCATTGACCATCGCCACGCAGTGTTAACATTGTCTGACCAGGACTCGGTAATCCAAACGCATTTCCAGCACGAACGATCAGTACATCAAAGTCAGGATCACCAAAGATCTGCCCTTCTAGTCTGAACATGTCCGTTGGGAATGTTTGTACTGGATCGCCCAATACGCGCGGCCCAGTGTGAACCTCGCTCAATGCAGGTATAGCAATCATTCTTGCAAAACCGTCTAAGTCTCCTGTTCCCACCATGTTCATTATCAGCGTCGAATTAAATTCTTCTCTTCGACCACCAAGATTACCACCAGGTTCAGAGACTCGAATCATAAAATCAGTATGAATCGTATCAGCTATAATCTCAGTATTTGGTGGCAAACCTTCCACAATCATATGGAACTCATCAGGACTCAGGTATGGACAACCCGGAGGCGGCAAAGTAGCCGTGCCCGTACCGTCGTCCACGACAACACATTCCGGATCCAATCGGCCACCAACTGGGGTAACATCAACATGACACTCGTCAGTACCCTTACAGTCGCATTCGGTAATTTGGTAGCTCTGTGTTAATGGATTCCAAGTCACGCATTGTGGTTGACATGCTTCGACGGTGCCAGCTGGACCATCTGGACAATTAACCGATTCACAAGCTTGTTTGTCAGTTGTCGGTTCACATACGCCTGGTGCACAAGCATCGTCATCACCGTCACCATTCGCATCGCCCAGACAAGCTGAACCTAAGCCTAGCGGCATTCCACCTTGCTCTATGCAACACAGTGGATCAATATCACGACAATCCGTTCCACCGACCGCATTAGGTAAGCAGCAAGCTTCTGCTTGACCAGCAGGGGCACAAGTATCACCAGCCGCTTGTGGGACGCCACCGATCGACTCGCAGCAACGTGGGTCCATATCCACACATGAATCACCAAGACAACACGCAACTGGCGGCAGACAAGGTCCACCGAACCAAGTACCTAGGCAATCCGCCTGCAATGTCACAGAACAACCTGAAGCATCACAACACGCACCCGGGTTACTCGCACATTCACAGGTCAAATTATCAACCGGACTAATGAACGATATACCTGCGCCACCAGTCGAAACACCATTAACGTGAATCAAGCAAGGCTCATTCACGTTTGGACAAAGATTTTGGCACGAAACATCCACAAACGGCGTGCCAGGAATTGGCTTAGCCGTAATTGGACCACAGGTATCACCGGCACATGCACAAGAATTAGCCACAGCTACAAGCCCGGTTGCATCCTGCACAATACTTATTGATGTCGCCTGACAATTGTCCGGCGTTGTCGGATCAGTCGTCATACATTCCGTCGCTTGCAACATCTCACAAAGCTTATCCGTTGCTGGCATAGGACACACCAACGGCGGATTATCACAACCGTTAATGTTTACACATGTAGTGCCTACGCCTTGCGGATTGCCACCTTGATCGGCACAACAAAGCGCATCCATATCCAAACAGGAAACGACACCGGCCGCGTCATCAATGCAACAAGCTTCGGTTGCACCGTTAGGATCACAAGCCGAACCCGCAGGCTGAACCGTTCCACCTTCTGCTGCACAACAGCGTGGATCAAGATCAACACAATTATCACCAAAACAGCATGGCTGTAGCGGCAAACATGGACCACCGAACCATGTACCCTGGCAATCCGCTTGCAAGGTTGTCAGGCAAATGCCAGTACCAACCTCGCAGCAAGTACCTGGGTTACTTGCACATTCACATGTCAGATCACTAATTGGACCAGAGTACGACTGTGAAACTGCACCAGTCGAAACTCCACCAATGTGAATCAAGCAAGGCTCATTGGCATTAGGACAATTATTCTCGCAAGACACATCAAAGAACGGTGTACCGGGAACAGGGATAGCCGTCACCGGCCCACATGCACCAGGATCGCATGCACAGGTGTTAGCCTGTAGCACCAAGCCCGTGGCATCCTGAACAATACTTATCGACGTCGCAAGACAATTATTCAACGTCGTAGGATCAGTCGTATCACATTCCGTAAACTGCAATTGCTTACAGAGCTTATTCGTTGGTGGCATGGGGCAGAACAACGGAGGATTATTACAACCGTTTATGTTGACGCATGTGGTTCCAACGCCCTGCGGATTACCGCCCTGGTCATTACAACACAACGCATCCATATCAACGCAAGACACCACACCAGCAGCATCGCTGAGACAACAGGCTTCCTGCGCTCCGCTAGGATCACAAGCCGTACCTGCAGGCTGAACCGTTCCACCTTCTGCTGCACAACAGCGTGGATCAAGATCAACACAATTGTCACCAAAACAGCATGGCTCTAGCGGCAAACAAGGGCCACCGAACCATGTACCCTGGCAATCCGCTTGCAAACTCGACAAGCAAATGCCAGTACCAATTTCGCAACAAGTTCCAGGATCACTCGCGCATTCACAAGTCAGATCACTAACTGGACCTGAATATGACTGCGAAACATTTCCAGTCGAAACGCCAGCAATATGTATCACGCACTTCCCAGCACCAACAGGACAATTATTCTGGCAAGACACATCAAAGGAAGTCGTGCCTGGAATAGGAACAGCCGTAACCGGACCGCAAACATCGCCTGCACACGCACACGTATTGGCCTGAAGCACAAACCCTGTAGCATCTTGAACAATGCTGACAGATGTAGCACGACAGTCATCTGACGTCGCAGGGTCATTTGTTTGACATTCGATAGCTTGTAAATCTTCACATAGCTTATCACTTGATGGCATCGGACATACTAGCGGAGGGTTCATGCAACCGTTGATGTTGAGGCATGTCGTCCCAACACCTTGCGGATTGCCACCTTGGTCGGTGCAACACAACGCATCCATGTCTTGGCACGACACGGTGCCAGCCGCATCGGTGAGACAGCAAGCTTCCGTAGCCCCGGAACTATCACAGGTTGTACCTGCGGGTTGAACCGTACCTCCCTGCGCCACACAGCAGCGTGGATCAAGATCAACACAACTGTTTCCAAGACAACAAGGCTCTGGTGTCTGACATGGACCACCAAACCACGTACCCTGACAATCAACTTGCAAGCTTGAGAAGCAAATGCCTGTGCCTATTTCACAGCAAGAACCAGGATTGCTCGCACATCCGCAAGTCAGATCACTAATTGGACCAGAGTAAACAGCCGTTGAAACACCCTGAGACACTCCGCCTATATGAAGGTAACAAGGCTCATTTCCGGGTGGATTCGGACATAGATTCTCACACGAAACATCAAAGGAAGTCGTGCCCGGAATAGGAATAGCCGTAACCGGACCACAAACATCACCTGTACACGCACACGTATTGGCCTGAAGCACTAACCCTGTAGCATCTTGAACAATGCTGACAGATGTAGCACGACAGTCATCTGGCGATGCAGGGTCATTCGTTTGACACTCACTTGCTTGCAGATTCGCGCAGAGGTTATCCGTTGCAAGCATAGGACACACCAATGGAGGATTATCGCACCCATTGATATTAAGACAGGTCGTGCCCACACCTTGAGGATTACCACCCTGATCGTGACAACATAACGGATCCATATCAATGCAAGTGGAAACGCCTGCTGCATCAGTCATGCAGCACGCTTCATCAACTGCACTACACGTTGTGCCAGCAGGTTGGACAGTGCCACCTTCTGCCACGCAACATCGTGGATCTAGATCGACGCAATTGTCACCGAAGCAACAAGGCTCAAGTGGCTGACAAGGACCACCAAACCAGGTACCCGGGCAAGCAGACTGTAAGGTCGTCAGACAAATGCCAGTGCCAGCTTCGCAGCAAGTACCAGGATTACCAGCACATTCACATGTAATGACTTCCTTAACAGGTCCGAAGAATTCTATGTAATTAGCACCTACAGAAACCCCGCTCAGATGAATGAAGCAAGGCTGCGTTGGATCTGGACAAGGTCCATCACATCTAAAGCCCATACCACCACCTGGTAATTGGCTAGTTTGAACAGGCCCGCATCCTTGGCCAGGTGTCTCACATGAACAAGCGTTCACCTCGGCTACCGGTACAAGCTGACCATTAAAGGATTGCAGTGTTAGTGCATTAGGTAGACATACATCCGGCGTCAACGGATCACTACTTATACAGTTTGTAGGCTGCTGACTTGCACATACTTGAGTATTAGGGATCGGACAAAATACTGGTGGAATACAGGCTTCGTCTGTGCCGTCTCCATCGGCATCACAAACCGATCCAGCACCCTGCGGATTACCGCCCAAGTCTTTGCAACATAGCGGATCCAAATCTTGACACATGACACCACCTACAGCGTCAGGAAGGCAACAGGCCTCTGGCTGCTGACAATCTTGTGGATGCCATGTACCTAGGCAACATTTCTCCAGTTCAAGTGAACAGACGCCACTAGCATCACAACAAGCCCCTAGCGGTCCACAATCATTTCCGCCGACAAATGTTCCGCTACAAGTAGTAGCATCACCAACGCAGCACGTACCATCGGCTTCGCAGAACGCCCCACTCTGTTGCGAGCATGTACACTGGCCTACAGCAGGACACAATGGTTCGTTGGTCGGCGTTGTACACAACACGGGACCAAATTCGATACAGCATGTTCCTCCTGGAGCGCCTGAATTACACTGCGAGAATTGGCCTAAAAGGCTGGGGCAAGTGGCATTGGGGCAGGAAGCAGCACGACATTTCCCAGCAATCGCAGCCGGACAAGTCGAACAGTCCCCTTCTACACAAATAATTTCATAAATGCATTCTTCACCGCCGGATGGTGGACAAACGGTGTGACCAACTGACGGCGGGATATCGAGCGTTGTAGCCAATACTGGCGACACGACTTGCACACCACTGGATCCGTCAACACCAGCCGTCCATAATGCGCCTGGAGGAATAATCAGGCCCAATGATGGATCAACATTGAATACAAAATCCCCACTCAAATCAAACGTCAGTGGACCCGAATCTGACACACAAATATCAGGATCACAGGAAACACCCAATCCCGCACAATCCAAGTCGGAACTGCAAGTTTGTGTCGTACCTGCGCAATGACTGCCTAGACAGTTTTGGGCGCGGGCACTACATGCACTTCCATCATCACATGTACCCGGCTCACATAAGTCCAGGCTACGTTGTGAACCATCAGAATCACGCGTGAAAATGAGTAATGGACACATTTCGAAATCGCCGAAGAACGTTCCACCGTTGCCATGTGTTTTTGTGGCCGTGACGCTGTCACAACCGCTGGATCCGAGGTTGGAAATTTTTCTTCTCACGCCGTCAAGACCGCTCGAACCAATATTCGATACGGATAACGACCATATTTCAGGCGGTGCAGTCAAGTATGTTACGATAATCGGTTCTACAGACTGCAGAGACATAGAAATCATTTCGGTTTGAACGGTTCTCGTCGTGCCATCCGGGTCTGCCGGCGTGACTGGGTCTGCAACCCTTGCCACGAGCACAGAACTGTTACTTACAGCGGCATCGAATGGACTTCCACGCATGGCAATAGTGCCAATAAATGGCTCCGAACCCGGATTAAAGAAATCAGCAGGAATAGGCGGAATAGCCGGACCATTACCAAATTCCACATGGGTAAGTTCGCCAACTGCAGGATCAGCATCTACCCAGGTTGCATGTGGATCTGGTGGCGGCGGTGGCGGTGGTGGGCATACAAAATGGAATATCGTTAACCCATCAGTTGACACAGCCTGTACGATACGAACCTGTTGATTGCCAGGTACGCCAGAAGCCGGACCGCTACCATCGTCAAACACACCAGGAACAAACAGTGCGGCTGGATCAACATCAATGCCCAATCCCGGATCGACGGTATGTACCCAATCCGCCCCTTGCACTTGCAGCTGCAAAGATGGCAATCCTGATAACACCCGAACTTCAGATGGCGCGCCTACGCGTGTAAACAAAAGGATAGGCGCTACGTCAAAGAAACTATCAAATGTACCACCATTGTTGTGCGTCTTCTGAGCATTAAGAAATCCCGGAATTTGTGGGTCAGGAGGCAATAAGACATCCATCGCCCATTGTGATGTAGATCCGTCATTATGAGTCACCTGAACAGGATCAACACTTACAAGACTCAATGCCACTAGCTCAATCTGCACGGATCCTGCTGAGCCTGGAAGATCACTCAGTTGAAGAGGATCATCATCACGCTGAAGTATCGTGGAAGACGGACCATCTGGAACAGAAACAGCCGTCCCACGAACAGGAATCGTCCCCTGAAAGGCGTTCGAAGTTGCACCAAAAAATCCTGCAGGAATTGGAGGATATGCGGCACCATTTCCAAGCGTCACCTGTGCGGCACCCAATTGTGTTGGGTCAACTGGCACCGGCCTCCAATCCGCAAATAAATCAGGCGGTGGAAGTGGAATAGGTGGCAATGGAGGAATCACGGTATGAACCGCACCACCCGGATGGATCTCTACATTTGGTTCCGGCGTTGGAAAAAAATTCGGTCCTTGATTCGGGAATGGTGGTGAACTAGGTAAATGCAACCAAGAATGAGGTGTGTCCTGAGTCAGTTGAATACATCCAACAGGGACAGAATCATTCAACACGTGCGACGGTCCGCCGCCAGCAGGTGTAAACGTAAGAATCGGACACACCAGTATGCTTGAGGAGAATAAACCGCCATCAGGAGAGTTGCTATGATCGATTGTCATAGCGCCAAGAGATGGGGTTAGAGGATCAAGTGAAACCTCCAGCACCCAACCGCTGGTGTCGGTCACCGCAATCGGAGAACAACTCTTGAGCTCGAGCTGAATCATCTCAACTGGAATCAAATCAGGTCCAGGAAGAAGTGGCGCTGGGTCCAGTCGTTCTACGATCGTGTCCGTATCACCCAAACTCCCAGGATCAATCGGCACACCTTGCAAACACACAGTCCCGGAAAATGGCGGGGAGCCGGCAAAGAAAAAATCAGCAGGTATGACCGGGATGTCTCCACCGCCAAATGTGATATCCGTAGGGTCAGTCGTTACCCAATAATCCAGGCCTGGATCAACGCCAGAGCTTCTAAGCCCGGAATTACCGTTTCCCATCCAGGATGAATCTTCTGGCATGATATTTTTCTGGATACGATCAGACTGCGTATCGCGGGCGATACCCATTTTCGATTGTACAACAGATGAGATCGTGCTTGCCGCTGGCTGGATCGCCGCTACTGCGACAAAAGACCCGACCAAGCCCAAGGCCGCGACCACTGAAACTAGGCCAACCGCACGTCGGCCACGTACAGCACCTCGACGACGACCGCCCTTATCAAACTTCGTCCGCAACATATACATTTTCGATCTCCTCAGTGTGTAGGAAACACTCGGAAGAATTTGTCGATTCCAATCGACGTCCAACCACCCGCATTCGAAACTTATTCCAACGATGGAAACAAGTACCGTACCGCGTATATTATTAACGAGGGGATCGGTAGCCCAAACAAATAGGCCAAATGAACGCCCGCAGCACCTTGCGAAACGTTCAACCCTCTACATTCCCCTCTGATGTCATGTAAGTAACAGGAGCCGCGAACAACCGACAAGCGCGGAGTGAAAACCTGCAGACGATAACATCACAAGTCGGGGGAGTATCAACTGTGATCCAATCAGCCCATCAATATACCAAACCGGCGAACCGGATTCAAGATAATAATGCGAATGTTTCCCGTAAATACCAGGCGACCACTAATACAACAGGAAAGTGCAGTCGCTTTACCAAAATAGTTAGCTAACTTCACCATTCTATCCGCCATCACTGGATTCTCGTAAAGTTCCACTTTTTCGACGCCTACGTGGCATTTCCAACATTGCCATCTATTCCCCCTACTTCAGCTTCGGGGGAGGCCCGCTCGCGATCAAGAATCCCTCGCTGGACTAATGGCTACGTTATGTATTAGCGCTAGTAAGGGGTGTTTTTGACATGGTCTAGGAAAAAAACTGATAAATAAGCTGTACAACCATATGCTGCCCATATCCGAACGAATCGTTGCACCACAGAATTAAGGGCTTAGGCATCGGGTGGCATGGGTAAGTCACAACTTACCCGTGTATTAGCAGAAGTGTCGTACAACTAAGCAACTTGCGCTATGGCTTGCGACCCTTAGGCTTTCCGGATCGCTGCTGTTGGGCTTGCTGAGCATCCGTCGCGGCTTTCTGCATCCGTTCAAAGAAAGAAGGCTTACCCGGCTTTTTGTCTTTGCCGTCCTTCCCGGCTTTTTCCTTAGGACTAAATAACGTCCCAGCCTCTTCATGTTCTCGGATGTGTTTACGAATTCGAAATTGCTCGATCGTACCAAACACCGAACTCGTCATAATATAAAGCGTCAGCCCGCTGGGGGCTTTGTAGAAAATGACAAACATCATAATGGACATCATCGGGCCCATCTTCTGCATCATCTCCTGCTGCTGCTTTTGCTGATCGCTCATGTTAGGGTTGGGAGCGGGCTTAGGCTGCATCTTTTGCTGCGCATACATCGCTGCAGCCAGCAATACGGGAAGCAAATTAAATGCCGTTATTTCCGATCCTAAAATCGGAATAGTAAACGATTGAGCAAATCTATATAGCTCATCCGGCGCTGTCAGGTCGTGTATCCAGGTAAACAAAAATCCTTCATGACGCATGGAGATGTTATTACTCAAACTAATCCACAGCGCCACCCAGATTGGCATCTGAATAAACATAGGTAAACACGTTAGTATTTGCCCTGCAGGATTGATGTTCAGCTTCATCATCTCCTGGTTCATGCGGGTCTTATCGTTGGCATACTTCCGCTTAATCTCTTCGATCTTAGGAGCCATCTCCTGCATTCGCTTTTGCATCTTGACCATATTTACTTGGCCTTTTTTAGTAATCGGATGCAATAGCGTACGCACAATCAGCACCAGAATAATGATGGCTACGCCGAAATCCCGCACCACAAAATGCAGGCTATTCAGCAGCCAGATCATCAATTCAACCAGCCAAGAAAAGGTACACATGCCGTACCCCTGAGAGATTTGATAATAATAATTTCTACTCTTATAGGAATCGACTCTTCGGAACCCGTTGAATTCCTTCTCGCCCACATAAATATCGCTACGATACGTCAACGGCTTCGCACCCAGATCTGCCGGTTGAGTTACAAATTTCACCGTGACATCATCAGCCGTTTCTATCAAGCCATCTACGTCGTAAGCCGAAACCTCCGTGATATAAGCAGGCTGATTTTCCCCGGTAATCGATTGCGGCGCGATGGTACATGTAAAGTATGTATTCGCCGTCGCCGCCCAACATAGTCGGGCATTTTTATTCTCGCCGCTGCGTGAAAAGAGTGACGTCGCCCCCCCCGCGTTACCATGAGCCTTAGCCGCCGCCAGCCTACTGCCTACGACTAGCCCTTCACCTTGATAAATACCGCAATCCACGAACCGATCATCCATCCGCGTATCAGCCGCCCGTATGCCTAGTCCGCCACGATACGACACAATAACACGTCGCTGTCGCTGGGGGTTTAGGTTTTCAATTGTAATTTCATCGTACAAATCGTGACGGCGCTTCTTCACTGGCTGAGCAGGCAGCCGAAAAACACGCGTCAACCGAATCGCAGGCTCACCGGCATCTATTATGTCTAGGTGAAACGTTAGCGACTGACCGACCTGCTTGGATCCGTCAGCCTGCGACCGCTCATAAGTCGTTACATTGTCAGCTTGCCACAGTTTGTCGTGCAGCGAAACATCAACACCATCAATGTTGATCGCCTCGACAGCCAACGAACGCGTGGTCACACCTTGCTCAGACACCGATGGTGCTAGCAGCTTGTAATGAGCCGGCCGATGAAGTAACTCACGATGGTCGGTCATCGTCGCTACTTCTATAGACGCACCCACATTTGATAGTACCAGCCCCATCCGAAACGGCTTATCGCGATCGGTTTTTTTATCTGCCACTACAGCACGATCATCTTCATGCGTGCCCATGCTAATAGACCGAACCTCTGGCGCTTCAACGACGGTAAATCGTTGCAATACATCAGCCCCAGCCGGCGCATTAGAAACTTGCCCGACAGTTCCAGCGGAATACTCGCCAGTGTTCGTACCTATGTTCGTTCCCGTATTCGTAGCAGGCGCCACCTGCCCACCTTCACGCCCCAGCTGCCCCGTAGAACTTTCGCTTGCAGTCTGCGTTGATGAAGTCGCTGTCGGCGGTGCGGGAATTATTTTCGGGGCGATCCACATGACCGCAAAGAAAATACTCGCAGCCACCAGCACGTTCCGTAGTGTATCACTTTTGTCCATAAGATCGTTCTACGCTTTGTTGATAGTGTCCAGCTCAATGGAACAGGTTTGAGCATCGTAGGCCAAGTAACCAATCGAAACCCACGCTGCTCAGTGTCGCCAACCATAATTTAGGGAGATCATCTGCCTTCAAAGAGGCGCGTACCAAGAAAGTCATCCAGGTCCGGAGTGTCAAAAATTTTACGAGCCGACGCCTCGATGTCATAGTCAAGTCGCACAAACTCAATCGTCGTACAATACTCGTCATCGTCTAATTCAGGAGGCTCATAATCAGCTGGCGACTCACCCTTTTCGTAAACCACGATAAAACAAAGTCGAGTATCACGGTCCCGAGGCTGACCAATACTACCCACGTTGATAATCGCTTTTTCTTCCGTCGTAATAGAATAAACATTCTGATCCGGCAACTCGTCCGGAGAATCAAAGCACGGGTCATCCAAAAAAACGCCTGGCACATGCGTATGCCCTACCAGGCACGCATTTTGTGAATCATTCAATCGCTTGAAATTTTCTAGGATTTTGGAGGGATTCGTATATACATCTTCCGGAAACAAATACTCATTCACCGGACGACGCGGGGAAGCATGGACCATATATAAACCCGCGACATCATGCATAATCGGCATACGGCCCAACACACCCCATCGCCGATCGCGTTTAACCTTATCCGGCTCATCCTCAAGCGTCTGCCGCGTCCAATAGGCCGCTCGCTCTGCCCCAACATTAAAATTCGCTGGCTCATAAAAAACCGCGTGATCGTGATTGCCACATAGCACCACCTCACACCGTTCGGACACCATATCCAAGCACTCGCGCGGGCTAGCCCCATAGCCAACGACGTCACCCAGACAAAAAACACGTTTTATCGAGCGGCGGTCCAGCTCCTTAAAAGCCTCCTGCAGCGCTTCAAGGTTCCCGTGTATGTCTGAAATCACCGCAAACATGATTTATCGCTAACGATCACTCCTCAAACTAGCGCAACACCGCACATCTACGCAACAACACGCCACACCTTAGCCAGAAATTACAAGGCTATTGAAGCGCCAAAGCTGCCCAGTAAAGCCCCGGACTGTACCGCCATGTGCGTCCGCCCGTCAATGCCCGCACGCTGAATCACAGCTTAGCCATAACCATATTCGCGTATCATCACCGCAAATGATGTCTAAGACCGTGAAAACTTGTATGATCTGATAACTAGAAAGCAAACTGCGGGCTTCAGCCCGCGCGGTGTTACGAGTTCAGGCGGTATGAATAATAGATTGACCACAACAACCCCCTACTATCTCGCTTTCGAAACATCCAGCGCCTGCGGAGAGATCGCGCTCGGTCAAGGCCCGGAAGTCTTACAAATCATCTCCTTTACCGGCCCGCGCAAACACGCATCCGAATTCTTACCCACCATCGACGCGCTGTGTAAAAACGCCAACATCAAACCCTCCGCCATCGCCAACGTATGCGTATCTATTGGGCCAGGCAGCTTCACAGGATTACGTATCGGGGTCACAGCCGCCAGGTTCATCGCTTTCGCCACCGGCGCGTCTATCGTAGCCGTACCCACCCTAGATATCATCGCCCAAAACGCCCTCGACACAGACCCAGCCCCCCCAGCTATCGCCGTCCTGCTAGACGCCAAAAGACAACATGTATTTACCGCAACCTTCGAGCTACAAAACGGCGAGTACACCCCCACTTGCCAGGCCCACGAAGCCGAACCGGAAGCTTTCCTAAAATCCCTGGATCAAGCGACAGCCGTGCTAGGAGAAGGGGTTAAATATCACGAAGCTGCCGTCCGCGCATCCAGCTTGACCGTTCTGCCAGAAAAATCTTGGCCACCCCGTGCCGCTACTCTCTACCGCCTCGGCTACGCCATGTCA
>JAJDDW010000010.1 GCA_029260115.1 Phycisphaerae bacterium | reverse complement strand
TACACTGATACGAACAGCGTCCTCAGCAGAGTGGAGTACATAGATGCCATCGAGCTACACGGGCTATTGGGTAGCGATTGCAACGACAACGGTACGGACGACTGGTGTGAGTTTGGTCTAGACGACTGCAACGCCAATGGGTCGCCAGACGGATGCGATGTTCTCCAACCCATTCACAATTGCTGTGAGCTGGGTAGTGGCGTGGGCTGTAGTGATCCGAACATTGAAGCGTGCGTCTGCAAGATGCTTCCTGGTTGCTGCATCAATGGCTGGGACGAGACCTGTGCGGTCGCCGTGGAAACCTATAACTGTGGTAGCTGCGTAGCGGCAAGCGCCGACTGTAACGCCAACGGCATCGTCGACGAGTGCGAACTGGGCGACTTCGACGAAGATAACACGGTGGACTTGGTCGATTACCATGCTTTCTATATGTGCTATACGTCACCCGGCTTCTCGGTAGGGCCGGGGTGCGAGGTGGGCGATTTCGATTGCGACAATGATATTGACCTTCGCGACTTCGCCGCGTTCCAGGTCACGCTGTCCACGCGGTAGCCGCTGTTTCTGAACTTGCCAGAGCGGCGCGGGTATGCCGCGTGACGTATATTAAATGCGAGCACCAGTGTTTCGCTACATGGCCTTATCGAAAAACGGGGATCACTGTGGGTCTTTTTTGTGATGCGTCGATCGTCGATTGGTGGCAATTTTGCGTGACGCTTGCGTATGAAAAAACGAATAATTACGAGTCGGTTGTGCGGAAAATATCTTCATAAACCAGCGAGACTTGCCGTGCTTGACCGTCTCAATTACGCATTCAGCCAGTTGCGAACTGATCACCAACCAACTGGTCCAAGCTGACCATCTCGATTTGATTCGAATCGCGCATGGCGGCTCCCTCCAAGGAATCGATCACCTTCGTGCAAATACATAACCTTTAGCACATCAACCGCTCATACCAAATCTAGTGCAACTGTACCGATTCTGCCCTTGCAGTATGACACGGTAATCTGAGTCGCATAATCCAGAATATTCAACTAATTCCCGCAATTTTGGCCATTTGGCCGGATGCCCAAGAAACGCGAGTTGTTGGTGAAGGGCTATATTTCCATTGGCAAGAGCGACTGGCGTTCTAACTAGTAACCGTAACAACACGACGATTGTTTGAAAACACTCGTTTCCTACTCCATTCAAGCATGATTACGTCAATGTTAACATTATCTAGCAGGTGATTCGGTCAAATCATAGCTGCTATGTTGACAAAGGGAATGTATGACATGGGCAGACCCTGCCGTAATAAGGCAATTCAACAATTTACGAAAATAAGTTGAGCGCGAGATCAATAGTTGGTGTTTATGCACATATGTGGTTGTGGCTGCTTGATAGTTGTAGGGCGAATGGCCCTGCTGCAATGGAAAGAATAGTTGTAAATGATGATAGCTCAGGCGACGACCAACCTGCTGCTAATTGGAAAATACTACAAGAGGTGCTGTTTGCAGACGTGCGTTGGAATAATCCCGATCGGATGTCTTGGTAGGGGCGAATGATGGCTTCTCGACTCAAACGCACCATCGCTATATTAGAAGAAATTGAGAACGGTCGGGCGACGTCGGTGGATTACTTAGTCCGTATGCTAAATACTAGCCGGCGGACCATTTTTCGTGATCTGGATGCGCTGTCGGAAGCTGGCATTCCATGCCTATATGACCGATCCGTCGGAAGGTATGTAACGAATAGAACCGATGGCGGCATCGTGCAATTTGATGAATCAGAATGCTTATCACTTTTGATATTATTTTGTAGTAGAGATTTACCTCAATTTGCCAAATCGAACGTAAGTCTACGCCGAGCTATTTCTAAAGTAGTCGAGGCGATGCCGTCTCACCACCGAGAAGCAAGTTTCAAGCTGCTGCGGCAATACCACCCCGATCATGCTCAACACAATATATTTCGAGATCTGGAGTTGCAGTTAGAATGTTAAACATGTCAACAAATCCTTGACAGGCCTCAGTATCCTCTTGCGCTTGCCCACTTAACACGCCGACGACTCTCGTCTGCCCATCTCAAATTTTCGGGAAACTGTCCTTTCTAATCTCCCGATGCAATGTATTCATCTACTTTTGATTAGCCAATGACGACAGTAACACAACGTGCGCTTGTCAAGCTGACTTATTCCCATAACTTCGTTAATTCGATACGCGATCATCAATCATCTAATCAACGCTCATGATTCATCATCAAAGCAGGTAATTGGCTTAGCTGGCCATAGGGTGCGCTCCTCACGCTTCACTATTTTCTACCTCTAAATCATATTTTTTTAAACTTCTCTGAGCGCGTCGCCGATCCATCGTGTTTATATGACTAGGGTGACGTTGGTGTCACCATGTTGACGCAAAGGCGAAGATGACACCTGCTTTTTTTAGTAATCGACTGTGTCGGCCAATCTTTGCATAGAACCATGACAAGAGTTGTAAGCCTGCCGTATGGCAATGGGCCCTCGGTCTGCGCACGCGGTGCGTCCGGCGCGTATGCATCACCTGTTTGTAGCTGGAGAAATCAAATGAACTCACGAAATCAATTGTTGTTGGGCATTTTAGTCGCTTGTACTGTTCCAGTCGGCGTGGCCTCGGCAACGTTACCGGGAAACCAGACGGCTGCCTTCTTGATGCATGAAACGCCGAGCGACTCACTAAGTCCTGTGACCTTCACCGTCGATCTCGATCTCAAAGCTGTTGATATGGTCGGAAGTGATGTGGCATGGCAGGTCGCATCTATTTCCCTTACGCAAGCCGGAGTAGGTGGGAACCAGGACACAGTTTGGATTGAATATCTTCCTATAGTAAGCACCACCGATGGTCTCTGGTGGATTACGCATACCGATCCGCTAATACCGGATAACGCTGAGTTTAGTGTCCCTCCGTATCTATCCGGGACTGCGACGTGTGTAGATTCTTCCATTGACGATTTGAACTATTTTCTAGAAGGATGGACTTATCAGCCACCGTCAGAAGGTGCTCCTTATCCGATAACAGCATCTTTGGACTACCAAATGATTCTTGTGTCTGCATCAGTAGCTAAAGCACAGGCAGTGGATGAGCCTGTCGAAATGCCTGATGTTCCGCCTGATTCACAATAATTTAACTAGTTTTCTGCTTGTCGATACGAGCTTTAAGTTTATCAATATTGCTCTCGATATTCGCAAGTATCGCCTCAATATCGATGATATAGTTACGTCTATTTGTTGAATCGGCAAGTTCCTGCAGGCTACGTTTGGCAACTGCAAATATTTGTACAGCCATGGCGTTATCTTCATTTGTGTGTTGAACCATGTGCCATATGGCAAGCATGCCTCGTGAGCGATGATACTCAATTTGGTAATCAAGTACTTTTGGCAGCAGGTTAGATAAATTTTGATACATATCTATCGCTTCGACATAATGATCGAATGCGATGTCCATATGATGTAGCTTTCGGTGGCAATTGGCTATCAGTCTTAGTAAGTACGCCATCTCCGAAATAAGGGATGGGTTCGAGGGATCCTCTACTTGCAGTATGGCATATATTTGTTTTGTCTGAATTAGCGACTCTAGCGCTGGAGCCCACTGCTTCTTAGCTATTTCAATTTGTCCACGCAATAGGTAAGATAGACCTAGAAATCTTTGCCATTGCAGATTTTGAGGATCTTGTAAAGTTAAGTTTTTGGATAAATTAAATGCACTTGCACAATGCGCGTCTGCGCTATCGAGGTCTTGTCGTTTAAGATCTACCTGTGCGAGTCGATTGTGAGCGTCATAAAGATGCCGAATCACAGAGGGGTCAGTCGTATCGGCAAATTCGCCGATTTCTATGACCTTGCGAAACAGGATCATGCCTTGTTCGGTGCGCCCCTCATCCCGATGCGTCGTACCAAGACGTAAGAAAGAAGCCATTTGAAGGCCAGTCTGGGCGATCTTAGCCACATGCTCAGCACGCTGCCAGAGAACTGTCATCCCAACTAAGCCTGAGACTAGCAATGAGATGATAATGGCACCAACGATGACATGTGTGCGAAACCGCCGCAAGGTTTTTTTCAATAGATAAAGCTGATGTGTGGCGCGCGCATCAACAGCCTCGCCACTTAGGTATCGCTCTAGATCTTCGGCAAAAGCTGCTGCGGATTGATAACGTAAAGCTTTGTCTTTTTCCAACGCTTTACAGACAATATGCTCAAGGTCATCGTTGATGACTGCGATGGCATATTCATCCGAAGGTTCCACCTCAAGCAATGTCTCACGCAATTTCTTGGGAGACCGATCGATTATGTTTTCCAAGACCTGGCGACGACTACCTACAATTTCGTAGGGATATTCGCCCGTTAGAATATGAAAAAGTACTACGCCTAGCGCGTAAACATCTGAGAGAACATCTACTCGGTCTTGATCGCCTCGTGCCTGCTCCGGACTCAAGTACGGTAGCGTTCCAACGACTTGGCCAGCAATAGAAATAGGTTCGCTGGCGTCAGCCTCGCAGTCGATATCTTTTGCAAGCCCAAAATCTAAAACGTGCGGCTGAGAATCATCGTCAACTAAAATGTTAGCCGGTTTAAGGTCTCGATGCATCACGCCGTTTTGATGGGCATAGCTGACGGCTCCACATACTTTCTGAAAGAGGCGTACTGTCTGGTGGACACTTAATCCATGCACTAGTACATAGTCATCAATGGGCAGTCCATCGATGTATTCCATAGCGAGAAATTCGCGACCGTTGACTTCACCGCTCTCGTAAACGGTAACAATATGAGGATGTTGAAATCGAGCACCTAGTTTTATTTCACGCGCAAAGCGCCACCGTTGACGCTCCGACGCTAGCGGACCATCTACCAATACTTTTATAGCCACCATACGACAGGTGGTCCGTTGACGCGCTTTGTAAACTACCCCCTGACCGCCATAAAATATAGGTTCGAGCACGTCATAACCGTCAAGTCTTTTTTGTAGCATTAAAAGACCCTCGTCTCCATTCTCCCCAGAGTCTGAACTGAGTTCGGGTTGAGGGTACCGTTCAAATTGCTGTACGACTGTTTCAAGATTTTGTAAATTGCGTAATCGTCGACCAAGCTCTGGCATAAACTCGATGTGAGCTTTCGTCAGGTATTCGTAGTCGATTTTTTTTCCTTCACTGCACTGAGCGACCACCTGTGCGAGAATTACATCTAGCTCACTGTGGTCCTCGGTCGTATCTGGATATTTATGATGATCTTTACTCATTAGCTGCTATTCTATCGTTTGTTCAACTTGACTGTTCGCGAATAGGTGGCGCCGCGGGAAGATCAAAACTACTAAAATAGTTACCAGCGTGACCTAATTCGCCACGAAGTTTTTGTAATCCACGGTACAAGAGGCTGTTCACTGCAGAATCGCTAAGTCCCATGGATAACGCGATCTCCGCACGGCTGCGATGATCAATATAATATAATTTAACGGCTGTACGGTATGTCTCGGGCAAGGTGTTTAGACCGGACTTGACCGCGTAAATCGCTTCGCGTGCCGCATCTTCACTGCTAGGTGTTCGCTGGGCTGCGGCGATAGTTGCAAAAAGGTCTAAGTACGAGCTATGAAGATGAGCAACCACGCTGCGTCTTGTGCCGTCACGCTTTTTAGCTCGTGCAAATCGTAAAGCATTAATGAGCTTTCTTTGGGCAATACGCGTTAGCCATCTCTCCATCGCACGAGGCCCATCTGGCTGAAATGATTTGATATCTTGAAATGCGGCCAACCATACATCCTGCAATATATCATCAGTGCTGATAACGCTTTGATAGCGAGAAGGAATGCGCTTAGACACATATCGATGTAGGCGATCTGCGTGTTCAAAGATAATCCGTCGAGGATTGAGGTCGTTGTCGTCTGTTCTTGTTTCTGAAATAAGCGGCTCCAGCATGCAATCGTTTGCGTATACCTGCAATCTACTTTGTATGATTCGATTTGAACCACCCAAATCTCGCAACCTTATACGCCCATAAATCACCATCATTAAACACGCGTGCCTATCGTACCAACTGACAAATCACAAGGAAAGACAATTTCAAAATTCTGCCGAATTTTAGCATGGTATTGCCTTATTTCGCGATAGATAGTGGCTGAAGCTGGTCTACTCCTTCGATTATGATCCAGCCCAGAGCTTAATATTCTAGCTGTTGACCCGTTCCCCATTTCTGTACCAATTGTATCTGCAGCAAACGTACTTCGGCTATGCTAGCTGGACACGAATCGCAGCGTCGATAACCGCATCCGCCAAATTTGCCGTACCTAGCTGTATGCTCTATTTCATCGGTACACAGGCTCCAGAGGTAATTCGTTTATTTTGATAAATTGCGATAGAGCCTTTTCTACGTGACTGGTGAGTTACGGTATTACCAAGTTTGATGGTAGTTCTCTTTTGTGCAAAAAAATTCGGAAACCGATTCTATTGGTGGATTTACAGCGTATGCGCCGGTTTTGCGATAATACGGGTGCTACCGTTTCATGGTTTGTATCATAGCCACAGCTGTACACGCGATGGCCTGAGCTTGGCCTACTGGTCCTACGCCTTCGTTGGTTTTAGCTTTTACTGAAACATGGCTGGTGGGTAGGCCTGTAAGATAGGCTATGGATGCGGCGATAGCTTGTTTATGAGGAGACATTTTTGGGGATTCGGCGTGGATGATGATGTCGAGGTTGGAAGGAGTGTAATTTGAGGCTCTTAGTTTTTCCATGACTCTGGTGAGTAGGATTTTGCTGTCGATGTCTTTGTATGCCGGGTCGGTATCAGGAAACAAATCGCCAATATCGCCTAGCCCCGCAGCCCCGAGTAGGGCGTCTGTGACGGCGTGGAGGACGACGTCGGCGTCGCTATGGCCTAGTAATCCTTTGTTATGAGGGATTTTCACGCCACCGATGATCAGCGGTCGATCATCGACGAGTCGGTGGATGTCGTATCCGATGCCGGTCCGATAGCTGTCTGTCATGGCTCATCATCTTATGGTCCGATGTATCCGGACGATCGCCCAAAACTGCTGAAGATCAACGATAACTTGGAGATTAGGGCGATCGATGGGAATTCGCAAGGCAAAATAAATCACGATCTACACCGATAACCGTCAAGATATGTATAAGAGGTTGCTTTTACTCTTGGTTTGGCCATAAAGTTTGCAGACGCGGACTCGTCCGCGCGCTCGGTATTCCATGCGTGTGTCATGGCTGAGCTTGCGCAGATGACGGTAGGAGAGTGGTATGCAACTGGTATGGGCTAAGAAGCAATTCTGTTCGGTAGCTTTTGTTTGTGCATTGGTGTTGATGGTAGGGGGTGTTGCATGTACGCCGATGACCGTACCTGACCCACCACCGGGGCAGGCATTGGATGCAGACGGTGATGGTGTGACGGATGCTAATGACGATTGCGCGAATACACGTGAAGGTGCGACGGTGGACGCAAGGGGTTGTACTGTTGGCGTAGCGGACGCTGATGGCGATGGCGTTTTGGACGGTGATGACCAGTGCACGAATACGCCGGCAAATACGACAGTGGATGCAACGGGTTGCCCAGTTGGCGGCCCGGACGCCGACGGCGACGGCGTCTCGGATGATATTGATACTTGTGATAACACCGCGGCAGGTTCGACGGTTGATATACTTGGCTGCGCTGCCAGCCAGCGCGATAGCGATAACGATGGATTTACGGACGATGTTGATGAATGCGCCAATACTGCGCCAGATGCGAATATTGACGACAAGGGCTGTCCGGTAAGTGCGGGGGGGCCTGATACGGATGGTGACGGCGTCAACGACGATATCGATCGATGTGAAAATACGGCAGATGGCGCTTCGGTTGATGCTAACGGATGTGCATCTAACGAGCGCGATACCGACATGGATGGCGTGATTGATAGCCTTGATGACTGTATGAACACGCCGAGAGGAACTAGCGTCGACGCGGCGGGATGTCCCCTAACTAGCGGCGGCGGAGGAGGTGGTGGCGGTGTCCCTCCTGGTTCAGTTTGTGGAAATAATGTGGTGGAGTCTGGTGAACAGTGTGATCCTCCTGATGGTACGACTTGTGACACAAACTGCCAGACGACAGCGGGTGGAGCGCTTACCAATGATTCCTGTCTGACGCCAATTGCTATCGGCGAGGGTGACCGTTCATTCTCTAATACCGATGCGACAACCGATGGGCCTGACGAGGCGGATGCACCCGCAGGTTGCAGCTTAGGCAGTTATACGCACGTTGAATCTGACATTTGGTATCTGTATACCTCGACGTGTCCCAACCTTGTCATTGTGAGCCTATGTGGAAGTTTGTACGACACGAAGATGATGATATACGAAGGCAGCGGATGTCCTGTGGATGCAGATTTGCCGTTTGCGTGTAGCGATGACGATTGTGGTGCGATAGCTAATTCACGTGCGATTTTCACGGCTGTGACGGGTCAGGACTACTTGATTCGCATTGGCGGCTTCCAAGGCGAACAGGGTGATGGCACATTGACCATATATTGTGGAAATGATCCAGGCCGTGGTCCAGCGGCCTGCGGTGCTGGTGCCGGTGATTGTTTTGACGCAACCAACAATAACACGCCTGGCTGTGATGATGGCAGTGCTTGTAACCAAACCTGCCAGATTGATCCATTCTGCTGTGATACGGCTTGGGACCAGACATGTGCCGCCAAAGCCAATGGTATTGTAAATGGATTCCCTGCTTGCATCGGAAGTACGAATGCTTGTGATGTGGAAGCCGCGAACGGAATGGGCTGTAGTGATCAGACCTGCTGCCAGTCGGTTTGCGAAGAAGATGCTTTCTGCTGCACTACCTTATGGGACAACGTTTGTGCGGAACGCGCCGCGGCTCTTTGCCCATGACTTGATCTTCGCCATCAAATGAACACACGAGAAAAGCCTATACGAGGTAGAAATCTCGACGCGAGGTACATATGGTGATAGGATTCGTCCAGCATTGATGCATGGTCATTGCGCGCAATGGCTCATTATTGGTAATCAGCGAGCGCGTAAATAGAATCCGAGTTCGATATGCAAACGCCACCTGCGATACTTTTCTTGTGTACTGGGAATGCCTGTCGGTCGCAGATGGCAGAGTCTATTCTCAGGCATCTTGGCGGAAATAGCATTCAATCATTCAGCGCGGGTTCACACCCTGCGGGGTTCATTCACCCACTTGCGATAGACGCCATGCGGCAGCTTGGTTTTTCTATGAAAGACCAGCGGTCTAAGAGCTGGGACGAATTCAAAGATAAACCTATCGATATTGTCATCACACTATGCGAGGCGGCTGCCGCTCAGACATGTCCAACTTGGGTAGGCGCTCCAGTATGTGTGCATTGGCCCTTGCCGGACCCAACCTATTGCATCGGTAGCGAAGCCGAACGTCTGAACGCGGCTATAGACGTCGCAAATGAATTACATGATCGCCTTGAGCGATTACTGAAGGTTGACCTAGCGGGTTGTAGTGACGTCTTGTCTGATACGCTTGCCGCCTTGGCTAGTTCGTAGCGACGGTTGAATGATCCTGTTCTACATCGAGAATAATAACGTGCTAGAATGCGATGAAAAATTCATGCAGGCGGCTATCCGCGAGGCGCTGGCTGCCTCTGATGAAGATGAAGTCCCTGTAGGGGCGGTGGTTGTTCACCAAGGGCGTATCATCGGGCGTGGTTATAACCAGCGGGAAAGATTGCAAGACCCCACCGCTCACGCAGAAATGATCGCGTTAACCGCTGCGGCTAGTGCGCTGAGTAGTTGGCGTCTCGAAGCGTGTACGATGTACGTCACGTTAGAGCCTTGTCCCATGTGCGCTGGCGCGATTGTGCAATCGCGATTGCCGAGGCTAGTCTTTGGCGCTCGAGACCCCAAGGCTGGGGCGTGTGTTTCGTTGTATTCTATTACCCAGGATGAGCGTCTCAATCATTACGTTGATGTAGTAGGGGACGTCATGGCTAGGGACTGTGGCGCTATGCTTACCGATTTTTTTGCAAATCAAAGATCGCTGGGCAAAAAGTGACATGTGCTCATGACGCCTAGGGATGCCATGTCAGTTCAAACAGGCATCGAACCGTCGCGTGTTGGGGTCATTGCAAATGGTGACGACAAGGCTGTGATGACTAAGGCGTGCGAATTGGCTCGGACTATGTCACTGGATTTAGTTTGCGAAGGTGATGAATTTACAACCTACGATTTTTTATTAGTCGTAGATTTTGATGGCGTGAGTTTGCGTGATTTGTCCATACCAGGTGTGCGTCCCGTACGTGTAGATTTTGCCGGGGGCGCAACCGGATATCGTAGGTTATCTGGTGGTGGCCGACGTCAGTTAATTGGCCGGGCGTTGGGATTGCAAAGCGGTGGCATGCACGTCGTAGATGCGACGGCGGGCCTGGGGCGCGATGCTTTCCTCATGGCTTGTTTGGGGTGTCATGTCACGATGATCGAGCGAAATCCTGTGATTGGTGCGATTCTGCAAGATGGTTTGAGGCGAGGTGTTGTCGATTGTGACGCTGCCGTGCGGGAGATAGTTTCGCGTATGTCGTTGGTGGTGGGGGATGCGCGAGAAAAGTTGCAGCTTATATTTGAAGCGGATCGCCCCGATGTCATTTATGTTGATCCTATGCACCCACCTCGTCAGAAATCAGCCGCGGTGAAGAAAGAGCTTCGTGTTTGTAGAAAAATTGTTGGCGATGATGTAGATGCAGTAGAGCTACTTGCTTCTGCCCGGAGCGTGGAGACAAAGCGGGTGGTCGTAAAACGTGCGAAACTGGCCGAGCCGATTTTACCTGACGTAAGCACGACGTACATGGGACGATCCGTTCGATATGATGTGTATATGAAGAATTTGGCTTCATAAAAACCACTTTGCGACCACAACTTTCAAAGATTTAACCCTGTTAAATGCCCCCTGAACCTTATGCTTGCGTGTTCTGCGGCCTCCATTTACGATCTTGGTTATATGCACAACGATGATTCGTTCGTTGCATTTCAAATAGCGAGTAGAGGTTATGAAATCAGATAGTCAACATATCGGCGTAGCGATTGGGCGCATGCCAAGTGGGTGTGCCATTCTTACGTGTGCTCATGAAGGTACTTCTTCGGGCATGTTAGTGTCATGGATGCAGCAGGCCTGCTTTGAGCCACCGTCGATTACGGTTGCGCTGCTAGCAGGCAGGCCTATCCTGTCATTGCTTGAGAGATCTTCGCGGTTCGTGCTGAATGTGATTGGCGAGAACCCGACGGCCATGTTCAAACATTTTGGAAAAGGATTTTCTCTCGAAGAGGACGCATTCGTAGGTTTGTCAACGGAAGCATCTAAATACGGACCTGTGTTGACTGATGCCATCGCACATATGGGGTGTCATGTTGTGAGTCAAATGTCGGTTGGCGATCATCTTGTTTTCGCAGCTACGGTCGAAGCAGGCGAAGGGGACATTGAGGCAAAGCCCTATGTCCACATACGCAAAGATGGTTTGAAGTACTAATGAGCTCGATCCGCGATAATTTGATGCCCGCAAATGTGAATTGCGCTTTGGGTGGTTAGGGTAAACTTCTGTTTGCCCCGTGTGATTGATCGTTGGCGTGGTATTTATTGGCATTAAATCTATTCGAGCATCATATGTATGGCATTAAAACGTAATATTGGTATTGACTAATTTCGTTGTTATACAGGATCATACTGGATAATCATGGTAGCTCGTTTACATAGTGCGACTTTTTTCGGCATTGACGCCATCCCTATCGAGGTGGAAGTTGATGTGTCGCGTCGCGGGTTCGCTGGCGCAACTGTTGTTGGCCTACCGGACGCTGCCGTCAAAGAGAGCATTGAGCGCGTGCGCAGCGCGCTACAGAATTCAGGTTATCGATTCCCACGGCACAAAGCAGTTGTCAATCTTGCCCCGGCTGATCTTCGCAAGGAAGGTCCTGCATTTGATTTGCCAATCGCTATAGGTATTTTATGTGCCAACGGCGATGCGGTGACGGACCGTGCGGATTCGTATTTGATTTGCGGCGAGCTAGCTTTAGATGGTCGTGTCAGGCCTACGAAGGGCGCACTATCGGCTGCGATGCTTGCGAAGCAGCGGGGCTTTACTGGGATTATTGTGCCTGTGGAAAATGCGACAGAAGCCGGAGTCGTGTCGGGTATAGATGTCATTCCGGTTAGTCAGCTTTCAGAGGCGATAGGATTTCTCACTGGGCAATTGGAAATCGATCCTATCGTTGTCGATGTGGAAGCAGTGTTTGATAAGTTAGCGGCGTACGATTGCGATTTTGCTGATGTGCGTGGGCAAGAGCATGTTAAGCGGGCCCTGACGGTCGCTGCAGCGGGCATGCATAATTTGTTGATGATCGGTCCGCCCGGTTCTGGTAAGACGATGCTAGCGAAGCGCATGCCTACCGTGATGCCGCCGCTTACTCTTGAAGAATCTTTGGAAGCAACGCGCATTCATTCCATAGCTGGCCAACTTAAATCCGAACAGCCTTTGCTCGCAACGCGCCCAGTGCGCATGCCGCACCACTCTGCTAGCACCGCAGCGATGGTTGGCGGCGGTAGCATCCCTCAGCCAGGTGAAGTATCTTTGGCTCATTTTGGCATTTTATTTTTGGATGAGTTCCCCGAATTTTCTAGGGCGGTGTTGGAAGCATTGCGACAGCCGTTAGAGGATGCAACCGTTACAGTGGCTCGCGCGCAGGCTACAATTACGTTTCCGGCTTCGTTCATGCTCGTAGCCGCGATGAATCCCTGTCCGTGTGGGTATTACACCGACGCGCGTCGGGCGTGCAAATGTAGTCCCGTTCAAATTGAGCGCTACCTATCTCGCATCAGTGGCCCGCTGGTAGACCGAGTAGATATACACGTCGAAGTGCCAGCCGTACCGTTTCAAGAATTGCGTAACAAAAAGAATGGTACATCGTCCTCGGACATTCGTGAACAGGTCATGGGTGCGCGTCATATTCAGCAGGCGCGATTTGCATCTATAGCGCCAACAACCAACGCGCGCATGCAGGGAGAATCGCTGCGAAAATATGCCCAGTTGGATAATGCCTGTGAATCCGTGCTGCAACAGGCCGTGACGGAACTTGGCTTGTCTGCCCGCGCTCACGATAAAGTTTTGAGAGTATCTCGTACTATCGCGGACCTCGCCGGACGAGAGGCCATTGCCACTGAAGATATCTTGGAAGCCATTCATTACCGCAGACTAGATCGGCAGATGTGATGGTGTCAACTTCACGACATCGGCAAATATTCATTCTAGCAATCGATTCGAAGGGAAAAATCAACAACGATGCTCCAAGCGTATCCTCACCGGGTATGTTACTATACTGATACTCAAGCTGGTTTACAGGTAGCCTCGATGAGAATATATACATTCTCAAGATCGCGGTTAAGTTGATCCTCCCAATCAACGCTAATTTCTGACGCCGCCTACTTTGTTGATGATGAGCATCGGATCTAGAACAATGATCGATATGTATGTGCAATGAGAGCGACCAGGATTGTATTGGTTCTCTGAATTGTGATATGCGCTAAAGTGTGCAGCTTGGGCCGGGCTGCCTTTGGGGACGAATATTCTTTCTTTTCTGATATCAGCGGAGTCGCATGAAAGCTATTGAAGTCACACTACGGAACCCGTACTTGGTGGTCGTACTTGTCCTTGCTACAGCCGTAGTAGGCGTTCGCTCCATGCAGGAAATCCCAGCTGACCTGCTGCCACAGTTCGAGACGCCAGCCATGCAAATCGTCTGTTTCTATCCAGGCATGCCGCCTGAAGTGATGGAAAAAGATATCATGAGTCGGCTCGAGCGTTGGACCGGGCAATCTGTGGGCATCGAACATCAAGAAGGCAAGGCTATGCTCGGCGTGTGCGTGGTGAAAGACTTCTTCCGAGAAGACATTAGCCTCGATACAGCTATGTCGCAGGTAACGTCTTTTGCCATGTCGGACATGTTCTATCTTCCGCCGGGAACCGTCCCGCCGATGGTTATGCCTTTTGACCCGACGGCTTCGGTACCTTTGTGCCTGGTGAGCGTGTCCAGTCCAACGATGACGGAAAAAGAATTATACGATGTGGCCTATTACGGGCTGCGAAATAAATTGCAGGCGATTAGTGGGGTGATTGCGCCTGCGGTGTACGGTGGTGTATTGCGCCGCATATTGGCGTATGTCGACCCCGTGAAATTAGCCGCTCGGGGTCTCTCTCCGATGGATGTGGTTAATACGCTTGGCGAGCAGAGCGTTTTTATCCCGACGGGAAATGCCAAGATCGGAGACATTGATTACCAGATAGTCTCCAACTCCATGACCAAAACGGTGGAGGAAATGAATGAATTCCCAATCAAGACGGAAGGCGGCTCGGTCGTTTTCCTACGAGACATTGGTGAAATAAAAGATAGCCATCAGATTCAGGGCAACAAAGTTCGTATCAACGGCGCATCTATGGCATACATCCCCATCTATCGCCAGCCCGGATCAAATACGTTGCAGATTGTGGATAGTATTAAAGAAAAGCTTAATCGGATTGGCGTACGATTGCGTCAGGAAGATCCCAAAGCCGCGGATTTGGTGCTCGGCGTGGTGATGGACCAATCGGGTACGGTACGGGCTTCGGTTCGCTGGTTGCAAGTTTCTGCTGGGTTGGGAGCGATACTAGCCGGGTTAGTCGTTCTCGTATTTCTTCGCAGTTTACGGCTAACCTTCATCGTGCTTCTTGCGATACCGCTTTCCATTCTCGCTGCTTTGATCGGCCTGTTTTATACGGGGGATACGATCAATAGTATGACCCTCGGCGGGTTAGCGCTTGCTATAGGAATTCTCGTGGATCAGTCTATTGTCGTGTTGGACAACATCGTCCGCCATCTAGAGATGGGAAAATCTAACACGCAAGCTGCGCTAGATGGTACGAAAGAAGTTTCGCTTCCAGTACTGGTTTCGACGATCACTTTCATCATTGTGTTTTTCCCAATTGTTTTCTTGACGGGTATTCCAAGGTTTTTGTTTGAACCCTTAGCCATCACCGTGACGTTCGCCATTATTGCTAGCTATCTGATTGCGATGTTTGTAATACCCACATTTAGTGCCAAGATATTGCGCCGCAAGGGTGGGGATGGACAAGATTCGAAAAACCAGATTCCCGCCTGGTTTGCCGGTTTCTTTTCAACATTATTAAGCATGCGATTCGTGGTTGTTCTGGTGAGTGTCGGTTTACTTGCTGTCGCGGGTCTAGTAGCCACTACGATGGGGACAGAATTATTCCCTGCTGTAGATTCGCAACAATTTTCTATTAATATTCGCTTGCCGTCCGGTACGCGCATTGAAAACACCGAACGTGTGGTAGCAGCGATAGAAAAAAGCATTATTGACGAAATTGGTAAGCCAGATTCTGATCCGAATGACGAAAAATATCCGGAATCCAACCTGCGTATTTTAATTTCCAACATCGGCGTGCTTATGGATTGGCCTGCGGCGCATACGCCTAATAATGGACCCATGGATGCATTCATGTTGGTTCAAACTAAGGGACAAGCCGGAAAGCCCGATACGTTTGCCATTGTTGATTCGCTACGTGAGCGATTGTCACGTGAATTTCCGATCGTTGATTTTGCGTATGATACCGGCGGCATGATGACAGCAGCTATGAACTTTGGCCTGCCATCGCCGATTCAGGTGCAGGTACGTGGCAGTGACTTACACAAGGGGCAGGACATTGCTCGGGAAATTAAACGCATTGTAGAGGGCATGCCAGGAACGACAGACGTTCGGATCGCACAGCGTTTGGATTACCCGCAGATAGGCGTTGAGGTGGACCGGGTAAAAGCGGCTCAGCTTGGGATTATGCAGCGGGACGTCATCAAAAATATCGTTACCGCTGTGAACTCTAGCGTGGGATTTAATCCGGCGTTTTGGATTGCAGGCAATTTCAATCATTATTTCATCGGAGCGCAATATACAGAGCAAAATATCAATTCGTTAGAAACGTTGCGCGATATTCCCATTACAGGAACCAACAGTGATCGACCCGTACCGCTACGGACTGTCGCGGATTTCTATCGAACGACAGGACCTGCGGTGGTTAACCATCACAATATTACGCGAGTTACGGATGTTTTTGCGAACGTTGCCACGGGGTACGATGCCGGAAGCGTGGCCAGTGAGATTGAAAAGCGATTGCAATTATCACCCGAATTGCCAAGCGAGCGTATTTCGGACAAAAGAGGTACAGAATATAATTTGATAGATCAATACAAGGGCTACAGCTTTAAGATCAAAGGTGAAACGGAGACGATGCATAATGCGTTCGATCAATTTATCAACGGCTTGATGGTTGCTGGAATTTTGATTTACCTGGCTATGGTCGCTCAGCTTCGTTCGTTTTCAATTCCGTTAATTATTTTGATGAGTGTTCCGTTGGGCTTTGTTGGCGTGATAGCCGTGTTGAAATTGACAGGCACGAATTTCAATATTCCTGTTGCGATGGGCATCATTATGATGGCTGGTATTGTAGTGGAATACAGTATCATTTTGCTGGAATTCGCCAATCAGCGGGTCCGCGAAGGGGAAACCGTTCGTAAGGCGATGGAGCAGGCGACTTGGATCCGGTTGCGTCCGATTCTGATGACTTCACTGACTACCTGGCTAGCGTTAATACCGATGGCGATTGGATTTGCAGGCGGTGAGGCCAATGCGCCGTTGGCTAGGACCATCATCGGCGGCGTGCTGGCCGCGACGGTGTTGTCGATTGTAGTGATCCCGTGCTTGTACGTAATGGTAAAACGCGAGCCGACGACTGTTCTTGCCGCGTGATATTCACGTGGTTAGCTTGACATTGATTGGAACAAAGAAATGAAAATATGTAACTTACGTTTTTATTGCGAGCCCACGCGGGTTAATACTCGCGGTTCGTTATATCGTTATGCTGCATGTGTCACCGTGTTTGCACTGTTGGCTGGGGCCAATGCGGATACTGTTCATGCGCAGCAACCAGGTGGCGCAGCTGCTAGCAAAGCCGTTCGTGTCGAGGTGGCTAAGCCCGTGCGCCGACCTATGAAACGTGAAGTGTGCAGTCCCGCGACGTTGATGGCTGACGAAGTTGTAGATATTTATGCTAAAGCCAGTGGGTACGTTTCTAAAATTGACGTTAACATTGGTAGTCAGGTTAAAGAGGGTGATGTGCTCGTCGAGCTTAGCGTGCCAGAAATGGCTGATGAGTTGCGGCAGGTACAAGCAGTACACAAGGCTAAGCTTAGTCGCGTTCAGGCGCTGCAGGCCAAGGTTGCTCAGGCCCAGCAGCACGTCAATATCGCTAAGGCGCGCGTGCGACGTTACGAAGCTGAAGGCGAACTCGAAACCGCTAACCTCAAAAGAAAAGAGGAATTATTTGCAGGCAAAGCTATTCCTCAGCAGGCGGTCGACGAAGCACGCAGTGCCAATGCCATAGCTGTGGCTCAATTGCAAATTGCTCACGCCGACGTTTCAGGCGCAGCCTCTGAACTCCAGGCGGTCCAGGCAGATGTCGCTGTGGCGGAATCCCAGGCTTTGGTCGCCCAAGCGAATACCAACAAAATTAGAACGCTCATGACATACGCGAGCATTCGCGCGCCGTTTGATGGCGTCATCACCGAACGCAATGTCGATCATGGCGCATTTGTCCGATCAGCCCAGGAGGGGATGACTACCTCGCTATTGCAGATAGCTAAGATAGATCGCATGCGCGTAGTCGTTGAAATTTCCGAGACGGATGTGCCGTTCGTTCGAGTGGGGGCATCTGTTACAATCGATGTAAAAGCATTGGACCAGGGCCCCATTCAGGCGACCATGACGCGCATTGCCTCGTCCATTAAGCCCAGCACGCGCACCATGCGAGCGGAAATTGATATTGATAACAGTGCCGGAAACTTGACACCTGGCATGTACGCGGCTGCGACAATCGCACTAGAATCAAAAACGCAGGCTATGATGATTCCGTCGAAAGCCCTTCGCATGGATAATAAGCAAACCATCGTCATGGTCGCCGCCAATGGCCAAGCGCAGTCCATGCCAATTGATGTTGGCTACGACGATGGTATCTGGGCGGAAGTTCTTTCAGGCTTAAGCGGCGACGAAGCCGTCATTACTGCGACGAGTGGATCAGTTACATCCGGAGCAGCTATCATAGCTTTCGCTTCAGATTCCTAGGGGGACTATGTGTATGATAGCTTTTATCGCAAAGCCTGGGAAAGTTTGCACACTTGGCTGCGTCATCGCGGCGATTGTTTTCGCACAAGCGGGATGTGCTTCTCATCAGCCAATCGTTGAAGAGCCGCAGCGACCGGATTTATTACCGCAGTCTGTCGCCGAATCCTCGCAGTCATTACAGCTCGACGCCTCTCAGATTAAACCGATGTACACAGAGATGTTTGCGGTCGATCTATCGTCGATCGCGCGTCTTTCGTTAGCAGATAATTTAGAAGTCAAAAACGCCCGCCAACAGGTGGTCGCGTCTCAGGGCAGACTGGAAAGCACTGTCGGGGCAGCTTTCCCCGCGATCGTACCCACCGCAGTGTTTGAACACGTAGAGGGAAGTGTTCGCGCGACGGAGGGGAATATTGTCGGTGTTGGATTCAACACGTTTCAGCCTTCGATAGCTATTCAGTGGATCATCAATCCTGGGCAGGTGTACTACGATATTCTTGCGGCTAAAAAACGTTTATCCGCTTCTCGATCTCAGGAGCGATCCGTTCAGCAGCAAACGCTTCGCCATGCGATTATACAGTTCTACAATCTTGTTTACGCTCAGGCGCAGGTGTCAGCTATGCACCAAGGCGTAGCCGAAGCTGAAGAGTTGCATCGCATTACCAAACTTCGTACCCAAACCGGTGCTGGCGTGCTCGCCGACGATTTACGGGCTGAGGCTAGGCTGGCCCAGAGGCAGCAGGATTTTATATCTGCTTTGAAGTCATTTTATGACGCATCTGTGGCATTGAGCGTTACACTCCACCTCGACGTAACCGTAACGTTAGTCCCCAACTTGTCTGAGTTGCCGCCAGTTAGGCTGGTGCGTGAATCGGTTGAGATAGAAGATTTGTTAGGCTATGCCCTGGCATTTCGGCCGGACCTCATGCGTGTGCGCGAACTTATGGAGGCCATCACTGCGGATACTGGCTCAGCTTGGTGGGGGGGGTATGGGCCACAATTTCAAGCTGGTTATGAGTATGGTGGAATCACCGCGCATGCCAACAACGTTGATCGCGGGGATAAAAGCCTGGGGACGCGCGCCGCTGGAGCCGTGTTTGATAACGCAACGGGTGGCGGGCTTCGGAATTCCAGGAATGACCAGACGTTTTCGTTCAGCGATCAGCAGCGTGCGAATGCCCGTGTAGGCTGGCGATTTACGTTAGCCTCAATAGGCGATCTCAAGACGGCTGGAGCCCGGCAAGCCCAGGCGGTCAATGACGCAGATCGAGCGCTCGATAATGTTCGGTCTCAGGTAGTGCTAACCGTGCAGGAAAGCAAAGCCAATAGTGAGTTGGTGAATTTATCTAGCCATCAGGTCTCATCTGCTGCAGAAGCGTTGCGACTCTCCGAGGCCAATCTGAGCGCCGGAGCCATGACCACGTTAGACGTGTTACAAGCTCAGGACGCCGCTACCCAGGCCCGACTACGATATGCCTCCGCCGTCGTTCGCTTTAACCAATCCCAGATCGATCTGCTCGCTGCTTTGGGCTTGATCGATTTGTCCCAGTTTATATCTGACGATGACGATATAGAAAATTGATTCGCGGGCCTGTTCACGTACATTACGCAGGATTTCGGCGTTTTCGGACAATCAATCACGGTTTTTTGCCATTTGCAAGGCTGCTCAGTGTATTGTGATTATTAATGATGCTGGCGTTATTTACCCGTAATGCTTGGTTATTCGTTTGTGTGTGTAACAATTGCATCACTACTTACTAGCTCAAGCAATTTGCTTGTTTAGACGGATAAGCCGACATACAATGGTGGGCGTTGCATTATCAAAGCGGAAGGGCATTATGCAGGTTATCGGCCAATGGAAAATTAGGTTGTCGCCGACGCGATTAGGCTTAGCTGCGATGCTCTCATTGAGCACCGGTTGCTTTAGCCAATACACGCCGCCAGAGAATTTCAAAGCCCAAGATTCCGAGCCAGCCAAGTGCATGACGACTGGAGAGGCTAATCTATTAGCCGACCAAGCCTTTCAATTAATCAATCTTGAACGCGCCGCCGAAGGAATTTCTCCGATAGCCAACAATAACAAATTAACCAATGTCGCTTCCGACTATGCTTGCCGGATGATCGAGTTGGGTTTCTTTGGTCATCGCGATCCAATTACGGATGATGGCCCTGCAAATCGATCGGTGGCGGGAAAATATCGCTTCTACATGGTGGGCGAGAACTTAGCTGAAGGGCAGGAGAGCGCAGCGGATGTCGTTCGTCTGTGGATGGAAAGCGAAACTCATCGCGAAATCATTCTCGGTCAAAATTGGAAAGAGGCTGGCGTTGCTGTTCGCACCGGAAGCGATGGTTCCATTTACTGGGTGGCCGAGTTCGGCGACCCGCTCGAATTTTAACCTCATCTAAGTTTCCCTCATGCAGCAAACTCCTGGAGTCGGCCGTTCCCTGTTTGATGGAAAACGCCCACCACGACATCACGGTGTGCGTGTCGTTGTTACAGGGCAAGTCGGTGTTGATAAGAAACCATTTCTTGACGAAGTGGTTCGACTCGCCGCAGACAATGGTCACGAGGTCGAATTGTTTAATGTCGGCGACCGTATGTACGCGGAAGCGCCCGACATTTCCGCTGGACGCATTCTCGATCTTCCTCGGCAACGGCTAACATCACTACGTCGTAGTGTTTTCAAGGACGTGCTCGCCTCCGCGGAGGCTGGGAATAACATCATCGTCAACACGCACGCCACGTTTCGCTGGAAGCATGGCTTGTTTCACGCTTACGACCACGAGCAGATGGCTCAGCTCGATGCTGATCTGTATATTATATTAGTCGATAATGTAGATGCGATTCACGAACGACTCACACGTGCGCATCGCGTGCGTCATACGCTCAAGGATATTCTCGTTTGGCGGGAAGAAGAAATTGTCGTTACCGAAGCCATGGCTGAGGCGGTGTCTGGTTTTGGTTGCGCTTATGTCGTTGCCCGGGAGAATACATCGGTCGCGGCGCAATCGCTGTATCGCTTGATGTTCGAACAGCATCGAAAGCGGGTTTATCCTTCTTTCCCCATGACCCACGTGCTGGAGCTGCCGGAAATCATGGCTGAGATCGAATCTTTTCGAGCATCCCTAGCCGAACATTTCATCACGTTTGATCCGGCAGACTTGGATGAAAAGCGCCTTCTATATGATGCTGGTGAGGCCACTAAGCGCGGGGAGCAATCCGTGGACCTCAATGTCAATGGGCGCGAAATTTCAATCAGTGTGTTGGAAATTTCTCAGATTGCCCACGACATTGACGCGCAAATTTACGCCCGTGATTTTAAATTGATTGACCAATCAGATATGATCGTTAGCTACATTCCCGTACTTCCCGACGGTCGGCCAGCGCTGTCTTCGGGCGTAGAGCGTGAATTGCAGCATGCGTTTGAGAGCACCAAGGAAGTCTTCGTCATCTGGCGAGCCGATTGCGAGCCTTCGCCATTCGTCACTGAGACTGCTACCCGAGTATTTCGCACGTTGCCTGAGCTTTTCGATTATTTTCAAAGCTGCGACTATATTGGCGATCACCAATTGAGAATGGACTGACGCGGACGCCTGCGTTGCGATCATCACCCGGACACTAAGTTATGATTGAGCTAATCCGCGAAACGCTTTTCGATAATTGCATAGATTATAATGATCGTCTGACAACATTGGATTTTGATCGCCTTCGTGCGGCGATGTTAACATTATTTGAAGCCGCTGCCCATACCGTTCAAGTGGCTGGATATGAACAAGATGATGCGGTAATTGATCGCTTCGTTGTCTGTCATGTAAGAGGTGAAGATATCCGTATTATCGTGGATCAATTTTCAACGCAAGAATTTTTCAAGACATCGATAAGAAATCAGTTGATACAGCAGTCAGTTAAAAACTTAGAAGACGCCGATGTTGAGATCGTTTCGCTGCGCGTGACCGCAACGCTTGAACGCTGGCCTGAATGAATCGCCGCGTGCGAGCACAAAGACGCGATGCTAAGTCGCGGTTAATTCTATGTAATCGATGGCCCCATCGTTGTTAACGTCTCCAAAACCAACAGCATCAAAGCAAAAAAATTCGTTAGCCGTCGTGCTAGTGATTGTTCGTTGAAGATTGCTATCTTGTTGCCCAAATGGAGACAAAAAGAATCAGCTACATGTCTACTCGATAGTCCGATAATTCGAAATCGCATTTCACCGGCTTCTCAGTAGAGCATATTCCACCTATCTAGGGCCTAGACCTCAATTCTACGCATTTGAGGCTCTGCAGTGCTGTTTGTGCGATTTTTCTACTGTGATAAGCCATGGCACGCGGCGTGCGGGTCGAAAACCGTATTGGTTTACTATAATTTAGTGAGACTGAGTCTCAACTATTGACAGTGAGGCCAGCATCGATCATTGTAGAGATGGAAACTGAGCGTGGATGTGAGGAGACTATTATGGTGAGTCAGGGAGGGCGGAGCCTTCGGCAGTTGCGGGTTGGTGATTCAGCCTATGTGTCGGCTATCGATAATCACCGGACTGGCGCGAAACGCCTTGCAGACTTGGGGTTCGTAGATGGGGCTTCGATTACCATGGTTCGTTGCGGCAAGCCTTGTATTGTGCGCATCGATGATCGACTTGTCGGCCTGGGACTTGGTCATCAAGAGGTGATCCTACTCTCAGCAGCTAGCGGACTCTAATTTATAGATCAATCATAATTGGTTTTCTTCTTGTTGAGTTGAGAAAACCTCAGGGCTGGAATTTTTTTGTGATGCGACATGTCGCAACACAAATACCACAACGGGCTGATTTTCACGAATGTCTACCCACGTAGCGCAACAGCCAGCTAGTCGTCACAAGCTGGTAGCCTTGGCGGGTAATCCCAACACCGGCAAGACTACACTCTTCAACGCCCTTACAGGCTATCGCTGCCGAGTCGGTAATTATCCCGGCGTTACGGTGGATACGCGTAGCGGTCAGATTCGCAGCGAATATGGCCTTACGCCACTTACGCTTCTCGACTTACCTGGAACTTATAGCTTAGCTGCCCACTCTGCAGATGAGGCGATTGTGTTGGATGCGTTATTGGGCGAGCTTGCCGATGTGGATGTGCCTGATGTCATTGTTATCGTCATCGACGCGACCAATCCGCGTGCAAACCTATTTTTAGTTTCTCAAATACTTGAATTGAATCGACCGACGGTCATTGCGCTAAACATGGTAGACTTAGCGCAGAGGTCGCGCGTCCATGTTGATGCCGAGCGCTTATCTCTCAGACTCGGTTGCCCCGTTATCCCCATCGTGGCTACGAAACAAAAAGGCTTGGCTTTGCTTTGTCAGGCTATCGATGAGGCGGTGGAATCGCCTAGCGTTAGCATGGGCTTGGATTGGCCTTACCCTGTTATGTCTGCTGTTGAGTCTATGCATGATGGATTAGCTCCCGTCGCTAATGGCAAGGATCGTTCGGCGTTTAACGCGGAGTTACTACAAACGCTTCTAGGCGATGGCGGCTATCACGAACAGCGATGGGGAATGAGATGTGGTGAAGATTTTCGATCCTTGCTGCGCGAACAACGTAAGGCCGTGGTGGATAATGGCTACTCACTAGCTTCTATCGAAGGCGATGTGCGATACGCTTGGATTGATCGCTTGATCGCAGAAACGGTCAAGCGGGATGAGGGTAGGCCAACGGGTACGGCTAAGGCAGATCAAATTCTCACGCATCGCGTGTTGGGATTGGCTATTTTGGCGATATTGATGGGGGCCTGCTTTCAATCGATTTACGCATGGTCTACACCGATCATGGATGCGGTGGACTCGGCGATAGCTGCGGGCGGTGAGATGGTATCCGCGTGGTTGCCCGTTGGTCCGTTACAAAGTTTGATTGTTGATGGCGCGATAGCTGGGGTTGGGGCGGTGCTGGTGTTCTTGCCGCAAATTGTCATTCTGTTTTTATTCCTGGCCGTGATGGAAGATTGCGGGTACATGTCTCGGGCAGCTTTTTTACTCGATCGTTGGATGGGATTGATTGGGTTAGGCGGAAAATCGTTTATTCCGTTGTTATCTTCGTTTGCCTGCGCAGTACCGGGCATTTTAGCAACGCGCACCATTGGGGATCGCCGGGCACGAATTGTTACGATGCTTATCGCGCCGCTGATGAGCTGCTCCGCGCGTTTACCTGTTTACATGTTATTTATTGGCGCTTTTGTTCCCGACTCGCAATTGCTCGGTGGCGTGATTGGCCTGCAGGCGCTCGTGTTGCTTGCGATGTACATGGTCGGAACGGTCGTGGCTATTCTGGTCGCGATGCTAGCCAAACGGACCATACTCAAAGGTGATCCGCAGCCTTTTCTAATGGAGATGCCACCGTATCGCTGGCCAAAGGTGCGCACGGTTTTTCATCGAGCTTACGAACAAGCCCGGGAGTTTTGCGTTTCAGCCGGAACGATTATTTTTGCAGTTACAGTGGTCGTTTGGGCCTTGGGTTACTATCCACATGCTGAGTCAATTGCCATAGCCCATGAAGCTCAAAGGCAGGAGATCGTATCCGCACACGGCGCAGCGGTATCGCAAATAGAACAAGCGAACGATATCGCGGAAGATGGGAACACTGTTGCGTTAGATGAACTCGACTTACAGATGAATACGCAACTGTATCGCATCGATCAGGATGAAGCAGGGGAATATTTACGGCAAAGCGTTCTCGGGCGCATGGGTCGATGGATTGAGCCGGTCGTTGCGCCCCTGGGTTGGGATTGGCGTATGGGGACCGCAGTGTTGGCGGCTTTTCCTGCGCGAGAGGTTATGATCGCTACGATGGGTACGATTTATAATTTAGGCGAAAATGTGGATGAGCAATCGGTCGGTTTGCGCGAGAAGCTGCGATCGTCGCGACATCCCAATGGTCAACCGATTTACAATCTTCCAGTTGCGCTTTCGATTATGGTATTTTTTGCCCTTTGTTGTCAGTGTGGTGGCACCTTAGCTGCGATCAAACGCGAAACCCGTTCGTGGCGCTGGCCTATATTTACGTTTGTGTATATGACGACGCTGGCTTACCTGGGGGCATGGGTGACGTTTGTCGTTGCCTCCCGGTTATTCGTGTAGGGGCGACAGGTATGAGTGTTCAGGACTGGATCGCATTAATACTCGCAGGGACGGCACTACTTTTTGCGGTGCGTTGGGTGCGCAAATCAATGACTGGGGAGGCTGGGTGTGGATGCAGTTCGGGGAAATCTTGCCATGCCACATCACCAAGCGCCGACAGCATCCCCAAGGCAACTATGACACCGTTGGTGCAATTGCATACGCCACCGACTGATCAACCCTCCGACGAATCAGTCGCATAGCGCATAAAACTATAGTCTTATTTTGTCGCGTTGATATGATCTGTCTCGATGGCTCGTGTGCGGGGAAGATATGTTTTCGAGTGAGAGTGAACATTAATACACACAAGCCCGCATGGCCGTTTTTCTCACAGCCATCATCATCTATTTGTTGTAGATGCCTAATAACAGTACAATTTTCAACTGCGGTCATCGCATTGGCCTATGGCTGTTCGGAGGTATCGTTAGGGTTTGCAAACGGTAATACCTCATTACATCATCGTACTCGGAGGAATTTATAGTGTTAATGGCTCGTCGAAATGCTTTTGTGCATGTATTGATTTTTTGTCTTGGCGGTTTTTCGTCAATTTGTTACGCAGAACGAACGCATCAGATCGAAGCGGATGATTATTTTTCGTTAGGTGTGATGACAGGTTGTCAGCTTTCGCCAGATGGAAAATATCTGGTATATAGCGAGACGCGGTGGGAGCCACCTACTGAAAAACGCAACAATGATTTATGGCTGGTTGAAATAGCGACCAAGAAGGTTCGGCGCCTGACTTTCGATCGAGCATCGGATAGCTCGCCGAAGTGGAGTCCGGACGGCAAGTATATTTACTTCACGAGCAGTCGTGAACGCGGTGACGAGACTGATGCGCCTTATAACGGTAAGAAGCAGGTATGGCGTGTGGCTGTGGATGGCGGGGAGCTTTTTCCGGTAACGCGTGTGGCTGATGGCATGGGACAGTTCAATCTTTCGGGCGATGGGCAATCGCTCTATTACACCACGTCGGTTGAAATTGTGGAGGATGAGTGGAATAGTCTTCGTAAAGAATTCAAATCACTCAAATATGCGCACGGCGTGAATGACTTTTCTCAAGTTTGGAAGCTCGATTTGATTCACTGGCGCAGCGAAAAAATCGTTGACGAACATCGATACATTACAACGTTCGATGTGTCTCCAGATGAGCGCCGTATCGCAATGATTACTACGCCGGACGACACCTTATTGACTAACGAGGGTTGGTCACAGATTGACGTGTATGACACCGCGACGAAGAAGATAACCAACGTCACCCCGGATGGTTGGCGTGATGACCATCCTGTGCCGCATGGCTGGCTTGACGCTGCCGCCTTTTCTGCGGATGGCGACGCTCTAGCCTTTAATGTTTCGTTTGATGGCTATTCCCCAGTGATTTATCTAATCGAGTGGCGAGACGGTAAGCAAAGCCTGCGAACGCAAGCTAATCCTGCAGATGTGACTGTAGTTGGCGGCAGTACCTACTTCCGTGGCGATACACGCGAGCTTTGTTTTCTGGGCGATGTTAAAGCGACGAAGCGACTATATTGCATGCCTTCCGCGCTATCGAGTGGGCACGTTGTTGCAGCACCGCTCACACCTGTGGATGTGGTGGTTGGCTCTTATAGTTTTTCTAAATCTGGAAGTCAGTTAGCCGTGGTGATGTCCGCAACGACACATCCACCGGATGCGTTTATCGTAAATTCACCGGGCAGTGTTGATCGAATGACAAATATTAATCCGCAGGTAGATAGCTGGATTTTGCCACAGATTAAACGATATAGCTGGAAGGGGGCTGGCGGTGATGACGTGGAAGGGATTCTCGAATTGCCGGCTGATTATACACCGGGCACACCGCTGCCTACAGTAGTTGAACTTCATGGTGGCCCGACTTCAGCTACACACCTTGAATTACGCTTTTGGATCTATGGCCGAACGCTACTAGCCTCGAAGGGGTACGCAGTGCTTAGCCCTAACTATCGAGGTTCTACAGGGTATGGTGACAAGTTCTTGACAGGTTTAATCGGACGAGAAAACGATATCGAAGTCAAAGACATTCTCAAAGGCGTTGATCAGTTAGTGGCTGATGGAATTGCAGATCCTGATCGGCTTGGTGTAATGGGATGGAGCAATGGCGGGTATCTCACGAATTGTTTAATTACGACAACGGATAGATTCAAAGCGGCGAGTAGCGGGGCGGGGGTGTTGGACCAAATTATTCAGTGGGGCACGGAAGATACGCCGGGGCATGTCATCAATTTTATGAAGGGGCAGCCATGGACCAAGCCCGGCGAGTATCATAAAGGTTCGCCGTTGTACAATCTACATAAGGTCAAGACCCCGACACTCATCCATGTGGGCGAAAATGATCCGCGTGTACCGCCGGCTCATAGTCGCACGTTATATCGAGCGCTAAAGCATTATCTCAAAGTACCTACGGAATTGGTTGTGTATCCCGGCGAGGGCCATGGGTTAACGACTTATACCCATCGCAAAGCCAAGATGGGTTGGGATCTTGGATGGTTTGATAAGTATCTGTTGGGAAAAACTAAAGAGAGTGCGGATGTTACGAAGAAAGAGCAGAATGGGGCTTGATTTCTGGGCGACTTGATAAAGCTCATTCGCTAAGTAGCGTTTCGATGCGCTGCTTGAAAGTTGATCGCAAAGTTTCGTAAGTTTGGCCAGTGGCCGGACCGGTGAAGCCGGTGTGGACGTAGCGGACGATGCCTTTACGGTCAACGAAAATAGCGGTTGGATACGAGCGAATTTTATCGATAACAGGCATTTGCTTTGAGGCGGTGGTCTTATCGGATACGCCTGCGATAAGTATGGGATAGTTTACGCCGTGTTTTTTAGCAAAGCGGCGTACTTGTCGAGCGTCTCGCGCGAAGTCGCCAGTAAGTTCAAAAGCTAGGCCGACGATTTGAAGACCACGCTCGTTATATTCCCGGTCGAGTTCTACCATAAGTTGCGAAGCGTCGTGACAATTGGGACACCAGCTACCGAAAATTTCGACGAGCATGGCCTTGCCTGCAAAGGCTGCGTCACCTAACGATTTGGGGTTACCATCTAGATCACGAAAAGCAAGTGCCTTTAAGTCTATCCCTTCGACGATTTTCGTTTGTGAAAAGTCGTCTGGCAAACTGGCTTGCTCATCACGGTTGGCCGTCCAAGATTCATGCCACACATCTCGTGACCAGAAATCGCCGATTAAAGTGCCGTCTTCTTGCCACTTTGCGTGAAACAAAAAGGCATGGGCACCATCAAAGACCGATAGTCGCAACTGAGATTCATAGAAATCGCCTTCGAGAAAACGGTAATCGCCGGTGGTCGTCATGACCGTGCCCGTGATGGTACCGTTAGCTTGCTTCTTGAATTGAGCGATAGCTGGGTCGTCGCTTTTGGAAAATTTAATAACCCACTGGCCGGTTACATCTTGGCTTGGGGTTGTTTTTTTTGTGCTATCATCACCTCGTTCAAATCTAGCGGTCTGGCTAGCGAGGGCGTGGAAAGGTAAAGTTGCTATGTTTTTTCCACTACTTTGTTTATTCCATACACCGCTCAGAGATCGACCATCCGCGGCTATCTTAGCGGTGATGGTTGAATCGTAATGATCAAAGCCGAGTGTAAGGTTGCCGTGGCTCAGCGTGACGGTTGGGATGTCGATACGTTCCCGGCCATTATGTATGACGGCGCGCCATGAATCGCCTTCACGATGTAAGTCCAAGATAAACGGAAGCGGTCCACCTGGACTGTCCAGCCACGCACGCCATGTGCCTGATTGTAGTTGTGTCGCGTTGACTGTTTGAGCGGCCATGGCTGCCATCCACATAGTGGAGAAAATAGTTGCGTTCATGATGGGCGATTGTATCCATGCAGTTCAAAACTGTACACGATCGAAAAATTTCAGACCAAGTATTTCTTTCGCGAAGAGCTAGCTCGCTAATTTGGAGGTATCAGGCAATTGCATCCGGCGCGTGTATCGCCATGCTAACATTGATAATAGACCAGCAATTGCAGCCTGTGCGAGGATGCCGGGAAACAGATTAAGGCCCATGTTGGCCCAGACCGCAGCAATCGTGCCCGCGGGAGAGCAGGCGAATAGCCAGGACATTTCAGGCTCTCCTTGAAAATCGCACTCCAATCCCGCACGTAATGCATCAAGCCCTATAGGCACACACCAGAGCAAAAAGAACACGAATATGGTTCCATACTTAGGTTTCTTAGCGCGCGTGTAGATCATCACCAACCAGCCACGCAGCATGAACATCGCCAACATACACGCGGCTAGGCTATAACCCCAGGCGTGAAAAGTTGCCTCCGTGTTGATAACGCCATCGATTGATAACCATCTCTTCCACAGTGAATAACCTACGCTTGACATGATGACACAGATCATAAGAGCGATCATGAACGTGACGAGTGAGTGAGGGACACGGTCTCCCCATCCGCGGGAGGCCGCACCTCGACGAACTGCAATTCTACAAGCCACCGCGCTGTTTACTAGGAAAGCGCCAACTAACAACGAACCAATCATCGTACTCACCCATTGACTTAGGAGAAGTTCCGAATCGTGGAAACTTTTCATAGTTGTTATCGTAGCGTGTTCATAAACCTGGATGCCGATAATCGACACAACGAGCCAGCAAACAAAAAACGCCAAGCCGCGCGTGGCATTCATGGCTGGCAAGTCAGGGCGTCGATACTTTGCCGCCGCAGCCGATATCCAGAACAACGCAAAAATTAAATTGACTGCGCATACGAGAATAACTGCCGCCGGGCTTATGGTGTTGTTGGGGGACATAATCCAGCAGGAAAGAAAAATAGAATAAAAACCACATAGCAATCCACCACCAGGAAAAACGATGAGCGACGTACTCAATATGCTGATGCCAACCATAATAGGTGTGGGCGATATAGGCTTAGCTAATCTCATGCCGGAGAATACGACCAAGACCCATATGGTTACCGCACCAGACATCAGAAGTAAATTCCCACAAAGCCACATGGGAAGTGATGCACCAGCCATCAATGTCATGACGCTTCCAAAAACGGTGCTTACCAACAGCAAAGCCATGATTTGTAACGTTGGACCAAATGTGTATCCAAGTACGACGCTTACATTAGTCATTGGAGTCAGGCGATGAGATTCGAACATTTTGGTTTCATAGTCTCGAAGCATGGCGCGATAGATAGCACTAGAACCTCCGAGAATAGCGAATAATGGCTGTATCCCCACTATAATATAAGCAGCGGCTTGAGCGACGTCTGCAGAAACTGTGACTGACTCCTCATACATGATGCGACACATGACGAGAAACCCGATGACCAAGGCGAATCCATACAGCACGCTCATACCCCATATACGCGCATGCTTACCGAGTAAGTGATACTGAACGCTAATCATAGCGACGGGCAATTGAAATCGTTCGCTCATTAATCCACCTGCTATACGCCAGCTTTTAGGTACGCCTGTTCCAATGTCGTTTTGACTACCATAAACGAACACACTGAAATGTGCTGTTGTAAAATATTTTGTAACAGTTCAGCCGCGTGCGCGTCGCCCGCGTGATAGTCTAATGTATAGGTGCGACCGTTGACTATCACATTCGTAACACCTTCAATCGATTCGAGGGCCGCCGTATGCGAAGCATGATTATCGAGCGTAGTCATGCTATATGTTCGCCGATGTTCGTCTGTGTGATGCATGGCACTTGTTTCAGACCAGCGGAGTATGCTACCATGTTCGATAATCGCAATGTGGGTTGCGACTGCTTCCAAGTCGGACAGGATGTGTGACGAAACAATCATCGCACACCCCTGATTGCACAGCATCGTCAACACGTTGCGGAGTTGTATTCTCCCCGCGGGGTCTAGCCCTGCCAGCGGTTCATCAAGTAGGAGTACGTGAGGCTGGGGTAAGAAAGTTCGCGCTAACGTGATGCGCTGCTTCATACCGCGTGAAAGATTTTTGATTTCCGAATCACGCTTATCAGTTAGCCAGAGTTGTTCCAGCCAATAGTCAATACGTTCATTCGTTTCATCAGCGTCCAGGCCATATGCCCGGCCGATGAAGCGTAGGAATTGCTCGACGGTGAGTTCTTCATAAACCGGCGGGGAATCTGGCGCGAAGCCGATGTGATGGCGAACGATTTCGTGCTTGCCCAGCACGGGTTTGCCCATCACATACCCTTCACCACGCGTCGGCGCTTGCAAACCAGCCAATACGCGTAGTAGGGTGGTCTTACCAGCCCCGTTTGGACCAACCAATCCGAGTAACTGCCCACCAGCTAAATCAAACGATATATCACTAACGGCTACGGTGGATCCGAATTCCACGCGAACATGCTGAGCTTGGAGAAGATTGTTCATGAGCGTTCCACGAGATTCTGTAACGGGTGTCCAATAGAATCGTGACTACGTAGCAAGTCCAGTACTTTTAGTGGCCTGATTATACGTCCAACCGTTCACTTGTGTGAGCTATCAATAAATAATATCTGCCCGCATGTCGGTACGACCTCAGGGCCATCGCACTTCAAGTTCCTTGTTCCATTGATACCGCGCTGGCCCCGTAGTATGCGAGATCGAATTGAGTGTCCTCGACAGTATTGCTGTTGGTATTGGAGAGTAGGGCGAGGAGTTTGGAAACAGGGGGATGCTCGTCATGTTCTTCCATCGCGATACCCTTTCATGTACTATAATGCCGTGTTCCTGAAATCATGATATGACCTGTCACAATGGACGCAACATATGCAACGACCACTTCGTGTCGGCGTACTCGAACCATATTATGGCGGATCGCATGCGGCTTTCGTCGATACTGTTATCCAGCACTCACGACATGATTGTGTCTTGGCTCAGCTTCCTGCGCGTAAATGGAAATGGCGTATGCGAGGCTCGGCTATGTGGTTTGCGTTGCATGAAATTGACTGGCTACAAGGCGGGGGGGTGGCGCCTGTCGACGTGATTCTTTGCAACGACATGCTAAGCGTAGCTGATCTTCGTTCACTGCTGCCATCGAATTTACGCAACATCTCAATCGTCTGTTATTTTCATGAAAATCAACTTACCTATCCGCTATCAGATGGTGATATGCGCGACTATCAATATGGCATGACCAACATTACTTCGTGCCTAGCCGCTGACAGTGTCTGGTTTAATTCGCAGGCCCATCAACAATCTTTTCTATCCGCAGCCGACAACTTACTGCGCAAAATGCCAGACCATGTACCTGCAGCAATCGTGTCGCGTATCGAAAAGAAATCTCAGGTAGTTTATCCCGCAGTTGACGTTAATCATAAGGAAAAGGGCGATAACCTTGGTCACAACCAAGATCCCATAACTATATTATGGTGTCACCGCTGGGAATACGATAAGAACCCCAAACCATTCTTTGACGCCTTACGCAAGGCCGACCAAATGTCGTTACCTTTTGACATCGTTGCAGTTGGAGAACAATTTCGGACCGCCCCGCCGGAATTTGCGAAATTTTTCAACGACGTAAAACATCGCGTCCGTCACGCCGGTTTCGTGCCCGCCCGAAATGATTATTTAACCCTGGTCTCCAGTTGCGATATCGTCGTCAGTACTGCCAACCAGGAAAATTTCGGCATAGCCGTTGTCGAGGCCATGATGCTTGGGTGTCAGCCGTTGTTTCCAAATCGGCTGTCATATCCCGAGTTGCTGCCAAGCGAATTCCGAGATGAATGCCTATACCAAACGGACGACGATTTTTCAAAGCAACTGTTGTCGTTGATTCGAGGAGACGCCAAGTTTTCGACCAGCCAGCGGCAAAGCTTAGCCGAGTATTTAACCAACAGTTTCGCCGCCAAGAGTCAGGTGCCGAGAATGGATGATCAGCTACAGAAAGTAGTCCTCGACAAAGCGCGTAGCAAATAAAAGCCAGAGACGAGGCTCTAGAGAGTTCAAAGCATGTTCCTAAGGCCTTCCTTAAAGGCAAGCGTCGAGCATTGAACAGCACCTGCGATGCATGATCGATCATATACCTTCAATATTCGACGCCATTTCTAATTTAATCGCGGACCATCGACATTGACTTCGAAATCATCAAATACCCGCTTTATCGGCCCCTATCCTCAACGTCCGATAATGTACGTTATGTTGCATTGAGAACCAGAGGCCGATATTGATTATCGAGCCTAATTGAATCTCATCTACGATTTTGATCGTATCTTCGTTCGCTACGGTCTACGTCCCCGCGACGAACGGCTAGTAGGTCTGGTCTGGCTTGATGCGTTATTTTTATTTGTTGTGAACTCAGCCAGGTCGATGCCCGCACTTAGCTCAATGCGGCCCCCGATAAATCGATAGACGCCTATCCGGTCAGATGAGGTGTCAGCTATATACACATATTCTTCATTGTTCGCTGAGCCAACGCCTACAGTAACCACATACTTACCAGCTGTGGCTGTCATACCCGAACCAAAGGCTGGGGTTGGCAGGACGTTGACCACCAGTAAACCAACCAGCAGCACAACACTCGTTGTGGAAAGGACAGCAATAGTCATATCTTTAGAATTCATAGTTGAAGCTCCCTTCCGTTGATTAGTTAGTCTTTCCAGAAAAATCTTTAGCTAAGTCTCGCGTGCCCAAGTGTTTATATTGTCCATTTTGGATATTAACTGGGGCAAAGGCGATAAGTTGGTCGGTGGCTTGATCCACAACATAAACCACATCGAAAGATTGACCAGACGGCTTTGCGGTGACTACGGCTACGTTTCCCGCTTTTCCACCAGCTAAAGCCATCGCACGTGGCAAGGCCAACGTACCGGTCTGTACTAACAGCAGCAGCAACAATACCATGTTTAAGCCAACCAAGGCGACAATGACAGATTTCTTATTGAGCATAGAAAAACCTTTCTTTTATGAAATGTAGCCCTAACCAAACATTTTGAGTATTAGGTCATGTGCGTTCGTTTTGGATTTATCACTGATGACAGGCCAGTGACAATGATAATGCCTATCGCCCAGACCATCGTCATTACGCCGCCCTCCGCCTCATCAAGCGGAGCTGGCACTTGTGCCAACGCTTGCGACGCGGCGGCATGAACCATAAGCAAAACCAAGAGAGCGCGTGCCATGAATAGTCCTCGCAAATAGTACAAAAACCCGCTTATCCCACACAGACCATTGTAGTTACCAGCAAATGTAAGGTAAAGAGCGCTGTTCAATCGCTGATATATATCCAAAAAGCCTTGCTAGACACACACCACCATTCGTAAATTCGCACTGGATTCCCACCTGCGTGGGAAGGACGGAACGGCGGCTTAAGGCCAAACTTATCCCCCGCTCGGGCTCAAGCGGCGGTTTACTCATGTAGGCTGTTTAGCCTCATACTCTATACCGCGCGGCGCGTGATCAGGCATCTTGCAGCGGCTGAATCATTTTTCGAAAATCGCGAGTGGGCATGGACACCGTTCCCCAGCTAGAAGAACGTGCCCGAGCATGTTGCGCGTATTGTTGGGCTGAAATCCACGCAAAGGCGTAATATCGAGCCTTGAATAGATGGCTATCCAATCCTGCAGCTTCGCACTCCGGGCCTACCAGCCAATATGCGAATACGAAGCCTGGCTCAAAGCCATCACCAAAAACTTTATCCCATTGTTTTAGGCCGTCAATATCAAGCTCGGTCACCCAGTTTTCCCAGTACCGTTTGCCACTCACGCCTTCATACGGAAATTTTCGTCCTTTAATATCCGCGAGCCAAGCAATTTTTCCCGGGCGATAGACGAGAAAATCAAAAGATTTCACGCGAGCGCCGGAAAATATGGCCTTCTTTTGCTCATCAACCGGAATGTAAGGCCAACCTCGGGACCGGACATAGTCTTCGAAAGCAGCCTCGTAATGGTTGTGTCGCTGGGCCATGGTGCCTTTTAGGTTCCGATTACGCGGTTAGCTGAACAAGCTGAGACTTTTTCATATTCTTGCCTTTAGTCGCAGATTTTCGCTGGGGCGGACTCGCATCTAACGGCAATTTCTTGCCCGTCTTAGTTGTGTAAAACGTCTCCACTTGGCTCGCGTGCGTAAAATAATACTCGTACCCGCTACTTCCGCCACTATAATCGCAATCCTTCGCTTCGTATTCGCGGCAGATTTCGGGTCGGCTATCATAGACTTGACAAAGATTGTCTGCACCAAGGTTTTTGCAGCGGGTAGCGTATTGAATATACCAGTCGCCCTCTTCGACAAATATGGTGACACCTTCGTGCATGAGGTACCATCTCATGTCGTCATAGTCACGACGTGTCGTAGGCTTATCAATAGGTAAGGCCAGATACCGGCAGCAGGCTGCCGCACATTGTTCACAGAGGATGGATCCCATGGTTACGATCTTTCATAAATTGTAATGCTTGCCAATTATTCTCGCTGGATCGATTATAAGAGCCAGTATTAGTCGTCGCAATCAGTTATCAAACATCGAGCAAGGGAACTTATGAGAATTATTGCAGGTCAGTGGCGGTCGCGACAGATTCTTTGGCCTGCGGTGACAACCACCAGGCCCATGCCAGACCGTATCCGCCAAGCGGTCTTTGATCGATTAGGCGTATACTATGATCTGCCCGGCTCGCTCCCACCGCTGCGGGTTGCCGACGTATTCGCGGGTAGCGGGTCTATGGGCCTAGAAGCGTTATCAAGAGGTGTAGCTAGCTGTTGTTTCTTTGAAACCGAACGAGATGTTATCAAAATATTGCAGCAAAACATCGACACACTCGACGCGGCATCCTTGACGACTATCGAACGGCGCGATGCATGGTCAGCCGTTTTGTCACATTCTGCCATGGAGCCATTCGATTTATTCTTTTTCGATCCACCCTACGCCCAGTCGCAGGATTTGACCCATACTGGCCAAGTTTGCACGTGCTTGCAGGCGATACCTCCCCATCCAACAAATAATCAGCTCGTGGTGTTACACGTGAAAAAGGGAACAGCTATAGAAGTGTTTGATACATGGCATATATACGATCAACGAAATTACGGAACGCACGTCATGCTCATGCTAGAACGCGAAACCGGAGAAAAGAAGTAGCATGCCCCAGCACACGCACACCGCTAAACAAGCAGCCATCGCGGTGATCGCGAAGCTGCGTCAGGAGGGGGCCATCGCCCTGCTCGCCGGTGGATGTGTGCGGGACGAACTGCTTGGCCTATCGCCAAAGGACTATGACGTAGCTACCGACGCCCTACCCGAACAAGTTCGCAAATGGTTCCCGCGTGCTAGAGTTGTTGGCGCTCAGTTCGGCGTCGTTTTAGTCAGAAAGTATCGCCACGATATTGAGGTAGCAACATTTCGATCTGATGGCGATTATCTGGATGGAAGACACCCAGAACAGGTCGAATTTACCACGGCGAAGGAAGACGCCCAGCGACGTGATTTTACGATCAATGGCCTGTTCTATGATACCGAAAAAAATGAGGTCATAGATTATGTAGGTGGGCAGGAAGATTTACGAAACAAGCTGTTACGTACAATCGGTGAGCCAACAAAGCGCTTTGCAGAGGACCATCTGCGGATGCTGCGGGCCGTGAGGTTTGCCGCTCGGCTGGGTTTTGACGTTCATCCCGATACCCTATCACAAATCAAACAGCTAGCCCCTAAGCTTAGAGCCATTAGCGCGGAGCGCATCGCGATGGAGCTTGAAGCCATTCTCGCCGCCCCCTCGAGAGGCTGCGGCTGGCAGTGGCTTATTGATGCCGGTCTACGCGGGTATCTCGCAACCAGTTGGTCGGATGATCTGTCGGCTGACCGTACCGCCCTCTCGCGATTATCTTTTTTGCCAGACGAAGAAATCCCAGTATCCCTGGCATTCGCGGCGGTGTTGTGTCATCTACCGCGGACTATCGTGAATCAAGTTTGCCATGAGCTACGCCTGAGCAATCGGCTAACCAGCGACATTTCATGGCTCATCGGTTCGTTGCCAGAAGCGGCCCATTCACGTCGTTTAGAACTGGCTGATTTGAAACTGCTCATGGCACACCCGCGCTGGCCTGAGCTTGTCATATTGCTAAATGCCGAGGTGAGCGCTAGCGGCCAGGCCATGAGCGTCTATGACGAACTAATTGAAAACACACGACACATTGAGAAGTCAGCTGTTGCCCCCCCGCCACTTCTTACAGGCGACGACCTCAAATCGCTAGGCGTAAATGCTGGCCCACAGCTCGGAAGGCTACTGTCCTCGCTATATCGAGCACAGCTAAACGAAAAAGTCAAAGATCGCCAGCAAGCACTAGCCTGGTTAGAGCGAATGCGCAACAACCAAGATGACAAATAGGATTTCGCTTGTGGTATTCGGGATATAGGATTAAGGGCGATAAGCGGCGGCGATATGTGATGGAATATTAATGGCCTAACGCTTTGATTCGGTCTTCTACGGTGAGTGTTTTCGTCAGACGAATACCGAATGACTCAGCTACCTTTACCGCGTGCCCGGCACCAATAGCTTGGTTTGCGGCAAAAAGACGTAACTCGGAATCAAACGAAACGTCGAACTCGATGATAGTTCCCACCCGCATACCCAATATGTGCTCGATGGGCATATCTCGTTCAACCAGCACGACAGTAAGAGGTACATTTAAGCGTAGAATTCGCCGCACGTCGTTGGTGCGCACAACTGGCGGTGTAGGCGCGACAGGTGGCGGAGGTGACACAGTCAAAGGCGCTTCGACCTCCACCTCTTCTCCCGGAAACAGTGCGTTAATGTCAGCTTGCGATAATCCCATATTCACTGAGATATCGTCTGGATAGCCTCCGTACCTTAACGTCGTGCGATACGATTATAGGACGCAGTGTATTATTTGGTTTTATTCAGGGGTAAATTTCGATCTGCTGGGGCGCAGCCAACGAAATTTGGCTTGATTTAGCCTTTGAAAGTTTTCAATACCATACAGGCGTTATGGCCGCCGAAACCGAAGGAGTTGTTGATCGAGATATCGTAATTCATATCCCTGGCGGTATTGGGGCAGTAATCTAAATCGCACTGCTTATCCGGGTTTTCCAGATTAATCGTAGGCGGCACCACCCGCTGCTGCATGCCGAGCATCGTCGCGATTAGCTCAATCCCACCACTGGCACCCAGGGAATGCCCTACAGAGCTTTTCGTGCTGCTCACGACGAGTTTGTATGCGTGCTCGCCAAACACCTTCTTGATCGCCAAAGTCTCTGCTACGTCGCCGAGCGGCGTGCTCGTGCCGTGAGCATTGATATATTGCACATCTGCAGGGCTGATGCCTGCATCCGCGATCGCTTTTTGCATCGCCTCAGCCGCCCCGCGACCGTCTTCACATGGTTGGGTAATATGCTCCGCGTCAGAAGTTGAAGCGAAGCCGATTACCTCAGCTTGGATATCCGCACCACGGCGTTTCGCATGTTCCAACTCTTCGAAAATAACCGCCCCAGCCCCTTCGGATAATACGAAGCCGTCCCGGTCACGATCAAACGGGCGAGAAGCATGTTGCGGATCATCGTTTCGTTGACTCAACGCTTTCATCGCAGCGAATGCCGCTAAAGCTAGTGGCGACAAGGCTGCTTCCGCACCGCCAGTGAAGACAACATCTGCCTTATCCCGACGAATGTACTCCAGGGCTGCCCCCATAGCGTTCGTGGCAGATGCACAGGCCGTGCTGACCGCGATGCTTTCCCCGCGGGCGCCGTACGCAATCGAGATATTACCGCTAGCCGCGTTGACCATTAACTTGGGAATAGTGAACGCTGAGACCTTGCTAGGTCCCTTCGTTAGTAGTCTCAAAGCTTGCGACTCAAGCTCGTTCATACCGCCGATACCAGAGCCGAAAATGACAGCTGCGCGATATAAGTCTACTTTCGACATGTCCAATGCGGTTTTTTTGAACGCCTCTTCCATGGCGATCATCGCGAATTGGGCATAGCGATCAAGACGTTTGACGGCCTTGCGCTCAATATGATCCGTGGGATCAAAATTGGGAATTTGACCACCAATAAGCACAGAATACCCTTCGAGGTCGAAGAGCGTGTTCATTGACAAGCCGCTCTTTCCCTCGATAAGCGCATCCCAGAACGTATCAACGCCTACGCCAAAAGGCGTAACGGCGCCAACTCCGGTAACTACCACGCGTCGATTCATATGTCGTTCTATCTACCGCTAGGAATTACCTTCGAGGTGTTTCGTAATGTAGGAGATGGCCTCTCCGACGGTTTTCAGATTTTCTGCGTCCTCGTCTGGAATGGTCAGATCGAACTCGTCTTCTAATTCCATGACGAGTTCAACTGTATCCAACGAATCCGCATTGAGGTCGTTGACAAATGAGGTGTTTTTAGAAACCTCGTCTTTATCGACACTCATCTGTTCACTAACAATCTGAGTAACTTTATCTTCTATTTCGGTTGCCGTAAGCACGCCTGATTCCTCCGGACAGAGCTTTATTTCTTCAGTACAATCTCCTGCCAATGTCAATAGTAGCTAATGCCCACCAAAGGGGCAAGCACGACTCAACCAACTTCCGCATGGCAACTACTACCCGCGACTGATGGCCATTGACCAAGGCTTGGAGTTACATATGCAGACCGCCGTCAATGACCACGACCTGACCAGTCACATAAGATGCCGGTTCGCTCGCCAAAAAGGCAATGACCGCCGCCACCTCTTCCGTTTTTCCGAATCGAGCCATTGGAATAATCTGTTTGGCTCCATCTACTACCTTTTCCGGGAGCGAGGCGGTCATGTCCGTCTCAATGAACCCCGGAGCGACCACATTACACGTAATGTTTCGTTTGGCCAATTCCTTAGCTACGGATTTTGAAAATCCGATCAAACCAGCCTTACTTGCCGCGTAATTAGTCTGCCCAGCATTCCCCATCACGCCGGAGATGCTGCCAACATTCACAATTCGGCCATATCGCTTGCGAACCATGAGTCGCGAAACGGCTCTACTCATCCAAAACACCGATCTCAGATTGGTGGTCAGGACATCCTCGAACTGGTCGTCTTCCATATTCATCAGCAGACCATCGCGTGTGATGCCTGCATTATTGACCAGAATGTCTATTTTGCCCGCTGATTCGCTGACGCTTTCGACCAACGAATCGATTGCATTTTTGTCTGTCACATCGAGCACACTTGGCACTATCGTTCCAGATAGCTCTCGTCGCTTGGCTTCGTCGCAAACTTCCTGCAACGCCGCTTTATCTCGTCCACAAGCGAAAACGCCTGCCCCACGCTCGGCGAGTGCTAAGCATGCTGCGCGACCAATACCTCGGCTTCCACCAGTGACAATAGCTGTTCGATTTACCATGATTTCCTTAATTTGAAATTTCGTATGCAGTGACAACCACGTTATTGTACTGGCTCGCTGATAATTTTTTCTATCGTCTCGGCCGAACTCACATTCACAGCCGTTGCATTGCGATCTATTTTTCGCATCATGCCCGTTAGTACACGCCCTGGACCAACCTCTACAAATCGATCCACACCCTCATCGAGCAAACGCTGGATCGATTTATACCAAAGCACCGGTTGCGTTACCTGGCGACATAGCCAATCCCTAATCTCGTCCGGACTGCCATGGTTCTTGGCGTTCACATTGGCTAACACCGGAATGCGCGGCGTCTGAAAATCTGTAGCCTGAAGCATTTCTTTTAGTGCATCAGCGGCAGACTGCATCAATGGCGAATGGAACGCGCCCGCCACGGCCAGGGCAATCGCCCGACATCCTGCATTACCAGCCATGTCTACCGCACGAGCACAAGCCTCGCGATCACCGGAAATCACGATCTGACCCGGACAATTGTAATTAGCTGGCGACAAAACGCCATCGCCACGGGCCGCGTCGCATAAATTTTGTGCTTTTTCTTCATCCGCGCCAATCAAAGTAACCATCCCGCTAGGAGAGGCGACAGCTGCTTCCTGCATAAGCGCGCCACGACGCTGCACCAAACGGACCGCATCAGCAAAGCTCAACGCGCCGGCGAAATGCAGGGCGGTATACTCGCCCAAACTCAATCCGCCAGCATGTTGAAACTGCTCGACATCACCGCCAGCTTCCCGAAAAGCTTCAAGGATGGCTACACTAGTCACTAGGATAGCTGGCTGCTGAATGTCGGTTGGTTCGAGCTTTTCCGCTGGCCCTTCAAAACACAGGGCTGTGAGATTAATGCCAAGGACGTCATTGGCCACGTTGAAAATCTCTTTAGCCCGAGCACTGGACTCAAAAACATCGCGGCCCATGCCAACGATTTGTGATCCCTGCCCCGGAAATATAATGGCCGATTTACTCATTGCTTTATCTTCATACGCCTAAATTAATCAGATATAATGTACATGCTATATAGAGTAGAACTTTTAGAGCCGAAAAATCATCGTGCCCCATACTAGACCGGAACCCAGCGCCACCATCAAGATAATGTCGCCCTTTTTGACTACGCCTGCTCGACGTGCTTCATCTAGGCCCATGGGTACTGACGCGGCTGACGTGTTGCCGTAACGCTGAATGCTGACGCTCACTTTCTCGGCTGGCAGCCCCATTTTTTCCCGCACGGATTCAATAATGCGTAGATTGGACTGATGCGGAATAACCAAGGCTAAATCGTTTGGTGTGAGATTGGCTGAGCCTAAGGCATCGTCGATAATTTGTTGCATCTTAACTACCGCAAACTTGTAGACCTCTCGGCCTTTCATATGCAGTGTATGCAAGTGTTCGTCTACTGTATCATGCGCCGCCGGTCGTCGTGACCCGCCTGCCGGTACCCAAATTTGATGGGACCGAGAACCGTCGCAACCCAAATTGTAGTATAACATCGAGCTGTCAGGGTCTTCTCCGATACCATAAACCGCAGCAGAGGCAGCGTCTCCAAACAAGACGGCTGTTGTGCGGTCCGTCCAGTTGGCAAATCTTGAAAGCGCCTCTGCCCCAATCACTAAAGCCCTTTTATACATACCCGAGCTAAGAAAACTTGATGCGGTAATACTTGCATATAGGAAGCCGGCACAAGCGGCGCTAACGTCGAAAGCGGGGATGTTCTTCGCGCCGATTTTGTCTTGGACTATTGCGGCGGTAGCAGGAAACTGATGGTCGCCTGTAGCTGTGGCGACAATGATGATGTCAATGTCGTCGACTGTCAGACCGGCATCTTCTAAAGCTCTTTTACCTGCTATGGCCGCCAAATCGGAAGTCGCTTGGTCCTCGGCTGCGTAATGCCTAGTGCGGATCCCTGTGCGGGTGACAATCCATTCGTCTGAAGTGTCTAAGATTTTTTCAAAATATTGGTTGTCGCGAATGCCCTCGGGTACGTAGGAGCCTGTACCAAGAATACAAATCGGCAAAGATTTGGTCATTGAAAAACCTTTAGTTGGCTAGCGACAGTCTTTTGACCAACGCGCCGTTGATGTCTCGCTCGACAAACTGTTTCGCGACGCCTATCGCGTTAGAAACCGCATATTGGTTACTTCGGCCATGACAGATGATACAAACGCCATTGATACCAAGCAAAGGCGCTCCGCCATAAAGACTGTAATCGTGCCTGGCCCACACGCGGTCAATAGCGCTGAGAAATTTTCCTCGTATTTCCTCTGGTTCGTCCTCAACTTCTCGCTTAATCGTCCGCACAAAACCCTCGGCTAAGCCTTCGACGAATTTGAGGATGATATTACCCACAAAACCATCGCAAATCGCCACATCACAACGGTCTTCAAACAGCTCGCGTCCTTCGGCGTTGCCCACAAAATTCAAAGACGAATCCTGTGACAAAATCTCAAAAGTTTGTTTGATCAGCCCAGTGCCTTTTCCACTTTCCTCGCCCGTGGAAATCAGGGCAACTCTTGGCTTTTCAATGCCCAATAGGCGCTCCGCAAACACGCCAGCCATGATCGCATATTCGTGCAAATGCTGCGGCTTAGCTTGTATATTAGCACCAACATCGCAAAGTACGAACGGCCCATGGAACGAAGGAATGATAACCGCAATCCCCGGTCTTTTCACCTGCGGTAATGGTTTTAGGGTCAATTGGGCAATGGCTGCCAGCGCCCCGGTATTGCCGGCGCTTATCATGGCATCGGCTTCCCCCTGCTTGCATAATGCGGCCATGCGAACCATGGAGGCATTTTTATACTTACGTAGGGCCTCGACTGGCGCGGCGTCCATAGGAATGACTTCATCAGTATGAATGATGACTATACGGGACCGATCGAAATCGGTAGGCTCGGAGGCGAGCGATGCCTCGATAGACGTTTCCTCGCCGACGAGTAGCACCTCTATATCGGGATGTTCGGACGTGGCAAGAACCACGCCCTGGACTATGGCATGAGGCGCGAAATCGCCTCCCATCGCGTCCACCGCGATGCGGACAGCCATTACCCTTCCTTCTTATCCGAGGTTAACGTCAACTTCGCACTGACATAGCCACAAACCCCGCATGCCGCGTGAGGTAGCTTAGGTTTCCCGCAGTTGGGGCATGAGCAAAGGTTGACCGCACTAATGGCGTGATGGGCACGTCGGGTACGTGTCCGACATTTCGATTTCTTTTGTACAGGAAGCATATCAACCCCAAATATTCATTACCAGCCAATAAAAGTAGGTAAAGCTGTATAATCTGTGAGCGTAAGCCCACCAGCCATGTACATACACAACCCACACACTAAAAGCCAGCGTCCATCCTGTCAAGCAAACCCCGATATGGCTGCCCAAATCGATAATTTTCCAAGCAATCGCGCAGTCACCGCTCTGCTGAAGAACCAACTAGCCGGGCGGCTATCACGACCTTGTGCTGCCGCGTGTGCCTACCGCTGCCAAAGGCCATGGTGGTTGCCGCCCTGGATGTAGATAGCGAATTTGCCTTGGCCTGGGATTTCCATCGGCGGGTGGGCCACCTCGCCGCCAGCCTCCACTGCCGCGGCGACAGCCACTTCGATGTCGTCCACCAGCCAGTAGGGTCGCACTACCGGCTCCTCTGCCTCGTGCATGGGCGCCCGCACCCCAACCAGCCCGCCGCCCGGCAGTGCGGCCGTCCGTGCGTTGCCGCGTCCCGCGTCTGGCTCGCCAAAATTCACACCATTCGTAGCGGCGTAGGCGGCACACACTGCGTCTACATCCTTTGTAACGATTTCGAGATAATGAATCTGCATGGCTCTTTCCTCCGACTATTCCTAATTGGCCCGCACCTGCGCAGCGTTCGCTGACCAGCCGAACATTCTACTCGTACAGAGGCCGAATACCAAACTATTTTCCGCCCCCCCCCCCTGTACGAGAGGGGTGGCTATCTATTGAATCCGAAGTACGTTCCAGTACAATGCTAACATGGCCTGCCGCCGTAATGGTTAGGAAGGCGAATGGAAAATCTCGTATTAGATTGGTCGATGCGTATCGGCTATGTTTCATTACCGCTAGATTAGGAGTAGGACATGAACTGGTTAATTCCGATCGGTAAGACTCTAACATTGTTGGCTGCGATAGGTGCATTCGCCTTCGTAGCTGATGTCCAAGCTAAGGGCAAGCCAATTCGCGGCGGCTGCGACCGTGGCGACATTTTGTGCCCAGATGTTTATGACCCAGTAACTTGTGATAATGGTATTACATACCCAAATGGCTGCTATGCCTACGTGGCGTGCGCTACTGGCTGTAGTGGTGGTATTGATAGTTAATAACAAACTCAGATGACATACGGCCCTGGACGTCCAATGAGGCGTCCAGGGTTTTTTTAGCTCATCTCGTAAATCAATGCCACAGCCATCTTGATTTTTCACCGTCACATATTCAATACTTATGCCTGAATAATGGCATATGAAAGCCAGGCCGGGAAGGCTTGTGACAATTGTCTAGCTCCTGAACAAGCTTTTCTTGAGCGCGAATGTTAAAATCACATCCACGAGGTTTCCATCTTTAGCGACATAATCAGAACCAGCAGCGCCAGGTGCCTTCGGATTGTCACAAATGTTACGAATGTTCTGCAGATTGGCGACACTTCTAGCGTGTTGAAGGCACGGGACGCTCGCGCCCGCCGCTCGGATTTTGTTATAAAGGCATTGCGATTAAAGAATCATCCGATTCAAAGTATCTGCGTAATGGCGCATCCATAACATGCGGTGTACATCATCGCCTTCCCCAGTCCAAACAGCAGAACTTGGGCCGCCCGGACAATAAAAAGAACGCAGATTCTTTGACTTTAACTGCGTCTCTCATCTTCTTCTCATGTTAATTACGGTACAAGGGCCACACGCGGTGCGAAGGCGCGTCAGAAGAACTGATTCAGACCGGCAGGTATACTTGGGCGTATCGCACCTAGGAGGCATGTTTGACCGAAGCAGTATTCGGATACCGGCCTGACACTCGTAATTGTTGGCAAGGGGACACGTAACCCGTTTGCCTGAGTAACTTAGACACGTATAAGGAGACAGATGATGGATGCAAGACAGAATAGAATCTTATTGATCTGCGTTGGACTGCTGAGTACCGTAGCGCTAGTCGGGTTGGCAGCGGCATTGGACGAGGTCAAAATTTCGTTGGATCAAGTACCCGGTCCCGCGCGAGCGGCGCTGGTTAAGTATGCAGGCGGTGCCATGTTCACTAAGCTGGAGCGTGAAAAGGACGATGGCGTGATGGTGTTTGAAGCTGCATGGTCCGTAAACGGCGTGGAGTACGAGGCCTCCGTGCTAAGCGACGGAACGCTCTTACAGACTGAGGAGACCATCCCCGCCGCCAGCGCGCCCCCTGGCGTTCGCTCGGCCATCGGGCAACATTTTCCAGCGGGTGCTGTCGTGGTCGTTGAGAAGAAACTTATCGTCGTTTACGAACTTGAGGCGAAGATCAATGGAATTGAGAAGGAAATCCAAGTATTCCCCACAGGAAAGGTTGTCGATGACCACGACGATGATAGTGACGAAGATGATAACGACGACAATGATGACTAGAAGGCTGAAAAGGATCCGAACCTGACGTGGCCAGTGGCGATATGGATGTTAGCATTGAGGTATTATGCGTGTGTTGGTTGTCGAAGATTACGAGCCTCTGCGCAAGTCGGTTGTGCAGGGGCTCTCTGAGGCCGGATTCGCCGTGGATTCGTCCAACGACGGCGAGGAGGGGTCGTGGTATGCGCGCTCTAATGATTACGACGCGATTGTGTTGGATATCATGTTGCCCACTGTGGACGGCCTTACCATTCTGAATCGCCTCCGCAAGGCGGGTGACAAAACGCCCATCCTGCTGCTGACAGCCAAGGACACTGTTGATGATCGCGTAAGCGGCCTCGACCTTGGCGCGGACGACTACCTGACAAAGCCGTTTGCGTTCGAGGAGCTACTGGCCCGAGTGCGGGCACTGGCGCGGCGACGATACGAGAAGCCGGACCCGATCGTGCGCGTGCTTGATTTGGAACTAAATACAGTATCGCGGACCGTGAAACGAGCCGGTTCGCCGGTCGATCTTACGCCCAAGGAATACGCGCTGTTGGAGTTTCTTGCCATGCGTGCCGGCGAAGTGGTCTCGCGCACTGACGTCTGGGAGCATATCTACGAGTTTCACTCGGAGGCACAAAGCAATGTTGTGGACGTCTACGTCGGCTACCTCCGTAAAAAACTCGAAGGAGTTGACCAGCCTAGACTGATTCACACGCGCCGCGGCCAAGGCTACGTGCTCGGGGAGGCCGATTGATGCCGTCGCTTCGACGAAGACTACTTGTCGGCACCGGACTTGGAACGGCATTTGCTCTGATGGCTGCCGGGATAGCCCTATATGCTTTGATGCGCACGTCGCTTCAACAGGATTTCGACAACACGCTCCGTGAGAAAGCAGAGACGCTTGCCTCGATGATCGAGCAAAGCGACGAGCGGATCGAGTTGGAATTCACTGAGGCCGACATGGTCGAATTCGAACGAACTCTGCGTCCTGAATATTTCCAAGTCTGGCTAGCTGACGGCACCGCCGTCGAGCGCTCGTCATCCTTAGATGGGCAAGACCTACTTAGTTTTGACGACTGCACGAACAAGGCCTCTATTCATTCCATTAGACTGCCGGACGGTAGACCGGGCCGCATCGTGACCATAGCTATCACAACGCGCCTCGACGATGACACGCATCCGCGCTTGCGGCCCGAACGGCTTCGATTCGCCCTTGCACGGGACATATTGGATGTAAACGCCACGCTCGAACAGCTGGCCCTTGTTTTGGTGCTGATTGGCGTATTGACGGCGGTGACAACTATCGGCCTACTAGCGTTGCTAATTCATGTCGGGCTGAAACCTGTGGATCAACTCGCACGGGATATCAGCGGAATAGATGAGAAACTACTAGCAATGCGGAATGATCGCGCAACAACACCGCGCGAACTTCGTCCGATTGTGAACCAGCTCAACAATCTGTTTGGGCGACTCGACGCGGCTTTTTCGCGAGAGAAGACGATGACAGCCGATGTTGCGCATGAGCTACGCACGCCCCTGGCGGGAATCAGGTCCACGTTGGAAGTTACCCTGTCCCGACAGCGCGACTCGGCGTCGTATCGAGAAGCAATCTCGACATGCCTGTCGATCACCATACAGACACAGAAGCTCGTCGAGAATCTGCTGGCCATAGTCCGTCACGATGCCCAAAGCGAACCAATCGGGAAGGAGTCCACGAATATCGAGGCAATGCTTCGCGACGCATGGGGAGCCTTCGAGGTGACAGCCCGCGAGAAAGGGCTACACGTCGGCTGGCAGATCGAGACGGATTTGGCCATCGATACGGATCACCAAATGCTTAGTACGGTACTATCGAACCTCTTTGAGAACGCGGTCAACTACACTGACCGCAGTGGCAGCGTAATGATCGAGGCCGGACGGCGAAATGGAACATTGGAAATCTGCGTTGCGAATTCAGGTGGTCAGATTAAGCCCGAGGATGTTACACGCGTCTTCGACCGATTTTGGCGCGGTGACATCGCGCGCCGGAAAGACGGCGCTCACTGCGGCTTGGGTTTGTCGCTATGCAAAACGATCGTGGAGCGACTGGGTGGATCAATCACGGCTAGATCTCTGCCGGAAGACGAATTCTCGATAACCGTCAGGCTGTAGCGGAACCAACATTGATCAATGACGGTGAAGAGTCAATTCCACATGAAATGGTCAATTATCCTCGATCGTGATGCACGCGGTACAAACGACTTTCGTGATTCGTCGGGTAGCCCGTGCCCTTTGAACGCGGGGGAGTCGATGATTTCTTCCAAACGACCAGGCCTCCACCGTGCCGGTTACCGCCTAATTTCACCGTCGTCCGCCGTCGGGACCACCCAATGCCCTCCGCAACCATCGACATCACTCCGACACTCCCTACGAAGCGCGGTTAATGTCATCACAAAGGCATCACGTGCGTCGTTTGATATATATATATATATTCGCATTTGCGCTTCATTATCAAAAGACACGGGCAAGCAGCGCATACCCATGCGACCCAACCGTTCTTTGGTTTGTGTGGCTAGGCCGATTTGCTTTTCTTGGCTTTTTTTGTTGTGGCCTGCGTTTTGGTGTTAATCGCAAGGCTTTCTGCGATGCCAGCGGATGGGCATAAGTTTGCTAAGCTGCAATTCTCGCAATCTGGCTTCCTGGCCGAACATACCTGTCGGCCATGAAAGATCAGGGCATGCGAAAGGTACGTCCAATGCTGTTGGGGGATAACCTCCATCAGATCACGCTCGATTTTCACCGCGTCTTTCGTATCCTTGCTGCGCCATGTCATGGCTAATAGCGTGGATAATCGGCCTACGTGGGTGTCCACGACGACGCCTACATTTTTACCAAACGCCGTCCCCATCACCACATTCGCCGTTTTGCGAGCCACGCCGGGTAGCGTAATTAAATCTTCGATTGTCTCCGGCACTTTGCCGCCGAAATCGTCCAGAATAGCTTGGGCCGCGCCTTGAATGCTCTTGGCCTTCTGACGAAAAAAGCCCGATGCGTGAATTAGTTCTTCAATCTTCTCTCGCGAGGCAGCGGCTAAGGCCTTGGGGGTGCCGTGCTTGGCAAATAGGACCGGCGTGATTTTGTTGATGGTCTCGTCGGTTGATTGAGCGGATAGAATCGTGGCGATCAATAACTGAAAAGGGCTTCTGTAATGCAACGCGCAGTCGGCGTCCGGGTAAAGCTTACGTAATTCTTTAAGAATTAGCCCCGCTCTTTTTTTGCGACCTGTTTCATTTTCTTTTGGTGAAATCTTATGCATACAGGCTACGTCTCCTGCTCGGCGTTTCATTCTTGAGTGACGTGTGGCGAGCCGCTCCAGCGGACGAAGCCATCTTCAAAGACATCCTTTTTCCAAATGGGAGCGTCTTGTTTGAGCGTATCGATGAGCCAACGACATGCGTCAAAACATTCTGCTCTGTGCCCAGCGGCAACGCCTATGAAAACAGCTATTTCGCCCAAAGAAACGGATCCGACACGATGTACCAGAACAACTGTTCGCAATGACCACCGCGCTATCGCCTCGTCAGCTAACCGCCGCATCACGTCCTTGGCCATGCCCTCGTAAGCTTCGTAATCGAGGCGCAAAAGCTGACCATGTTGGTCGTCAGACTCTGCTCGGGTCATACCCACAAATGTGACCTGGCCGCCGCAATGGTCGCCTCCGTCGAGAAACTGGGTCATTGACTTTACGCGGATTGGGGTATCCATTAGATCAACCATAACGGTCTGGCTTGCGCCTCCAGACACGGGTGGGATTAAGGCAATTTCGTCTCCGTCGCAAATGGTTTGGCTATCGAGTGCGTAGCTATTGTTGACCGCGAAGCGTACGGCTTCAAGCTTGCCTTGTAGTGGTGAGCACTGCGATTGAAGCTGTTTGCGCATCTCGGCTATCGTCGCGCCCTCGGGCAGTGCTAGCGACATGTCATCCCGTCGAGCGAGTTCTCTACTGGGGCCTAAAAAAATTACATGAATTTGCATGAGTAATATTTGGGGCTATTACCGTAAGAATGATTTTCCTAATAATCTTCGGATCGAAGCAATTTGGCCCGCGTGGAATCCTTCGTGCCTTGCGCAGTGACATATCGCGCCAGCTTTATCCTTATAATGCGGATGAGGTTTCCCTTCCGCACCGGCGCAAGGCTCGGCCAAGGCGTCATCATCCATCCCTCGAATGGCGACCAACGTCTTTTCATGCAGATATGCCATGACATTGAGCACGTCCTTTATCGGCGGATAATCGTGTGCTTGGACAGATTTCACCGGCGTGCCGATTGGAAAATGAGCTAAAAAAGAGGCCTCGAGCGCCGGGTTACCCAGACAGCGGTCGTGAATAAGCGCGTGCTCAGACGCGGCCAAGTGACCGCATAACCATAGCGGATGAGCCATGCCTGGCGCGGGCTGATGGTACCAATCATTACCGCTAAGGTCGGCGGTTAATTTTAGCGTCCAAATTCTCGATCCTTCAATCAAATCAGCTAGCAGATGAGAGGCCTTCATGTTTCCGACTCCTTCATGAGTTTCATTCGTTGTGTCGCTACCTCATTCGATAGTCAATGTTGGTGCTGCTACTTGTAACTGACTCTTGATACTCACTTGGCCTGCCGTGTTAGCGACAACTCGATCTAAAGCCTGCTTTACATAATCTGGTGTACCTGTAAATATTTTCTCTGGATGTCCACTATCACCATTGATGCGAATGTTTATGTTGAGCGGAATATCTCCCAGAAATGGCACGGCTAATTCTTCTGCCGCGCGCTTCGCACCGCCATGATCGAACAGTTCGTCGCGATGGCCACAACTCGGGCACAGGTAATAGCTCATGTTTTCGATAATACCCAGACAGCTGACATTTAGCTGCTCGTACATTCTCACTGCCCGGCGGGCATCGATGAGCGCCACGTCTTGCGGCGTGCAAACCACAACCGCCCCCGTCATAGGAATAGACTGAGCCAAGGTCAACGGGACGTCGCCCGTGCCCGGCGGCAAATCGACGATAAGATAATCTAGCTCGCCCCAATCGACTTGTTCGAGAAACTGCTTCACCACGCCGTGAACCATTGGCCCGCGCCAGATAAGCGGTTTTTCCCGATCGACCATAAAACCAATGCTCATGATTTTTACACCGCCAGCATCAAGCGGAAGAATCTTATCGCCACTTACTTCGGGTTTAGCCCCTTCTATTCCCACCATCGTCGGGATGCTCGGGCCATAAACGTCTGCATCCATCAGGCCAACCTTCGCGCCCGCCCGGTGTAGGCCATAAGCTAAAAGCACGGAGGCGGTGCTTTTACCAACCCCCCCCTTGCCCGCACCGACCGCGACGACATTTTTCACGCCGGGAAGCTGCGTAGCGGATGAATCGCGGCTCGAACGAACTCGAGCACTCCACTCAATTTGAACGGTTTCAACGCCATCGATTCGTTTGATAGCATTTGTCACGTCCCCGCCAATTTGGTCTTTCAGTGGACAAGCTGGCGTGGTCAATTCGACATGAACCTTCACGGTTGATCCATCAACGGATACATCTTTCACCATGCCCAGTGTGACAAGGTCTTTATGTAGTTCTGGGTCGTTGACGGTTTTTAGTTGATCGAGAATCTGCTCTTGGGTGGCAATAGCCATCGAAATTTTTCTCCCTAAGTATTTTGTGCTCCCCTACATCAATAGAATATAGTAAGAATTCATCATCACTACCAGCGGAGATAGCGGTTGTTTCGTCTATAATATCAATCGATACGAATTCGTAGCCATTACACTCGCCCCCGTCGCCCTGCTCGGTTACATTCATTGGGGTAGGCTGAGGCCGGGTCGGGAATTCCCGATGCTTGGCATTACGTAAGATGTTTGGAGTAGTTCGCGATGGCCGCAACAACACCCCATGCAACAAATCGCACGCTCACCTGGCGTGTTGCCGGACTATGGATGGTAGTACTCGCTATTGGCTTGGCCGTATTAGGCGTCGTTCTTTCGTTCAAGCATGCCCAATCTCTCATGAGTATTCTGATGGTCCAGGTTGAGGACCGAGCTACCTATATCGCTAATCACGCGAGAGGTACGTTTAATCGTCAATTATCAAATTCACTGGAATCAGCCTCGGATTATGTCCGAAATCAGGCTCCGAAGGAGTGGCTGCCGCCCAAAGATTGGCCAAGTTGGATAGATGGTGTTTACACATGGGACGGAAGCCATCTAGCGACTGCAGTACCGGCTGAATATGCTCCGGCTAAACTTGAGAACTTGATGGTCGCAAGGTTTGCTGTGCGCTCTTTTGAAGACCCGCCAGAGGTCACGCCTCAAGGGACAGAGCTGTTGTACGACACGCTAGCGGGCACGAAAATTGTACTTGCTTACCATCGGACAGTTGACGCGAAAGCGCAGAAGATAGCTGTGGTTGTTCGCGTCGTATTGCCAATGCTTCGTCGAGATTTGATAGAGCCGTTAATCTCCCCTGCAACGGGACTCATGCTAGTTCGTAGCGATGGCGTAGCTACACGATGGTCTCAGCAATTGCTCAGTGCAATGAAATTTTGGACAATCAAGCCGACGCCAGAATATGTGAAGGAACTGCGACGCACGGTGTATGGCCAAACGATGTTCGATCTCGGATTGACAGGATTCGCGTTGGTTACGCTACTTGTTGCGATGCTGATTCTTGTACGATTGGCTAGGAAAGAGCTAGACTTAGCTCAGATGAAATCAGATTTTGTCGCGGATGTATCCCATGAATTAAAAACGCCCTTGGCTGTGATTCGTATGTATAGTGAGACTTTGCAGTCTGGGCGCATCACGACGGATGAAAAGCGGCAGGACTATTACGATATTATCACCAGAGAAAGTACAAGACTAACAAATCTCATCAATAACATTCTCGATTTTGCCCGTATTGAAACAGGCAGGCAGGTCTATGAATTTCATCCGATCAACATGGGTCAGGTGGCCCAGGAAACCTATGCCGCGTATGGGGAGCAGTTGGAGCGGGCTGGTTTTGAACATAGTCTGGAGGTTGAAGATAATCTCCCCCTCGTCATGGCTGACCGAGATGCCATGATCCAGGTGCTTATCAACCTTATCAGTAATGCCGTCAAATACAGCACTAATGAACGGTATCTGCTGATTGAACTAGCGACCGAGGTCCGCCGCGGACAGCATGGCGTGCTGATTTCCTTGCATGACCACGGGATTGGCATTCGCCCGGAAGACCGTTCCAAGCTTATGGACGGCTTTTTTCGGGCTTCTGATAGTCGAGTCAGGCGTCAGCGAGGCACTGGATTGGGCCTCGCATTGGTCAAACAAATCGTGGATGCCCATCGTGGCATTCTTGATATAGAATCTCGCCTGGTAAAAGGGAGCACGTTTAGAATTTTTCTGCCACAGGCCGATGATGAGCCGAAGGATGAGGAAATGTCATCACGGGACGACGAAAACCCACAGCAAAGCACAGACTTGACCACATAATCAAGGTACAATGTAACGAAATAGTAATGACCTGGGACGAGCGGAGAACAAAATCATGCCAACAAGGATTCTAGTAGCTGACGACGAGACTGATATTGTAGCAGGCCTGCGTGACAATTTGGAGTTTGAAAATTATCAGGTATTGGTAGCTGAAGATGGCGAAGCGGCACTGGCGGCGGCACTGTCTGAAAGCCCAGACCTCATCCTGCTCGACATCATGATGCCCAAGCTAGATGGTCTGGAGGTCTGCCGTCGCATAAGACAAGCTGGCCATACCATGCCTATCCTCATGTTGACGGCGAAGAGCCAGGAAATCGACATTGTTCGAGGGCTGGAAGTCGGTGCGGATGACTATATCACCAAGCCATTTAGCGTCCGGGAACTACTCGCGAGAATCAAAGCGGCATTGCGTCGCACTGACGCGGGCAAGGGGCTTTCACGCATCCTGACTATTGGTTCGGCCACTGTGGACCTTGTTAAAGGTAAAGTTGAGCATGGTGACGTGGTACATAATCTTGGCCACTTTGAGCTGGAGATTCTCAAACTACTGGTGGAAAAAGCTGAACAACCCGTGGAACGAAACCGCCTCTTAGATGTGATTTGGGGGCTAGAAGGTTTTCCTGCGACCCGCACGGTGGACAACCATATCGTGAGCCTACGGCGAAAAATTGAGCCAGACCCCAAGCAGCCTAGGCATATCGTAACTGTTCACAGCATTGGCTATAAGTTTGTGCCTTAAAAAAATGTAATCGACGGAATAGCCGAGAATAGAAAATACAATCAAAAGCATGAGATGGTCATATTCCATCACATGCTTTTTTAATGGCTGGCATCTTAGAGTTAATCTGGTGCAGTACAGTCTCTGCTACGTTGCCGCTACAAAAAAACACATAAAAATCACCCTGGCGTGCAATATCTTGCCGAGGCCTAAGACTATATATGTTGAATAGGTTGCACGTATTATATCGCGACTTGAATGGGGTGTCTGAGTTTTACTTGGCAGAGTCCACGAGATACTGCTTTTTTGAAAGTATTTTGAAACCTTTGAGACGTTTTTTGCGTCTTAACAAGCGTGTGGATCGCTTAGTTTTCAACGCCTTCCATATACATCCTTCGCCGGGGTGACGCGCCGGCAAGTGATTGCAGGACGGGGCACATTGCTGTCCCGTCCTGCATCCCTCCTTATATTTTACAACACGGGCTTTATTATCTTGGCCGTTCCGGTTGCGCCATGTCGTCTCGGGGTGGTCGATTACGGTCTGCAGACAGTAACGTCTCCACCCGCTGCCGAATCATCTTCGGGCGTAATTCCTTGGCTTCCTCTAGTCTGGTGGCTAACTCCCCCATTCGGGTCTGAAGGTCGGAAATTTCCATTTGACGCAACTGCAATTGCACATCGAAACCCTGGGTGGCTAGGTCGTCGAGTTCCTGGCGTAATTTCACTCGCTGGAGATCATCACGACTTTTTCTGAACATATTCGCTTTATAACGCATTTGCATATCTAGTTTGCGTTCTTGAATGTGAAGCTTAGCCCGCTGCGGGTTGATCTTCATTAGCTCCATCACCCTACGTACTTCCGGGATGACGCGACGCATGCGGCGTTTGAAGACTTCAGGATTTCGATCTCGCAAGTTTTTTAATTCAATCGACATAAGTGGAAAATGTTCTTCTAGAAATTCGACCACTTCAGCCCGCTCTTTTTTTGAAAGGTCTTGCCAGCTTTTTGGCTTAGGCCCGCGACGGTCAGGTGGGCCATCTAACCCTTCACGTGGCGGTAAGCCCTCCCTGTTGCGATCACCGCGCATATCTGGTCGCGTATCATTATCCCTTTCGCCCATCCGTTGCGATGGCCACCGTCGTGGCTGCCGTTCGCGTGCCTGTCCTCGTCCCTCTCTGGCAGCGAGGTTAAACGGTTTTTCGTTACGCTGGTCGCTTTGGGCATGAACGGTATCCACTGCTATGCTGCACAACAAAACCATGCAGAGCCTGACTGCGATGCCTGAAAATCGATACCTTATGTTATTGATGTCATGTGTCATGTGCCTGACTCCGCGCCCGCGCCTTGATTGCGTGATTTCTCTTGCAATCCTGAATTGTTCCTATCGTTTTCGTCGAAATCTGTAGGCTCAGATGCCCAGTTATTCGATAGCCATGGGTTGTCTAAAGCGACAAGCGAGTCTGCAAAGGTGTTCAATTCGCTATCGATTTCAGACATTTCAGTTCCAAATGTATCAGTTGTATAAGCTTCGAATGCGGATAGCCAAATGGTTGATTCGTCTGCATCTGTATGCTCGACGAGTGATGGTTTTGTAACCACAAACACGACCGCCGCAGCCGCTGCAACGGCCGTGCCTACCCATATAGGCCAGCCCCTAAGACGCCTTCGAATTTTTCGCAGCTGCTCAACTTGAATGTTCTCAATTTCCTGTCTCACTCTTTCCCGCAAGGCCCGCCGCACATCGATAGCCACGAATTGCAAGTCTTCCTGTTGCAGTTCTTCGAGTAGCCATTGCTCTTCTATCTCGATGCGCATGCGCAGTTTGATAAAGTCGGCGTTCGGCTCTTCATTATCGAGTAAATGCTCATTGAGCCAGGATTCCTCGGATGCAAAGCCCTGATTTTTTTGATTGTCATGGCTCATGTTCTCGACTCCATCAATTGACGAAGTTTTTTCAGCCCTCGGTGGGCTCTAGCTAGTGCCGTGCCGATAGGCGTCTCCATCATCTGGGCAATTTCCGCATATTCAAGTTGCCCATAATGCCGTAACAATACAACTGTTCGCTCTTCCGATGAGAGTTTCATTAGGCAATCTTGGAGATCAGCTAACTCCTCCGTCATCGCGAGCGCGTCTTGTGGCCCTCTGGTTTGCTCATGTGCGGATACTGATCGAGCTTCGACGGCATCTGTTCCTTGGTCATCTTGGGTTTCGTCCAAAGAGACAGCTGGTTGTCGCTGAAGTTTTCGTATGCGATCTCGATTCAGATTGGCCGCGATCCTAAACAGCCAGGACTCGAATCGTCCCTTTTCGTCGTACTGTGGAATCATCCGCACCACCCGAACAAAAACTTCCTGAACCAAATCTTCCACTCCGTCGCGTGCGCCTAACATGCGATGGAAAAAACCGAATAACCTTCCCGCATATTGATCAACGATGGCGTCGAGGGCTTCCGGGTCCTGGCGCTTGGCCCGCTCAATTAGCGTAGCCCAGGAAGCATCGACATTTGTATTCAACATAGCCATCATGACTCAATCAAATGCTATGACCTGCTGGTGCAAGACGCGATCTACAAGCGTCTCCCCTGGTTCCGATTCGCCGATCAGTTCTCTAAAAGAGAAGCACCTCGCGGAATCGCGCCTTGCCAGCGTCTTACATCATCCGCGATCTACGGCGCGCATAATTCGAACAGACAATCGTCGAAGGCCTGGTGAACTTCGTGGCGACAATCGTCGCCGTCAACAGTCGATTGACACTCCGCGAGCAGGGCATCGGCTTCCATGCGGCATATAGCTTCGCAGGCCTCGGGCATGTCGCAAGTGTCGCGTAAACAATGGCCCAAGAACCATGCGCCTCGATGGCGGCAGTGAAGGTCTTCGTTTTCATTGTCGTAGCACGCATTAATGATATGGCCACCTGCAAAGCGACAGTAATCTACGCAGTCAGGAAGCTCGTCACATTCCGCTTCGACACAGGCCATGGCTGCTTCTCTGGCTTGTTCAGCGCAGGCCTCGTCATCGCCACCTTCATCGATACATGTGTCAAATAACGCTTTACTTTTCGATTTACAGTTTTCTGGACACGGAGGCAATTGTCCACATCTTTGTGCCATACATCGCAACCCCATGGCGTGACCGCGCTGCGTACAAACTTCTTCGTCACCGCCCTCTTGTATACATCGACGGAAAGTTTTTCCGCCTCGTGCCTTGCAGATTTGCTGACAGCTAGCCCCGCCATCGCATGCTTCGCTGCAGGCTCGCAGGCCCTCTCGTAACTGAGGGGCGCAGTCTCGCCTACCTCCGCCATTATTCACGCAAGTCTGGACCTGTTCACGAAAATCATTCATACATTGTCTAAGGCACGGGTTAGCCCTGTTGGCCCCAGGTTTGCTCCGTGGTTGTGCCAAGGCAGTGCTGCCCATGCTAGTTGCCAACAAGATCATCATTGTAGTCTTCATCGTTGAATCTCCTATATATCAGCCCCCACCGGTGGACTAACGCCCATGAAACCGGCCTCACCAGCGGGCTAAACGACAGGACGCGGCGGTTATTGCCGACACATAAAAAATTTTCTTCTCCACAAATTCTACTAAGCAGGAAGTATTTTCCCTGAGAACTATATGTGTGCTGTTTATATGATATATTCCAGTTATCGGCCCTATTAATAGGCACATTGCGAGTAGAGGAAAAGCGATATCGCTTCAGTGACTAATGATATTACAAGCTATTAAATCTAAGTAGAAACATCGATTTGTTACTGTCATGACAACTAACGGTTACGGACGGCAACTGCGGAGTGTTGTTGTTTTATCATCTTCATGTCGTATTAGGCTTGTGTGGGCCGAAGTAATGGAAAAATGTGTTTTGTCGCCTTGAAATATTCTGGAGAAAAGCCTGTGGGTACGACGCCTTCGCCATTACCGATTTGGTCAGAGATGGAGCCTTCACCTAGTAGGGCTACAAACTTATCGCCAATGACGAGAAGTCTTGATAACAGTGGCTGCCTTACGCCTTGTGGCGTCAGGAACCGTCGTCGTATCAGGCAACGCCGGTAAAGAGGGAACCCCACCAGCCCGCAGAACCAATAGAGCGGCAAACGCATCTACAGCCTGATTAATCTGCGTAAAAACAATATTGACGGCTTCTACGAGAAAATCAGTTCTAATGGAGCCTTGTCGCCCCGTTGCCGTGATTTGTACCGGGGCACCAAACGATTGAGCACGGAATACGCCACCATTAACCATCTCGCCAGGTCGCTGACCGATGCCAACAGAAAGTTGAGCAAACGCGGTTGAAGTCCCAAAAAACATGGATATAGCCGCTATAGCAAGAATCGTGTAACGAATTCGCATAATAAACCAACTTTCATGTACAGGAAGCCAACTCTCAGGCTATGCATTGTACCGGCAATAACCTCACCGGTTTCATTAGCTAGCCCTGTTCATACTATATTTCGGCAATACTGTCGTCTCCACGTAAGAATGGTCGCCAGGCCAGTGAAAATGCCCCTATGGGGTTTCATTCTCGCTTGCCCCCTCGTCTGGCTCTTCGCTAGGGCTTTCCGTGGTATTTTCAGTGGCGCCTTCTTCAACATCGCCGTTTTCAAGGAGCATTCTGGCGATGGCTACGACCGAATCTTCGTCTTTTAAGCTTATCAGACGAACGCCTTGGGTGGCTCTACCTATTTCGCGTAAGGCGCTGAGGTCAGTACGGAGCATCATGCCTTTTTTCGTAACGAGCATGATCTCATGCCCTTCGTCCACTGCAGCGATAGCTACCACGTGCCCGTTTCGGTCGGTTGTCTTGATGTTGATGACACCTTTACCGCCTCGACGAGTTTTGCGGTATTCTTCGATTTTGGTTCGCTTACCAAAGCCAAGTTCGCAAACAGTCAGCACCGACGAGCCTGGGTCAATCGCTACCATCGACACCACTTTGTCGTTTTCAGCGAGTGACATGCCACGTACACCCCGAGCGGTTCGCCCCATAGCTCGAACATCATCCTCGTCGAAACGGATAGCCATTCCGCTACTGGAGCCTAGCACGATCTCGTTTTCTCCTGTCGTACGCCTGACATTAATAAGCTCATCACCCTCATCAAGCGTGATTGCCATGATCCCATTCGATCTCGGTCGAGAAAACGCAGCCATCGGCGTCTTTTTCACTGTGCCATTAGCGGTGGCGAAGAAGACGTAAGATTCTTCAAACGCTTTTACTGGAAGCACCGCCCGGTGCTGTTCGCCTTCTTTCATGTGTAAAACGTTGGCAAGTGATCGGCCCCGCGCAGTTCGCCCCATCGCTGGCAAGTCGAATACTCTCATCCAATATACTCGGCCATGACTAGTGAAGACGAGTAAATAATCGTGCGTGGATACCGCGAACAGATATTCAAGGAAGTCGCCCTCTTTGGTGGTTCCGCCACGAACCCCTTTGCCGCCTCGGCCCTGGGTTCGATAGGTGTCCATATCTGTGCGCTTGATATACCCTTCACGGGAAATAGTGACCACGACCTGCTCGTCGGGGATGAGTTCTTCAATGCTAAAATCAGAATTCGCCTCTACAATTTCTGTTCGCCGCTTGTTGCCGAATTTTTGTTTCATCTCGTGCAGGTCTTCGCGAATGATGTCGAAAATCAGGTTTTCGTCGCGCAGGATCGCCTCATAGCCGTCAATTTCCTCCGAAAGTTTTGTGTATTCCGCTGCGAGTTTTTCGATTTCTAGTCCGGTCAACTTTTGTAGTTGCATGGTCAAAATAGCATTGGCTTGAACTGCAGTAAGGTGATTATCAACCCCGGCAAAACGATCCGAAAAACTTTGCGGAAGCAGCTTCATGAGCGTGTCGGATTCCGTCAGCCGCAGCGGTCGGGCGATCAGGGAAGCGCGAGCGGCTGCAGGATCAGGTGATTTCTTGATCAACTCGATGATTTCATCAATGTCGTCGATAGCGAGGATCAAGCCTTCGAGGAGATGCGCACGTTGCTTGGCCCTGCGCAGTAGGAAATTTGTACGCCGACGAATGACCTGCTTACGATGATCGACATATAAACTCAGCATTTCTTTGATCGACAGCGTTTTCGGCTGACGGTCGACCAAGGCGATATTCATAATGTGATAATTCGATTGAAGCGGGGTGTACTCGAAGAGTTGATTCATGATCACATCTTCGTTGGCGTCGCGCTTAAGGTCTATTTCAATGCGAACTTCTTGCTTTCGGTCTGAGGCGTCGTTGACTGCCGATACGTCTTTAATCACACCAGATTTCACGGCAATGGCAATTTTTTCTGTTATCGTGCATCGCAATACCGAGTATGGTAGTTCGGTAACTATGATCGTTTTCTTGCCTGTTCGACTCTCCTCTACATGGCATCGGCCACGCATGGTAATGGAACCTCGGCCTGTCGTGTAAGCATCGACAATACCCCGTCGGCCACAAATTTGACCTCCAGTAGGAAAATCTGGTCCAGGCAATACCGACATAATATCTTGGAGCGTCAGTTCGGGATTATCTAAGAATGCCAGAAGCGCGTCACACACTTCAGCTACGTTATGAGGCGCAAGGTTGGTGGCCATCCCGACAGCAATACCGGTAGCGCCATTGACCAAGAGGTTAGGGAACTTGCCAGGCAAAACAGTTGGTTCTAATCGCGAGTTATCGTAGTTAGGTACAAAATCAACCGTGTCATATTCGATGTCGTCCATGAGCGCGACGCTTGCGGCGTGCATGCGGGCTTCGGTGTATCGCATAGCCGCCGGCGGGTCACCGTCGATCGAACCGAAGTTCCCCTGCCCATCGATGAGCGGCTGACGCAAGTTCCAATGCTGGGCCAATCGAACTAGGGTTGGGTAAATGACGGCGTCACCGTGTGGGTGATAGTTGCCGCTGGTGTCACCGCTAATTTTCGAGCATTTTTTCGTTTGAGCGCGCGGGCCTAGATTAAGGTCGTTCATGGCGACTAAAATGCGCCGCTGTGAGGGTTTCAAACCATCGCGTATATCTGGGAGTGCGCGAGACATAATCACACTCATGGAATAAGTGAGATAAGAATCCTGCATCTCGTCGATGAGAGGATGGTCAATGATACGTTCTAGTGGTGCCGAAGATTCCGGTGCCTGAGTCATGGATAGTCCTTACAGCCTAATTGGCGAACTCGTCCTGAATTCGCGATATATACAAGGGAGTATTTTAAGCGAAATCGCAGTTTACTCAATGTTTACGAGCCAATTCTCTGAGTCCTTTTTGGTGCTGGGCAGAGTGGGTGAGAGATGCTAAAATATCGACGCCTCAGAGCGGGCTGGTCCGCACGTAGCGACTGGAGCCTCCCATAACAAATTTGTCTGTAGGACAATCGAGAGACGCCTATTGGCCGCGACTAATTCTAAGCCATCTCCTATCCTTATCACAAAGGCTAAGCAGCTAAGCGAAGCCTGTATGCAATGCCGTGATTCTGGTATTATAGGTTTTGATACCGAATTCGTCATGGAAGATCGGTACATGCCCGAGGTCTGCCTTATTCAAATAGCCATTGCCGATGCGGTGTTTATTGTGGACCCGCTTGCGGACCTCGACGTCACCGAAGTATGGGAAATTGTAGCGGATAAAGATATCACAACCGTCGTTCACGCCGGGTATGAGGACATGGCCCTGTGTGCGCAGCATCTTGGCCAGCCCCCCGCCGCAGTATTCGACACACAAATTGCGGCTGGCTTGTGCGATCTCGACTATCCATTGAGCTTGTTACGATTGGTTCATTCAGTTCTTGGCGTGAAACTCAATAAATCGAAAACGCTGACCGATTGGCGACGTCGACCGTTGGCTGAGGCTCAGATTCATTATGGCGCGGAAGATGTGAATCATCTTTTGGGTGTCCATGCAAAGCTACACGCCTATTTAAAAAAAAATAAACGATTGAGCTGGGCCGAGGAAGAGTTTTCCAAATTCGTTGATATGAACACCTATCAAAAAAACGACGAGCAAAAATTCTCAAAAATCAAGGGTGGCGGATCGCTACGCGGGCATTCGCTGGTGGTGTTGCACGATTTGAGTGCGTGGCGGGATGCCTTTGCTAAAAGGGTGAATCGGCCTGCCCGAACCGTGTTGCGAGACCATCTGTTGGTTGAAATTGCAAAACATCAATTATCAAACCCTACCGAAATATCTGAACTTCGGGGCAATAACCTTAGCCGGCGCGACGTCAAAGATGTGGCTGAAATTGTAGCGATAGCTCTGCAAAAAACGCCTCCCAAGCAGCAAAATAGGCCTCATCGTGAGCTGGAAACACCGAAAGAGGCGGCGATCGTAGCGCTTACACAGGCCGCTATTCGGAGTTACTGCCTTGAACACGGATTAGCCTATGGGCTTGTCGCTACCCAAAAAACGATTCGACAGCTCGTCCAGTTACGAAACGGTGATGCAACCCAAGAAAGCAGCAAGCCTGAACTCTTAGATGGCTGGCGTGGCCAGACTGTGGGATGCGTGGTGGGTGATTTACTAGCTGGGCATGGACACTTGAGTGTGAAATCGATACGCGACGAATTAACCGTAAAAATCACGCAGAAATAGATGTGAAGATTACGGGGTGACGACGACTTCGACGTTCACCGCCGATGGCTCGTCTGACAGTTCTTCTACGGGGTTGCGATAGGTGATTAGCCCCTGCGATCGAGAATATTGCCCATCAAAGGTGCAGTAGCTTGATTCCGAACTGTAGAAATTAATTTGCTTTAGCACTAACGGTAATTTGCTCATTGCCCCCATTAGGTGGGTCACAAGTTGCACATGTTGGATTTTTTTCTGGAGATCGTCGGCCGGCGATTGCTCGTGTTGTTTTAGTAGTAGTGATGGAATCACTGCGCCAAGCTGGTTGATCGCAGCCACTTGTCGGGCCAATTCCAGGCCAAAATGGCGTCGATCTGTAAAGGAAATCGATCGTACCGGGCCGGGAGGTATAATCCCTTCGTCAATGAATCGTTTATTTTTCAATACCGAAGGCGCTTCGCCACGCGACACAGCCATGCACCGATTAACGCTGTCGACTGAGTTGCTGATATACAGCCAATTATCCGCAACACCAATCACGGGACGACCGATCATAGCCAGTAGCGGATGTACGACTTCGCAACATTGACCATTCGGCGTGTCAACCTGACGGACAAAGACGGGCTGACCGATCTCTCGCAATTTATTGGTGGCAAAAGTCAATGCTTCATTAACTTTTTCATAAGCGACTTCTGGATCTTTCACGCGTATGAACAAAACGTTGTCGTACTGTGACATAGGTGTCGGTGCAGAGGCGGGGAGCGTGACGTTCATCGTTTCGCCGCTGAGCCAGCTGAGGATGTCGCGATCAAAGTTGAATCCCATGGTCTCAAGCATATCATCGAATTTCGACAACTTGCCAACCCCGTCGGGCACATGCTCTGCTACAAAATGGCGAATAAGATGGTATCCTCTACTCACATCTACATGGCTGCCTATGCTAAATGATAAAACGTCAGCGGGGATATACCGATCAAATTGTTTAATAGGGCGTTGATCGTAGATCATGCGAGCAAGAGGCGCACGTTTTTTATCTGGCTGAATGCGGGTGACCATTTGAACGTGCTGTTGCATGCCTTCGGTGCGTGTGGACGTTAGCATATAGTCGTATATATCAACCAGTTTTAGCGCTGCTTTAACAATTGGAATAGCCGGTGATTCGTTCTCAGATTTCCCCTCTTGCTTAATACGCTTCATGGCAGCAATGCGGATATCATCGATCAACATGCGGGCATCGAAAAATGTGTAGCTATCTTCAGGGGCGTCAACTTGTGAAAACGCTTCAATAAAACGAGGCGATTGTAAGATTGACCGGGCACCGGGCTTATCAGCAATGAGAGACAATACTTCTTTTCTCGCCTGTGAGCCGAGTATTAATCCAACGATATCGTCTTTTTTAATGAGCGTTAGTTTGAAATCCCCTTCGCCATAGTGGGCTGGCTGAGCGGCGCGGAGTAGCCACTGGTCGATGCCGCGTTGTTGCTTATGGGTAACGCGCAGCTCGTCCCGCGTTTCTGATAATGCTTGAAATATCTTGACTAAGGCAGCCATATTTTTCCGCGCTTCATCAGGGGAAGACTTGGCCAACATTACATATTCATAATTCAGTGATCCACGGCGCATGCGCTCCGCGACCGCGATTTCGCCGTTCAACATATCGCACCATTGCACACCGCGTAATAACTTTAACAGCTGCTCTGGACCTAACCCGTCCTCTCCGGTCTCCTCCCACCCGGTCAAAGTTGAAACTATGGATATGATGTCATTGCCAATACCACTTGCTGCCAGTGCATCAGCCACGCGCAACCACTGGTTGCGAATCCATTCGCTTTTGGGGTTTGGTACCGAATTAGCTACAAACCAAAAATCGGCAGGGATGTAACGGGAGAGTGTAAATTGTGGAGGTAAAGGACTAGGCTGCCCAGCGAAGCAGATGCCCGGCGGACACAGAAAGATAATGGCTAAAAGTTTACGGTTTCTCGCTAACATTTACATCCTCATGTTGGCCATCGCGACTAGGTCTCTCATTCTATATTTTAGAGAGCGGGTAGTGTAACGACTTAACCTACTGTAGCAGCATAGTAACGATCGGCTTTACAAACCACTGAATACCTGTCGAATGTTGTCGGGTATGGTCACAAGGTCCAGTCCGAGTCGTTTTTTGCAATTATCTGACCTTAATCTTAACATGGAATTACGGTGTTGGTGATCCCCACTATCGCCGAGGATGCTCAATTGAGCACTTTAGCTCGGACGCTGGCCAACCCCTCTCACGAGGTGGTGCAGGTTTCCGGACTGTGGGGATCGTCTGCGCTTTTAGTCTCGGCCTATACTGCCAAACAGTTACAATCGCCCGTAATGTATGTCACAGCTCACTTGGAAGCCGCCGACGGCGCGCGGGAAGACCTCGAACTATTCCTAGGACGAGCGTGTAGTTTTTTTCCTCCCTGGGAAACATTGCCAGGCGAAGGAACAGCGAGTGGGGAAATTAATGCCGAAAGGTTGGCCCTTTGCAGCACCTTGCAGCGGGCTAACGAACGATCATCAAATAAGAAAGCATATCAAAGCCCCATCATCGTCGCCCCTATCCAGGCCTTGATGCAACCTGTGCCAACTCGTGCTAAACTAGCCGACTGCACGCTAATGATCGGTCAGGCGTCTACAAAGAAAAAGAATTCATCGCCCTCGCCTGAGACACTGATCGCGTGGGCTATTGACCATGGCTTTGAAAGACTCGATCTGGTCGAATCTCCGGGAGACGTCGCCCGCCGCGGTGATATTGTAGATATTTTTTCGCCCGGAGACACCCAGCCGGTGCGTATCGAATATTTTGGTGACGAGCTGGAATCCATCCGCAAGTTCGACGTGAGCACGCAAAGATCTTTCGAAACGCTCAAATCGTATGCCGTATGCGGGGTATATAAGCCAGACCCTCAAGAAGCAGAATCGCAAACTTCCCTGCTGACATATCTCCCTAAAGATACGCTTTTCATTCTCGACGACCCTATAGACATACAGGAAATGGGAGAAACGCTCAAAGATCGACTCGGAGATGCAGGTCAGCTTTTTCCGGTTACAGATATTTTGGCTGACCTCTCGACCCGTCCACAACTTCACCTCAGTCGTTTTCAAAGTGGCCAATCTGATGATGAAACCAAATTTGCGTTTCACGTAAAATCGCTCACCCGTTTTGAATCGGACTCAGCCCAAGCGGTCGCGGAGCTTTGCCGGCTTAGCCATGACCACTGCGTACACGTTATATGCGACAATGATGGTGAGCGTTCCCGCCTGCAGGAGATGATCTTTGATACGCTCGGCGTGAAATCGTCTCAGGTCAACGTACACATTGGCGTAATGCAAAAAGGCTTCCACTGGTCCGCGACCAATACGATTGTCGTGGGTCATCACGAACTTTTTCATCGACACCGACAGCGCCGCCGCATTCGCAAAGATCGACACGTCGTGCCGCTAGAATCATGGACCGAACTCAGCAAGGGTGATTACGTTGTTCACGTCGTGCATGGTATAGCCATCTATCAAGGACTGACTAAACTTCAGCGCAACAAAGAAGGCTGTCACGAAGAATTTCTCACGCTTGAATTTGCCGACAGCGCTATCGTCCATGTGCCGACCTCGCAGGTCGATTTGGTGCAAAAGTACATTGGCGTCGCCGGACGTCGGCCCACCCTATCCACACTTGGCGGGCGTCGCTGGCAGAAGATGAAGGACCAAGCGGCAGACTCCGTGGCTGACATGGCTGAGAGTTTGCTGCAGGTGCAGGCTGCTCGTGCTGATTCGAATGGGGTAGCTTATCCGAGGGACACCACATGGCAGCGTGAGTTTGAAGCGGCCTTTACTTACGAAGAAACCGAGGATCAACTTTCAGTATCTGAGGAAATACGAAACGACCTAGTCCGTCATCGTCCCATGGACCGCCTGCTTTGCGGCGATGTGGGATATGGTAAAACTGAGCTGGCTATGCGGGCGGCGTTTAAGGTTATCGAGTATGGCAAACAAGTCGCCGTGCTAGTGCCGACCACCGTGCTCGCGGAGCAACATTTCAAAACTTTTAAGGAGCGCTTTGCCGATTATCCCTTTGCCATCGAATGCCTATCACGATTTAGAACTGGCAAAGAGCAAAAGCAAATCGTCGAACGTATCAAACGCGGGCAGGTAGATCTTGTTGTTGGCACGCACCGTCTTGTAAGCAAAGACATTTCGTTCAAAGACCTAGGCCTGGTTGTCATCGACGAAGAACAGCGGTTTGGCGTGGCCCATAAAGAGCGTCTGAAAGCGTTGCGACATACGGTAGACATTCTCACACTCACTGCTACGCCAATCCCCCGCACCCTGCATATGTCCATGATGGGCTTACGGGATATTAGCTCTTTGCAAACTCCGCCGGTTGATCGTCGGGCCATTGGGACCGAAGTTCGGGCCTTTGAACGGCAATTAATCCGCGATGCGATCCTGCGAGAAATGAATCGTGACGGCCAAGTATATTTCATTCACAACTTCGTGCGTAGCATCGCCACCATGGCTGACACCATTGCCTCGATCGTCCCTGAAGCCAGAATTGTCTTTGGCCATGGTCAGATGAAAACCGGCGAGCTGGAAGCGGTCATGCACAAATTTGTGCGCCGCGAAGCCGATGTGCTAGTCGCAACAACCATTATCGAAAGCGGCATCGATATTCCCACCGCGAATACCATTTTCATCAATCAGGCCGACCGCATTGGCCTGGCTGATCTTCATCAATTGCGTGGCCGTGTCGGGCGGTCGGATCATCGGGCTTATTGCTATCTGTTAATTTCCCCAGATCGGCCACCGACCGTAAAGGCGGTTAAGCGACTCAAGACCATTGAAGAATTCAGTGAACTCGGCGCTGGTTTTCGTATCGCCATGCGTGATCTTGAAATTCGTGGCGCGGGTAATATCCTCGGTGGAGAACAAAGCGGTCACATTGCGGCGGTTGGATATGATATGTATTGCCGATTGCTTGAAAAGGCTGTGCGCAAGAAGAAAAACGAGCCAGACCCAACACCCCCACCGCTGCATATTGACCTGGACATCGACGCCCACATCCCGCCGCGATACGTCCAGGCCGAGCGATCGCGCATCGAAATTTACCGCCGCGTGGTAGGCGGTGTTACGCTTCTGGACTTAGAGCAGATTGAGAAAGACCTTTTGGATGCGTTTGGCCCAATCCCCAAACCCGTGTCTCGTTTGATTCAATTAGCGGAAGCGAGAGTGCTAGGCCGGCGCTTCGGCATTAAGTCGATCAGCTTGCACCGTCCGGATATTGTCTTTACAGTCGAGCAGGCAGCACAGGCGGAACCTATTTTTGTAGACGCGCCTGGAAGTGTGCGCATGGCTGATGGTCAGACTATCCACCTTCGGCCGCCGCCAAACTATCTTGAGGACCAGGACACTTTATTAGCCATTTTGCGGCGTATGCTGTCGCGTGGTGTTGACCGAATAGGAGCACAACATGAAGTCGCTTAAGTTTAATTTTGCCATTCTGTTGTGCCTATTCGCTTGTGGCTGCTCATCTGTAGGCGTTGGAGCCAAAAAAAAATCCGTAACGCGCACTGCGGATATGAAAAATGAAAGGGCGCAGCGCCGCGTGGCTGCTGATCGTGCGCGAGATAGTGCGGATTCGTTCATCATTGGCGATACGCGCATCCATGCCGATCAGTTTGCGCGTGATAACGCGAAGGCGCTTGCCCAGAAACGATCGACCGCAACCCCGCAAGCCTACGCTACTTTTGTGCAGCGTCGGGCCGCGCAATGGTTAAACGACGCTATTTCTGAGACATTACTTTTTGAACATGCTTCTGATAAATTGCCGGAAAAAGCGGGTGAGCAAATTGATCGATATGTGGATGCGGAGGTCCGTAAGATTGTGACCTTGTCACATGGTGGCAGCCAGCGGGTGTACGAGCGACAGTTAGCTGCGGACGGCGAAACGCTTGAAAGCGTGCGAAAACATATCCGTCGGCAGATTGTTATTTCCAGCTTTATCGATACAAATATCAAGACGAGTACGACAGAGCCTACGCGCGCCGAACTTTGGCAAACGTATCAGGCCTCGCAGCATGAACTTCAACGTCCTCCGCGCAGACGCATGTCACTCATCGACATCCGCGTCCAGCATTACTTGCCCGAAGGCGTTGATACCCCATCGCGCGATGCGTACGACAGTGCCAAGGCCAAGGCCCACGAAGTGATTCGTAAAATCAAGGCGGACTTAGCCAGTGGCGCATCGTTCGCCGAAATCGCCAAGGCGCAATCGCATGGCCTGCATGCCGTGGACGGGGGCGCGTGGGAATGGGTGACGCCGGGTAGCGTGCGTGAACGGTATGAGCCTGCGGTCGTTGCCTTGTATAACCTAAGTCAAGGAGACGTCAGCCCGGAGATAGATGTGTCGGATGGCTTTCTGTTGGTACGCTGCGATGAAATTGACCCTGGCTACACCCCCTCATTTGCCGATGTCCAAGTAGAGCTTACCGCCCAGATTGTTCGCGAAAGCAACAACCGCGCTTTGATGGAGCTGGTAAATGAGCTACGAGAGAAAGCGAAACTCGATCCCAACGCACTGGACAGCTTTCATCGATTCATTGTCAAGCAAGAATTAACCCGCGTCGCCGACATGGATGATACTGCGGCACAAACGGAAGGTGATTGAGACTTTGCATATTCGTAACTCCTCACTTTGGTGCATTTAGACGCCGCCGCTGGGGAAATGCCTAGATGCTGACATCGGAGGGTGCAGCCTCCCCTCCGCCTCGATCAGATTGCATTTGAAAGAGATTCGCATCCCAATTAAGTGCTGATATAGATATAAATTATAAAAATTTATCCTCTTCTTATAGAAACACCGTAATACTGTACAGCGTAGACACATGTGTGCGACTGGGGCTGCTGGTTGAAAAAGCATAGATGACAAGATCACTCAGGCCCGCGGGCCTTCGGCGGTTTTTATCATGGAAACAAAAAAGTCAAATCGATTTTACTATTTGAATGATGTCGGCGTGAAAATCCCAAGGCCTTTGTATTATATATCGCTCCTGGGATTGCTAGCCATGATTGGTCTCTTACAGGGGTCTTATGCTTGGCTTCGAATTGGCGTGCCAACGGTGAATTCAATTATCATCACTTTGATTCCCTTGTTCGGAGGTGTCGTGTCGTTGTTTGTCATTCTTCGTATCACGATACATTACGAAACTAAAGCAAGAATGGCATCCAATATGCGACAGGTATACGGTGCCGCCGCGTTGGTGGGATTGGCACTTGCGATGTTTATCATAATTTTCCCCTTGTTATTTCTAGGCTCAATGAAATTAGGCATGCCGATGTGCGGGTCGTGTCTGACCTTGCTCGTGTTCCATTGGTATCACTTAGTTGCAGCAGGCGTCGTATTTACAATCGTTTCCTGCGAGGTGATTCGGAAATGGCCGCTTCGCAGCGCTAATTCATCATAAGCCAACAAACCAAGGCATGACCGGACACTTGCCTTTGCAAACAATATCCCGTGTGTCAGACGCTTGCGTTTGATCTACCCTGCGTAAATGTCGATCTGAGATGTTAATGGACCCACGATTTACGCAGGTATTGTCTAACGACAATGCGTTACGTGTTTACGAAAACTTTCGACTCGTAACGCGCCGCGTAAATTAAATAACTAGGCCACTGCCGGTTGAGGGGCAACTAGTTCGCCCAGGATACCGGTTGATTCAGGCTCGCGTTCTTCACCGAAGCGTACCAACCTGGCACTATTAAAGATGACAAAAGCCGTGGCAATCGTATGGGCGATAGCCGCAGTAATCGGTTGCAGCGGGCCCCAAATTGCCAGTGTCATCGTCACGACAATAAACAGCACGCCGAAAATTACATTCTGCCATACAACCCTAGTCGCGGCTCGGGATAGTTTGATTAAAAACGGCAGGCGACTCAGGTCGTTATTCATAAGGGCAATAGAGGCGGAATTGATGGCGACGTCCGATCCGGCGGCCCCCATCGCAATACCAAGGTCGCTGGCAGCCAGCATAGGCGCATCGTTAACCCCATCACCAACCACGCAGACCCGATGGCCTCGTCGTTTAAGATCGGCTACCAGATCAAGCTTTTCTTCGGGCAGAACCTCCGCCTGAACTTCCGTGCAACCCATCTCAGCACCTACGCGACGCGCAACTGACCACTTATCACCGGTCACCATGGACAAATTGCCGATGTGTAACTTGCGTAGTTCATCGATCGCTTGCCGGGCTTCGGGACGTGTGCGGTCTTCCAGACCAATCCATCCGAGGCACTGCTTGTTCCTGGCCACGTAAATAATACTCACGCCTTCGGGTTCTGCGTATTCAGGATTTTTAGTGAGGCTAATATCCACACCCTGGTCTGCCAGCCAACTCGACCGGCCGACCAATACATCATCGCTGCCGAGCTTGGCTGTCACACC
>JAJDDW010000090.1 GCA_029260115.1 Phycisphaerae bacterium | reverse complement strand
GTAATGCGCGTCGCTAAAGCAGCGGGAGAACGGTCATGAGTTGTGTACGTTTGATATTCGTCGTCGGTTTGCTTATGGCTGTGCAGTCGCCGTCTGCGGTCGCGCAAACGTCTTCGTTAGGCCTGAAAAATCGAATTGCATTAAAACAGCGGCCGCCGGTAAAGCCGACGAGAGAAAATCCGCTTCGTGAACGTCACGTGGTGTATGAAACATACTCGTGGACGGCGAAAATGCCCTTGCCACCAAAGACGTATCGCCCGGGCGATCTTCTCACCATCATCGTTCGGCAGCAGCGACAATACGAGGCTGATGCGGATATTAAGACGAGCAAGAAGTGGGAGATTACTAGCGAATTAGAAGCATTTGCGAATATTGTTTCCGGTGGGCTTGGCGCTGCTGCGTTTCGTCGAGGTAAGCCAAAAATCGACTATAATTTCGATAATAAAGTTACCAATAAAGGCGATACTTCTCGGGAAGATCGACTCGTGACCAGGCTGGCTGCGAAGATCATCGATGTAAAGCCTAATGGCTTGCTTGTCATAGAGGGGCGCGCACGCGTGAAGCACGATGAAGAAAACAGTGCCATATCAGTGACAGGTACGTGTCGTAAAGAAGACGTAACAGCAGACAACACCGTTCTTAGTACACAAATATCTGATCTTGGCATTATTGTGGATAATAAAGGGGCATTGCGCTCCACGACAAGGCGAGGGTGGATACCAAAACTTTTAGACTGGTTAAATCCGGTATAAAAATATGAATAAACAAATTACGACATTTTACTTTTTCACTTTAGTGGTTGGCACGATGACCGCCTATGCACAGATTCCGGTAGCCCGCGTCGGGGATGTGACGCATTTGCAGGGTGAAGGTACGAATGTGCTAGTGGGCTACGGTTTGGTTACAGGCCTCAATGGTACAGGTGATGGTAAAAAATCATTGGCGACGATGGCTGCGCTGGCCACGACGCTTGAACGATTCGGTCAATCTTTTCCATCACTAGATGATATGGGCGATCCTAAAAACGTGGCGGTCGTGATGATTGAAGTGGTCGTCCCAGACCATGGCGCACGCGAGGGCGAAAGGTTTGAAGTGTCTGTAACGGCATTACATGCAAAAAGCTTACTCGGTGGCCGGTTGCTCTCCACGCCGTTGGTATATCACGATCGCACAGTCGAAGGCTTATTTGGATTCGCCCAAGGTAGTATCGAAATTGATGCAGAGTCGGATATGCAAACCAATGGGTTGATTCGCGGCGGGGCGCGAATGGAACGCGATATCATGATGAACGTGGTGGTATTTGGCTCGGATTTATCGGCATCAGGATTCAGAAGTGATTGGATTATGCCTGGGCAGACTTATATGACGGTTGTTTTGGATGAACCGCACGCCGGATGGTCAATGGCTGCGGCTGTTTCGCAGGCGATCGATAAGGAACTCAGTGTCTCGGCCGATGTCGAGCGGGTGGCCTTGGCTGTTGATAGTAAAAACATTCTCGTGTTGATACCTGAACATCAGCGTAACGACGCAGCTTCTTGGATTAGAGATGTAGAACGCACGCCAATTTTGATGGAGTCAAATGAGGCACGTGTGACAGTTAATCGGCGATCTCAGACGATCGTAATATCGGGAGATACGCGCATGTCCCCGGTGATTATTTCGCAGGCAGGTCTGACTGTCACTGTGGCTAGTCCGCTGCCTGATGGCACGATCCCTCAGCCGCCGTTTACGCAGGAAAATTTCGTGGCTGTGGATGTCGCCGACAAGCGGATGCCCAATGTAAACGATCTGCTGGAAGCGCTGAACCGTCTCAAGGTTCCGTTCAAAGATCGTCTTTCGATTATCGAAGAAATACATCGTGCCGGTAAATTGCACGCAAAAATTATGTACGAGAGTTAATCATGGAAGTGACGTCAGCCACTAGTTTTATGCCGGGGAAAGCCGTTGAATCGCCTGAGTTGAAAGAATTACGCGATACGGCGGAGCATTTGGTAGGTAATGTGTTTTATGGCACGCTGCTGAAGGCCATGCGCGAAAGCTCGATGCAAGGAAAATATGGTCACGGCGGGCGCGGTGAAGAAGTTTTTAATGCCCAGCTAGATCAAGTATTGGCGGAGCGGATGGGCAAGGCGTCGCATGGTGGATTGGCAGATTCGATTTACAAGACGATGAAAAAGCAACAAGAAAGTTTTCATCAATCGCCGGCTAAAGCAACAGAATTGGAGCCATTGAAATGAAAATAAAACAAACCCGTCGCATCAAAGACTTAGTCATTTTATTGGGCGAACTCGAGCGGCTGTATCGGCGATTGCTTCAGCAAATAGAAAGAAAAATATATGCGCTGCGACATGCCAAGCTTGAGGATATTCCCGAGTTGGGTAGGGAAGAGCAGGCGTTGGTCGCTAGGATTGACGAGCGTGATGGGCTGCGTATTCAGCTTATTAAGGCCATCGCCAATGATTATGGATGGCAAGATCGCATGGCAAATTCGTTGACGATTACGCAGATTGCTCAGCCGCTTGATGATGAAGATCGACGACAATTGTTTGAGGTGTCTTCACGACTGCGTAAATCACTCTTTGAAGTTGCTCAGGCCAACCGCATTGCGGGCGCGATTGCACGTGAGATGAGTCACCATATGAAATGGGTATTTGCTTCGGTTAGGCCCAATGAGGGTGAAGTGTCAGGGTACAGTCAGCGTGGTGAGAAATTGCCGCAAAGAGAGACGCGCCTCGTGGATGCGATGGGATAATTACATGGGACTCTTAAATTCAGCATTACAAATTGGTCGTAGCGCTATCTTGAGTTATCAAGGTGCGTTGCAAGTTGTTGGTGATAATATCAGCAATGCGGCTAACCCCAATCACACAAGGCTCACACCGGGTCTTGACGCACAGCATGGCGTGTCATTAGGGCGTGATCTTCAAAGTGGCGCTGGTGTTACGCTAAATAGTATACAACGCAACATCGATGAAGCGCTAGAAGGGCGTATTCGGTTAGCCATTGGCGCAAACGAATCTGCTGCGGCCCAGCAAGGCGCTCTGTCAAGGGTCGAAGTCTTGTTTGATACTGTAAGTGGTACAGATATTTCCGCTCGTCTGTCAACATTTTATCAAGCTTTTGATAATCTTCAGAATACACCGGAAGAGCCGGCGACGCGTGACTTAGCCGTGTCCGCCGCGTCTCAACTAGCTGAGTCGATTCAATTTACACGAAACGAATTGACCGGATTGGCTTCGGATATTGACGCACAGATTGCACCCTTAGTTGAAAATGCCAACGACCTGGCAGGGCGAATAGGTGCGCTCAGCGCGCAGATTACAGCGGCTGAAGCTGGCAGAGGTGGGCAGGCTACGGCACTTCGAGACCAACGCGACGCACTATTACGCGATCTGAGCACACTATTTGACGTAACCGTTCGGGAAGAGCCAGACGGTAGCAGCAATATTTATATTGGTAGTGAAGCCCTGGTCCAAGGAGATCGCGTACGTCGATTAGAAGCAGTCACTACGGCAAATGGTTCTTTTGAGCGGACATCAATACGCTTTGCCGACACCAATGGCGAAGTCGCCATTCGGGGCGGTACGATTGGCGGATTGTTTATCGCGCGTGATACCCAAGCTTTGGGCCAGGTAACGGCGCTGGACAATCTCGCATCAAGTATTATTTCCGAAGTGAATCGAATCCACGCGGACGGTCAGGGATTAAACGCCTATTCCCAGCTCACTAGTTCGGGCGCCGTACTACAATCGGACATAGCATTAAACGATGTCGCATCTGGTCTTGCACAGACACCTAGAAGTGGAAGTTTTTTCGTGACCGTGCTTGATAACGAGACAGGTACACCCAATTCCTACAGGATCGATATTACGTTAGATGGATCGGCTAGTGACACCACTTTAGATTCGCTGGTCGCACAGATCAATGGGCAAGTCACCGGTTTGTCAGCTTCTATCACAAGCGATAATCGACTGGCCTTATCTTCGGACGTAGGGAGATCCTTCGTGTTTGGTTTTGACGGGCAGACGCAACGTGAAGATACTTCTGGCGTGTTGTCTGCATTGGGCGTGAATACGTTACTCACCGGCAATGATGCAAGTAACATCGCAGTGTCATCCGTGATTCGTGGAAATTCCCAACTATTAGCTTCGGCCTCTGCCATGGCGCCCGGCGATGGATCGACTGCAGGTCGCATAGCTGGTCTTGGCGATACGGTTGTGCGTGGTGGTTCCAATCTGACTATATCGGACATGTATAACCGCATGGCGGGTGAAGTCGCGGTGGTCGCAGGTGCGGCTAATGATGCCGCTGAGGTGGCTGCAGTTGTGCTCGAATCCCTACAAATTCAACGAGAAAGTATTAGCGGCGTGAATTTGGACGAGGAAGCAATTTCTCTTGTGAAATATCAAAGTGCGTTTGAAGGTTCCGCGCGATTTGTTTCGGTCGTGAGTGATTTGTTGGACGAATTGCTCCTGTTGGTTCGGTAGATAGTTACTTCTTGACGTTATGAATTCTTTTGGCAGTTGGAAAGTTTGGTCCTATGGCGATTAGCCCAATCAACATATCTCGTATCAGTAATAATTTACGATCAAATTCTGTATTGAGTTCGCTACAGCGAAACCAATTAGAAGTATTCCGCGCACAAACACGTGTGGCTACGGGGCGATCATTTGTGACACCGAGCGATGATCCCGTTCGAGCGGCTAGAGCGCTCAATTTAACGCAGACACTAGCCGGTCAAATACAATTTGCTGAAAATTTACGTCATGGCGATGACACACTAGCTGCAGCGGATCAATCATTGACAGAGTTAAACAGTTTGCTGATTGAAGCGAACGAGATAGCGAGCCAGAACGTCAGTAATCTTACTAGTGCAGCAGAAAGAGAAGCTGTAGCAGATATTATCACCGGAATACGTCAGCAGTTACAGATTGTGGGCAATCGAGAATTTAACGGACGCTTTCTGTTTGGCGGTCAGCATACGACCTCGCGGCCATTCATCGACGCACTTGGTGGTGTGGCCTACGTTGGCGATACTCGCAATTTGCTAACGCGAACCAGCCCAGTTCTAGATGCGACGCTAAACGTGACGGGTAGCGCTTTGTTCAACGCCTTATCGCCACCGGCAACGACTAACGTAGATTTGTCGCCTGCGGTTACGGCCAACACGCGTGTGGACGCATTACGCGGTGCGACAGCGCAAGGCATTCGAGATGGCATATTGGTTTTTAATGAGATCGGTGGGGCTGGCGCTATATCTGTTGACCTAACTGGCGTCGATACCGTTGGTGATATAGTAACACGCATTAACAATGCGGCGACTGCCGCCGGCTCGACGTTGACGGCTACTGTGACGGACGCCGGGTTGAGCATTCAACCAGGTTCTAACGCAGTGTCTATTACTGATGCGAGTACCGGAGTCATTGCTTCCGATTTGGGCATTCTCGCAGTTCAACCCACGACGGATACGATTACTGGTTTGGCTTTGAAAGCTAGGATCACGCCATTGACCACAGTGGCTGCGCTTGGCGGTAGTAGCACGAATGTCGATCTAGCTAGCGGCCTCATTTTAACCAACGGGGCTAATTCCGCGACGATTGATCTAAGCGACGCGGAGTCGGTGCAAGATATACTCAATCGCATCAATAATTCCGAGCTTTATGTTTGGGCGCGAATTAGTGATGATGGTTCTAGTATCGAAGTGCTCAACCGCGTCTCCGGTACGTCACTAAGTATTGGTGAGAATGGTGGTACAACAGCTTTTGATTTAGGCATTCGTACACTCTCAACTGCGACACCTCTGGATCAACTGAATTTTGGTCAAGGTGTGATCCGTGCGGAAGGATTGGATGATTTGCGCATCACCGCAGCCGACGGTGCGGCTATTGATCTTAATATCGATGCGATAACCACCCTAGGCGATTTAATAGACTTCATAAATCAAACCGCAACGACCGAAGGCGTAAGCATAACGGCATCCTTGGCTACGGTTGGAAATGGTATTCGGCTAACAGATCAGTCTGGTGGGGCGGGTTCTTTGACGGTCACGCCGCTCAATTTATCCCAAGCTGCGTTGGACCTAGGCTTGACAAAACCAACTGTGTCGAAAGCCGACGAAATTGTGAGTACGGACTCTAATCCAGTGCGCACGGATGGCGTCATAGACGCCTTATTCGATCTGGAGCGTGCCCTGCGCAGTGATAATACGCAAGATTTAACGATTGCCGCTGATCGATTGAACCCTTTTGTCCAAGATGTGACACGGGTACATGGCGTGATTGGTGCCCAATCGCAGGCGCTCAGCGCTAAGCGCAATCAAATGATAGATGCAGCCGCCGCAACCGAGATATTTCTGTCTGATGTGCAGGACCTCGATTATGCGTCGGCGATTACGAAAATGCAAGCAGCATCAACACAGCTACAGGCCGGTCTGCAGACAAGCTCGTTGTTGCTGAGTGTATCGTTGTTAGATTTTCTACGATAAAGGTCACCATAGTGACACTTTTGAGTAGGGATTGACATGGGAAAATATAGGCGAGCGACCTCAATGGCCGAGGACGCTTGCCGAAAAAACCGTCCGAGTGGGAGACGCTTGGTACCACTGTTTTGATGGCAGGGTGTCTTGTGGCGAACAGCGTATACAACGTTGATGACGACATCACGTTCGCGATAAGGCCGGTTTGGACTTGGAATGGTCATGGGAGATACGCGATGATTTTGGAAACGTCGCGCTTTGGACAGTTGGAAGTGGACGAGTCCCGACTCATTTGTTTTGAGGACGGCGTACTAGGATTCCCTGCGGAAAAACAGTACGCCCTGATTCAAACCGGTGTGGGCAGTGGATTCTATTGGTTACAAGCAGTGAACGTGCGGGATTTAGCCTTCGTGGTGTGTGATCCCCGACTGTTTGTGCCTGATTACCAGGTTCCCGTCAAAGCAGAGGAATTACAAACGCTTGGGCTAGATGATCCCACGCAGGGGCAGGTTTTTGTGGTCGTCAATAAAGTGGATGACCTACTCACGGGGAATTTTCAAGGACCTGTGGTTGTCAATGTAGAAAATCGCTTGGCGCGCCAGTTGGTGCTGTCAGACAAGCGATATTCCACGCGTCATCCGCTTATGCGGATACCGAAGCATGAGACGATGAGCAAGACAGCCTAATCGAAATTAGGTAGTCAAGGGCAAGCCATGACAACTAAAAGTCATGGAACTGACGCGCAAGGTGCGCGACGGGGATTGCCAAAATGTGTATCGCCCTCGCTACAAAATGACGTATGCGTGTCAGTATTGACCATGACAACGTCTATAGTAATTAACCTGGCGCAATAGGGCCAGGCGCGGAGGCGATGGAATCGTCTCATCTAAACGCGATGGAAGGAGCCAGTCGTATGTTAGTACTCTCCAGACAGCGCGATGAGACCATTATGATCGGCGACGATATTGAGATCACCGTCGTCGATATTCGAGGTGACAAAGTACGGATTGGAATCACAGCGCCTCGAACCATACAGGTTCATCGCAAGGAAGTATATGACGCCATTAAGAAAGAGAATGAAAATGCAGCCCAGCTTAAGCCAGACGATGTGTCAGACATCGTTCATCGAAATGGCAACGCGACCAATGACAATACAACGAATACGTGATTGTCGCGAGATATGTTAGTCGTAGAAGGATGTGCAACATGGTTGCACGATGACAAGGCTCGACGTCGGTCCTTGTGACTTTAAGAATTAGAGTATCCACACTGGTGAATGTGTCGTTCGCCGGGGTAATCAAGGAGGATTGCTCATGTCAAGAATAAACAGTAATGTTCCGTCGCTTATTGCGCAGCGACACTTAGCAAGATCGCAGCAATCGTTGGGACTATCGCTTGAGCGATTGTCTAGTGGCTTGAAAATTAGTCGTGGTAAAGATGACCCGGCTGGTTTAATTGTCTCCGAGCGTTTGCGGGCTGAGATTAGCGCTGTAAACCAAGCCGTTGATAATTCGCTGCGGGCCATTAACGTCATTGCCACGACGGAAGCGGCGCTCGATGAAGTCGCTACTATCTTAAATGATATCAACTCGCTCGTTATCGAAGCGGCTAACCAGGGGGCTTTTTCTCCTGAAGAAATTGCGGCTAACCAATTGCAGATCGATGCCTCTATCGATTCGATTACGCGTATAGCCAATACGACCGAATTTGCAGGTAGAAAACTGCTCAATGGCCAGTTGGATTATGTCGTTAGTGGTGTGAGTACCGCACAGTTGGCTGATGTCAAGGTCTTGGGTGCCAAGTTTGGATCGCAGGCTTTTGTGCCTGTTCGTGTCAACGTGTCGGCATCCGCTCAGCAGGCCCAACTACGCTTCCTCGGTCCTGGCATTAGCACAACGGCGGCATCTGTTAACATCACCGGGCCAGATGGTGTTGTGACGTTAAGTTTCCCGGCTAGTGCTACCAGTAACGATATTGTTACAGCCATCAATACCCGAACCGATTCTACCGGCGTGAACGCAACCGCCTTGGGAACCGGCGGTGCCAGTGGCGTGTCCATCCAAAGCATTGAGTATGGGACGAATGCGTTTATTAGTGTAAAGGAATTGAATAACGGGACTGGATTGTTCAACGTGATCGACCGTGCCGACTCGACAGTAACGCACACCATTGGCCGCGATGCCACAGCTTCCATCAATGGTGTCGCTACGACAGCCGATGGGCTAAAAATCAAAGTTAGCGATTCTTTCCTTAGCGTGAAAATGACCCTAGACGAGAGTTTCGGCGGTGGTAGTGTCGCGCTGGGCACGTCCAGCTTTGCCATTACAGACGGCGGAGCGCTATTCCAATTAGGCCCTGAGGTGAATACGAATCTTCAGGAAAACATTGGTGTCCAAAGCATTCAGGCTAACCAGCTGGGCGATGCGCTAGTGGGATTTTTATCGCAACTAAAAAGCGGCCAAAGCTTCTCATTGGTTTCTGAGAAATTTAAGGAAGCCTCTCAGGTGATCGATGAATCTATTACCCAGGTTTCTACCTTGCGTGGACGACTTGGTGCCTTTGAGAGAAATACGTTGGAGCCGAATATTTCTCAGTTGCGTATTACAGCTGAGAATCTTATATCTTCACAGTCGGTCATTCGTGATACTGACTTTGCACAGGAAACGTCCGAACTGACGAGGTCACAAATTCTCGTCCAGGCCGGTAACAGTGTCTTAGCTATTGCCAATGCGCAATCGCAAAGTGTACTGTCGCTGCTCGGCGGTTAATAAAAAAGAAGCTTAGATGGCTTCAATACTTGAAAAGCAGGCGGCGCCTTGAATCTCTCTTGGCGTCGCCTTTTTTAATTCTAGAATTGAATGTCAGCCAGTGTTGTGAGCAAGTCGAGTTTACGTCGGAAAAGTTTGGTATAGCGCTTCGCTAGAATTCGCGATGGTAACAGCCTGGCGAAACGAATCGGATAGCCAGAGACGACTCACACTAGCCAGCGCTTGTATGTGTGGACCGGTTTCATCCCGTGGACTAGCCAGCAGTACAATTAATCTGCAAGGTTGGCCGTCCGGACTTTTGAAGTCGATGGGTTGAGCAGTCTTACCCACAGCCATGGTTAGCTTGGTGCAGCCTGGAGATTTTCCATGAGGGACAGCTAGTCCATTGCCAATGCCCGTTGATCGCGTCTGTTCGCGTTCGAGCACCGCGGCCAAGACAGCCTTGGCGTCGGACAGTTGCCCGCTCGCATCAAGAGTCGCAATGAGCGATTCGATAGCCTCAGTAGGGCTAGATGCTTCCAAGGGAACCACGGTGCATTCAGGTCGAAGGATTTCAATAAGATTCATGTTAGAAATTCAAACCAGTTTAGACCCATTTTCAAACTGTCTATAATTACGCGATGAGGCCAATCGTGGCAAGCCGTAGGAGGTATCTCTTTACCACTATGGTGCTATGGTGACGTCAATAACACCATTCAGATCAAAATCTCTGGCTAGCTCTTTCCGAAGATGAGGTGTCCACGAGCCGTGTAAATCTTGAAAAAGGAAGTTTGTTCCGCCGTAATGGCGGTCGGAAAAGCGATTCCCGTTGCTGCGGCCATTGAATCCGGCGATATTTGCCTCCCCGGCGTCTATATAACTGCTTTCGTCGTTTCCCAGCCCGTCGCCGCGTTCAGACAAATCGTTCGCATCGCCTATTAGGGGCATCACCGGGCGAATGTTTTCACGTCGACCTGCCCGCGAGGGATTCGAGCTGGTGGTATCGGTCCATCGCTGCTGACTGTCCAATCCGGAAGTTTCGCCCGTCCACGCAGGCAGGTATACACGATAATGACCACTTGTTGGCCTCTCGTCCCCGGCTGCCCGACATACTAGATAATCTTCCCACCTTTTTCCCGGTACACGTCGTTGCGCGGGGTAGCTGTGGTTGAGATTAATCTCTTCTTGATAGACAAAAGAATATAGAAGCTCCGCCCAACCATATTCTACCGGGCCTTGCCCTGCTGGCGGTAAACTAGAAGTATCGCCGTTGGACAGCGAAAGGGGTGAGGGATACCAACGGGCGGGCGGCAATACGCCTTGGCTATTGACTTCGTAAGATGCAATCGCTACGCCATATTCCTTGAGCCTGGCCAAGCAGTGCACGCCCTTAGCCTGTGCCCGCGCGCGACTTAGAGAAGGCAGAAGTATGCTAATCAGTAACGAAATAATCGAGATGACGACGAGCAGTTCGATAAGCGTAAATGCACCGCGCGAGTTAGATGTAGCCGGGTTATGTCCCATCAAAGTCTCAGATTGATCTATCGCTGTTATCACCATTGATCTTACTATACATCTTAGCGCCTTGATCGCATCATTCAATATTCCAGGTTTTTCTATTTATCCGGGCAAAAACGGCTATCCCCTCGCCTTGCTTAGCCGAAGTGGAGCTAGACGGGTACTATGGTAAGAGCATATTGCCTAACGATAGTGGATCATAGGCGTTGAGCTGAGCACCAGACCATGTGCTGAACTCTTGATGAGACTGATCGAACCGTGTGATATTAAAGCCCCATATCGTATGATTCGTCGCGACAGGACCAAACGCTGAGAGTGGGATGGCTATTTCGGCAGTCCAATGGTCCTTAGCACTGGCTGTAGCCGTGCGAATATTCACTGCCCATGGGGTCGAGCGTCCACAAGGCGGATCGAATCGGACGCCTTTTTCGGCGTAATCACCGCCATTTTTCATGACAACGACGTGAAACAAATCTGTCGGTGATCGTGTACCAGCGTTTAGTGGGTCGATAAGTATTTCGATGAGTTCCGATCCAGTCGGAATCATGTCGTCGTATTCAATACGATTTCGTCGGGGCTTGTGGTCATTTTTTTCGTTAATTAAGTCTGCTCGAACAGCTACATATAGAAAAGCCTCGTCACGTTTTACAAAAGCCAGCGTGCGAGACGTGGGTCTTTCTGATAATGAAATTCCAGACTCCGTCGGACAGATCAGTTCAAAATCACGGAGAACATTTGTACCGCTATCTTGCCAATCGTCGAGGTCTCCGTCTATGACTACCGGCGGGGAGGCGCTCGACGCAGCTATTAGCCGGGTGCGGACCTGCGCTGTGATGGACTGGCCATCTACTGTATTGAGGGAAACGCTAAAACGCTGATCGCCGGTGAATCCTATTTGCGATAAGGGACACAGTGATGACATTTGGACACTGCCCGAGCGTGTAGGGGGTATGCTTTGCACGGGAAATGAGGCTTGCTCCGGCACCCAAGAGGTAGGCAGTGGGTCGTACTGTAGCGACCCCTCGGTCGCCGACCTAGATAAATTTGAAATTGAGATACTGCTTTGAATCTCTAGTTCTGGCGATAAAGTATCTCCCATCAATCTGATACGTGTCCCGTCGCATTGGACTACGAGGTGACGCATATCAGTCATAAGCTTACGCCAGCGGACGTTACGTGTTAGCTCGGAGCTTTGGTTTCTGGTTTGTGACGCCGAAGTATTTCGTGATAGTTCTTCGACCAATATATCTCTAGCAGCATCAAAGTTGCGCCAATTTGTTGGCCAGCCTACCGTTCGACCATCGGCGAAATGGGTGCGATACGCCTGCGTGCCCGCACGAGCCACGATCGCTTGGCTAACCGTGCGTGAGATGTGTGCTAAGTTGTGTTGTCGAAGCAGCCCATCGTAGGCGATGTCTTGGATACCTTGCCGAAGATATTTTAGCCGCAAGGAGGCCAGCGGATGGTCAACGCCGAATAGGCGCCCGGGATATAGCAGGTTGCGTGCATCGAAATCGATACAAGCTTGTGGCCCATTATCACCATCAGCAGCGGGCCAATGACAGGCTTGACCAAGGAAGACTGTGTCAGCATCTAACAGCAAAGCCTGCCATGCAATTACGCGTGCATAACTTGGTGGGGCTGCGATATCTAAGCTTCCCGTAAATGGCGGTCGATCAATTTGTAGCCAGGTCTTTTTCCCCTTGTTTTTAAGGTCCAAAGCTGTAGCGGGATCAAAAAATTGCCCAGGAATCAACCAACCGTCAGCTTCACCAAGCGGTATGGGTGAGGCATAACCCGCCCAGCCATAAGGCTGAAGGTGTTGAGGCACGCCATGGCGAATAATGTGCAATCCAGGATTGACTGCGAATGTCCAGTTAGCATACGGCAATGCGGCGACCTCGAAACGGTTCGTTTGTAATAGCTGGTCGACAAGTAAATAGCTCTTAGATAATGCGCCCATACGTTCAAATTCATTCGCGCATTGTTGCAGGTAGTGACGCGCCAATGTCTCATGTAGAGGGTTAGGCGTTGTCGAATCTGAGCCAAGCCCTGAGCGAAGCGCCATCAACGGTTTTGACGGAATGGGCCAGCGCGTCAACCCGCCTTGATCTCCAAAGATCGTTCCTTTTATCGCCGGTGAAACAAGGGAACGATATTGTTGCCAATCTGGCAAGACGTCATTGCCGCTAGAGATTTTTAACGGTACAGAAAAATCTGACATGACAGGATTTAGCCCGTGATCACGAAGTGCGACCATCGTCTGTTGAATTAAGCGATTGATATCGTTCGCGTCAGCAGCTTCAGACCAATCATCCACATGCAGTTGCAGCGGCCGACCCTGTCGACTCACATGATGGCTGATGAGCGCGTGATGGTCGACATCGACAACAAACGTAATCGGACTGGGTCTGGGTAATAGAAATGGCCAAACGGTCATATCTATGGCGATGGTGGCCAGCGTACGATCACCATCTTTGAGTTGCAACGCGCCATTGTAATCGCCTGGGGCAATGTCTCTTGGTAAATTTATATCCACCCAAAAATAATGGTCGATGCCAGGCTCTAAACCGTCGGCTAGATTGGCGCCGGGGGCGTCAACGGGAACAAGAACATCGGGCACGTTAGACCTGCGATGTGAAGGTGAAATAGACCGGATATGCCAACCAGGCCAATGCTTTACGCTGACAGATTCAACGCTGAAAATGTGGAAATTGGTCGAATCTATCGATGCTGTATCGCTAACCAATGGGGAAGTATCGAAGCGTACAGTCTCAGTTGTCGGCGCATTCAGGCGGACTAAGAAAGATTCCCCCAACTTTTCGCCTGGCGCCCCGGAAAGCTTCCACGCGGTCCTATGTGGTTCATCCGCTGACGTATTGACTTCAGTTACGCCAGCATGAAACGTCGAGGTTTCGGTAGCCCAGCCGGTCGTCACGTAGGCAAAGTTTGTCTTGTTAACACACCCGAAAGATAGGCAGAGCAGAAGCGTGAGAAGATATCGAGTTGGGCCTAGAGTAATTTCCGACGATCGGTTTCGATAGTCGCGATATATGGGTATTGGTGTCACAGCCAACGAATTCATACGACTAGCATCAGCAGTATTTTCGGTGATGCCAGATACTGCACTATAAAGACGCAACAAAGATACAAGTCATTACGGATACTGCAATTAGTCAGATGGCGCGTCGGTTTTATCTGTCTTAGCTTTCGATTTCATTAGCTCAATGATTTCTTTCGGCACTTCATCAACAGAAATTGGTTCTGGTGAAATTGTGATCGTCTCAGGCTGTTCGGCATCAAGTTGGGTCGGCGCAAGCGGACTTGGCGCAGGCTCGGCAGCCGGTGCCTTCGGGGCAGCCACAAAGCGTACGGGAGAGAAAGTTTTATCAAGCGTCGCTAATCGGTCTCGGGCGATCTTTTGGAACGGCAGAGTCGCCATAGCCGGGTCATCGACAATGGCTTTTAGGTGTCGTCGCGCTTCCGTTTTGAGCTTGCTATCACCTTCGAGCACATAACTATTTTCAGCCACCGTCGCCAAACCGGCGTGCGCTGCGCCAACGGCTAACTTATTATGACCGAATTGTTTCAATAACATATTGAAAGCACGCCCGGCTGTATCGTTCAGGTCTCGATCCGGTGGCAATTCAACCTCCTGCGCCAGACGTAGACCATGCATGCCTTGATCTAATAACGCCGCAAGATTGAACTGCTCATCAGACGAACCTGCAATAAGTGTTTCCAGTGTAGCTAATGAATGCTTGCCTTCATCGGGCGTGTTGTATTGCAGTTTGCTCTTTTTTTGCCAGCGATCTTCCATGCTTGCCGTACCCGCCTGCACGGTCAGAGAGACGGCGATGGTAATTGCCGCGCATCCGAGCACGATCATTCCGACGCGCCTACCGTTTACATCTAGGTAATGCTTGATTGATTCAAGGGCGTGGGCCAGATCATTTTCTTTTAATTCATGACGTCGTTCTGATTTCATGTTGCCTGTCCACTCATATCCTTGATTCCAGCCTACCGGCGTCGGAGGCTTCCCATTACTCAAGTCAAACGCTCAGCTCATGACCATCGCATATTACGATGCCCATGCTACCTGGTCGATTTATCGGCTTGCACCGCTTGGTTCACAACGAATAGATGTGAACACTGGCCAATGCTGAGGCATTATTAATAGCCGACCAATATATCAGCCGAGCAACGCAGTCTATTCGAGCGGTATACGCGGGTCAAATTTCGGCCTCAAAGCCATCCAATCATGGTTTTCGGTGGTCATCGTTCGGCTCGGATTGGTTGTAGTAGAGTGTATTTTCGTGTTACATTCCGCCAAGACGCGAAGTTTAGGGAATAATTTGCATTTATTTTCGGTTTTTGTTTCGAAAAGTTTCGGCTAGTATCGAACTGCCTTTGGGGTGGTAGCGTCTGATATGGTGTACGCCGAGTCCATGATAAGCGAGTGATTTCTCAGGATAAAATTAAGGAAAACGGCTATGAACGCAAGAATTCTTCTACTTATCGTCGCGGCAGGCGGGCTAGCGATTTATGTGGCGGTGAGACCTCAAGCAAATCCGAATGATCCGGCAGAAGAGGCGGTTAGTCCTGAAATATTAGCGAACCGTACGTGTGACGTGCTTCTTTGGAGACGAGAATTACCGGGCGATGATCCTGAAGTAGAACCTGCAGTGCATGTCACCGTTAGCGTTGTTGAAGGCGTAGGTAAAAACCAGCTCGCTTTTGATTTTACAGAAACCCATGGTTTTTATGTAGAGACGTTTGAAGTTGATTTTTGGTACAAGCCTACACCCGATACAGAGAAGAATGATTCTCGCTTACAGTTACATTATTTCTTCGATGATTTTCTCAAGGCTAACGAAACGAAACGACTTTGCTTGGAAGTTGTACCTCCCGAATTAAAAAGAGTAGGAGGAGATATGGGGACTAGCGAAAATTGGGGTGTCGAACTAACGCGATACGGAAGGGCAAGAACAACGGACCCAGCCGTCTTGCCATGTCAAAATAAAGACGATAATTGCCAATAACCGTCATTCGTTATTCGATTTAGTGTTTGGAAAACAAAATCGCGAGCATCACGAAATTACAGACAGCTGATAAAGCCAGCAACACGCCGAGGATAATGGGCAGTTGATTGGATGCTTGTTTTCTATTTGCCCCATGATCGTCAACGATTACTTCGCCTGATGTAGCCAGCGATTCTAATAGAACTGAATCGTAACGTTTTCGGGCTTGCAACGGCGCTTCGCCGCGTGCGACAGCCTGGAGGTCAGAGATCAACTCTAGCGTCGATGGGTACCTGTCGTCAGGGTTCTTAGCCATCATCACTTCGATAATTTCACCCACGCCGGATGACAACGCATGATTAATATGGTCCGCAGGGGCCAACTGTTCTTTAAGATGTTTTTGCATGACCTCTGTTGGCGTCGTACCTTCAAACGGCACGCGACCAGCGACCATATGATAAAATGTAGCCCCGAGTGCATAAATATCAGCTCGGCAATCAATGTTGATTTCACCGCGAATTTGTTCCGGGCTAATGTAATAAGGTGTTCCATAAGCGCGGCCTGCTTCCGCGTTGGCCGTCGCGAAATCACTCACTTCGCGGGCTAAACCCATATCAGCCAGCTTCACCGCGCCTTCTTTGGTGATCATAATGTTTTTGGGTTTAACGTCGCGGTGAATAAGACCCTGCTTGTGAGAATGCCCCAGTGCGTCAGCCACATGCGTGACGATGCGGATGGCCTCTTGTTCGTTCATAGGATTATCGGGCGTCAGCAGATCGTACACTGTCTGCCCGTCGATAAACTCCATTACGAAGTAGTGGTATCCGCTAGATTCGCCCACGTCGAAAGCCTGGACGATATTGGGATGATTCAGCGCGCCAGCCGCCCGACCTTCGCGGTAAAAACGGTCGACAAACTCGGGGTTTTCGCTCAATCTTTTTGGCAGTACTTTTATCGCTACCAGTCGATCGAGACTTAGTTGCCTCGCTTTGAACACGACAGCCATTGCCCCTTGCCCGACTTTGTTCATCACCTGATAACCAGGTATCTGTTGGGCCGGACGATACATCGAGTCATTGTCCATCGCTCGCCCGAGTCGCTTGACCTGAGACTTCGTGATGAATCCGTGCTCGACGAGAATTTCTGGAAAACGAATTTTTTCGCCTTTTTGGACACGTTCGCGCATTTCTGTCCGAACCAGTGCAACTTCGTTTGTCGTGCAGAGTTTTCGCTCGACCACGAGTCGGGCAAGTTGAGAATCATCTAATGTTGACATGCACAAACTCTTCCATCGCCTGAGTCTCCCAAGCGGCTCCGACTACGCTTAGGCGAGACACGTAGCAACCCTTACTCTAGGAGGCTAAAACCCGAAATTCAACTTGAATCTTCACCCCGATAAAAAATAGCGCCCCGAGTTCATGCACCACCCCGACCACGCCAGCCCATCTATCGCCTGTAGGTTATCGGATCATACGCAGATGTACATGGGCTAAACCCGATAGAATGGGTGGATCAGATCATCGACCATAGCCGTCACCGCGAGGTCTGGTGATTTTGGCAACATATCAATTATTCTTTTCACAGCTTCAACCTGTCGCTGGGTAAATAGGCTGAGCATGTGTTCTTTCGCAGGTTGTATCCCTGCAGTCAAGAGTAGCGTTTGTACGAGCGAGTCCACGCCCTCATTCGTGACTGCCGAACATCGCACCGAAGGTATCCCTAGGTTGTGAATTTGTCTGTTCAGGGCGTTGTTGGCGTCAGACTGGCAGGCAGTTGGCGGGCTTTCTAAGTCGCATTTGTTCATAGCGATGACCGTCGGCATAGACGCAAACGGCAACAGATCAATAGCCGCGCCCTGTTGGCTGTTAGTTGTGGATGCGTCGAGCACAAGAATACAGCCATCCACATGGGCGGTTAAGGCGTTTCCTTTAGCTATCGCGATGTTCTCTAAATAATCCTCTGAGACGCGCAGCCCAGCCGTGTCGATGATTGAAACCGTAACGCCGTAAATTTCGATTTCTCCAGTAATCCAATCTCTCGTTGTTCCAGCCCGTTCGTTGACAATGGCCGCCGATCGACCGAGCAAGCGATTGAACAACGTTGATTTCCCGCTATTAGGCGGGCCAACCAAAGCGACTGATATACCGTGAAGTAGGGCGCGGGTCTGTCGGAATCCATCTTCCAAAGGTCTTAATGCTTCTATCACACCTTGTGTATCAGTGCCAATTCTGTCGGTTAAATCCATAAGAAACGGTCGCAGTCCCGTTCGTAGATTCAAGGATAGTACGGCTGCACGCTTACTCTTTGATTGCTGTAAGGCGGTAAGCGCTTCCTGTTCAATGAGTGAGTTAGCGGGCCAGGCCTGGGTTAATGATAACGCTAGAAACGGGGCACCAGCAGCAGCGAGTGCAGCTAAGACGCGCTCGACAATACGAATTCCGGCGTGAGTAGAAATATCAACGAAGAGGGGGGAGCTATGCGGCTCTGTGGAGATAATCACGTCGTCGATGCGCTCGCCACTTTGGGCGATCCAGCCGTAGAATAGTTTATCGTTTGTATTGTTTAGTTGAAATGCTTGGCTCGCTGGCTCAAACAACTGGCTAACTATTCGCCGAGCGTCAGCCCCTGTCACACGAATTACAGCGATGGCTCCGCTGCCTGCGGGAGTGAGCAGGGACGAATAGGTCTTTTGTGTGGTAGTCATACGCCTAGGTCGGCGAGATATTTTTGATAGGCAACGCCTACGCCATAGAGAGTTAAATCAGACACCTGCGTATCGAAAAAATCGCAGTACGGACTAAGTAGTGCCAAGTCGCCGCCGGTGGCGACAGTCTGTGGCCAACTATTTAGCGCCGAGGCGTAACCCTCGATAATCCCTCGTACCGCGCCCACCGCGCCCCGACATACGCCAGTTTGAATGGCTTCTGTCGTGTCCCGGCCATATGGCAATGCGGGGATAGCCGCTTCCACCAACGGAAGTTGGGCGGTGTATTGATGTAAAGCCTTAAGTTGTAGTGCTACGCCAGGAAGAATCGCGCCGCCTAAGAGCGTGCCGTCGTCATCGATTAAATCGACTGTGATGGCCGTTCCAAAGTCTACGACTACGCAAGCGTGTTTGAGGCGTTCGTATGTCGCAGCCGCCGCACATGCACGATCAACGCCGAGTGTGTGGTTGTCTTTTACACTGATATCGATCGGCAGTGGTATCGTATCCCCGACGACAAGGACATCCATATCGATCTGCTGACCGACGAAGTCTTGAATTTTCGTGAGTGCCTCAGGCGCGACGCAAGCCGCGACTACCGCCGCAGGTTTTTTCCGGGGCATGGCTAGCACGTGCTCGTGGTATACTTTTTCGAAAGCTTTTTGGTCATGGGTGGGTACTGGCAATGGTGCCAGCAATTTTCCCGCGGCCCAGGTGCCTACGTGCGTGGTGGTATTGCCAATATCGACGACAAGGATTGGCGCTTCCGGATCGAAAGGGGGTAATTTTTGAATCATGCTTATCTCTTATGTGGCGGCACGGGAAGCGTCAGAGGCGTTGCAGGTTCTGGTGATATTTTCTCCGTCTTAACAAGGGACCACAAAGCTTCCATCAATTGAGGTAACCCTTTACCGGCTACGGCGCTGATCCGCAAGACTTTTTTACCCAAGGCTTGTTCTAGTTCGTCAGCAGCTTCTGATCCTCCGGTTAAATCTATTTTATTCGCGGCTATAATTTCGGGCGTATTGGCTAGCTTTTCGCTATATCGAGAAAGCTCATTCCGAATGGCCTTGTATGATTCCAACGGGGGCATGGTAGCGAGGTCAGAGCCTACGTCGATGATGTGTAAAATCGCTCGGGTCCGCTCGATGTGGCGGAGAAATTCATCGCCAAGTCCTGCGCCATCGTGAGCGCCTTGGATCAGGCCGGGAATGTCGGCGATGACGATACGGCGGTCATCGGATAGTTCAGCGATGCCAAGTTGTGGGCGGAGCGTGGTAAAGGGATAACTGGCAATTTTAGGGCGGGCTTTGGATAGTCGTGATAAAAGAGTGCTTTTCCCGGCGTTAGGTAACCCGACAAAACCGACATCAGCGATGAGTTTGAGTTCGAGTCGTAGCCAACGTTCTTGCCCTTCGGTGCCTTTCTCAAATTCTCGAGGTACTTGATTCGTGGGCGTTGCGAAGGCGATGTTGCCCTTGCCGCCTATTCCGCCACGAGCCACGCATATTTGTTCACCTACAGTAGACAGGTCTTTGATGAGGATGTCAGTGTCGCGATCGTAGATGAGCGTACCGGCGGGTAAGCCAATGATAAGGTCCACGCCGGCTTTGCCGGTCATGTTTTTACCCATTCCGGGTTGTCCATTTTTTGCCCGCCAATGATGCCTGCCGGCGAAGTCGAGCAGGGTTTCTATCGCAGAGTCAGCCACGGCATATACACCTCCACCATCGCCGCCATGTCCTCCGTCTGGGCCGCCTTTGGGGGTATATTTTTCCCGCAAGAAACTAACGCAGCCGTCGCCACCTTTACCCGCACGAATATAAATTTCAGCTCGATCGATTAACATGAGTGATTATTGTGATTGTGTCAGTTATCGTGCATATCGTCATTCTCGCGCAGGCGAGAATCCAGTTCGGGTAGTCATTGGCAGCGCCTTGGATACCCGCCTGCGCGGCAATGATGATGCTTCGGTCAACATTTATCCCCGATATACGATGCCTATAAAAAAAGGGTAGCCTCAAAGCCACCCTGGTTTGTCGTAATTTATTTCGCAATCTTAAGACTTCAGTCGTGAAGCGCCACATTAGTTCAGCAACCTGCTGAGAACTAAATCTTAGGCGCTCAGTTAGCCGAGCCGACGATCACGTCTACCTTACGCCCACGGAATTTCACGATGCCGTCTTTTAGTGCGAACAGGGTATCGTCACGTCCGCGGCCAACATTTTGGCCTGGGTGATGATGCGTACCGCATTGACGGAGAATAATTGTACCAATGGTAACGGATTCACCGGCGTATCGCTTGATGCCACGGAATTGTGGATTGCTATCGCGACCGTTGCGGGTGGAACCCTGACCCTTCTTATGTGCCATTTCTAATCACTCCAAAGCTTCGCCTATGCCCCGTCATCGGGGTAGCCGGGCAGTATAGCAGGTTGTGGCGTCCGTGACTAGCGCATCACCCAATCGCGACGCTTGCGGACCGGATCAGCCGAATTTCGCGTAGAAGCATCGCCCGGCAGGCCATAAGACACGGCCAGGGATCGTCTCAACACGTAATAAGCAGGATTTTTCGGATTCTGGGCCTTCGTCGGATTAGGAATTCGTTTCATCTCACCAGAAAGACCCGAAGCAAATACAGTAAAATCATTGGCTGATCGGTCGAAATCACGGAAGACCGCAGCCGAAACACGTCGGTTGATCTCGCCTTGAAGTAGCGTCCCCGTCACTTTGACTGGGGTGGCAAAAAACGGATACTCCTTGCGATGTCGAGCCGCGATAGCCTCGTACACGCTGGGGCTGATATTGTCCCCGCCGGTCACGGTTTGCAGCGTATTGGTGACCAACTCAAAAGACGGGTAATACTCGATATCCCGCCCGGTGTTGTTGGTGACCTCATATAACAAGTACCAATACGTTGTTGGCGTCCGGTCGCCGGGGAGGATCAGGCTGATGCGTTGTGGATCGTGGAAGCGAAAATCAAGCTGCCAGGAATGGCCCGTCGTACTGGCTTTGGGAGCAGCCAAAGCCGAGACCGAGGCGATGCCTATAACGATTACACATAATTTTAGAGAACCCCATGTATTCATACGCTGTATCGTAGCTTTTGGGGCGGTATGATGTCAAACCGATTCGAGGATTTTGCCGCGAAGTCCTGGCTGGGATAGACTGAGCATCAGGATACACTGCAGGGAACGGGGGCTGTAGCTGGGCTTGGGTTAGAGAGAATGTAATGAAAGCTGGATTTGAGCCTGGGTTAGTACGAGAGTTGACCGTTGAAGTCACGGAGGCGATGTGCCCAGCCTTCGATGGTGTGGTGGTTCATCGGGTCTATTCGACCTGGTCAGTAGCCCATCATTTCGAGCTAGCTGCCCGAAAAGTCCTGGTTGAGTATCTGGAGCCTCATGAGGAGGGGATTGGGTCGCATCTGAGCATTGACCATATTTCCCCATGCCCAGTGGGGCGCACGGCTAGGGTGCAAGCGGAATTAATCGAAGTCACAAAGGATCGACATCCTCGTGTGATTTGTGACGTGTCGGCGTATGATGGCGATAGATTGCTCGCCCGTGGTAGGCAGGTGCAAGTGGTAATGAATAAAGAGCATCTCGCTCAATATATTGAAAGGAGCTAATTCGTGGTCAAACTCGTAGCTATGTACAAAAAACCGGCGGATGTGGAGGCTTTTGAAAAGCATTACACCGAGATTCATACCCCACTGGCTAAGAAGATGCCAAATCTGCAAAAGATGGAAGTAACCCACTTCTTCGGATCACCCGGCGGAGCGCCTAAATTCCATATGATGGCTGAGCTTTATTTTGAGTCCAAGGACATCATGATGGCATCATTAGGCAGCGACGAAGGCAAGGCCGCCGCGAAGGATGTGATGGGTTTTGCGGGCGATATTTTGCACATGATGTTTGGTAATGTGGATTAAATAAATCTGCCGTATTGTTGTCATTGTTGATAGAATTTTCCAATAGGACTAGCGGATAATGAACTTCCCCGAAACTAAACCGGCTGACTCTTTTGATTTTACAAACATCATCTATAAGAAAGAGGGACAGCGCGCGACGGTGACGATGAATCGACCCGACGTGCTGAACTGTCTGAATTATCCGACGTTGTGCGAATTGCACCAGGCGTTTGAGGATGTCTCTTTTGATGATTCGATTCGCGTGATGGTACTCACCGGCGCGGGGGATCGAGCTTTTTGCACCGGAGCCGATCTCAAAGAGCAAAGCGAATCCTGTATGGATAAGCCCAATGCCTATTGGAAGTGGATGGGGAAGTTCATAGAGGTGCATGAAAAGATGCGCAATATCGGTAAGGTGACGGTGGCGCGGCTCAATGGCATGGTCGTTGGCGGCGGGAACGAGATGAACATTTCGTGCGATTTAGCCATCGCCGCAGACGACATTATCATTAAGCAGGTAGGTGCGGCTAGGGGGAGCGTCGCGGCCGCTGGTGCGACCCAGTGGCTGCCGATGATTGTGGGTGATCGCCGTGCGAGAGAAATTCTCTTTCTATGCGAAGACATCCCAGCCGCGAAGGCGCTGGAGTGGGGCCTAATCAACCAGGCCGTCCCGCGCAGCGAACTCGATGCAGCCGTCGATTCCATATGCGAAAAGCTCATCAACAAATTGCCCCAATGCACTAGGTATACCAAGCAGCAGATTAACTATTGGCGCGATGTTTCCTGGCATCAAACCATTGGCCACGCCCGCGATTGGCTGAGCCAACACAACATGTCCCCGGAAGTCCACGAAGGTGTAAATGCGTTCGTGGAGAAACGGCCAATTGATTATAAGAAGGTGCGGGAAGAGCAGGAGTAACGCTCAAACCGTACAAACATCTCGTCGAACGAACACCCACGCACCCGCCAGCCAGAAGGACAGGCCGGTTGTCGCTAGTGTGAGTATATCTCGCATCGGCCAGGCTTCTGATTGGAAAATTTGCCACGGGCGGTAGTAGTCTAAGAGGCTAAGGAACTGTATGGATTTCGCCGGCTCCCACATGGTGATGATGAAGTTTAATAACATTGAGGTCAGTACAAGTGCGAAGCAGATACCCATGGCTTTGCCGCGTCTGTCGGATAGGGCAGACACTAACCACACCACGCCGCCAAAGGCTATGTATAGGCTATAAAGATTGATAGCTACCACGAGGATACGATCGACGGGGATGCGCATGTCCTCGGCTACGAATGATCGTACCGTAAGGTGAGCGCCTACCGCGACCAAAACTAGTAGCAGGCCCGTGCCCAGCCAAATGATGGTTTCGCTGATATAAATTTGCCATCTGGAAACTGGTAAGCCTAGCAACACATCGATCGTGCCACGGTCTATCTCCCCGGCTGGCGTTCTTGTGCATAGCGCGATTTCTTGTCCCCACAACGTCAGTAATAAAATCGGGTGTACCCACGAGAACGATAGCATTGCAGCTGGCCCGATTTTTTCTCCAACATCCGTGCCAAGTATCGCTGTGATGATGTTGCGGACGAATTTTATTTCTAGAACATGGCCTGCAAATTCGTCGAAATATGTGGGTATTAAGTAGGTTAAAAACCCTTCGAACAACGCGACGCCGACAACAAATATCAGCGTCACTACCCAAACTTCACGCACAGTTTTTAAGATTATTCCCAGATTCATGCGGAGTCCTCCGGGGAAATGTAATACTGTTGGAACAAGGCTGACAGGTCCGGCTGTTCAATAGACACGTCCACAATGGGTTTGCCTTGGCACCACTGGATAAATTCCATCGCATCGGCTTCGATCGTCCCCGTCCACGTTCGGTTATTTTTCTGGCTTATTGTTAAAAATGCTGGTGGACTGATTTTTTTGTGATCCGTAGCGTCTTGCCAAAATATCGTAACCACACGCTTCGCACGATCGCGCAGCGACACGATAGTTTCGTTAGCTACGACTTTTCCTTTACGCAAAATCATCACCCGATCACACAACGCCTCCACCTCACTCAGCGTATGGCTAGAAAAGAAAACCGTGTGCCCCTGGTCGGCTAGTGATCGCAATCTGGTGTTTAATTTATATTGAACAATCGGGTCCAGCCCAGAAGTTGGCTCGTCTAGGATGAGCAGCTTGGGGCGGGGGGCCAGGGCGAGTACCAGGCCGAGTTTCTGCCGCGTACCGCGAGACATTCTATCAACGCGCAGGGTCGGGTCAAGGTCGAATAGCTCTGTTAGCCGTTCACCTTCACGCGAAAAATCTTTCCCATGAACCCTACCAAAAATTTTCAAGGCATTTTGAGCGGTGAACCACGGGTATAGTCGCAGGTCGCCGGGAAGATAACCAACATCCATCTTGACCTTATGACTCTGCCGCCAACAGTCGAGCGAAAACACCGAGGCCTCGCCCGAGGTGGGCTTGAGCAAACCCATGAGTAGCCGGATGGTGGTCGTCTTGCCCGAACCATTAGGGCCAAGGAATCCGATCAGCTCACCTGGCGCGACGGTCATCGACAAATTCTCAATGCCGACGCGCGAGCCATAAGACTTCCGCAAATTGTTAGTGACGATGCAACTCATAGTTCTACCTCGTTAGTCGGCAAAGCGTACCCAACCATGATAGTCTGTGGAACAAGATGGTGTAAAAAGATTGGTGTTTAGTTGTAAAAGCATGTTTGAATGAGGGAGAATCACGAGGCTTACGCTAATTACCACATATAAAGCGCAAATAAACCGAGCCGCATGCTTCAGCTTGCGCAGCCGTGAAGAGTTTCTGGGTATAATATGAATGATCGACGCAACACATTCGGTTAAACCGCCCAGGCAGACCAACTGAGCATTGAATCTTGCAAGATTCGAGCCGGTGCGCACAATGCGGGGACTATGAATAATAATATCTTAACGAAAATTGAAGATCACATCGGCGTGGCCACCTTAAACCGTCCCAAGGTGCTTAACGCGCTGTCTAGTGAGCTGATGGACGAGTTGATCGAAGCTTTGGAGTCGTTCGACCGTGACCGAGAGGTTCGCGTGATCGTCATCACGGGAAGCGAGAAGGCCTTCGCCGCCGGTGCGGACATTGGCGATATGGCTGAGGCCTCTTTTCTTGATATGTACGAAAAGAATAACCTCGCCCGTTGGCTAAAGATCAAAAATGTTCGTAAGCCAATCATCGCAGCGGTCAGCGGCTTTTGTCTGGGCGGTGGGTGCGAGTTAGCCATGATATGCGACATGATCGTGGCATCGGAGTCGGCGAAGTTCGGTCAGCCAGAAATTAACCTCGGCATTATCCCAGGTGCAGGCGGTACGCAAAGGCTCACGCGAGCCATCGGGAAATATCGCGCCATGGAAGTCATTTTAGCCGGGAAGTTTCTGTCGGCGCACGAGGCGTTCGAGGCTGGCTTAGTCACGCGCGTGGTTTCAAAAGAGCGTTTCTACGCCGAGGCGATGATCCTTGCGCGTGAGATAGCCAAGCGCCCACCGATAGCTGTGCAGATTGGTAAAGATGCCGTTTCCAAGGCACTGGAGTTATCCTTAAACGATGGCCTGGAATACGAACGTCGCGTTTTCTATTCGCTATTTGCCACCCAAGATCAAAAAGAAGGTATGAAAGCCTTCGCGGAAAAGAGGCCCGCGAAGTTTGAAGGGCGGTAGGGGTAGGTTGAGATATTGTCAGACGAATTTGCGGATAAAGCTGGGTACGTTGCCTGACATGCATGGCATATGAATCATGATAAAACTTTCATTGCCCTACACGATCGTGAATCCCTCTTTGACGATGGCCATGGGGATAGAGGATTGGGTTTGGTTTGCACTTAAGGGAATGTTCCTGTGGTGGATCATTAGTGTGTCCATTAAACGCCGCAACATTGGAATAAGAAAATACCCAACAGGATACTGCAATCATTGCGGGTATAATCTTACTGGAAACATTTCTGGCACTTGCCCAGAATGTGGCTGCGAAATTATCTGATTAGGCCGGGTGCCCCATGTCCTTCTTTTTGGACATGGGGGAGTCGATGATTGGCGTCGAGGCCACGTTCAGACACAAAACTTCGTAGTCAAAAATATGGACGGAACCTATGGCCTTGATGTCTCTCATATTCACTGAACAGTTGCTGCCTTCGTTCAACGAAGATGCTTTGTGTAGCCATCTGCATGCCTTGACCGCTAGGTTGCGTTTGCGGTCGGGTGGCGCAAGACCTCGCATGGAGTATTTGCGCAGCGAATCAGGCCGGGTGCCCCATGTCCTTCTTTTTGGACATGGGGGAGTCGATGATGGGTGCTTAGTGCCACGTTGAGGCACCTAACCAGTTTTGACTGACTGAGCGATGATTGACTAATTACGGAAATATTTGTCCGCGATCATCGACGCCCTCACCTCGGAACGAGAGGGGCGACCCGGCCCAAAAAGCAGACATGAAAGCCTTCGCAGAAATGAGGCCCGCGAAGTTTGAAGGGCGGTAGGGCGGGCTAATGCCTGACGAATTATGATTGCGGATAAAGGCTGGACAGCACTCAAACGGCGGTGTAATTTGTGAGCGTGGCCGTGGAATAGTAATCGTTGGCCGATGCCATCGACTGAAATCTTTGGGGGATTTTCTTTTAAGCTAGGTCTCAATCCACTTTGTACAAGTAGAAAAGAAAATGATGAAAACGTACTTTCGTGCCACACTCGCCGCCGCAGTATGCATGCCGATGTTAGGTGCACTTTGGGGTTGTTCAGGTGGCGTGGGGAATTCCGGCCTCCTCGGCGCTGGCGCGACTTCGCAGCTTTGCTCTAACATCACGGGTCCACTTGCTATCCAGTATGATGTTCAAAACGGCGTGATCACGACCGCGCTTACCACAATCCCCATTATTAGTACGGTAGGCGGCAACTATATCCACCCGAGCTCTCCGTTGCTGGGCTTCATCTACCCGCCAGGCTGGACCCCTGTGACGATACAGGACCAGCAAAGCTTTGGTGTAAACTTAATCCGAGACGATCAGCAGGCTATCTGGCGATGGATATCCGCACAGGTCACGGCTGGCACAAGTGCACGCGCGCTGCGCGATATCGAAATCAATTCGTTGCTCCAGTTTTTCGGTGTGGTCGGCCCGGTGGAAACAATTTGCTTCAATGAAGGCGGAAGTACGCCAGCACAAGGAATCAATCTCACATTTTCGTCCACTATCATCCAGTGGGACAGCTTCACGGCCGTCATCGTCGTGTCTACGTCGTTTGTGGATAGCGTTCCCCTAGGCACCGCCTTCGGTGTAGTCGCGGCTGGCCCGAGTGCTGAAATCGACGCACTCATCTTCAATACTTTCCTGCCGATTCACTTTCAAATGCTTGTCGGTGGCGGCTCGTCTGTAGACACTGACGGCGACGGAATTAGCGATACCAACGACAATTTCCCCACTGACCCGACGCGATCCTAATCTCGGGCTACGAAGTCAATAGGTCATTCCCACGAAAGGCCGGGTGGCCAATGTCCTTCTCTTTGGACAGGGGGAGTCGATGATGTAGAAAGGCGGGTGGCAAGCTAAAGCCGCTTGGCGCGAGCATGTTTGACGTCCGAATGACCATGCCCGCGTTGTGCTCAGACATGGCACGCTGTCGTCATACCCACGAAGGTGGGAATCCAGCAGCCGTTTTTTATTGGCAAAAACTGGATACCCGCCTCCGCGGGTATGACGAGGTGTACGGCGATCCGTCCTTTGCCGACCAATTCAAAAAATGTAAAAAATTTCATCCAGAAAACCGGTTTAGCCATAGCGCAGCACCGCGATGATCTATCGCTATAAGTCCCTGGAGAGATCACCGGTCACGTACTTTATATGTGGGGCGTGCAATCGTTCGCGTGTCAGACTAATGTATGGCTGTCGGGAGTGTAAATACATAAAAGGAATCGGAGAAGAGATGATTTATCGACGTAAGTATATCGCGGTTCAATTATTATTGACGACCATGTTAATGCCGGGCTGCGCTATGCGTAACGCAAAACATGCGGAAAAAAATCACGCCGTTCAAATGCGCGGGTCAATGGCCAAAGTTCAGCAGCAATACCACAAGCAGGAATTTATGATCCCCATGCGAGACGGCGTGAAGTTGTTCACGGCTGTCTATTCTCCCAGACGAACCCGCGAAAAATATCCGTTCATCTTGTTTCGCACACCCTATAGCTGCAAGCCATATGGTGAGAGTCGGTATAGACCAATGCTTGGGCCAAATCAACAACTTACCGACGATGGATATATCTTTGTATTTCAAGATGTACGTGGCGCGTTTATGTCTGAAGGTGAATTCGTTAATATGACGCCGCACGTTGAAAACAAAAAGAGCAAGACTGACATCGACGAAAGCACCGACGCTTATGATACCATCGATTGGCTGCTAAAAAACATTCCCAACAACAATGGCCGGGCTGGCATGTGGGGGATTTCGTATCCAGGATTCTACTCCGCAGCGAGCATGATCGACCATCACCCAGCGCTAGTAGCCGTGTCCCCGCAAGCGCCGATTGCCGACTGGTTTTACGATGATTTTCATCATCACGGCGCATTCTTCTTGCCGCATACGTTTAACTTTATCTCGATGTTCGGCCAAGCACGCCCAGAACCTACTAAAAATTTCGGCGAGCGCTTCGATCACGGCACGCCCGATGGCTATCAATTCTTTCTCGATCTTGGCCCACTCAAAAACGTAAACGAAAAATACTTTCACGACGAGATTGCGTTTTGGAATGAAGCTATCGAGCATCCCAACTACGACGAATTTTGGCAGAAACGCGACATTCTCCCGCACCTCAACAATGTATCGCCAGCCGTGCTGACGGTAGGTGGCTTGTTCGACGCCGAAGACCTTTATGGCCCACTCAATATTTACCGAAGTGTGGAAGAGAAAAACCCCGACGTGTTTAATGCGCTAGTCATGGGCCCGTGGCGTCATGGCGGCTGGGCACGGGGCGCTGGCGATCATCTTGGCAACGTTTCGTTCGATGCGAAGACGGCTGAATTTTATAACGAAAATATCATTACGCCGTTTTTCAAATATCATTTGAAAGGGGAGGGCCAGCTTGATCTTCCTGAGGCGTATGTATTCGAGACAGGGGCGAATGAGTGGCGAAAATTCGATCATTGGCCACCGTTGGGCTTGCAGTCTAAGAGTCTTTTCGCTCGAGAGGATAGCCGGTTGTCGTTCGAGCCTCCCTCAGATGATAACGCTGCGTATGACGAGTACGTGAGCGATCCCAATAAGCCAGTGCCATTTACCGAGGCCGTGGACAAGGGCATGACGCGCGAGTATATGACGGACGATCAGCGATTCGCTAGCCGCCGCACGGATGTGTTGACGTATCAGACAGATGTGTTGGACGATGCGATGACCGTGGCTGGTCCGATCAACGCTGACCTGTGGGTGTCAACGTCTGGCACGGCTTCGGACTGGATTGTTAAGGTCATCGACGTATTCCCGCCGGACGCCGAAGATCACGAATTCGTCAGCGACAATAAACACATGGGTAACTACCAAATGATGGTCCGCAGCGAGGTGATTCGCGGGCGATTCCGCAATAGCTATGAGCATCCCGAGCCGTTCGTGCCAAACGAGCCAACGCACATCCGCTTGGAACTGCAAGACGTGCTGCACACATTCGAGGCCGGGCACCGCGTCATGATACAAATACAAAGCACCTGGTTCCCCATCGTAGACCGCAATCCGCACAACTACGTCGATAATGTGTTCAAGGCTGACGAGGAAGATTTTGTGAAAGCGACGCAGCGCGTCCATCGATCAAAGGGGCACGCAAGTCGGATTGATGTGACGTTATTGGAGGATAGTAACGAGGAGTAATCGCCATGGACGACATCGGATTGCATTGTCAGAAGTGCGGCTACAACCTGACTGGTTTGGTGCGTAATGTCTGTCCGGAATGCGGTTCGACTTTTGACATCAAAATGCTAAGCCATGATCCGGAACTTCGCCGCCGTGGTACACCGGTTTATGGTAAACGAGGCTGGGCGTTAATTCCTCGAACATTGCAGACGCTATTGCACATGCTTTTTCGACCGAGGTCGTTCGCCCAGCGTTTACGATTTGATGAGCCGCTTGGTCCGGCTATAGCGGTCTTCTTGATTGCGATTAGCCCCAATGTATGGATCGCTCTTGGGTGTCCTTTCAAGTCAGACTGGGGCTGGCGACACTATTTAGGCAACTTACTTCCTACCTTTTTTGTTATTACAGTTATGGTATTGTTGATACTCTTTTTTTCTGGTGTATTTGCTGTCATTTCACGACGCCAATCAAATTATTGGAGCTTTGCTCACCGATTAAGATACTGGTGCATCGTAACTATGTATTCGGCGGTCTTTCTTCCAATCTGGCCTTTTTACTGTGCTGGACGCTGGCTAAGGTGGCAAGACTATTCAGTCGGCTGGCCTTTCCTTAACAGCTATTGTAGAGGTCATATATACCCAGCAACGATTGTCATCATTTGGTGGATTATAATTATTTTTGTTGTTTTGTGGTATCGTAGTAGGTCTCGATGGTTGGTTGTCATCTTGATGCTTGCTGCGTTTCTATTCGTCCGATCAATGGTGCAAATTTCAGATGCTGGTATTCCTCGTCTTACACGATAATCTAACTCCGGTCGGGTGGCATGCTCAAGCCCCTAGGCGCGAGCATGTATGGCGTCCGATTGACCATGCCCGCTCTGTGCTTGGGCATGCCACTCGGAATCTTGAGATGGTAGACTGATGACAATGATAAAAGGTGACAAGCTTCCTTCACTTTCGTCAGAGCGGCTAGTATTGCGGTGGCTTGAGGACCGCGATGCGGAGGCGCTTTTTGAGATATTTTCTGACGCTCAGGTGATGCGATATTGGAGTTCACCGCCGTGGGCTGGCATGGCTGACGCTGTGGAGATGGTTGAGAGTGTGCGGCGATATTTTGCTAAAGGCTCGCTCTATCAGTGGGGCGTGGCTTGTCGTAGCGATGACGTTGTCATTGGCACTTGCACGCTGGCTGAGGTTGATGTTCAGAACCGCCGAGCGGAAATCGGCTTCGCCCTGCGTCAAGATCATTGGGGGCAGGGCTACATGACGGAAGCGCTACAACGCTTGCTTAAATTTTCATTTGAAGAACTAAAACTCCTTCGCCTCGAAGCGGATGTAGACCCGCGAAATGATGCCTCCATTCGATTGCTCGAAAGCCTGGGATTTCGACGTGAGGGATACCTAAGAGAAAGATGGATCGTGGGGGACGAGATTAGTGATACGGTATTTTATGGATTGCTGAGAAGTGATTGGGTGGGAATATGATTCGTTCCCCGAAGATGTTAGTTATACTTGCCTTGGCCGTGGTTGCTATTGTTGCGGTGTTAATTATTAAACGTCGGCTAGTAATTTCAGACATGCGCGTGCTACAGGCTAGGTTCAAGGGGAAGTCGCTTGTCATAAATCTTGTCGTAGACAGCACAAAAATCCAAAGTATCACAAACGCTTTTGTTCATCCGCATAAGGATGCATATCGAATGCATCTTCTATCTTCCGAAGGGCCTTCTAGTGGATCGACAACGGTGTTCGGCATTACGCGGCAACATGCACCGGGGAGAATGTTGCATCATTCCATCGAATTTGATCAGATAGATACCATCACCAGCGATGAGAAAAAAATGATTAACTCGCTAGAAGTAGTAGGGACCAGGCCGGATGGTAATGATTGTAATTACAAGGTTGATTTCGAGGTGACGAATTAGATGAAAAGATGTCGCGCGGCTTTGCAGGGCGAGTGTCCCATGTCCTTTGCACTTGCACATTCAAGTTTAACGAGCCGCATACTTCAGCTTGTGCGGTGTTAAGAAGTGAATGCCCAATCAAAAAATTCATAACGCTACGCCAGATAGCTACGCGTCCTAGCTCGGCGCGGGCTTAAGCCTGCGGCTCGTGGTTTTTTTGTCTGCCAAACAAAATCGTCAGCAAACTCGGCAATAGAAGTAGCGAAAAAATCAGGCATCCGACAACGCTAACGGCTACTAGCGCCCCCAGCCGAGCGTTGGCTGGTACCTGCGATAGCACCAACACGCCGAACCCCAGCCCGATGCCGAGCGCATCGATCAGAATCGCTGGGCCTGCGACGGACATGGTGTCTGTGAGCGCGATGGCATGAGAAGAGCCAAGTGCGCGCTGTCGGCGATAGCGTTCGAGGAAGTGAATGGAAAAATCAACCCCGATGCCCAGTGTCATGCCGGCGAACATTGAGGTGGCTACGCCTAACGGCATGCCCGACCAGCCCATCACCGCAAAATTGAGTAGCACAGCCAACGCGCATGGCAGTACGCTAAGCAGCCCCCAAAGAAGTGATCGGTTCAATATTGAAGTGATTAAACCAATGCCGACGAGCGAAATTAACAGTGATCGAAGCTGCGTAGAAACGATCGCCCCGATAAGCGACTGACTCACGGCTACATCGCCGCCCAATTTGATGCGTAGCCCGGCTGGTGCAAGATGCTCAGCCTCGTAACTTCTAATCTTTCGAATAAGTGCTTCGGTCGCTACGAAGTTCGCATCTTTAAGAAACACAGGTATCAACGCTTTGTCGAAATCGTCGGATACAATTTGTCGTCGCCGCGCCTGTCCGCGAATGCGTTCGTATTGCCGCCACAGCCAATCCACTCGATCCGCGCTATCGGGAATCATACGTGATTCTTCACGCAATCCTTGGCTCATCAAGTTTGTGGTTTTGAGTAAATCGGCGATACCTACCGTCCCGCCGACGGCGAATTCCTTTTGCTGGCCAAGATAAGATTCCAGCTCGTCCGCCATTGCAAGCACGCGCGGATCCCTAAACGGCTCACAGGCTATCGCGAATGTTACGGTTTCATTTGAATTGAGGCGCATGCGAAATAGCGGCGAGCCTTGCTTACTCATAGGCGTAACGACGATAGCTTTTTCGTTAGTCTCTACCGAATCGATCCAAGATATCCACTCATCGCGCATGGAAGGGCGAGCGCCTGTCGGTCGCAATCGCCGGATAGTGATTCGACAGCCCGTTAAAGAATTTGCATCAGCGAGGCTGCCAATAGGGAAGTTAATCGCTTTTTTGTCGATGACATCTCCGTTAATGGTGCCCGCCTGCGTTTTCGTTTCACCCTCAACACTCAGTAGTAAAACGTGCATCCCGAGGAACTGTTCGTTGAATCGCGCGGTTGCCTGATAGAACGAACTTGTCGGCGAAAAACCATCGATCCAGCTATCTTGTACGGTCACTCGTTGTATCCCGTTTCCGCTCATCAGCATGAGCAGTAAGCAAGCTACGCCAATCCAATTTCGGCGCCGTATAATAAATTCAGCCACGCGAGAGCCAGATCGTGAGCCGCTAATTAGCGATAAATCTGCCGAGCTGTTTTTACGAGGTGTCACATGCTTGACGTCGATCAATGAAAGCAACGCTGGAATGACCGTGAGCGACCACATCATGCAAAACAAAACGCCGATAGCCGTAAAGATACCAAACGCCTGTACCGGGCGAATAGGGGATAGGGCAAACGAAAGAAAACCAATCGACGTGGTAAGCGAAGTTTTGATAATCGGCGATTGCAACTCCCTCATCGTTTCTTCAATAAGTGCGCGGTAGGGAGCGTCAGGCTGAGATCGTAATAATTGTCGATAGCGGGTGAATATATGAATTTCGTCCGCCACACCCACAGCCGTAAGAATCACGGGCAGCACGGCTATGGTTAGATAAATGGGTACGTCAAAGTAGCCCATTAATCCGAACACGAAAACCAACGCGGCGCCCACTTCTGCAAGGGGAAGTAAAGCCGCGACGAAACTTCGAAAGCAAATCACAAATACGAGCAAAATCACGCCCAACGCCAGCGGCACTAAGCCAAGATGTGTTGCGATTTGATTTCGTAGATCATCCAGCGAATTGGGTAGCCTGTAACTGCGATCGACATTCTCGCCGAGCGTGGTTTGCCCCAGCCAAGCCGGTGGCACGCCCAAGTCTTCCAGTAGATGAG
>JAJDDW010000089.1 GCA_029260115.1 Phycisphaerae bacterium | reverse complement strand
GGATCATCGACCCGGCGCGTAGCGGGTCAAGAATCGTCGGGTCGATGACCCGACCTACTCGAGCGTTAATAAACAGTAACGCTACTTCCCTTGCAGCCGATCAACTTCACGCAAAATTGAACTCCAGTTTGGCCTCATATGGATCAACATCGGGAAGATTTGTTGGACCACGCCTTGCTTGTCAATGTAGTAGATCGTCGTGCGTTCGTATCTAGGCGTCTTTTCTTTATCGATATCAGCTAAGATGTCGAACGGTGGTGACTTCTTAAAATGCTTAAGAAACCGCTTGGCTGTTTCTAAGTCTGTGTCTTCTTGTGAAATAGCCAAGACGACCGTATCACGTCTGGAAAATTGTCTAAACTTTTTTTGCAACTGACCCAGTTGCGTTGCGCAGAACGGTCACCAAAACGCGCGATAAGTAGACACGATAACATTTTTCTTACCCAAGTATTGGCTCAAAGACACCGTCTCACCCTCAAGGCTGGTGAGTTCGAAGTCATCGGCTTTGTCGCCAATCTGCAATACGTCGAGCGTGCCCCAGGTTGAGTCGGTCGCATCTACTTCGCTAGCAGTCGCTTGAGATTTAAGCGGAAGCTCAAGACGCTCACGGAAAAAATACCCTATCTTGTCGCCCTTTTTGCTCACATAACCAAGCACCGTGAGACCAATTGTTTCTGATTCGTCAGGTAACTTTTCAAGCGTGAAGGGTAAGCGTGTCCGACTATCTTTAAGAAGCTTCTCGTACGGCGAGTAGATGAATTCGTTTTCCTTAAGCTCAGTCATGGACGTAAGCACTTTACCCAGAAGCTTAACGCTAGGAGGTACTTTGATTTGCAACAGTGGGGCGGCTAATCCGGTTTCGGTAGTCGACCACCCTTTGGCGGTTGTAACCTCAATGACGATTTGCCCACCCTCTCCTGGCCCCCAAGATTGATTCATAATCTTGGCTGTCACTTTCACGGCATCGGCCGGCGCTCCGGCCCCTAACACAGCAGCCAATACAATTATTGATGGAATCATCGAACCTCCCATTTTCAAAACTAACACCAAAATAAATCATTCGCTACATATTGTATATCGCCGTCGCCCACAGATACAATTCACGTTTTTGTCAGTTTCTGTCTGGCTCACGAAATCCTGGAATCTACAGAAAAGTCGCCTCGTCATTGAAAAGATGTAGATGGCGACCGCCATGGCTAACTATATCACGCTAACCTTTTACTATGAAAGAAGTTACGGAAAGACAACCGTATGATGGCTACTGCAGTTTATGCCATTACTTCCCATATCACCCTAGCTGCTATGACTTTATATCAGCTCTGATGAAGAAACTTCCCTTGAAGCTCCGATAATAACACGCAGAGTCAGATTGCCCCAAGAATGGAGTCAAGGGACATGAAGTCAGAGGATTCATCTCAGCTACGCGCGAGGACTGAGGAAAGTCGTCGCCGGCCACAAATAATCAGCGAGGTGCATGTCTCTCTTGGCGGTATTGGAGAAATTGAAGAGACTAAAGACACTGGGCCTGTACATCTTAATATCGAGGCGACAGACCAACACGGCGACGTCGCGGCTTGGTTTGACGATTTTTGGTGGACAGAATTGCTGCAACGCTGGACCAATCGCATGGTCACGGTCCAAATCGCAGCGACGCCGCACGCAGCCCTTCATCCTGTCATCGTCTATCATATGGACATGCTCGACCGCGTTGCGCCGCGATGGCGCATGATCGCCTACGCCTACGCTAGTGATTTTGCGGATACGGATGATGTACAAGCGATTGCTCGATCTCCCTTCCACGAAGTGCGTTTCATTGATGGCCAGCGCCCACTCGCCAAAAGCTTGGGGCAGCGCATGACTAGCGAAGTTCAATTGGACGTTTTATTTGGCGATATTAGGCGCGTTCAAGCACGCATCGGTGCCACACGCCCGATCTTAACCCGTCTACCCTCAACCGTTACTGCGGCTAGTACAACCGTGGCAAAGGCAACTCCAACCGGCGATAACCGATCTGAAACCTATCAGTCACGTGCCTCCGATAGCTTTGCACAAATGTGATAATAGCTAGATTTTCAACCTGTGGACTGCGCGTCTATTCATAGATGACATGAAGCCTGGGCGATAATCTGCTCGATCATATCGCCGTGTTCAATCAGGGCTTCCTTGCGGGCCTTCGATAGCTTCTTAATACAGTGCTCCACACTCAGTGCGAGACCTTTGGCACCAATCGCTTTATTGAATACTAGATGGAGCGGGCCCTTGCCTCGTAAACACTTCGCCCCTTTGCCCTTGGACTGTTGATGTTCGACGAACCGGCGCGACACGTCTGTTGTAATCCCTGTGTACAGCGAACCACTTCTGCACCGCAGGAGATAGACAGACCATTGAGGCGATGTTGACGTGTCGTTAGCCACCATCTGATTCTAGCATCTCTTCCCGCTTCTTCCCATTAATTTATTCAAGAGTCTACCGGCCTCGCCAACGTAACAAAATACTAACGATATCGCACCGAGTGCATAACAGTTTCGGCGGCCTCGATTCATTTGGAGCACCAGCCGATACTGTCACGGACAACGTCCACAGCCTAATCGTAGCTTACCTTGACCACTACACGCGAGCCGGGGATAATGAAAACGAGCTAAATATAGCCATGTGAAAAGTTAGAGAGTACGTGCAACTCAATGTTGACCATCATTCTCCTAACCCATGTAGGGTTCGCGTGTCTTAACGGATTGATGGGTGATGCACAGCCTCGTACAGCTCGAAAAGTATCAATTTATTGAGGAGAAGATTTCGATGAAAGATGTATTCAGATTACAAAACGTCTGCCTACTTGTGTTCGTCGCCGTTCTGGCTGCGCATTCTGCAGTGTTCGCCGATGGGAATACTCAAACGGTGCGTGCGACCGGCATAGCCGTTGGTGAGGGCAAGTCAGCCCAAGAGAGTGCCCTGCTGGATGCGCAGCGTAAGGCCGTGGTAGAAGCCGCTGGCGTCTTCATCGACGCGCAATCTTTCGTCACTAATTACGAGCTGATCGAAGAGCACATTCTTTCCCATGCTCGTGGCTATATAACGGATTCCAAAACAATCAAAGAATGGACCGACCAAGGTTTATCCTACTGTGAAATCCGTGCGACCGTCGGCGTAGGTAACCTGAGGCGAGACTGGACGGCTGCATTACCTCAACTTATTCACCGCCAAAGTGAGCCACGATGTATAGTCATTTTTACGGAAGATGCAGACACCACAGATTCAGTGCCTGCAAAACTAGGTGGTAGTTGTGCCCATCGCATGGAGAATCTGCTGCAAAAGCATGGTCTGCGATTGATCGACAAAAACACGATCGATCATGTTTTGTATAAGGACACTGAGGCGGCCTATCTTCGAGGAGACACTGAGCAACTCGCCGCCAAGGCCCAGCAATTCAATGCGGAATTGTTGATCGTCGGCGAGGCTGAGGCGGACCCACTCGGACCGCATTCGATGAATGGACATAATATATATCGCTGGAATATGGCAATGAACGCACGCGTCATCCGTGCAGATACCGCAGAGATAATCGTATCGGATTCCTACCCCCGCTCAACTGCATATACGGACGTCAGTCCTCGATGCGGCAACAAAGGTTTTCGTGAGCTAGCCGACAAGGTGGGACCAAAACTGCTTCGCGACTTGACTGACAAATGGCAGCAACGATTTCTACACCGAATTTTTGAAATGCAGTTCCATGGATGCTCCCCGGACAGCTTTAGGCAACAGCTATTGCCGGCGCTGTCGCGAATGCCTGGTGTCCGGGCCTATGACGGCATAACCGTGCGGAATACTGCGGCTGAGGAGTCTATGGCCGAAATCTATTGGGCGGGTAATCTCCATTCATTGATTAGCGCGGTGAAAAGTGTAAAGATAGACGGGGTGGAGTTAAGCGAAGGTTCCAGCAGCGGGATGCGTGTTCGCTTTGAAGTGAACGGTCTAAATTAGGCACTTGGCGATTCTGGCGTTAAAGTCCAACCGGTACAAAGAATGACCGCAATACCACGGGGTCGACACGACCTAATGTCATGAAGAGGCTGTCCCCGGTACGCTTTCGCGTACGTGTATGACGGCGTTGTTTCGCGCCAACGTTTACTTTTTCGGAGGACAGCCATGATTACTATAGGAATGGA
>JAJDDW010000088.1 GCA_029260115.1 Phycisphaerae bacterium | reverse complement strand
CGACTACTAAGGGTGGCTGGCTTCAAGCAATTGATCCGCTTGCGTAGTGCGCTGCAAACGAAGTTGAAAGGCTGCCTGGAACAGGTGGCATAAACCAATGGAGCCGTTCGCAATTTCAACTAAGAATGGTATTGACCCCTGCTCTACTCACAGCCACAAGAACGTAACGTATACGACGTAGGCCGAAAGTAGTACAACACCCTCCCACCGCTTGAGGATGAAGTCCCCCCAAGTCAGCGGAATCAAGACCACGGCAGCAATCACCAGGGCGATAAGCTCTATTCGCCCGATGTCAATGGCCGCGATCGGTGTGATGGTGGACGACAACCCAAGAATGCAGGTCACGTTGAAGATGTTTGAGCCGACAATGTTCCCTACCGCAACATCAGGCTCCTTCCGTGCTGCAGCGACCAATGAAGTCACCAGTTCTGGTAGACTGGTGCCGGCCGCGACAACCGTTAGGCCAATTACGGTCTCCGTCACCCCGAGTGTGCGGGCGAGTTCGACGGCACCGTCGACAAGTAGGTCGGCCCCGTATATCAAAACAGCCAGACCACCAACAATGCATAGGCATGCTACCAAAATCGAGTTGAACCGCCGAGGCTCTGCTTCCGCGAACTCCTGGACAACTTCCTGCGATGCTCCCTTTTTCAAGAGGTAGAATGTGGCCGCGACGTAGAGCAAGAAAGCAGTTAAAAGCAGTATGCCCTCAATTCGAGTGAGTTGTGAATCGTACAAGGCACCAAAGGTAAGAATCGAAATGACCGCGAGAATTGGTATGTCGAATCGGATGAGCCGGAGCTTCACAGCAATGGGACAGACCAGCGATGACAGTCCCAAGATGAATCCGACGTTAAAAATGTTCGACCCGAGGACATTGCCTACGGCAACCCCCACGTTGTTATTCACTGCGGCGTCCAAACTAACTGCAAGCTCTGGCGCGCTCGTCCCCCAAGATATAACCGTCAATCCGACGACAAGAGGTGGTATTCGAAACCGCCGTGCTACGGAAACAGACCCACGGATGAATGCCTCTGCACCGACATAGGCAAGTGCAAGACCAAGGCATGTCCAGAGTAGAATCGTCATAGTCGTTCGATTTTTCTAGCGGTCACGTCTACATAGTCGCTTGGTGGTTAAGTGTCGCAAGCGTGGCATCGCGTGCTGCCGGATATGCGTCCCCCAATCGGCTTGCCAACTCGGCGAGTTCTTGAAGCTCCCTATGGATCGTGCCTTCGTTATGCGTTTGTTTTCCCATGGAGTGTACGGTCGTCGTAGGGTTCTCGCAAGCGACAGAACTTCGATACGATTGGGCACCGGCACAGGTGGATCGTAGCGTTTGTTGTGTTGCTTTTGATGCTCGGCGCCGTGGGAGGCATGGGCCACACGGCCTGACTTACTCCCATAACCTGATTCGCGTCGGCTAATCCAATTCGCCATTCTATGCTAGGCTCTCGAACCTTTGCTCTTTGGTACGGAGTGCGTAGCGTTGTGGGCCACCGCCCTGCGGAGTAGCGCCCTTAGCCCGGCCTTGTCTATCTTGTCTCCCTCGCGAATGTCGACCGCGCGCCACCTGTTCCCGTCCAGGCCCGCATTAAAAATCTCTTTGGGGTCAGAAAGCTGGGCTCCGTGGCAAAACGTGAGCTTCACCTTGTCCTTATGGGCGTTAGCGACGGCGTACATCCCATGGTGCGACCACACCGGGCTCCCCATCCATTTCCAGTCCAGGACCACATCGGGATCAGCCTCGTGGATGAGCTTGCGGATTTCAGCCAACCTTTCGCCTCTCCAATCGCCCAAGTCCGCGATTTTCTTGTCGAGCCGTTGTGATGCGCTCAGCTGGTCGGATGACTTGGCGACCTTCTTACACGGTTTGGTCGCCTTTTTATTGACGGGGTTCTTGGCGACCTTCTTCTTCGTCCGCTTGCTAGCCATTGTGTTCACTTTGTTCCTTGCTGCAGCTGGGTGGCATGCCCAAGCTGAAAGCGCGGGCATGGAATATGCATCGCTTGAGAGCATCTTATTCAATTGCTAGGTTCGTGTCATCTTCGTTCCTACATGCCCGCGCCTAGTGGCTTGGGCATACCACCCGCCGTTTCCCGCTTCGCAGTATCATGTGCTCCTCAGGCGCAAAGAGCCTGCCCATTTGACGATACGGTGGCGCTGCGATCCAATGAACATGTATGTACGAACCCTCATGTTGGGAAGAGCGTGTTGGCCGACACAAGGAGGCTGCAAGGCAATGACTGCGAAGAAGAAAACCGCGAAGGTCGCAAAGAAGGCGGCCACGAAGCCAAAACTCCTCTCAGGCGGCAACCCCCAAGTCGCGAAGGATGACGGCGACACCCCCGTGCAGGCCTACATCGCGGCTATGCCGGGCTGGAAACGCGACGTTGGACGCCGCCTCGACGTGCTCATCGTACACAACGTGCCAAGCGTCCGTAAAGCCGTGAGGTGGAACACGCCCTTTTATGGCATCGAGTGCCGAGGATGGTTTCTCGCCTTTCATTGCATCACGAAGTACGTCAAGGTGACATTCTTTCGCGGTTCGTCATTGCGTCCAATCCCCCCTGTCGAATCTAAGCAACCGGACGTACGCTACTTCCACATCCACGAGAAAGACCAGCTTGATGAGTCGCTCGTGGCGAGTTGGATTAGGCAGGCATCGGACCTGCCCGGGGACGAACTTTTTTGATAGCGACAAGCGAAACGTTATCTGAGGAACCGGAAAGTAGGCTTCTCGCTGATTGTCTGGTCGAAGAACTTCAGTAACTCAAGCAGGGTAAATACAAATGGCTCGCAAGTTGGCGAAGTAGGGTACGATGAAGAATAAGGACGCCAAGTGTACATACCAACATTTGCGTCAAAGCGACCGGATGACCCAGATCCTTCTTCTTGGACATGGGCCACACGGCCTAGCATACTCCATAACCTGATTCGCGTCGGCTAATCCAATTCGCCATTCTATGCTAGGCTCTCGAACCTTTGCTCTTTAGTACGGAGTGCGTAGCGTTGTGGGCCACCGCCCTGCGGAGTAGCGCCCTTAGCCCGGTCTTGTCTATCTTGTCTCCCTCGCGAATGTCGACCGCGCGCCACTTGTTCCCGTCCAGGCCCGCATTAAAAATCTCTTTGGGGTCAGAAAGCTGGGCTCCGTGGCAAAACGTGAGCTTCACCTTGTCCTTATGGGCGTTGGCGACGACGTACATCCCATGGTGCGACCACACCGGGCTCCCCATCCATTTCCAGTCCAGGACCACATCGGGATCAGCTTCGTGGATGAGCTTGCGGATTTCAGCCAACCTTTCGCCTCTCCAATCGCCCAAGTCCGCGATTTTCTTGTCGAGCCGTTGTGATGCGCTCAGCTGGTCTGATGACTTGGCGACCGCCTTACGCGGTTTGGCCGCCTTTTTATTGACGGGGTTCTTGGCGACCTTCTTCTTCGTCCGCTTGCTAGCCATTGTGTTCACTTTGTTCCTTGCTGCAGCTGGGTGGCATGCCCAAGCTGAAAGCGCGGGCATGGAATATGCATCGATTGAGAGTATCTTATTCAATTGCTAGGTTCGTGTCATCTTCGTTCCTACATGCCCGCGCCTGGTGGCTTGGGCATGCCAACCGTCGTCTACTGACGGGGTGGCCCGGGTCCTTCTTTTGGACCTGGGGGAGTCGATGATCAAACGTCTAACGCCGCCAACTGAATCGTCCACCAGCAACGCTTACGAACATTCTCGATAACCATCCTTCCCCCACCCTTTGAGAGTAGCCAAAGAATGGGGCACCAGATGGCAACATCTTCCCATTTATCCCCCAAAAACACCCCCCTATAGCCGACCCCGCCCTTTTTGCCATACAATCCCATCATGCCGATGGCCACCGACAAACCAGCATGGTCCAAGCCTCTACTCCGAAGCCCGCATAAGGTGGCGGACAAAGCTCAGCGGGTGCGCGGTATGTTCAACGAAATCGCCCCGCGCTACGAACTGGTCAATCGGCTATTCAGCGGCGGACGAGATACTTACTGGCGAAAGCGGGCCGTCAAGCTAGCCGAGGTTCACCCTGACGATGACGTGTTAGACATCGCCTGCGGGACGGGCGATTTTGCCCGCGCTTTTGCCCAGGCATCCCCAAAGTCAATCATCGGCACAGACTTCGCCCATGAAATGCTGACGCGGGCGTCGGGCCGAGGCGACCAGCGATTGCGCTGGGTTGAATCAGACGCCCTCCATTTGCCCTTCGCGGATAATTCATTCTCAATCGTGTCGTGCGCTTTTGGCGTGAGAAACTTCGTCAATCTCGATGATGGCCTAAAGGAGATGGCCCGCGTGCTTCGCCCCGGCGGCCGAGCCATCATTCTGGAATTCACCCGCCCCACCAATCCACTGTTCCGCCGGGCATACGAACTCTACGCCAATTACATCATGCCGATCGGGGCCTCGTGGATTTCTCGAGATCGATCCGGCGCATATCACTATCTCCCGCGCTCGGTCGTTTCATTCCTAAATGCTGAAGAAATGGTAAGCCGTTTAGATGACGCTGGATTTTCAAATAGCCAAGCCAAGCGATTGACTATGGGCGTGGTGACCATTTACCTGGCGAAAGTGCGATAGAAAGATATGAACCTCCAGGCTAACAAGTCGCGGTCAGTTAAATCGAAGGAAAGTGCATCCTACGATAGCGGCATTCTTAAAAATGTGTGGTCCAGATCAGGATCAAAGTACCGAACGCGGGCCCTTGTTTTATTAGCCGTTAATTTGATGCTCTTTGCCGGCGTGACGAACTTCGCCTTTTGGCTGAGAAGCGGAGAGCTTTTCGCGCCCATGTCCGCAACCTACTGGGATGACTTTGTCCAAACATTCCGCTTCTGGTCGGATACTCCGGTCACGCTAGGCTCACTGCTAGCTGAGCCTATCAGTGTCCAACATATCCCCATGCAGATTCCCATCATCGGATTCCTCATGGCCGCCATGATTTCAATCCCCATTTTGATAAGTATTTTGTACGGCTTTTGGTTTAGCTTGCCCTTTGTCGCGGTCGTCTCCTTTTTCGCCGTCATGCCGTGGCTAGGCCTCACCCTCATCGCATCCTGCGTGCTATCTTCAGTGCCGCCGTTTCGATCGAGATTTCGTTTCGTGTCCGCCTTGTGGGGTTTGGTTCCCGCGGTCATCTATTTATCATTGGCTTGGCAGGGCAGTTTTGACGACCCGGCCCTGCAGATTAATCCAGCGGACCGCATCAAGTTCATCGCTCCGTGGGTATTGGCCATTGTTTCTTCCACTACGTTATTTTTTGTCGTCTTGCTGATTGCTAAGTTAGTAGATTACAGACCCGGCGCCATCACGCCGCTGCTGGCGATTATGCTCGGTCTACCCGTTGGGCTTTTTGAATATTACGTGGGGCGAGACGAATTGTACTATCGCCTACTGGCCTCCAGAGATCGCACTTCCTTTGCAGACATCGACGCCTCGCGCGGTCTTGAACAAGCCACCCGCGAAGCCATGGCCCAGCGACCGATTCGCGGACAAAGCGTTGAATCTATGCAAGCGATGGTCGAGCAGCGATGGCTATTTGGCTTAGCGACTAACTTGCCGCGTGAAGAAACCGTCCTCGTCCGTCATCAATCAGAAATCATTTCCAGTTGCGATTGGTTCTTAAAATATTTCCCACTAAGCCCCTACGCAGGCAACGTGTTATATATCAAAGCCAGGGCTTACGACCGTCGCGTAGACCCGGCCGAGTTTAAACGAAGTAAATGGATACGTTTCTTCGACGATTTTCCCAACGACGCCTCGCGAGATAGTTGGCGTTTGCTTTCAAAAAACTATCCCGATTCTATATTATCCGCCGTCGCACTGTTGCAATTAGCCAAACTAGATGCGCGGCGTGGTGCCGTCGATCGGGCACGGGACGAACTACTGCAGGTCTTGTTCAAACTGGATAGCGAATTCCATCCGCCGGAGGGTGAGACGCCACCCAATCTAATTGAAAGCGCGCTTCGTGTCGTGTTCGCACCAGAATCGACCGAGACGAGTTTGAACGTCTCTGGAGATGCGATCATTTTAGAAGCCACGCGCCTTTACGAATTGTTGGCTTACAATCGCGACCCCATTTACAACTACGACCCCATCAGCGGACCCAGTCGTGGGCAGGAACCCATATGGTTCGGCCTGCTCGATGTACTGCCAAGAAGCGCGACGTATGTAGACCAGCTTCGTCGCCTAGACGCGGCCTATCCAAACTCCCAAATACAAGACAACATCGCCTTAGAAATCGCCAAATGTGCGATGAATTCTCAGGAAAAAATTGCAGGCCTCGAAACCTGCTTAGAAAAATACAACAATCGTGACATCGTAGCAGAAACGCTATTCCGCCTGGGCGTCGCCTATAAACAGGCCGATCAATTAAGAAATAGTGACGAGTCCATAGCCAGGCTATACCGCGAATATCCTAACTCGATATGGGCTAAGCAAGCCCAGCGGTTCATGCCCAGGCCTGTCTCCACGCAGTTCACCGAGGCCAGGCCATGACTAGTCGTTCTACACAAAAGCAAATTATCGTAGGCATCACCGGTGCCAGCGGCGCGGCATACGCCCGCAGACTAATCGAATGCCTCGTCACCGGCGGGGCACACGTACACCTTGTCATCACAGATTACGGCAAGCGGCTACTTCACGACGAACTAGCCATCACCGACATCTCCGCTGAAGGCTTGCTAGGTCATGATTCGGATCAGATGACCATACATAAATATCGCGACGTAGGCTCAACAATCGCCAGCGGCAGTTACCCCATAGACGCCATGATCATCTGCCCCTGTAGCAGCAACACCCTAGCCGCAGTAGCCACTGGCCTAGCCAGCAATTTGCTCGATCGAGCAGCAGCCGTCACGCTCAAAGAAGCCCGCCCCCTTATCGTCGTCCCCCGCGAGATGCCCATGGGGCAGATCGATTTACAAAATGCCCTGCGCCTAAGCCAGGCTGGCGCGATCATCTGCCCAGCGTCTCCAGGGTTTTATATGATGCCCAAATCCATCGAAGACTTGGTCGATTTCGTAGTCGGTAAACTCCTAGACCTCGTATCCGTACCGCATACATTAAACACCCGATGGGCGGCCCAACTCGAATCTACTTTGCAAACAACGAAAGAGCCATCTTTTGAGTAACGCCGCTATATCCTCCGTCCGCATCTGGGCTGACATGGTCAAATTGTCGCACTCCGTCTTCGCCTTGCCATTCGCGCTGTTGGGTGCTTTTTTAGCGGGAAGAAATATCGAAGGTCGCGGCATGCCGCAGTGGGGTCAGCTAGGCCTAGTCGTCATCTGCATGGTCGCCGCACGCAGCGTAGCCATGACCTTCAACCGAATTGTCGACGCCAACATCGACGCTCGAAATCCCAGAACAGCCTCACGCCCCCTACCTGCAGGCCGATTAAGCCTCACGATGGGCTGGGCGATGTTATCCGTCTCAGCCATACTTTTCATACTTGCTTGTTTAGGATTCGCGTTCTTTTACGGCAACCGTTGGCCAATCATTCTAGCGATGCCCGTATTAATTTGGCTATGCGGATACTCGCTCACCAAACGCTTTACCCAATGGTCGCACTTTTACTTAGGGTCAGCTATCGCTATCTCACCCGGCGCAGCTTGGCTCGCGGTTCACCCTTCGTCCATCGGCCTATCGACAGGTCTGTTAATCCTAGCTGTCGCTTGTTGGATCGCCGGCTTCGATATCATCTACGCCTGTCAAGACATTGACATCGATCGGATCGAAAAACTCCACAGCTTGCCATCGCGCCTAGGCCCTACTGGCGCATTACGCATCGCCCGCATCGCGCATGTCGTCGTCGTACTGGCTCTCATAGGCGTAGGCCTAACCGCCCACCTGGGCGCGTTGTACATCTTCGGCCTGGTATGTGCCGCACTATTGTTAGGCATCGAGAACGCCATCGTTCATCCCGGCGACTATAGCCGGGTTAACTTAGCCTTTTTCACGATGAACGGTGTCGTAAGCATCGTTTTCGCTACAGCAGCGATCGGGGACATTTTACTCGCGCGCGGACCGATACCATAACCGTTGACATAAAGGGTTTTGGCGATGGCAAAACGCCACAACTTGACGATCAGCCAGTCATGTTAGTATCCTCACATGCGTTGGCAGTCCTCAATAACAGGGGATATGAATTAAACCATGCCATCCACGGGGCACGACATGTTCAATCGCAGTAGCACGAAACTAGATGCCATACCCAAGGTCTATCCTCGTTTATTGCGCAATAAGCGAGAACAAGCGTCGACGCGAAATAACGGGACATACATGAGGTCAATCATTCACGCACGTTACTACGCCATAATGCTAACAGTGGTCTTTACGCTTTCCGCAACAGGGTGTGGCCCATTCATCTGGGATAAAACCTCCAATAAACCCGTCGACCTTGGCGTCGCGCCGCAATCTGGGCAATGGGCAAACTCCGCAGCATTTCGTGACACCATCGGTTCCCTCGCTTTTTTCGACGGAACCGGCGGCATTCGCGTACGCGGCCTTGGACTGGTATTAGGACTGGACGAAAACGGTTCGCGTGAATGCCCCAAACGTGTACGTGAGCAACTTGTAGAAATGCTATATAAGCAGCGATTTCGCGTCCCGGCTGAGATCGGGCAAAAACTTAGCACGCCCGAACAGCTCATAGACTCACCCGACACCGCCGTCGTCGTCGTACAAGGCACTGTCTCTGTGGCAAACTCCATGGGGCAACCATTCGACATCACCGTCACCGCACTGCCTGGCACACAAACCAAATCACTCATGGGTGGCCTATTATCCACCACGGATTTGCAAATTTTTAGACACGCATCAGGCAAAACCATCTCAGGCAAGGTACTAGCCCATGCCAGCGGACCGATATTCTTAAACCCCTTTGCCGGAGGCGACGCCGCCACCAAAATCAGTCTACTAGAAGGTACCGTACTCGGCGGCGGCAGAGCAGTAGAGCCTCGCAAAATGCGACTGGTGTTATCATCACCGTCATATCTTTGGGCACGAAAAATTCAAGATCGCATCAACGCCAAATTCCCAGCTGATCCGTCCACCTCAAAAGCGATTTCACCATCATTTATCAAACTGACCATCCCTCCCGAATATGCCGATGATACGGACCACTTTCTATCGCTGGTGCGTGCCACATACTTATCCTCGGACCCACGATTCGTAGCCATCCGCACGCAACAGCTAGGACAAGAACTTGTCGATGAAAATGCGCCACACGAGTTAATCTCATTGGCCTTGGAGAGTATTGGGCAGTCTGCGCTAAGCGTTCTCAGTACACTCTATGGACATCCCAAACCGCATGTGCGTTATTATTCTGCCATAGCAGGTCTTCGCCTGGGAGACCACATAGCCGCTGATGGCATCGCCCTAGTCGCCCAAGACCCGCTCGATCCGCATCGGTTTGATGCCATCCGCGCACTAGGCCAAGCGAAAGATATAGCCGTCGCCCGGGTCGCGCTGCGGCGCTTGCTGAATGATGAAGACCCCCGCATACAAATAGCCGCATACGAATCATTGTCGGATCGCGCGGACACAGCCATCACAAGACGATATATCGGCGAAGGTAATTTCGTGCTCGATCACATTCCCAGCGCCCGATCAACTTTTATCTATGCCAAACGAACACAATCAAGAAAAATAGTTTTGTTTGGTGACAAACCGCAATGCAATCCGCCGATCTTCTACCGCTCTCCCAACGGAAACATCACCATCAACGCCCAGTCAAACGACGACAACTTAACACTGCTCCGACGCGTACCTTCTACAGGACGCGTGTCTCCGCCGGTCGTAGCCTCACGCGATTTGGAACAACTCATCCAACTGATGGGATCACCGGCCGGTATTGGTGCCCATAATAAAATTACCGGCTTAGGATTAGATTATAGTACGATCGTCCGAGCCATTTATTATTTATGCGCAGATGGCGCGATCGAATCAAAGCTCATGTGGGAACAACCCAACGTAGCGGAACTATTTGGACCGGCTCGCCCTACAGGTCGACCAGAATCGGAGTTATAAATCATGTCAATGTCATCGATGTTTCGTGTTAACCTCTATCTCATGTTTGCATGGGGACTCATCGCCGCTCACGCGCCTGCCGCCTCAATGGCACAAGATAATAAAAATGATAGCCCATCTCTTGATGCACTAAGTGTATGGGATGATGGCCTAGCTGAAATGTCGTACTATCGCGCGGTCGACACCCTATATGGAAAACCTCGCGCCTACACCCGCGTCGTGATCGTGAACCGGCAGTGGATGCATCCACAATCCGGCGTCAAGACAGATTTAATCGCCAGTGATTCTGTCCAGGTTTTCAAAGCGAATATCGTCGAGGAAATCCCAACGGAAAACTACAACTACCGCTATCAAACCACCATGTTCCTCGATCGCAAACATCTGAAACCATTCAAAATGGTAGCCTCCTCACAGGAATGGTGCGGTACAACATTCAAACACTTGCGATGGTCAGCCGACGAGCTAACCGTGAAAAATTTCTCCTATTTCCCAAGCGAAGGCGATACAACATCCACAATTAAAACCGACGCCGTCCCTTACGAATCGCTGCTATTGATCGCCAGAGACGTCGCGGCCTCTGGTCAACCGAGAACCCTGAACGTGTTAGAACCCGTGCGATCCACCCACCGCGTAGAGCCGAAAGCCACGCCAGCCACGTTGACGATAGGTGATAAAAGTCGCGTCACCACGCCCCTCGGCACCATCAGCGGCATTCGTATCGATGTACAATGGTCAGGACAGCCAACGAGCTTCGTGGTTGAAGCCCAGGCCCCGTATCGCCTATTACGATACCGTACCGGCGGCGCAAAAGGCTCACTAGAACAGATCGAACGCCGGGCGTATTGGGACCGCAATTGGCCCAGCAGCTTCCACAAAGTGAATCAAGCGCCTTAAGCATGGAAGTCAAATGAGCCGCACGCTTCACAACGAATTGCATGAACTGATTCATGCCTGTGGAATCTAATCCCTCGTCATACCCGCGCAGGCGGGTATCCAGCGGGCACATGTAGCTTACGAATACCGCAGCCAGCACACTACGCGCTCACACCGACACTCAAGCCAAAGCGAAGAGCGAAGTCCATCTGACGGCAAATCGTATCCAGGAATCGCCTAGCCTTAAGCAATGCATTCAAGTCTTTACGTCTTATCACTGTGGCAACTTCATCACAATAATTGACTAGTATCGTTAGTCGCGGACGAAGAAACTCCATATCTTGTTGAGAAAAAGATGATTCATTTTCGGATGGTTGGAAAATCAATGCCCCTAGAAAACCATCAACAAGGATGTCACGACCTGTAGGTGGCATTTTTCCATAAAGCAAACTAAGACCCCGTTTGAGCAACCAATGTTGTGTTGCACCATAGAATGCTATTCCCTTCCTGCCTGACTCAATAACCGCAGAATCATCAACTTTCAAATATTGTTTTAGCTCGTCAATCGCCGACGAGACGGGATCCTGTAGAGGAAAAGGAAACTTTCCATGAGGTATCAACTTGGAAATCTGTTTAGCTCTTGCTTTTTGTAGTTCGGTAGCCATTTTAAACAACACAAAGAGTCCTGTGTACGCCAAGCCAAGACTTGCCACGCGTAGCGAACAATCATCCGCTTCATCGAAACGTATAGGACAAGAAGAACAAACTGATTTCCGCGTTTCCAACCGAGAGCTCTCTTCATCAGGGTCACTTATACCGCTGTCTAAATGTTCCCAGAGATAACCCAAGCGGGTCAATACCATTCTTAGTTGAAATTGCGAACGGCTCCATTGGTTTATGCCACCTGTTCCAGGCAGCCTTTCAACTTCGTTTGCAGCGCACTACGCAAGCGGATCAATTGCTTGAAGCCAGCCACCCTTAGTAGTCGTG
>JAJDDW010000087.1 GCA_029260115.1 Phycisphaerae bacterium | reverse complement strand
GCACCATGGTCGATCTTAGCAAAGAACGTATTCGCCAAATTCAAGTGTCAGCCTTGCAAAAACTTCGCACGGTGCTCAAGCAGGATCCCGTTTTTTATGATTCCCAAACTGCTGACTGTTGCGCGTTAAACTAACGATTGTCCCATGTCTGCATCGCGCGGGCTTTTAGCCCGCGCGATGCTTAGACATTAAGTTTTGTACTAAGCGAACTGTACTCTCACACCATCATCTATCCTCTACTGTGATGCCCATGCCGCTGCGGTTGGGGTAGTCCGGTCGATCCGGTTTGACGTAAGGATTCCGCTTAATCTCATTGAGCATGAGGTCAATAGCCGCGTCAAGTTGAGGGTCGCCGCCGTCAACCATTAGCGCAGGATCGTCGATAACTTTGATGTCAGGATCGACGCCGTGTCCTTCGATTCCCCAAGTTCCGTCTGTTTCATAAAAAGAGAATGAAGGCGCAGTCACCGAGCCGCCGTCGATGAGTCCGGGGTTTCCAGACATACCGACAAGTCCACCCCACGTACGCATGCCGATGAGTTTGCCCAGGTTTGCCTGGCGGAAATAAAACGGGAATGCATCACCACCAGAACCGGCTAATCCATTAATTAACATGCACTTAGGCCCTTGATGGGCGTCCGGTGGCCAGGCCCAGTCTGTACCATTGCGACGTGCCCAGTAGTTCGTGATAGGTCGATTGAGTAGTTCGATAAATCTCGTAGGGATTTGGCCACCACCGTTCCATCGTTCATCGATGATCATGGCGTCTTTATGAATTTGGCCAAAAAACTGTCGGAACAAATTGTTCTGCCCGTTAACGCCGGTATCCGGAACGTAAATATATCCCACGCGCCCGTCAGTCATTTTCTCGACATAAGCGCGGTTGTGTTCAATCCAACTTCGGTAGCGAAGCGTAGATTCACTGTCCAACAGCTCAATGACGACATCGCGGGCGTCATCATCTTTCGTCGGTTTATCGCTGACGGTAATGGTTACTGTCTTCTTGGCTAGCCCTTGGAACGCTGCCCACGGGTCTTTTGATGTGTCCAGTTTTACACCATTTATGGCTAATAAATAATCCCCCGTTTTCACATCGACGCCTGGTTGACTCAACGGTCCACGTGCATCGGTGTCCCAGGCCGCGCCTTCGTAGATTTTTCCGATGCGGAACGCACCGTTTTCTAGCGTATAATCAGCCCCGAGATAGCCGACTGACACTCGTGGTTGTTCCTCAAGGTCAGGTCCACCGCGAACGTACGCGTGTCCGACATTGATTTCCGAGATCATTTCTCCAATGACAAAGGTTACATCTTCACGCGAGACGCAATCTTTCAGCATGAGTAAGTATTGATCACGTATCGCCTTCCAATCTACGCCGTGCATATTGGGGTCGTAAAAGAAATCTCGCTCGATCCGCCAGGCATCCAATAACAGCTGTCGCCATTCTGCCCTTGGTTGTACCTGGGCTTTCATACCGCTAAGCGATAATGGTTCATCGAGCTTTTGGTCGGCTTTGGCATCGACAATGGCGTATGTTTTGTCTTTGCGAACGAGCAATTTCTTGCCGTTAGCTGACATGGCGAAATTTCTCGAACCCTTAACAACCGTTTTTTCCTTTTCATCTTCCTTTTTATCTTCATCGTCGAGGTCATAGATTTTGATGGCTGGTTTTCCGTCGCTGCCTGCACGTGCGCCGCGAACATAGACTAACTGCCCCTTGTCATTGACGGCAAGATTGGAAAACGCGCCATGATCTACAGGAAGTGGTATTGCGCGGCGCTCGAAGTTTTCCAGCTTGATAACGATTGGTTCCTCGCCCTCTTCGTCCTTGTCTTTTTCAGAGTCATCGTCATCGTCGCCGTCATCTTCATCCTTCGCATCTGTGGATTTCTTTTGGTCGTCGGTATCTTTCTTGGCGTCGTCGTCACCGTCCTTTTTGTCTTCGTCGTTAGCTTTATCTCCCCAGGCTTCGTCGTCGCTTTTCGGGGCCCAAGGCGAACTTACTTCGTCGCGAAGCGGCACGACAAAGAGCATGTCAGTATTTGAGTAAGTGAATGACTGACCGAGGTCTTCATAAATGGGTGAGCTGATGTGACGGTTGCTGGCAAAAAAGAGATAGTCGCCTTTGCGATCGAACGTTGGCCAGGTGTCGTTAAACATGCCACTGGTCACTTGATGGCTCTTGTCGTCTTCCACATGATACAACCAAATAGCGCCTTGGCGATTGTCACCGCCTTTGGCATAGGTAATCCATTGGCTATCTTTGGACCAACTGAATTGTGTTGGGCCACTCCATTGATCGGTATCAAATTTTTTAGTTTCACCGCTCTCGATTTGGTGCATGTACATGTCACCCGTTTTATCTGAGAAAGCAATCAGCTTTGAATCCGGCGACCATGTAGGTGCGTAGCGAAAGGTGTTTGCATTAGATGTTAATTTTCGAGTTACACCCTGCCCATCTGATTGAATCAGATACAATTCATACTCACCTGTTTTGTCGCTGAAATACGCGATCCACTGACCATCCGGGCTCCAAGAAGGACTGCGCTCCGCTGCATCATCCGTCCTGGTCAAATGGCGTGGCGTACCATGCTTAGCTGGGACAGTCCAGATGTTGCCGCGTGCCTCAAAGACGGCACGCTTTCCAGTGGGAGAGATGTCGCCGCTAGTGATATAATCGTCGTAGTCAACTTGGCGTGACCTTATCGTAGGCCGATCTCCTGGGATGGTGACGTTGACGATACGCTGTTTGCCGGTGCTAAGGTCTAATAGGACCATGTCCGGTCCGCGTTGATAAACGATTTCGCCGCCACCGCTTACACCTGGACCCATCGCTGGCCACTTCACGTCGTACTCATTGATGTCAGTGATTTGGGTTCTTTTGCCGCTGCTAACATCATAAGCCCAGATGTTAAGACGTGCGCTTTTACCTTGGTCGGAAAGATAGTAAACAGTGTTGCCCAACCACATGGGTAGTGTGTCGGTTCCTTCCCAATCGGTAATCTGCTTGGACTCGTGCGTTTGAAGGTTAAGCAACCAAATGTCTGTAGCCATTCCCCCCCGGTAACGCTTCCATGTTCGTGCATCCCGCGTATGCGGTGTATATGCAAGCCATTGATTATCCGCACTGATCGTACCATTGGCCCCGTAGGGCACGGGAAGTTTTGTGGACATACCACCCGTGGGGCTTACGCTAAAAAGTTGGGTTTGTCTGCGTAGTCCGGTTAGCGCATTGGAGTAATAGAGTAGTTGGCCATCGGGCGTCCAATCGCACATCGTTTCTCCCGCACCGTGATGGGTGACACGCGTGCTTATGCTCCCCGATGTATTTACCGTATATAAGTCGCGATTACCTTCGTAGTTTCCCACATAGGCAATAGTGTTTCCATCCGCGCTAAATCGTGGGAAGGTTTCTCCGCCGGGTGGGCTGGCGAGGGGCATGGCTGTGCCGCCGGTACGAGGTACTATCCATAGGTCGTTGGCATAGACGAACACGATGTGCGTGGCGCTCACGTCGGGGTATCGCAACATACCGGCGTGAGGTTGATGGTTATCGTCAGTTGAGGTCATGGTCGTCGAAGGTTGCGTCGGGGATGCGATAACTATGTGCGACCCAGTTTCGCCGGTGCAAGCACACACTGCAGCCAACGTTAGGCAAATTCCTTTAATAATTTTAACGCGCAAAACTAAGTCTCCTTATGAACATGTTGGTCTTCCCAACTGGCTTGAATCATATATTTCCGTTGAATGATAGACTGTTTCCATCGATGCTGCAGCCTGACTACCCAATAATGACTATTCCTCTTTTCAACAGGTGATGGCTAGTAACTAATCAGACGTTCAAGTATACGCTTACCTGTCAATCACCCTACAATTCGCAAAGCGAATTAACGCTCATGAAAATCAAAGATAGCTGTAGCGGTTTAAGCGGGCAATAGCTAGACAATGGAGAGGTGTCTACAATTACGCAGGAATTTGTGGTTTTTTGTCGACTGAACAATTTGCTTCAGCTCGTATCATATGCGTGACTTATGCCTGCGGCTGTTGCAAGAGACGTCGTTTGTGGATGAATTTGTTAGTGTGTGGGGTAGACATCGCTATTTATTAGATGGCTTGCCGGGTATACAGTGGCCGGTTGGATTTAGAAAACTGTCAGATAATTGCCACGTAAGTTGTGGGGATTCGGGAATATAATCTGATAGCATGTCGCTTTCGACTGGCCTGGAACGTAGTAGACGAATTGTTGAAGTGGTCGCCTTTGTATCTCGGCGGGGGGGGATGATAGCAGTCGGTATTTTGGCTACGATGGGATCACTTTTCTGATTCAAACTGACTGGTGCGGCGTAAACAGGAGCTTCTCGTTTATTATCTAAGCCTTGTAGCATCTGAGTCATGGCTGACAACAAGCTTTTTTGCTGGCGGGCTAGGTCGGTTACTTTTTGTACCAGATTTTCAGAGCTTATGGCCAGAGCGTCGAAACGAACATTGACGTTTTGCGCGTTGCCTGAGATCATGGTTTCTATGTGCGCTGTTTCTTCATCTCTTTCATCGTGTTGAGATGCTTCTCTATATGACATGCTTGCCTGCATGCGTAGGCTATTGATTTCATCGCCCCGCTCAACGATTTCATGGCGAAGGCGAATTTGATGAAGGTTGGCTTGACGTAAATTTTGCCAAGAGAATAGCCCTATCGCCCCAGTTGCGATGATGCCACAACAAGCGCATGCCCAAACCGCCCGCCGCCATCTAGTAGCCTTTTGTTGCCAAACATCTCGAAGCGTGTGCGATGAAGATATAGCGGCAGCCAATATTTTGGCATCGCTTTCTTTTTGCGAAGCCGCAGCCTGGGCGATTTCGTGGAGTTGATTTACCGCCTGGCGCATGGCGTTATCCATCTGCGGTGTACGAACGTCTTGTGTGTCTACGCTTTTTTTGATGGGGCGATCAATCATGTTACTTCGTTCGTGGGTCTCGTTTGGAGCTACGTTTGCCCGAGCTAATTCACTCGCGCATTATAGTCAATCAGCAGTAGTTTTTGTTGGGTTCGAAGCGGCAAAATATGCGCTTTAGGTGTGGATTAGGCAAACTGGGAAGCGATGGAAAGCAGATGCACTGTGTTGCAGGAATTCAGGAACGATACATGAATTTTCCTGACCAGCTGGCTCCGGCCGGTTACCCCCAAGCTATTGCTTGACGCAAGTGTAGCAAAAACTTGGTTAGATTGTGCAGCCACGAATTTTTGCGTCGCGACTGGTTATACAGGTTTGCCCTATCGGTCTTCGAACAAATTCCCAATTGTAATCATGCCGGACCTCATGGTGAGTGGCGTAATATTAGAAACGAGTCCTGGTGTACCACTTTCAGCAATTAGGAATGTGAAATCTATACTTTGATCGAATTTCAAAGTAAAGGTTCCAGATGCATTAGCAGACACATTCAAGACGAGTGTGCCTACATATTTGCGTGTGCCAGGGTCAAAAATTGATGGATCACCGCTTAGTAAGATCATTCCCCAAAGGTAGTTAATGTTAGTTGTGTTAGTTGCGGCAATTGCGTCTAAAGAATCACCGAGTATGTAAGCAGGATTGGCAGCACAAAATTCGCCTACGCAGCTAGTTGCGCCGCCGTTAATGCCACACACTTCGCCATTGGCATTTACCAAGTTGTTGACAGTGCATCTATGGGTAATGATAAAAGCACCAGCGTCATTATTCGGGACAGTTAATGGGCTAAGAACACCGGACTGCCCACTTGCATAACTTTCTTCACCTAGGATCTTAAACTGGAGGCCTCTGAGTCCCTCTGGCGTCCAATTTGAGACGAACACATCCACAGTAACTTCGACACCGCCTGCAGGTATGATTATTTCGTTGCCTACAACGGTGAATGGCCCACTAGAACTGACTGGTTGCCATTCGATAAGTGCAGCAGCAGCGCCAGGACATGTGCAGCGACCTGTGTTAGCGTTGTCGCATCCAGCAGATGTCGCGGGGCAGTTGCTGTTGTCGGCGCAAGCTATGTCAGTGAAGTTTGTATTCACACACGCGCCAGCTACACAACTATCTACAGTACAGTCAACGTTATCATTG
>JAJDDW010000086.1 GCA_029260115.1 Phycisphaerae bacterium | reverse complement strand
ATCGACCATGGTGCCCACCGTCTCCAGCGAGTCGGCCTTGGTACGATTGCCATGAAAAAAACGCCTAGCCAATACGAAGCGCTCCATGGCTGTCAGGTCCGTCTCGTGGTTTGATATATGATGTTGCAAGCGCTTGGCACGCAACAACGAATCGAAATCATCGTCAGGCGGAGGCAGTGCAACGTCAATCTTCGTGTTTTCGAATAGCGCCGCCAGCCTATCTTTCTTCTTAGCATGATTACGCCCGACCAATAGGTACGCTCGCAAGATCGAAGTACAGGCGTAGGTACTAAATTGAAAACCCTTCCACGGATCAAAACTGCCCACCGCGCGGTACAACGACCAAAACCCTTCACTGAGTAGATCGTCTGAATCAACCCCGTAGATTCGGGTGCGCTGCCGCATATTGTAGATGAGGCCAAGATTGGCGTTCATTAGATGATCGTAAATCTGCTCGTAAAGCTCGCGCAATGCAGCTATCCTCTTTCTGTTCGAGGAATTCTTTTCAATCATCTCGTTTATCGTAAAGCTACAAGCATGCAACGCCTTGAACATAAAATCTTCGCTAGCAGTCGGCTCTGGCATGGTCGCCAAAAATTGACGAGCTTGTTTCAAAAGCGATCGCCTGATGCCAACATCATGCAAATCTGAATGATCAACGCACTTCAGTGGCGTAGCACTGGGCGTCGTGGCTAATCTGTCATATCCATTCACCATAGGGTTTACTCCCAATCTGTCGCCTCGACGAATCTCGATGCAGCGACAACAAACACAAAGGTAATACGCAATCGTCATTATGTATTACGATCGAGAGGGCATATAGTTCCACCCCCCGCACAACATTCGACATTTGAACAAGCGAATCATGAGGCGGTATTTGCTGTTGTGGTACGGAGGAAGTGGCTTTACAGCGCGCATGCAGGTCCATGAGAAGGACGCCGAAGCTGCATAAAAGGCGTGTTTTGCGGTCGCCATTGCATGTTATGCCGCCTAATAACGCATCACTTGAAATTGTAAAAGCAATTCATTTTGTGCTGCTACAATAATATAAGCCCTGAATGTACATGTGTAACGACTTTGCAACTTTTTGGATAATGGGCTATGGGCGGGTCGCAACCAACGTACGTCGTGCGGCATCTTCGTCCGCTTGTCCAATTTGTTTCGTGACCATATCGCTTACATCGGCGGCTTTTTTTCCTGAAGATATGTATGTTTCAGACAATTCTATTTTTGTCGGATTAGGACTAATTTGCTCACGATGATACGCAGCCCACTGATCCTGGCCTTGCGATTGATGCCATTGCGCGACGTGTTCATGAATTGTTATGTTGGTCGGCGCTAATGACATCGCGCGATATAAATACTCACCCGCTTCCATCTGATCACCGTGCAGATACGAAATCCAGCCCAACGTATCTAGCGTAGCTGCGGATTGTGGCACTAAGGATACAGCTAGTCGCGCCAGTGTTAGCGCATCGCCTAATCGTGATTCATCGTAGCTGGCTAACATAAAAGCAAAGTCATTGGCGATAGCTGCAGTTAGCGAATCGTCCTGTGTTGGCCTTGCCCCCTCGTCGCCGGTGGTCAAATCAAAAGTGTCCATTATCGCGACGCCAAGAGCAGAATTCCCCTCAGCAAAATGCAACTTCGCCTGCAAGTATCGGCCCATGGCATGCGTAGGTTCTCGCGATAGAAAATATTCCAACGACGCTTTGGCGGCCTTGATGTCCTGACGCCCAAGTTGTCGTTGTGCCAACTCAACAGACGCCCGACTACTCTTGGGGAACCGTTCGATCAACGTATCGATAGCGCCTTGGGCGCTTTTCCCCTGAAGCAACTGCGCATCCGCCATTAGAGATTGCGTCAATATGGAATCACCATAGGCCACATAGAGTCCCTTAGCTACATCCTCGGCTACAATGGCTAGCCCCACATGCATCGCTAACTGTGCAAGACCAATGCGATGATACAACTCTTTCAACGTGGCACCTTGCGTAGGATTCTCTCGCAATTCATCTCGAATATCAGCGGCGTAAAATTTAGACGTGGCGTGCGGCAACGCGAGTAAATCCGTAGCACCACCGTCAACCTGCGTCTCTGAACAAACATATGGCATCCACTCAGACTGCGCGAGCTGAGACAGAATGGCCGCGGCCTGTGAACATTGCCCCAAATGCGCAAACAGAACCGCTAAGGTGGCCTCAAGTTTTGGGTTACTCAATCCATTTTTTTTAAGCGTCGAGAGAACAGTAACGGCACCGGGCCAATCGCGATTAGCTAATGCCAATTGCGCTCTGATCATCAACCATCGATTACGCAGCGCTTCCGGAAGTAAATCGATGCTAAGCTGCTGATCACATTCCCCCAGCCAAGCGGCTTGCTGGGCAAATGGCGTACTTCTCTCTAGCAAATACTGAGCGACTTGCACCGCAGATTTCGGCGTGTTCAAAAGATCATTAAGACGAACACGGGCGGCATCAATATCGCCAAGATCGAATATCACTTTAGTCGCTTCTAACTCAGCAGCCACATGTAAAGAAGAGCCTTGAGCTACATGTTCAAAGCATTCTCGCGCTCGATCATTATGGTCATATCGCTCAAGCAACTGCCCCAATCGAAATAGCCGGTTAGAATCGCGCGGCAATTCTTGATTCACAGCTTTTGCTGCCACTGAAGCGGCACGATGCGACAAGCCCGCCTGTTCATATACTGCTGCGGACAAAAGCATCGCCTCTATAGCAGCGTGTTCATCCAATTGTCCCATACGACCGATCGCTAGCAGGGCAGCCGGATAGTTTGCCCCTCGTATGTGCAAATTGACCATTGCCCTCCAGCTTGGCAAATCTTCCTGATCGATAGCTAATGCCCCTACAATCGCAGCCACCGCCTGAGCAGAGCGCCCCATACTTGAGAGTATCTCTGCTTTGGCCCGAAGCAAATGCAGGTTTTGTTGGTCACCCTCGATCCACTTTTCGAGTAGCGTCAAGACCCACTCGCCTTGGTGCGCTTGATCAAAGCGGCGCATCAAGGTTGCGATCAAGTCTTTCCTGTCAGACTGCACAGTCTTAGCCGCTAACTCTAGTTGATCCGTGTTTTGTGCCGTCAAATCTGCGACATCGCCTTGATCTATCGCATGCAATCGGGCTTCTGTGGCTAACCTTTCTATGTCGAACAAGCGGGTATACACCTGCGCTTTCTCGCTGTCCTTTCCCTGTCGCTGATAAAAGCTGGCGAGTCTATCTGCGATCGGTATCGCCACTTGATCTTCGCGTTGAATTGCCAAAGCCAATGCTTGCTCAAGCGATGCCTGCGCAGGCGCAACTCGCCCCATAGCTAACAGTAACAGGCCTTGCAAATAAGTAGCCAATGGTTTATTCACGCCTTGCAGGTCATTGGCTGTTTGTAAACCATCTTCCAACTGACCTGATCGCACGTAAAGATTCGCTATGGCATGGTAAGGTGCAATTAGCGTGGGATGTTCCATAGTCAGTTTGCGCAATTGCGAAACCGCGGTTTCATACTGCGCCATCCGCATGAGAACCTCAGCCAATAGCAAGCGCGCGCCAACGTGTTGAGGATTCTTTTCCACCGCGCTTAGCGCATACATCTTAGCACTACCCAATTCACCCTTGGCTATCATCGCCCGCGTCATCGTCACGGTCGAAGACACGTCGAGAGCCTCCGATGTCCCAGGCGTCGCCATAGATTTTTCTATTGGCGCAGCGTCAGCTACCGACATATTATCAAGCTGCCACGACATAAATCGAGCTTGGGCATCATTCGGTCGTCTTCGTGAAAATTCCGTGAGCACCGTCCGAGCTTCAGCCAAACGATGCAAGCCCGTTAGTGACTGCGCCAATAACACGACCGCCTCACCATTCGTGGGCTGGGCATCGACAACAGATTCAAGCACATCCGCAGCTAACTCAAAACGTCCTCTCGCAAGCTGGACACGTCCAATCAGTATCGAAATTTCAGTTCGATCTGGCACCTCAACCTGCATTGGCTTTAGCAATCTCAGCGCTGGCCCATATTCTTCTCGAGAAATATGCGACTTCGCCAGACCTAGCCTAGCTACTATCGATGAAGGATTGCGATCCAGAAGCCTCTTTGAAAATATCTCAACTTGGTCATGAGCCTTCAAATAATCGTACCCATCGATTAACACCATGAGCATTGCTTCCGACTGATCGAGACGCTGTGCCAATCGCTTCAACAAAGCCCTCGCCTCAGCCTCACTTTGGCGCGACTTAGCTATTTGTAATTGCAAAGAAATAATGCTAAGCCTATCAGGATATTTTTCGACTAACAGTTTTACATACTCGCTAGCTTCGTCGACCTTGCCTTGACGAACCAACACATTAGCCAACCCCTCAACGGTCTCGGCATCCTTGGGGATCACAGTAAGCGATGCCCGAAAGGCACGCGCCGCATCTTCGAGATTACCCAGCGCCGCCTGGGTGTAGCCCAACGGTGTTTGAATGGCAGCGATGTGCGGGAATTTCAATGCCAATGACTGAAGTATGCTCACAACTTCAGGGAATCGGCCAAGATCAGAAAGCGCCTTTGCCCGAATCAACAATACCGCAGGCTGATAACGCTGCTGCTGAGACAACTGATCGAGCAGGACCAACGACTCCTTAGCTTTGCCGGACAAAATACCCAACGTCGCCTGCGTGCGAATCCAGCGAGGGTCTGCACGATCAAGCGGGTGAACGGCGGCTTGTAGTCGCTGGCCTAAAGCTAGCCGCGTTTCCAAATCTTCGGGACCAGATTCAACCAGCACCAGATGCTGAATAAGCTCCGACGCAATGGCTGGGGGCAGTTGGGACTCATCAGACAACGTGCTAGCCACGCGGCGTAACGACGCTATATCATCACGGCTTGCCAATACGTCAAGGTACATCTGCCAGGCATCAAACTGACGAGGTCGCTGAACAACAATCTGCTTGAGTGTCGATTCGTGCTTCGACTCATCAGCAGACAATTGTTGTTCTAGCATTTCATATTGCTGGTCTGTATCTGCTAAGTTAAAAGCTAAAATACGCTTCAAATTTCTTATTTTCAAGGATTGCATACGAACACGAATCACCTGCAATTCGTGAGAATCTAGCGCCGAAGTGACAGTGTCTAGATCCGCAGCCACTGTCGCAAATAGAGTCTCAAACGTGCCCAACGCGAGCACCTTGGCTCCCGCAGCCGGCGCAGACACTTGAGCATCCAGCACAGACAGAAGCACGTCTACGCGCACGCAACGCACATCAATTCTATCGGGATACAGCATGACCAATTGATTCACGTGCGATAGCGCATGGCGAAATTGCGACATCTTCACGCGTGCCCGTATGACCATAGTCCTAGCCTGTAAATCATTTGGCTGAGCGGCAAGTACCGGGCTTATGAGGCGGAGAGCAAGGTCCGGGCGTCCTTTTTGCAATGCTAGTGCCGCCTGTTTGACCCGTACATTACGGCCCTCTTGGCCCTGCATATACTTCCCGACGACCACACCAATAGCCACGAGCATGGTCAGCCCAAAAGCGTACCACATAATACGCCGTCTAAGCTTCCCACCAGATCGCGCATGCATTCGTTTTCGCGGCTGAATCACGGTAATGCCTCTTCGATCTGAGGCATCAGCTGCTCAGCGGCGACATAAACCAAATGACAAGCATCAGACGCTTGATTGTAGACCGGCGGCACGGAAAAACGGATCAATGCCCCGGCTGAGTCTTTCCCAATGATGCGTTGCGTTAGTACACCCAACTGTTGCTGCGTAAAATTCGCCGTGTAATGATCGCCATACTTATAAGTAAAAAGATGACAAGCAATAGCCCCATCACGTTGCGTGATTAATTCTCGAAAAAGAACCTTAGTCTCACCAAGAACTTTAACGGCTACATCGCGATGGCTAACAATTTCCTGCCCGCTACCTGCGATGCATATGCTAGGAGGGTGAATCGATTCGCGATGTTGACCACCGAATACCACCAACGCGTCTACTTGCGATGACTCGTTCGGTGTACTATACCGCCTGAATGAATAATCGCTCGTGCGCAACATCGCTTGCGTTCGCCTGGGCACAGAAACATCACTGGCTAGGTACGTAGATTTATTATCATCAAATGAAGTAGGCAGCGCGGTATCCGCATATGTCGTCGCCTTTGGATGTAAATTATCCTCCCCGCAAGCGATGCACATCATGGCGACTATGCTCAATACGACTGTCGGCCAGCGACAAACCACACCCCACGCACTTGCCCGAAGAGGCCGCGTTCGTGCGAAATTTTTTCTCGCCGTGTTCTCGTTCGAGCATCGAGTTGAGTGTGGAAGCTTAGCCAGCAGATAATCCAAAAAGATCATCGTCGTCATGGCTAGCACAAAAACCGCAACCCCTGACAATTGATGAGGCCAGCCATCTTCCGCGGCGGTGCTTACATCAAACCCGTAAGCTAGGACTATCAAAAATGAGATGCGGAGTGCGTTGCACAATATTGCTAAGGGCAATACGGCGCTTATCAAAATGATGCGTCCCATGAAACCAGACTTTGCCATGGTGAGGTACACGGACGCAATCCAGAATAAACTCATCGCACTTCGCAACCCGCCGCAAACTTGGCCAAGCTGTAACGTACGCGGCGCATTGTCCGAACGGGCTAAAACATGTATGTAACTACCATCAAGCACAACAGGCAGGCCCACGCCATCTACCAAAGCCATGCCCATTCTCCCAGCGAATATTTTTAAAGCGAATCCAATTTCATGGACCCAGTGCATGGGTAGTGGGATCATAAAAAATAATAGCAACACCACCGCACCGTACCGCCGCAGCGCTGACCATCCCCCCCACCAAACCAGAAACGCCAGCAAAAAACCTACAAAGGCAAAACCGGAAAATACCGCGACTCTGAGGTAGGTACACATAACGTGCAAAAATAGCATTGCGACCATGGCTATCCAGGCGAAGCAGGCAGCAGCACGCGTTCGTTCATATTCCACGGTATCGTCATGAGCACGTGACCAAAATAAATATATCGTAACGATAGGCACTAACGGCGCATGCGAATAGTAAGATTCGCCAGAGGTGAGCCGTTCTGACAACGAGAGTCCCGCTTGAGACCACGCCGGAAACCAGCGAGGCCACATCTCGCCGAAAGTCCAATGCCACGCGACGCCAATAGGTAGCGCCATAACTAAAATAGCCGCAACCTGCGTAGCCCATAAACGCCCGTAACGTCCCCCACCGCTTTCCGTCGCAACGCCGTGAAGTCGCTTATTTTCTAATGTCGCGTGCGTGTCAATAATGTTTACTGGCGTAATATTGTCGCTTTCTCTGCGGGGCAATAAGTCCGATCGCTTTGACCAACCATAACCAGGTGCGATAAGGCACGTACCTACGTATCGGTCCATCCGATAGCACAATCCATCAACCCCCGCATCTGCGTAACGCCTATAAAAAAAGTCCCAAACCTGTCGAAATGCAAACATTTTTCATGCGCTATAATATCAGTGCGCAGGGGCTTGATTTACTAGTGTGATAACAAGTTAACCAACTTGATCACACGGATTCCGGTAATGACGCACCCAGGCAGGCGTCGGTCCATCGCCCAATAACACGCACTTCCCATAATTCGTTCCATCATGTTTTCGATGTCTAACATCTACAAATTACGCACCTAAAGATATGCACACTACCCGACGATCGCATCTACATAAGAAGGATCGAAAACACGCGACCATGACGTACATACTGCGATTACTGTTAGGTAGCTCCCCCCCTTCGCGCCAGCACTGCGCGCATAGTTTATTATGGCTGGCTTTCCTAATTAGCGCCATAGGCAGTGAAGCGAATGCTTTTGTATTAGGACCAACCGCACCGGGCAATTGGGGGTCAGGCGGCGGTCCAATCACGCTAACCTACAGCTTCATGGCTGACGGAATCGACGGTACGGCGGAGGCTGGCGGCATTACCAACACTTCGCTAGCCACATTATGGGGAGGAACCTTGCCGACGTGGCAAACTGAGATCGTTCGAGCGCTGGATTCCTGGGCCAATGCATCGGGGTTAACATTTGTGCAAGTAGCCGATAACGGCGAGGCCTATGACGCAGCCCAAACGTCAGGTGATTTGAGATTCGGCGCTCATAACATCGACGGGGCCAACGGAACCCTAGCCCATGGTTTTTATCCGCCCAATAACGGAAATTCCATCGCAGGCGATGTCCACTTCGACACCAGCGAAGCTTGGAAAATAGGATTTGGTGGCGGCGGTGTCGACATCTTCCAAGTAGCCGCCCATGAGATTGGGCACGCCATAGGGCTCAACCACACACTCGTGCCAAACTCCCTGATGAACGCGAACTATACTGAAGCTTTTTCTGGTCCTCAAGCCGACGAAATTGCAGGCGCCCAATCATTGTACGGCTCATTCGTAGGCCCTGCCCCGGAACCCATGACCGTCACGCTAAGCCTCATCGGACTAGCAACAGTAGCCATGGCCCGCAGAAAGGCCCGCAAGAATAACAAAGAAGAAACCACCGCCTAAACATCTCGCCAAGCAGTACAAGCTGCAAACTGATAACCTCAATCCACGATCGTTAGACGAACACCTTCACCGTCATTCAACGGCCAATGATATTCAGCTACACGCCGCAAGATGGCTAGCCAATCCTGGTAAGCATAAGGCACGTTCAACTGGACATGCATTTCACGCAATTGCGCCAACCTCTCTTCAGTCATAGGCCCCTGCCAATCCTGGGCCTGGGGATCGCAATAAAAAACGCGACAGCCCAACGGTCGGCCAACACGCGCATGGCACATACCATCTATCGCGTGGGGGCATACATCCTCTGTCACGGGCATAGGCGAAGGATGCTGGGCTAAGAAATATACTACTTCGAGCGTCGTCACATAAAGCCGATGACCAAACTCACCAAACCGACAACACGCTCCACGATTAGTACAAATCGCACCACGACTAGCGATGTTCTTATCAGCCTGTTCGAAGAATTCGCGCATCGCCTCGACCACATCCGCACGGGCTGCGATTTTGTATAACGACGCAATGCTGATAGTTTCTTCTGGCATGTATAGAGGTGTTGATAGAACGGTTCTGTCAGCGTGTCAAACTAATCGATCCTATCAACTCAAATTTCTATGCAGAGGCCCGCTGCAAGGCGGGTACCGTCGGAGACCGAAACGACTCCGCCCACTGGCGCAAGCGACCCAATTCCTTATGCCAACCCGCGTTAAGTCGAACATGAAGAAATGTGTCGAAAAGCTCATCCACTACCAGACCCACCTGCACGATCTGATTGAATCGACCTTCGATAAAGGCCTCGGGATCCTCATCCTCGTCCCGTTGCAAGATTAGCCGAGAGATCGAAGCTTTCTTACCATCCAACTGCAACGACCACTCATTTGCCCCGCGAGAAACCAGCAAACCAAGCTTGGTCGGCAGCTTGCCAAGTGATAACGCAGCCCTAGACTCTGGCGCGGTCGCAGGACCGTCGCAGTTCACCGTGGTCGTGCCTGTCACATCCGCGCAGCAGTTCAATTTCATAGAATCACAAATGACTAGGCCAATCTGCTGATTGAGTCGGGTCGTGATTAACCCCTCAGACGTTTGCATGGCATACCATAGCCAAGCAAGAAACTCTCGCCCTAAAAAGCTACGATCGTTACCGGGAAAGTCTGGTAAATCCATATCCGTATTCGGTGGATCAACAAGAAATGAAGGCGACGCATCGTCCAACTCACGCACAAGTTTAGCCCGCTCAGCTAAGCGGCAACTCAACTCGTCTATCGTCGCAGGCACTAGCGATACGCTAAACGTCTTAGCAAAGAGCGTGGTCAACGCCTCAGACGCCCCAGCCCCTAGTGCCCCGAAATATAAGACCCCCTTTTCCAGATCAACTAACAACGGATACGCATTGATCCGCCGAAAATTTCCCTTCCGAGCTTCTTTCTCCGCTCGGTCCATCGCCGCCTCTTTCGCGAACCGCTTATCCTGGGCGGAGAGAACGCCATTACCATTAGCTAAGAGTGCAGCCTGTTCTTCCTGTGCTTGATAACTTCTAATGATTGCGGACGGCGCATTGGTGCGATCCACGCGAATAGCCACATGTACGAATCGGCCGACGGTCACGCGCGACTCATCAGAGAAATCCACATCGTAATAATGAGTAGGCACAATCCAGCCGGTTTCAATCCCGTCTGAACGAGCCTCAGTTTCCGACCCAAAGGCGTTTTCCTCCATCGCCTTCAGCCAGGTCTCGGATAACGACGTGGGATGTTCACCCGCTAGAAAATACCGTTGAAATGTTACCGAACCTGAAGAAAATCCCATGTTGAGCTTCCGATCTATATCCGTTTTTCTTATGCCATATATCTGGCACTATTCCAATCAACGAGCGAGCAACCACTTTAAGCCTGTTAATCCCACCGGTCAAATACCACGCCTCGTCAGATTGTGTGATATCTCTGTGAAAAGAAGTACAACAATCTAAACTGATTGAGATTGAAGTGCCTGGAAACCGATGCTTACCTACACTAAATTTCCCAGCATCGCAGGTAATCATGCGTGAAGCTTATGGACTAATTCGCCAGGCCATTGGCCCTAGAGGACTGCTACTGTATCCTGCCGCCACAAAAACAATTTCCCGTTACGCTATAATCACTGTGGGAATCGGAGGCTGGCCCCATGCCTCGGGTACTCCCGAAGGCTGGGGGGTGGACATCCGACAAAGGCGCGACCCCGGCCTTACTTGATTGGAGAAAGCCGAAACTGTCACGAACGCGTCTTCACCAAAGCGAGATTACAGGTGACGATAAAGTGGGTATGATCCATTACATTAGTGGTTGGTCTTCAATATTGACGATAGAGTGTAAAGAAAGTGCGAAAAAAATATGAACCAGACTAAGATTATCGCGACCATAGGCCCTGCCACCGATTCCGAGGAAACACTCACGGCACTGCTGGATGCTGGCGTCGACATCTTTCGTCAAAATTTCTCTCACGGAACGCTTGCGCAACACGCTGAAGTCTACCATCGAATCCGCAAAGTTTGCCAAAAGAAATCTTCACATGCAGCCATCATGATCGACCTCTGCGGGCCAAAAATCCGCGTCGACGAAGTGGAGGGAGGCAGCTTCCCCATCGAAATGGGAGATCACCTAGACATTCTCGCCGAGCATATCATAGGCACACCCGGGCGAATTTCTACCAATAGGCCCGCACTTGTTAGAGAAGTGAGTGAGGGACACCGTATTCTCATTGACGACGGCGCAGTGCTCACCCGCGTACTCGAAAAACATGAAACCCACCTTCACTGCATTTGCGAAGTTGGGGGCCACATTGCCACGCGCAAAGGGCTGAATCTTCCAGATAGCGACTTGATGATGTCTGCACTAACCGAAGACGACAAAGTTAACGCCGCTTGGGCATTCGCAAACAACGCAGACTACGTAGCTATGTCGTTTGTACGATCCGCAGCTGACCTACAAGAATTACGAGACATGATGCCTCTAGACTGCGAGTGCCCCCTGGTCGCTAAAATCGAAACCTCCCACGCAATTCAACATTTAGATGCCATCATAGATTCCTCGGACGTCGTGTTAGTCGCGCGCGGCGATCTGGGTGTCGAGATGGACCTTGCCAAAGTACCGATTCTCCAAAAAGATATTCTGCAACGCTGCCAAAAGGCCGGCAAACCAGCCATCACCGCCACGCAAATGCTACAATCAATGGTAACCCAACCCACAGCAACGCGTGCAGAAGTGAGCGACGTCGCCAACGCTATCCTTGACACTTCAGATTGTGTCATGCTTAGCGCAGAGACTTCTGTCGGCAAATACCCCATCGAATCTATAAAAATGATGTCTCGCATTGCGCGGCAGACGGAGACGCTACTGAAAGAAAAAGGAATGACCTCTCGGGTCAACGCCACTTCAACCTTACGACTGGTAACCACCGCCGTCGCCCATAGCACGGCCATGCTTGCCAACGAGCTTAATGCAAGATTGGTCGTACTCTGGACTCAGGTGGGAAACACAGCGCGTTTACTGAGCAAATGCCGACTAAATAGACCAATCGTCGGCCTATCACCCGACGAGTCTGTATGCAGAAGAATGTCCATGTATTTCGGCGTCGTCCCCGTGCAGATGAAACGCAAGAAACGCACGTTGGATATGATCAACGATGTCGACAAAATGCTGCTACAAAAAAACCTTGTTGATGTGGGAGACTTAATTGTAGTCGTAGCTGGCACGCGACTCGAACAAGCTGGCTCGACCAACGCCCTATTGATCCACCTAGTCAGCGACTCAAAAGAAACTTCACCAACATTCACCTAGCATGCTATCAAGAACTATTTGATGGGTGGCATAAGCAAGCCACGGCTTGCCCGTGGTCTGCCGAGACAATCTTTTGTTCTCGTCGTAAAATCAAACACCCCGCCACCAATACCAACAGCGACATTATCGCCAATGACCAAGTCGAAACAGTCGGCACCTCGACGGCCGCGGTGCCACTATTGCTGATTAAAATGACTTCATCTTCAAGCTCGTCGATTAATCCCATATCCAAATCGCCGTCTTTGTCAAAGTCAAACAACAACACACAAGACGCCGCTTGGGTAGCCAGCAACTCCTGGAAAAATGTAAATGCACCATTGCCGTCATTGGTAAATACGAAAAAATCCCCGAAGAAACTTGATGTCACCCAATCCAAATCACCATCGCCATCTAGGTCACCCAAATCCGTAGCCAAGGGAAAATTATCCAAACCATGCAAGACTGCAGCGCCCAATAGTCCAGTCCCATCGCCCTGAACCATCACACCCCGATCTAGGCTATTATTTACAACCGCAACATCTTCGTGCCCGTCACCATTCACATCACCCACGTTAAGCATCCACGCCCCGCCAGTCGCACCAATAGTGCTGGACCCCGCCAAAGTAAACGTACCGTTACCATTGTTCTTTTGAATCACAATCTTCGGCTCGTTTTGCATGCCGATGACCAGATCAATCAAGCCGTCCTCATCCATATCCCCAGCCGCCAACGCAAACTCGCCTGTGCCACCACCTTCGTATGTAAAAGTAGTCCCAAACGCCCCCAACCCATTATTGAAATGAACATTAAAATTATTCCCAATTGCGCATGTATTCACGATGTCCATATCACCATCGCCATCAACGTCAAGCACTACTATCCCGCGCGGCGCATTGCTGGTTGCTATCGTCGTTTGAGTCGCAAACGTCCCATCACCGTTGCCTAGCAAAACGGACACGGTGCTGTCATTGATATTCGCCACGCAAATGTCAGTATGGCCATCAAAATTAAAATCGGCCGGCTCAGAGGGGCTAGCCCGATTTCCCACGGCATACGTCGGCTCTGCAAACGGCGCAAACGCACCATCCCCCTGTGCAAGATTCATAAATACACGAATGTCAGCCGTATCTTCATTTACAATTGACACATCGAGAAAACCATCGTGGTTAAGGTCAGAAGCAAAACCACCATATGACCGCGTAGAAGGCCCAGCTGCAGAAACCGTAGTCATACGCCCGATCTCTTGCAGGGCCATTGGGGAAGGCCTCGCCGCCGTCCAAAACTGATAAGAATAACCCTGCGATCGAAGCGTCGAACCATCCGTTGCTTTTACATTGTGCGACAGAATCACCATCACATTTTCACCCGCAGAAAACGAATTATCCGGCGTCAGCGTCGCGGTGGAGCCGCCATTGGACAAAGTAATCTGCCCCCCAGCCATACCGCTCCACCGCCCAAACGCCCAGAAATCTCGCCCCGTGTTAATGGAGCTAATGTCAATCGCCTTGTCGAACTGAATCACAATTGGCGCATTAACCGGAGCGGCCAATGATCGAGGCGCCGGAGAAACTGACTGCACAGCCAACTGCGCCCAACTGATATTCGCTTGAGCCAGTAGCGTCACCATGGCACATACAACAGACGCGCTGACTCGACTTCGAATTATAACAGGCTGTTTTCTCATGGTAGTAGATTTCTCTTAAACCTTGGCACGTATGTCCAGGGCACAGTCGCAGCCCTTCTCCAACAAAGTAACCCCGTCGCAAAGACATTTATTCCAGAATCGACCCAATTCGCCTGGCGTATAACGGCGCGAAATTCCTCGTCCCTTGAAGTATGGCGATAAACTAATCCCACGTACGCGTTGGCGGCCTAGAATTGGCATTAACCGCAAAAAAGAACTATTTCGCAGAGGGTTGAGCCGACCGGCGTAGTGGCATGGTCATACAGCGAGGCCCGCCAAGTCCGCGAACAAGTTCCGATCCTTCAATACGAATGCACGCCACCCCAGCCTCTTCCATCGCTGCAATCGTGCGTTCGTTTCGCTCATATGTAATCGCTAACCGGGGCGCGATAGCCAACGCATTCGTACCATCCATCCGTTGTTCGCGCGGTGCAAAATGCTTAGAACCACCGCCAGTATTAATCGCAGTCAAAGCAGTGCCGAACTCATCGCTAAGAATATTTTCAAACAAACGATCATCAGCAATCCGCTTAGCGACAATCTTATCTGACCCGCCATCAACCTCGTAACGATGCACGCCGGATAACCCCTTCATAACTTCAGGGAACCAAAGCACGGTACCACGATCCAAAATCGTAAACACGGTATCTAGGTGCATGAACGCCCGCTCAGCCGGAATAGGTACTTCGTAGACTCGTTTGATGGAACCAGATTGAAATAATTTACTTGCTAACAGTTCGATCGTTTTTCCCCGGGTTCGCTCGCTGGCACCGACAAGAATGACTTCCTCAGATAAAATCAGGATATCCCCACCCTCAATAGTATACGGGCGATCCTCGTGCGGGGCATTCGTGCTACCAAATGTGATTACATCGTCACGAAAATCTTCGTGATGCTCCAGCACTGCACGAACCAATAGTGTCTCACGCACACGTTCTTGGTAGTGCATTTTGGAAGATACGACCGATCCCCGAACAACCACCGCCGGGTCTCGACTAAAATACGAGTTAGGAATCGGCGGCAATAAAAAATGAGCGTCATCAACATTGACCGCACTACGCTTACCAATAGCCGCGTAATATTCCGCAGCCGTCAAACCCGCAAACATGATCTCAACAAGCGATTCTGGCGAAAATTTCTCGGTATCCTGCAAATTATCTGAAATCGCAGGGACCGCCTCTGCTACGCATACCTGCTCAATTAAAATACTACGAGAAGCATCATCTCGACAAATATCTAATAAGTAATTTTCGAGGTAAACCACCTCCACATTGCGTTCTCGCATCGCCGCAACGAAGGCATCGTGCTCTTCTTGCAGGCGGCGCAAGAAGGGAATATCTTCAAATAGGAACCGACGCATACAGTCGTGGGTCAGGCGATCAATCTCTCCGCCAGGCCGATGAACCATCACGGCCTCTAGTTGGTCATATTCGTTGTCGATTTGAAGATGCACAAACCACCTATCGATTGTTGATCGGCGATGTTACGGTCGCGCAATCTTGAGTGTTAGAACCTAGAACAAGCTTACCTTCTCATAGCCGCCCAACGCCGCTGACATACCGCAATTTTGCAACTAATCGCGATGCGAAACGGACGTCATAGCTACACCTCAATCGTAGACCTGCCGGTAAGAGTGTCAAGCCCACCCAACCGCCCGAGCTTATCCGAGCGGGCCGAGGCGATTCCTCACGGGTCCATACAACCAACCGTGACCGCTAGCGCAGGCCCACATTCACATTTCCCCCGCATATCGTAACCACACCAGTTGACCGAACAATTTAGATGAGTAGCATAGGCCGTCGTCGTAGCCCAGTTCCGAATCAACTAGCCCTGCTAGCCCGGAACTTTTCCTACGATAATGAACTATTAATAGTTCATAGCATGATCCTGGAGAGGTGGGTGAGTGGCTGAAACCAACGGTTTGCTAAACCGTCGTGCTGGGTAACCCCGGCACCGGGGGTTCGAATCCCCCCCTCTCCGATAGATTGCACAATTCACGACCAACATCCTGAATAAACCATAGATCTCGATTGACTTCCGTTCCGCTGCGACAGTCACTACGCTTCTGACAAATGACAGGCTATGGATTGTGTCGCGAATAAACATCTTCACCACCCGAACGCGTGTCGCCGCGTATAAAAAAAAGAGGGCCGAACATAATGTCCAGCCCTCTCCATCAAATTTATATTACGCACCGAACCCGTCGGTTGCGATTAGCCAATACCCAGCATATCAGAGATAGCTGGTGCGAATTTAACCACCAAGCCTGCAAACACCACGCTGACCATACTCATCAGCTTTATTAAGATGTTTAGACTCGGGCCGGAAGTATCCTTGAACGGATCGCCAACCGTATCACCAACGATGGTAGCCTTATGCGCTTCGCTACCCTTACCGCCGAAGTTGCCCTTCTCGACATACTTCTTAGCGTTATCCCAAGCACCACCAGCATTAGCCATAAAAATGGCCACAGCAAAACCGCTCGTCAAACCACCAGCTAGCAAGCCCATGACACCGGCTACGCCAAAGACCAGCCCCACAATCACAGGAACGATAATCGCAAGCAGCGATGGGAAAATCATTTCCTTTTGAGCGCCAAGCGTGGAGATGTCTACGCAGCGGGCATAGTCAGGAATTTTCTGACCATTGTGCTCAACTTGTACTCTAGGCCAATTTTCAGAATTCTTCGCATCGGCCTCTGACATACCTTTTTCCGCCACAAGATAAGCCGCCACGTTCTTGAACTGGTTACGACACTCAAGCATCATCGCGTAAGCCGCGCGACCAACCGCCTGCATCGTCAACGCACAGAACAAGAAGGCCAGCAGCACCCCAGCGAACATACCGCATAGCACTTTCGGATTCATCAGCGTGACGTTGTAATAATCCATAAACTGCTGCAAAGAAGCCTTTCGCGAAGAAACCACCTGAATTTCGTGGGCCTTGCCGTCAGCATCACTCATGCTCGTTATTCGCACATGATCCGTCTCACGATTCGCCACGGACAAGCCTGTCAGCTTAACGTTGGCTTTACCATCTGTCTCAAGCTTTTTATCAAGCATGTCCTGCGCTCGACCGCTCAGCAACATATAACCATCGAAACAATTCTCTTTCACACCGGCCTGGAACTTACTCGCAAACTTTCCATGACCCATGTAGTACACATCACCGACTGCGGCATCAGCCTGCTGATCAGCCTGATCGTCCATGGTCTGTACATAAGAAACAGCCTCACGAACCTGACCAATACGAACTTCTTCGACATAAGCAGCCATCAGCGCCAGTGCCGTCAACGCGGCAGAACCGATCGCAAACCCTTTACCCGTCGCAGCTGTCGTATTGCCCAGTGAATCCAGCGCGTCAGTACGCTCACGAACAATGTCTTCTTGATCGGTCATCACAGCGTTGCCACCAGCGTTATCCGCAATAGGACCGTAAGCATCTGTAGCCAAAGTGAAACCAAGCGTTGCCAGCATACCCACAGCCGCTAGACCAACGCCGTACAGCCCGAGCATAAATTCATTACCACCGCCCGCAAAGGAAAATGATAGCATGATGGCTACGATAATAATAAACAATGACGCCCAGGTACTCTTCATACCTTCAGCAATACCGGCAATAATCACAGTAGCGGGACCAGTTTCGCCTTGAGCCGCAATACGCTTAGTTGGTTCAAAATCGTAACTGGTATAACGCTCGGTAAATTGGCCAATCGCCCAACCAGATACAAGACCAACCACGACAGCACTCGCAACGCCGGCCCACGAAATTCCAGTCACATCGCCTAATAAAGCCCAACAAATGCCATACGTCGCCAATAGAATCACAAAACTAGATGCGATAAGACCTTTGTTCATCGCGCCCATAAGTTGAGCCATGCTCGCGCCGTCTTCAGTCTTAACGAGATTGATCCCGGCCCAGACGCTGGCAAGAATACCAACACCCGCAATAACCATAGGTACAGAAAGGAGTCGAATCGCATCGTATGCGATGTCCGCATTACCAAGCGCATGAGCTGCAGCCACACCCAACGCAGCCGTGGCCAAAATCGACCCAGCATAAGACTCATACAAGTCAGCACCCATACCCGCGACGTCACCAACATTATCGCCGACGTTGTCTGCGATAGATGCAGGGTTACGAGGATCATCTTCTGGTATACCCGCTTCGACTTTACCCACGAGGTCAGCGCCAACGTCGGCGGCCTTGGTGTAAATACCACCACCAACACGGGCAAATAGCGCTTGGGTACTAGCACCCATACCGAAAGTCAGCATGACCACGGTAATTTCGTGCAGCGGCATATCGGTCAACCACTTCAGTGCAGCAAACCAAAACGTTATATCAATCACAGCAAAGCCTACGACGACCATGCCCATAACCGCACCAGCGCGGAAGGCAACACGAAGCCCTTCATTAAGACTTTTCCGAGCACCAGCCGTGGTTCGGTGAGCGGCCATCGTTGCGGTACGCATACCAATGTATCCACACAAACCACTAAAAAACCCGCCGGTCAAAAAAGCGAACGGTACAAGACCATGCTGCACATGCAGGCCATACGCCATCCACGCCAAAATGGCCATGAGCACGATAAAGACAACCGCAACTACCTTGTACTGCCGAAACAGATACGCCATCGCACCTTCGCGTACATAGCTGGCGATCAATATCATCTTGTCATCGCCCTCGTCAGAGTCCAACACCTCGCCGTAATACTTGCGAGCCATAAACAGCGCGACGAAGCCGCACGCAGGCGCTATATACCATAGCAAGGGTATCTTAACGCTACCTGACCCAACCACCTGCGTAGCCGTTTCACCACCATCTTGGGCAAAAGCGGTGCCCCCAAACAGGGCTAGGAATCCAACTGTACATGCAACCCGCAACAGTGTGCGGCAGAAGCTAAACTTGAACACGGTATCTCCTTTACGAGTCTTCGATGGAATAGGTGAAGTCTGGACGCCTGCTGCGCCACCCTATCAACCGCAACCAGCGGCTCATATGTGACCTAAACACCTAACAGTCAATGAGTTACGAACTTACTACCAATGATGCCATCCGCGCTGCGGCACCTACTGGACGCGGCAATATAGCAAATCATTCCCATAAAGCCAATCCGTATATCATAATTGCTTGAAAAAATGATCTCGCCAGCCTACCCAGTTACTCAGCCCCCAAAAACGCCACTTGGCCGAATGAGCGGCAAATATCGCCACAGCTTGGTTTTCGGGTTGAAAAGCGGCGGTCCCGGGCCAAATCGGCCGATGGGGTATCGCCAACGCCTGTTCACATAACCCGACGAATCTGAGACAATGCTTCGAAATCGTTCGCCCGATAAAATGCAGGCCGGAAGCAAATGCGACGGTCAGGCAGGGTTGAAACCGACTGACGAGTGGCGTGATGTCGCGTCACCGATGAAGATTTCAGGCTTAAAGCGAGGCCTTCGCCGATGATAACCACAGTGACAGAAACATCAGAACACATTCAGCTCGTCAAACTTCGCAATCTCATACGAGATGTGCAGGATTTCCCCAAACCAGGAATCATCTACAAAGACATAACGCCTTTGCTACGACACCCGTCCGGATTATCGCTAGCCGTCGAATATCTAACGCAACCATTTAGAGATGATAAAGTGGATGTCGTCATCGGCGCAGAATCTCGCGGATTTATTTTCGGCACCGCAGTGGCCCGGAATCTTTCAGCGGGATTCGTCCCCGTCCGTAAGCCCGGCAAACTGCCATACAAGACACGATCTCAGGACTACGAACTTGAATACGGCAAAGACGAATTGGAAATCCACCTCGACGCCATAAACCCCGGCGACCGCGTACTTCTTATCGACGACCTCTTAGCCACCGGCGGAACCATGAGCGCTTGCAGCCAACTTGTCGAATCCCTCGGCGGAGAAATCGTCGGGTGTGCGTTCCTCATCGAATTATCGTTCCTCGGCGGTCGGGCGTTGCTCGGCGACTATCCGATTCATTCCATCCTTACTTACGATCAGCCCTAAACTTGTCGTAGTCAATGACTCTTTCACCTAACGGCGATGTGGATATTAGCGTAATGTACGAACAGGATATGACGCTATGACCTCTGACGCTTGGATGACACTAGCGACCATCGCCGTTGTGCTGACGCTATTAGTGCGCACCCGCATCGCCCCGGATGTCGTGCTACTCGCCGGCTTGACGTTATTGCTACTTTGCGGCGCACTCACACCTGCTCAAGCACTATCCGGACTATCCAACGAAGGCATGGTGACGGTGGGCGTATTATATGTCGTCGTCGCGGGCCTGCGTCAAACTGGCGGCGTGGGCTGGATCGTAAATTCGCTCCTGCGCCAACCCTCGTCAATCAGAGGCGCACAAGTACAGATCATGGCCCCCGTCGCAATACTCAGCGCGTTCATGAATAATACGCCTGTCGTCGCCATGCTCGTCCCAGCCGTAAGCGATTGGGCACGCCGATTCCATTTATCTGTTTCAAAGCTCTTGATCCCCATGAGTTATGCGTCGATTTTAGGCGGCACATGCACACTCATCGGCACCAGCACCAACCTCGTGGTCAACGGCTTGCTCGTCTCCCAAACCGATCATCCCAGCCTGCGCATGTTCGAGATGGCCTGGATAGGCGTCCCCTGTGCGATCATAGGCCTCACCTACCTGGTAGTGTGTAGCCATTGGTTGTTACCTGAACGCGAGCCCGTGCTAAGTCAATTGGACAACCCGCGCGAGTACACCGTCGAGATGATGGTAGACGCCACCAGCCCCTTAGTCGGCAAGACCATCCAACGAGCTGGCCTGCGTCATCTTACCGGTATGTACCTCGCAGAAATCGAACGCGGCGGACAAATACTCCCAGCCGTCTCGCCACAAACGCTCCTCGAAGCCGACGACCGACTTGTGTTCGTAGGCATCGTAGACTCAGTCGTCGAATTGCAGCGTATCAGAGGACTTAAGCCCGCGACCGATCAAGTGTTCAAGTTAGACGCCCCGCCCAGCCGGCGGTGCCTCATCGAAGCCGTCGTCTCCGATAGTTGCCCTGGTGTAGGTGCCACCATTCGAGATTCAAAATTTCGCACGGTATACAACGCCGTTGTGATAGCCGTGGCGCGTAATGGCGAGCGCATCCAAAAGAAAGTCGGCGACATTATTTTGCGAGCCGGCGACACACTACTGCTAGATACGTCGCCCACCTTCCAAGAACAGCAGCATAACTCTCGCGATTTCTTTCTAGTAAGCGAAATAGCCGACTCTCAGCCTCAACGCCACGAACGAGCGCTGATAGCCATGGGCATCATTGTAGTCATGGTTGTATTAGCGAGCACCCAATGGCTGAGCATGTTAGAAGCCGCCATGCTTGCTGCAGGCCTGATGCTTATCACCAGATGCTGCAACACCACGACAGCGAGGCAAAGCGTAGACTTTCAAGTACTCATCGTAATCGCAGCTGCGTTTGGTATGGGTCAAGCGCTCCAGGCCAGCGGCGCAGCCGAGGTCATCGCCCACACCTTAGTTGGCCTAGCCGGGAAAAACCCGCTTGTGAGCTTAGCTGTCGTCTATCTAATCACCATGGTATTCACCGAGCTAATCACCAACAACGCCGCAGCTGTCCTCATGTTCCCCATCGCCTTAGCCACCGCTCAATCACTAGACGTCAGCTACATGCCCTTCGTCATATCCATCATGATGGCTGCCAGTGCCAGTTTCTCGACACCCATAGGCTATCAAACAAACCTCATGGTCTACGGCCCAGGCGGATACCGCTTCACAGACTACCTGCGTATAGGTCTACCACTAAATTTCTTGATGTGGGTTACGACTGTTTTGCTAGTGCCGAAATTTTGGCCGTTTGAAGTTGCGGGGTAGATGCATCTCACTATTCCCATTAAGAACACGCGTAATTCTCGCCTGCGCGGGAATGACGTATAGTAAATTTCCGCCTCTTTCCCCTCAGCGACCACTCATCAACAAAAAAAATCGTCCTCAATAACACAAAAACACCATTTCCCAACAACCTGACCGCTCCCTCTTCCCCCTCGCATGGATCACCGGCGTTGTTCTTTAAGTGAGTGGACCGCCGCAGAGTCGTGGCGTGATTGTAGACCGCTCGCTCTTTGATAATTAAATATTGTCTGCCGGGTTCGCATATTGGCATAAGCCATGACGACGATGCTCAATCCGCGCCAGGTCCACAACTCAACGCGGTGTATTAGGCGCGTTCTAGGCGGGCAGCTTTGCGCTGTGCCCTAGCCACCTCAAACTGCTTAGCCACTAAGAATATGACGGGGTATATCAATAGCTCCATCATAAAGCTGGTGAGCAATCCGCCGAACATCGGCGCGGCCATGCGCTTCATCACGTCCGAGCCGGTACCTGCGCCTATCATAATCGGTATAAGCCCCATCATGGTCGTCATTACCGTCATCGTCTTGGGGCGTATACGAAGCACCGCTCCCTCATGAATCGCCGACTTGAGGTCAGCCAAGTTGTTCATCTTTCCTTGTGCCTTGCGGTTGTCATAACTGTTGTGTAGGTACAATAGCATAACCATACCCGTTTCCGCATCGAGGCCGGCTAATGCGATCAATCCGACCCAAACCGCTAGCGACATGTTATAGCCCGCGAAATGCATGAACCAGACAGCACCGATCAAGCTAAACGGGACAGCTAACAACACGACACAGGTATCAAACCAACTCTTATGGGAGATGTAGAGCAGCATGATAATCAATACAAGCACGGCAGGCACGGCTATCGCTAAGCGTTTGTTCGCCGCTTCAATATATTCATATTGCCCAGACCATACTATGTTATAACCAGCCGGCAGCGATACCTGTTCCGCAACAGCCTGCTTAGCGCGATCGACCCAGCCACCAACATCAGATGTTGTGAGGTCCACATAAACCCACGCGGTTTTACGGGCGTTTTCGCTCTTGATACCCGGCGGGCCTTTGTGGATACGAATGTCAACAAGCTGAGCAAGAGGCACCTGGGCACCGGAAGGCGTAGCCACCAACGTGCGTTTTAGTGCCGGTATGTTGTCACGCAACTCTCGCTTATATCGCAAGTTAACCGGATATCTCTCCAGCCCTTCAACCGTCCAGGTAATGTTCATACCACCCATGGCCGAGAGGATCACATCCTGCACGTCGTCTATAAGCAACCCGTAACGAGCCACTTCGTCTCTGTTGATATCGAAATCCACGTAATTACCACCGACGGTCTTCTCAGGATAGGCGCTAAGCGTATCATCAAGCACGCGCACAACCGAAGCGACACGCTGGGCCATGTCACCGAGCACGTTGAGATCATCGCCCATGATTTTGATTCCAACGGGTGTCTTGATGCCTGTAGAGAGCATGTCGATCCGCGTTTTAATCGGCATTGTCCAAGCGTTAGTTAAGCCAGGAAACGAGACAACCTCGTTGAAGCCCGGCACGTGCTCGCCTCTATCTTCATAACCGTATGTTAGCTCATCGATCGTAATCGGCCGACTCTCGGGCCAGAAGGCATGTAGGCCGGAATAATGCTTCACCCATTCGGGCAGGAAAGCAAACGACCGATCGAAATGTCGCATGCGCCATTTACGCTTGTCTTGTTCCAGCATGATGGTCGTTTCGATCATACTCAAAGGTGCCGGGTCAGTGGCAGTTTCACTTCGGCCAATCTTACCGAATACATGATGCACTTCAGGGAAACTAGCGATCAAGGCGTCGGTCTGTTGCAGCAGTTCGCGGGCTTTGGTCACACTAATGCCCGGATCGGTGGTCGGCATGTATAGCAAGTCACCCTCGTCCAGCGGTGGCATAAACTCGCTGCCGAGTTGACTCGATAATTTAAGCGGCGGAAAGGCTTCACCGATCACCTGCCTACCGAAAATGTACTTCTGAAGCGGAAGAACCGCACTGGCTACGAGAATCGCCGCGATGATGAGCGTGAGATATTTCCCCCGCATAGCCAGCCAGAAAAACGGTTCGTAAACCCGCTGAAGCAATCGGCTAATAGGGTTGGTCTGTTCGTTGGGTATGCGACCTCGAATAAAATAGATCATCAGAATCGGGACGATCGTAATAGCCAAGACCGCCGACGCACCCATCGCAAAAGTTTTGGTGTAAGCCAGCGGCTTGAATAGGCGCCCGCTCTGCTCACCGAGAACAAAAATTGGAATAAAACTTACCGTAATGATCAGAATAGAAAAGAATAACGTAGGGCCTACTTCCTTGGCCGCGTCGATGATAATCTCAACGTGGGGCTTCTTCCCCTTGTCGCGTTCGTAATGTTTATGCGCGTTTTCAACCATGACAATTGAACTGTCGACCATGGCTCCGATAGCGATAGCGATACCGCCGAGGCTCATGATATTCGCATTTAGCCCCATCAATTGCATAATAATAAGACTAGCCAGAACCGCTGTTGGAATAACGAATATCGCCACCAACGCACTACGAAGATGGAGTAGAAACACGGCACAAACCAGCGCGACGACGATCATTTCTTCGATGAGTTTTTCAGATAAATTTGTGACGGCCCGATCGATAAGGGAGGAACGATCATACTCGGTGGCAATATCTACACCGGCTGGCAATCCTAGTTTGAGTTCGTCTAATTTTCGTTTGGTGTCGCTAATGACGCGCTGCGCATTCTCACCATAACGCATAACGACGATGCCACCGACGACTTCGCCTTCACCTTCTGATTCTACGATACCACGGCGTAATTCCGGCCCTAAATGAACATCCGCGATATCTCGAAGATAAAGTGGCGTGCCAGTCGGCGTTGCGCGCATGACGATTTTCTTAAGGTCTTCAAGCCCTTGCTTGGATCGAACTCGGCTGATCGGTATGCCGCGCGCCTTCGCATCGCTTACTTGTTCGACAGACAAAGTTGCGAGGTAGCCACGCCCCCGCACCATGTACTCGGTCTCGGACATTTCGAGAACCCGGCCACCCACCTCGTTGTTGGACTTTTTGATGGCCGTCTTGACCGTGCTGAGTGGAATGTTGTAAGCAAGGAGCCGGTCAGGATCTATCACGACCTGATACTGTCGAACAAAACCCCCGACGCTAGCCACTTCTGACACACCTTTGACAGTTGTCAGCTCGTATCTCAAGTACCAATCCTGAAGGCTACGCAACTCAGAGAGATCGTACTCGGCGTGAACTAACTCGGTCTGCCCATCCCACGGGCAGGTGCCACCCTGCTCGAACATGCGTACACGTTCAAGATCGCCACGCAGTGATTCCGGTGCTTCCTGAATCGTCGAATACCACTTATCCAGCTCATTTGGATGGCGGTACATACCATTGACGTGGTGCGGGCAGTAGTAACCGTTACGCAGTGAGTATTGGTACACCCAGCCAACACCTGTGGCGTCGGGGCCTAGTTGCGGCGTGATGCCTTTGGGCAATCGGCTAGAAACGTAGTTGAGATATTCCAATACGCGCGACCGCGCCCAATACATATCCGTTCCGTCTTCAAAAATAATGTAAACAAACGAAATACCAAAGAAAGAATAGCCTCTCACCACCTTGGCATAGGGCACGGCTAACATCGACGTCGTGAGTGGATATGTGACCTGATCCTCGACCACCTGCGGCGCCTGCCCCGGATACTCCGTGAATACGATGACCTGAACGTCCGAAAGGTCAGGAATTGCATCAAGACGAATGTTGAAAATCGTCCAGATGCCGCCCAGCACGATGAAGCCCGTTAATAGCAGCACCAACATGCGGTTGCGACAACTATATTCTATAATTTTCGAAATCATGAATTTCTCATATAGGTCAGAGGTCGAAAAGTCCGCTTCCTTACGGGCGCGATGCCTTCTGAACCCATGGGCATATTGTCTCAGGACTAACTATTTAATCGCCTTCAGTTTTCCGCAGTTAAGCATCTTGAATCCGTAGTATGGATTCGCCTTTTCTTCCACCGTTTGTAGCCAGTCACCTTTGCTCATGGGGCAATGATAAATGTACAACTTGGGCCAACGTACCGCGTCCGGTCGCAAATGTTCGACCAACGTGCTTACAGCTGAACTCAGTTCGACAAAGGCGACACGATCGGAGTCCAGCTTGCCGGTGATTTGCAACGCGGCTGCACGTAATCGCTGCGCGGCTTCTACCGCTTCGAGAGGCATATGCATGTCTGGATCGGCTATGTGTTCGGACAGCACCTCCGACGCGGCAACCAGCCCCAATGCATGTAGCGGCAGATCCTTAGTTCGATCCGAAGCCAGGAGGCGATGCACCTCTAGGTAATGCTCCATAATGTAATTCATCTGTGCCGCGACATGCTGCGGGGCTGCTGCCGGACTGCGGAATGCCGACTCTAGGACTAATTGCATGCCGCACATAGAACAAGGGCCTGCTTGGGCAGACTGCATCAGCTTGGGGTGCATCGGACAGACATAGGCAACGCCTTCCTGCGCTGCGTGTTGTTGGACAAGCGCGTTAGCCCACGTCACCTTTTCGATCGGCTTGAGGCGCATGCCACAGGTTGGGCACTCCCCTGGAGACGCCGAGAAATGCCAACACTCTTTCATTGAGCATGTATATTTTGCCCCGGAGGGAATAGCAGTCTGATTATTCTCGTCAGATGATGCCTCAGCCATAGACTCAAGTTCGCCACTACATATCGTGCAATGCCCTGGTTGATCGCTGTGAACAAGCGGGTGAATGGGACATCGAAACAATGCGGCCTGGGCTAACTCTGGATAAGCTGGCACATTTGCAGCGGCCATATTCTTGTCCAACCACACCCCACGATAAGCAGCCATGCCTTGCCCGCAGTGTGGGCAGTTGCCCGGAGAAGTACTCACGACACTAGCATGCTCAGGGTCGGGGCAAGTATACATCGCCTTAAACGGCGTGAGCGCTAAGCCGCAGCGCGGACATTCTCCTTGGGTTTTAGAGAATACATGTTGATGATCCGTGCAGGTGTAAGCCACGTCGCCGCCCTTAGCCGCTCGTCGCAAGCGTACCCATTCTAGATCGCCTAGTGGCTTAAGTTTCATGCCACAACGTGGGCACTTTCCGGGTTGGTCGGAGAAGTACGGGCCTTGATTAGCAGGATCGGTCTCGTCTGGGTGGAACTCCATGGCGCACGAATAAGCGGCATCAGGTGGCATATCCATAGCACTATCTTGGCCCCTACTATCGTGTTTCGTTTGGTCGCTCGAATCAGCTGGTCGTTTTGTCGTACTCGTCTTCTCGACGGCCATCATCTTGGCGACTGCTTCTTTAAGTTTGCTCTCTGCGTCGAGCATGAACTGGCCACTAGTGACGACGATTTCGCCTTCGTCGAGACCGTACAACACTTCGACCATGCCATCCTCAGCTTCTACGCCGACTTGAATGTCGCGTGGCAAAAACTTACCATTACCAAGGTCTACAAAAACGACTTGTCGAACGCCCGAATCAATGTAGGCTTCGCGTGGTACGAGTACTGCGTTGCGTTGCAGCTGCGACGTTAAACGGATGTTGGCAAACATGCCAGGCTTAAGTGCCAGGTTGCGATTTTCAAATTCAAGGCGCACCTTAATCACCCGAGTTTGCTGTTCGAGGTAAGGATAAATGTATACAACTTTTCCAATATACGATTCGCCTGGCACGTAGGGCAACGTCATGGTGGCTGTTTGCCCTGTGCTAATCCAAGGTAATTGATACTCGTAGACGTCCACGTAAACCCAAACGCGAGATAGATCGGCGATGGTGTAGAGACGCATGCCGGGTTTAACGAACATACCTTCAAGGGCCATCTTCTCCGTCACGATACCGCCAGCTGGCGAGTGTATCGCGAGGATTTTTTCGATCTCACCTGACTCTCGAAGCGATTCTATCTGCTCGTCCGAAACGTCGAAGTAATTGAGTTTTGTGACGGCTGAGTCTACGAGTTTAACGGCTTCCTCTCTCGCCGGTGCAAACGTGCTTGCTGCGAGACGTGGCAAGTTCTGTATCGCAGATAGATATTCCTGCTGTGCGGCATACAACTCCGGCGAGTAGACACCAAATAGCTTTTGCCCTTTTTGCACCTGCTGGCCAGTCTCGTCGACGTCTAGTTCTTCGATCCAACCGCTGAATTTTGTGTCAACAAATGTGACGCGCTGTTCGTCATAATCTACGCGTCCTACTGTGCGAATCGTTTTGAGTAATGGACCGCGGGTCACGACGGCTGTGCGTACGCCCATGTTTTGGATGGTGACAGGGTCTATGCGTATCGTATGCGCAGAACCTGATTCGTTTTCATCTGCATAGACCGGAATCAAATCCATTCCCATAGGACTCTTGCCAGGCTGTTGGGAAATATAATTCGGGTCCATCGGTGCCCGCCAGTAAAGCACCTTTCTTTCTAACGACGCACTGGCAGCACTTTCGCCATCCATCTTGAGCGGCGTTAGTTTCATATGGCAAATCGGGCAATCGCCAGGGCCTTTCTGTAACACATTGGGATGCATACCGCATGTATAAATCTGCTCACTAGCTGCGCCAGCGCTACTCATTGAGCCGCTATCGCCTGCCCCGGAGCCTGCGCGAACGGATAGCGCGTATCCCCCTGCCGCGCCACAGGCAAGCGCCGCGATAACAAGCATCACCGTGGCTAGTGTCCACGCTGGTTGTCTGCAAGTTGGACAGCTTCGTTCTTGAATATCCACTTGGGAACGTCGTAACATTATTGTACTCCCACTTCAGGCATACTCAAACCGATAGCTTGTTCAAGATCGGCGACGCTTTGCTCCAGCTCGCCCATCGAACGGTAATACTGAATGGTGAACACCAGCCACTTTCGCCAATTGTCGATGACGTATTGAAAATCACTCGTCCCGGCGGTATAAGAAGCTTGTGAGACGCGATAGGTCTGCTCGGCTTGGGGAATAATCGTGTCTTTAAAAATCTGGGCGAGTTTCTGCTGAGACCTGACACGTTCCAACGCGTCTTGAACATCAAATTCGATTCGATTGTTTGTAGACTGGTATTTCGCCTGGGAAGAAGCGAGTCGCCGCGAGGCCTCTTCGATCCCGCCTTTGATTTTGTCGCGCCAAATCGGCAGACTGAACCCGAACGTGATAGCCCAGTTGTCGCTTCCATCCTCGCTCATTTGCGGCGTCACGGGGCGTCGCCCGGTCATGCGGTTGCGCGGGGCCTCGAATGCGTCTCTTGGCTCCATCGATATCCATTCAAACCCCAGCGCAAAGTCCGGCCAATAGGCGAGCTTGGCGAGTTCTAAAGATTCACGATCCATCTCGACCTGATGCTGCATAAGCAACAAATCGGGGTTGGCAGCTACCGCTTTTGTCATCAATGTATCCACCGCGAAGTTGACGTCTCGAATACCGAAGTCGTCGGGCGTCGCTATTTCAGACTTTGGTGGGCGGGCGAGAATTACGTTGAGGCGGGCCACAGTTGTGACACGCTTCTGTCTCAGTATAATCAACTCGGCTTCAAGATTGGATAGCTCTACTTGAGCGCGTAGCACATCATCTTGGCTACGTCGGCCTACGGCAACCTGCGCGTGGGCGACATCAATGAGACCTCGTAATAAATCCTGGTTGGCCTGAGTAGCGACATGACTACGATCCACGACATATAGCTGGAAATAGGCCCGCTTGACGTCTGCTATGACGCGCAATCGCATCGCCTGTAATTGCTGCAAGGCGATACGGGTTTGTTCGTAGGCAATGCGGCCAGCGCGGTCGAGTTTTTGCGGAACCGGCAACTTTTGAGACACGCCGAGGATGAAAAAATTATCACCCTCGGCGGTGCGAATTGGTTCCGGTAGAATCTTTGTCGTTAAAAACGGATCAGGCAAGGCCGTGACCTGACGGATGCGCTCTACTTTTGCGCGAGCCAACTCCTCTGCAGCTTTAATGTCCGGATTGTGCGATAATGCAAGCACGATGAAGTCGCGTAATCCCTCGTGCGTTTGCGAATTAGTCAAATCGCCATCGGCCGAATATTCGATCTCCAGCTCATTAGATTGTACAGGTTTCGACCGAGCGTAAGCACTGGCCTGTTCAATGTTTCCTGCCGCTTTGCGACTGAGGTATGCCGACACTTCGCGTGTGCCGTCTTGATACATCGTGCAGCTTTGCATGAAGAACATCAATGACGTGATCGCCAAACAGGAAATCAGGGCTGGTCGAATTCGTACCCGCGACTTAACCATTTCCATCGCCTCTTGAAAATTTGCACAATTGACATTTTTAAAGCAACGTCAAGTCTAATGATTGTGTCCGGCGTGATCGTCTTTACTAGTGGCCAGTTCCTCGATTTCATACGTTAGTCCTTGAGCGACAAGTTTCGGAATATATTTTTTAGGATTCTTGGCGAACTTTTTATCGCATCCTTTGCAACAGAAATAGATTTTATTTCCGCTAGCCGTCTTGGTGAATACTTGCGGGTTAATCTCTTCGTCCATGACCGGACAGGTCGTCTGGTGCGTATAGCTATTGGCTAGGGCGGAGGCATACTTGCTTGGATTGTTTTTGTATTCACCCGCACAATCTTTGCAACAGAAATATACTTTCTCGCCGTTGCTCTCAACAAATGTATCCTGATTCACAGGGTTTCCCGACACCGGGCAGGTTACTTGGATTTTCTCGCGGCTGGCGAGCGCCATACGCTGGGCAGTTACAATTTTCGCGTACTTGTCAGGGCTGGCCTTATACTTTTTTATACAACCCTTGCAGCAGAAAAATACTGGCCCGTCGTCGGTAGCCATGCTCACGGCTAGGTTGACTGGTTCATCCACAACAGGGCATCTTGGCAAGGCTGCATGCTGAGCTTTTCCATGCTCGTCGGGGCCATGACCTTGACCTCCGTGTTGGGCCATGAGCGGTGTCATGCCAAGTCCTAATGCGAATACCGATCCGATCATGAGGTGTTTTGCAACATTGTTCATCGTAGAAAATCTCCTTAATAGACGTCTTATAGGTCTTTTGCCCCAAACCCCTCGGTTCAGGTTGCCGTTCCCAGCCTTTATAATCAATTAGATGCACCAAGGCCAAGGCTCCTTCCATACGCATCGGAATTAGTTCTATATCCAGGCCAACCAGGTAACCCTTTCGTACCAACAGCCGGGGAATACTGGCAGCAATAGCTGTAGCATCCACAAATAGGCACGTTTCTTGGTTATTTTGACGATAAGACGCTATAATGGCGTGCAGCATGCTGTAACTATTTGAATATCACTAACCGTCAGTCTACCATTATGAGGTGGCAACATAGCCAATGTGTGAATGACACCATTGCTTTTAGCGAGACATCCCGGGTCGTGAATGATCATAGCCTAATCGAACGATGCAAAGCTGGCGACCGCGACGCCCAGCGTGATTTGTACGAACTAACCTCGTTGCGGGTGTATCGTCTTCTGTTACGAATGACGGGCAACGTGGATGATGCGTCGGACCTCACTCAGGAAACTTTTGTCAAAGGGCTACAACGATTAGACCAATTCGACGGACGCTCGGCTATCGCATCTTGGTTCTATCGCATAGCCATAAACGAAGGGCTGCAATTCCGACGTCGAAACGGAATCCACACACTGAAATGTAAAACGCTTGCTTTGGATCGATTAGGTGAGGCGCCAACACCGACGACCGATCTGCGATTGGATTTAGCAGGCGCCCTGGCCGAAATGTCTCCTGACGACCAAACGTTGTTGCTGTTGAAATATCAAGAGGAGCTGGATTATCGAGGCATGGCTGAGGTTCTCAAATGTGCGGAAGGAACGGTCGCGTCTCGCTTGAATCGTGCTCGGGAGCGATTACGGGGCATGTTGCGAAAAAGTTATGGTTAGTTGGAAGGTCCATTGCTCGCGATGCATCTAATATAGTGTTACGAAGGAACCGCGAGGTCTGGTCTGTGACTAGAAAATGCCTTGTTTTTTAGATGACGGAATTCACATGAGCTTGTGCTGCGAACAGGTTGAACCACTACTCGGACACTACGCCGACAACGAATTGTCGGCGACGGAACGAGACGAGGTCGATACCCATCTTGCGTTTTGTTCGAGTTGTCGGGCCGAGCTTGAGGCGTTGCGCGAACTGGTGGGAGAAATCGCACTTACTGCGCCTGTGACTGTGCCATCATCGCTTTGGGGAAAGATCGAAAAACAATTGGATCAATCGCGGCAAGATTCATTGCTGGTTAAGCGTCGCGTCCGGCTGAAGCGCACGGCTTGGGCGATCGCTGCTAGCGTCGCTCTTGTTGCAGGCCTAGGCTTGTTGAATTTACCATCATCAGATACCACAGCTCGCGCCTCAACCGTAAACTTCAGTGTGCTCTTAGACGCGCTTCCGCTCGATGCCCATAAAGCATTTAGGAAATTCCTCGTTCGTTACGATGCCAAAGATACGTCGCCCATTGCAGCAAAGCGAAATAATCCCGAATTGAATTTTGAGACACCGGCGATGCTGCCGGGCGGGTTCCTTCTCAAATCGGTCTATGAACTTCGTATCGGGGGCGCGAAGGGTGTAGCTGCGGCTTATGATCGAGATGGTGAATTTCTCGCGGCGGTTTTTCATCCGCCGATGAAGCACGAACGGTTTGGCGAATACGATAACTTTCCTTGCGTGATTGGGGAACACTGCGGCCATAAGGTGCAGGTCGGCCAGTGGAAGCTAGTTCACATGACCGACCCGACAACATGCCACTGCCTACTAAGCCGACTCGATGAGGAAACTGAAATGCCAATGGTGATGGCGGCGATTGCGCCTATGCTTTCCGACAATCACGAATCGAAATAACGCAGAATGCAGAATTACTGCGAGCCGCTTGGTTCAGGATATGGAATTCCTTGAGCTTGAAACAGTGGCTTCGCCCAATCGCCCTGTCTATGGACCGTATGGCCATCGGCAAACGCGACTACTCGTTGACCATTCCAACGGAAACTTTCGAGGTCATAAGCAATAATGGTATTTTCGTTATAAACCGTTAAATCAATGCCAGGAATGTGAACTATATCGTCCAGGAACGCATAGCTTCCAGGATATACTCGGGTGACAATTTCTTGAGGGAATAAAGAACCGCATACGATCAACAATAGGCCGGCGGCCAGAACAATGGCTCCCCGTCGTAATCGTCTTTCGTAAAGAACCGCAAATAACAGGAGATACAAAATCGCTGGTATTGCGAATTGGGGAACAAAGCGCAGTTTTTTGGATAAAGACAATCTATGCCCTACGGCATCCCGCTCAGACCATGCACTCAAACTGGGTTGGATATTCTTTTTTGCGTCCTCAATATCGAAGCTTTTACTTTCAGGATACTCAAACGCCTGAACCTTTCGGGCGGTGATTACGTTTTTCAGATTATTACAAGCCACGATACCATACGATATGATGCCACCGCATCCGAAATTGTAAAGATATTTAGCCTGGTAATTACACATTAGCCAAAGTATGGTCATTACAATAATCAGGAATTTTCTTCTACGACGCAACCAGAGCAACGTTTGCCCGAGAATACCCGGGACATCGCTGAGGAAACTTGTTGCATCATCAAGTGCAAACGGTAATCCACATTCTGGGCAACGTGATATTTCTTGACCACGAAGATCATAAAAGCAGTTGCGACAATACATGACTAATCTCCGCACACTTTTCTAACGAAATAGTTCCGCAGATTATAGGCATCCTACCATATCTTTTTCTTGTCGTGATTCGACAAGTCTTCGTCCTATAGCCTAATTGAATTTGTCACTACAAAAATACTGCTCACCACCATCGCGCCCGCAGCTAGTATGGGGTTGAGAATGCCTGTCATGGATAGGGCGATGCCGATTATGTTGTAAGCGAATGCCCAGAATAGGTTCAACTTGATGGTACGTACTGTTCGCCGAGATAGTTTCATAGCTTGGACTAGGATCATCAGGTCGTTGTTCAGCAGACACACGTCCGCGACGTCTCGCGTTAGGTCTGCGCCGCAGCCCATGGCTATTCCCACATCGGCAGCTTTGAGCGCAGGTGCGTCGTTTAACCCGTCTCCTACCATCGCAACAGAACCCTTTTCATGGCGAAATCGCTCGACTTGTTCCACCTTATCAGCCGGTGTTAGTTCAGCTTTAACCTGCACGCCCAACGCCTCGGCTATGCGGCTACCGCGCACCGCGTGGTCTCCCGTGAATATGCGGAGGTCGTAATGTGATTGCGCAAGTTGCTGCACAGCTGACGCGGCCTCCTCTCGCAGTGTTTCTGTCGTACCGAATATAGCCACGCACTGATTGTCGACAGAGAGACACACGAGGCCAAGCGCTTCGGCGCGGTACTGTTGAATCTGCTCGTCAAGTTGGGGTGGCCAAGCTAGTGCTACTTCGCGGATGTATGCTTCGCTACCTAGCCTAATCGAATGTGTTTGATATTCGCCCATGAGGCCTTGCCCTGGTACGGTTTTCGTGTTTTTTAATGTCGCAGGTGTGACACTTTTTTCTCGAGCATGGGCCACGATCGCCGTTGATGAAGCATGGGTTGAGGCATGGGCTAAACCCGCCGCCAATGACAGGTTGGTTGACGTTGACACGAGACTGTCCTCGGCGTAAACGCTTGCTATCAATTGCGTCTGTCCGGTAGTTAGGGTTCCGGTCTTGTCGAATGCGATCGCGTGGACCATGGCTAACCGTTCTATGGCTGGTCCGTCGCGAAAGACGATCCCCATTTGCGCGGCACGACCTAATCCAATCCAAATAGCCATGGGTGTAGCCAACCCTAGTGCACAGGGACACGAAATTAGTAATACTGACAACGCGGTCATCATGGCGCTAACGCTGCCACCTCGGTGATATCCAAGGCATGCGCCTACGATTGCCATTACGATAACTGCAGGGACGAAAGCACTAGCCACGCGGTCTGCGATGCGTTGATATCGACCGGGTGTAAGCTTAGCTAATTCTAGTAGTGCAACCAGCCTACCTACGGCACTTCGTTCGCCCACCGCGGATGCTCGAACGTGCAGGTCTCCATCGACATTGAGCGTGCCCGCATGGACGATGTCGCCTACTTGCTTAGCGATCGGATCACTTTCTCCAGTAAGCAGTTGCTCATCGATATGTGCTTGTCCTTGCTCGATGATGCCGTCTACCGCGATGCACTGGCCAGCGCGAATGTGGAGTACGTCGCCGACACGAACCGCGTCACTGGCTATTTGTTCGTACGACGATGCGCGACGGACACTAACCTCGTCTGGTACTAGGGCACCCAGCTTGGCAAATGCGTCGGATGCTTTAAGCCGGCCAGTGGCTTCGAGATATCGGCCTAGTGTGACTAGCACCAACACCATACAAGCGGTTTCATAGTAGACGCGACCGGATTCGCACAAGGTTGATATGTAGGAATATACGAACGCGCCAGCTACGCCTAGGACTACTAAACCATCGGTTGTGACAATCCGCTGGCGTAGCTGGGTCGCAGCGTTGGTCAAAATTGGTAAGCCTAACATTGCAAAAACTGGCGTAGCCATGATGAGTGAGATGTAACGAAATAATCCAATTAGATGGACCGCAGCGGGCGGGGCATTGGTTACGCTTAAGCCATACACATCTTGGCTATATAACGCTAAGCTAAAAATCATCACCCCCATCGATAAGAAAACTGAAACGCCCAGTCGGGTTAATAGCCAATTGGCTTGACCGTGTTCGCCCCGGGCCTGGGTCACTGCTGCTGCGAATTTACAGCCGTAGCAGCAATATAAAATGTCCGACTCATTGGGTTGCTGAGATGGTTGCAAGCGTGCTGGTACGGGTAGGCTACAATAATCACAAAGCAAGGGTTGTAGCATCGAAACGAATAACCTTTGCGCAAGGAACGAAACTTCTTACGAAAACTATCGGCGTCAGCGACGGCTTCAACTGACGTCTGCGGCTACACGGTACTGATATGTGCTAGTTCGTCTATGGCGCAACGGAAGTTCGCTCTCGACGACGACTGGGAGGGCGAAAAATGTTGCACAACAATTACGGACAGTCGGACGGATTGGCGTAGGGATAGACCTGTCCCTGAAAAGCCGTGATGGCTTGAAGAATGTCCGAGCCGTTGATAATGAAATTCGGTATTTGTCCATCCAGGTCGGTACGCGTGACGACTGTAGCTCTGGCGTTATCCTGAAAAGTATCAACTACGGCTACGATGTCATTGGCGGTGACCAAACCATCTGGGCCCGTCCATTCACCAAAAAAGTTACCTACAGAATCTCCCCAAAAACGTCCTGCCGGTAGGCCTGAGGTGGAGAGTGTAATGGGAACGGAAAACAGAACCTCGTTGGATGTCGCGCTTATTTCGTAAGTCGCAACGGGCACAATGTGACACCCACTTAGATGAACCATTGGCTCTGTCCAGTTTCGCAACACTGGAGTAGCCGAAATACGCGCAACGAACTGGCCCGTACATACACCGGCTTTGGGTGTACCATTCTCGTTTTGGCAACCCGGGTCGAATGGTGCGGCGACCCAACCAAGTGTACCGGTCAATCCTGGTCCACTGACGAGGTCCACACGAAGGGCGGCTAACGCGGCGTTGTTGGGATCGAAAGATATATAACGATTATTGGGAATGTTGTAAGGATGAGTGGCTGGCAAAGGCACCGAAAAAGTAGCGGCAGGATCGATAGAAAAATTATTGTCTGAAACATCGAAAAACACATTACCAGAGCCTTGAATTCGGAGACGCGCAGTATTGGAAATTACGGCGGAAAAATTCACGATTTCCGAACCGTCGTTTGGAGTATTTAATGCGAGTACCTCTGGATAGGTCATTCCCCCATCGGTAGATAACAAAATATCAACCGCAAGAGTGTTAACCATGTTGGCGTCAGTACCAGCAATGTCCCAACGAACCGTGCGAGCACCACCCACTAATTCTCCACCATTTGGCTCAAGAATGGCGAACGGGCCGGCGCTGGAATCCACAAGGATTGATAATTCCTCAAAAGCAATGCCACCGCCATCCGTATGGTTATCACGCACAGTAACGCGAAAGTCCATGACCCTATATGTAGAGGGAAGCTGTTCACCTATGATAGTCGTTCCATTTAAGATACTTGTTAGCGCAGGGAACGACCGCGCTGGATTCACCGTGGGTGCGAAAGAACGAAAAATCGGGCTGATTCCATTATCTGGATCAGATACTGCCTGGGCCGGGCCAAGGTCTCGTTCTTCCCAGCAATAGGTAAGCGTATCATTATCTGCATCTTGACCAGCGGCCACTAGCTCGAAGGGAGTCTTCCAAGGAATTACAAAATCTGATATTGAATTAACAGTAGGCGGCGTGTTAAAAGTTGCGGTCAACGCCGCACAGGAAGAGCCACCGCTACCGAGGACAAAAGCTCGGATCTGGTCGTAGCTGCGCGAGTGAAAGTATGGATCACTATTGAATTGTAAATTATCTAAGCCGCAGATCCCCGAATACGCTTGAATGGTTGAACCACTGCCTGGCTCATAAGCGGAGGAGCCAGTTCTATTACCTCCACAGCTTTGTCCTACGCCATTAAAAGTATGGCTGCCACCGAACTGATGTCCCATTTCATGAGCTACGTAGTCGACATAAAATGGATCGCCCGTCGGAGATGTCAGCCCTGTGACACCCTGGGCCTTGCTCGTGGGATTACACACCACTGACAGTCCGGCAATCCCACCGCCGCCAGTGCTGAAGACATGGCCAATGTCATAGTTTGCAGACCCAATGATAGTGTCGATAGTGGTCTGGTTCTCTGACAACATCGCCCCACCACTCAAATTGGTAAAGGGATCCGTCGTGGGATTCGTATACACCAATAGGTCGTTATTGGGAATTAGTTCTAACCGTACGCCGACCTCCAGTTCGTAGATGCCGCTTACGCGGTTGATCGCGGTGACAATGGCCGCTAGGCCTTTGGCGACGGTTCCGCCGTGGAAAGCTGTGTACTCACCAGTGGCCGAACAGGCTAATCGATAGGTGCTGAGAATATCCCCAGAGGCTTGACTCTGCAATTTCAAGGCCGCGCCAACTTGCGGGTCGTCAGCGGCACAATTCCAGTCAATTCCAGTCTTAGTATAATCGCGCTTATAGTAACTACTGTACAGTTGCGTATCGCCCTTGGAATATGGGTCTATATAGTATGTCCCGTTCGGCGATAGCACTTGGCCATGAAAGCCTTGCGGAGACATTTCGAGTCGGACTGTCGCAGCTGGATTGTCCACACCTTTTCCACGAAATGCTCTGATGTCAGGATACTTATTGGCTAACTCCGGCGGCATCACAGATGAAGATACAATTTCGAATCGTTCAAACGTCCCATTGGGAGCAGGGAGAAGTAGTATGCTGGGCTGGAGTCTGGTGGTTTGTCCATCATCGCGGGGAATGGCATCTAACGAGGCTTTCATCATCACCTCGTCTAGTAATACTTGCTGGGCGATCGGCGGTCGAATCCAAGGCTCACGCTGCTGTCGCGTGGCTGAAATTTGATCCAATGTTCCCCACATGCCGCCCGCAGACTTAGCTACAACGACATCCGCCGCACGGCTACTAGACGATAGTCCGGCAAGAACGATAAACAGAATAAATAACGACATGCGGATATAGGTAACGTTGAATCGCACGATACTTAGACTCTCCTGACGTGCTTTTGGCACGTAACTCTTTGTTTCAAACCCGATCATCGTTACAAACGAACAGCGCGCATCACAACCTTGGCCGCCACGGGTGACGCGCGCGGCTCAAGCTCAATCCTCATCATTGTAGCACGAAAATGCAGCGTTTTTGGAAATCAAACAAAAAATCTTTCTAATGACCGGCACTAGAATTGTGCAATTGCAAAATTTCACTTATACGACTTCACGAGTAACGCTTAGGTGCAATATTACCGGGCGTAGCTTGTGTTACTGAGACCACATAAACACACATATTATTACTTTTTCTTGCATATTAGGACAACAACTGTTACAATGGACAGGTTGCCTGGGCTAGAGCGAGTCCATTAATTACATAAGCGTCCCCCCCCTCCTTCACTTTTGATGGACGTAGCCGAAGGTCTTGGGTTCGGTATCCACCGTAACGGCTGACAACCAGTTTCGGTGGGTAGCAACCAAGTCGGTTGCGCGTCCATTCAAGTGAAAATTACTCGCCTCCCCATCAACACGCGTTACATTTGATCATTGTGACAGGCATGAGGCACTACGATGCGCTCGAGAGCATGTTACGTAAATTGGTCTGCGCGAGGCGCTATCTGCTTGCTAATCGTCGCAGCTTTGGTTGGGATAATCCAAACGGCTGAGGTACATGCGGAATTTTTCCCCTCCGAGACTGCTCCCCATTTATCTACTTCAGTCGCTCCAGACATCATCGTTGGCGATATTCACGAGGTACTATTTTTCGGGGCTGCGGCGGATGGACGAGGCGCGTTCTCAATTGGCACGACCTCCTGCAACATAGGCACTGGGTCGGCGAACTGGATTTGGAATACGCCTGACCATCCGGTTATCGCACAAAATTTCTACCGATTACACCAAAGCCGATTTGAGCAAGTCGGTTTGAGTTGGGTCAAGCATGGCTTTTTTGCCAAATCCCAAAATTATTGCAGCGGTCCGGGAGGCTGTTTCGGCGATGCCAGCGGAACCCGGCTTGGTCCAGGCTGTTCAGACCCCTATTCCGCTTCATTGAATGGCCAACAGGGAAACCTTGGGCCTCGATCGGACATCAACGCATTCACAGGTGAGTACCCATTTCCGTTCAATGCGCAGCAATCAAACGCGCTGCTTGGTCGACGTATTGTGGTTGAGTCGCAAGACTACACGCCAGAACAGAACGTTGGTGCGATGTATTTTGCGGAAAGCCAATATGTCACGAAAGATGACGCCGATGCTGGTGCACAGCGAAACAATGCGTCGTATCGGCCGATTGATATTTTTAGATCGCCAAATAATGCGCTGGGGGTTGCGCTTCTTGGCGAAACGATACAGACTCAGCCAGCTATCCGCGCTTGGCACGCGATGGATCCTAGCGTAGTCGAGACTGACATCGAAGTGCCTGGTGACGGGATGTTTATTCTTGCGGCGAAAGCTACTGACTTGGGTGGCGGTCAATGGGCGTATGAGTATGCGCTGCATAATCTATATGTGCATCGATCGGCTGATCAGTTTTCGATTCCGGTGGATTCGGCGTCCACACTGTCGGGCGTCGGCTTTCACGATGTGAACTATCACAGCGGCGAATTATACGCGGGGACGGATTGGACTGCGGTGCCATCGGCTGAGGCGATTTCGTGGACAACGGATTCTTTTAGTATTAATCCCAATGCTAACGCGCTACGATGGGGCACACTTTATAATTTTCGTTTCGTATCTGATACGCCACCGATGGCTTCGCGTGTGACCATTGGTTTATTTCGTCCTGGCCCCATCGATTCGGTATCGGCGATAACGATCGGCCCCGCACGGGCTATTATTGATTGCAATGTAAATGGTGCTGATGACCTATGCGATATTGACTGCACGAGCGTCGGCCTAGCCTGCGACCCTATGACGTGTGGGACCAGTAGCGATGTGAACGCTAACGCGGTTCCAGACGAGTGCGAAACTGATTGCAATAACAACGGCGTGCCAGACACCTACGACGTCGTGATAGCAGCATCAAGCGATTGCAATCGTAATCTGATTCCAGATATCTGCGAGCCTGATACGGACGGTGACCGACAAATTAATGATTGCGATCCGTGCCCATTGGATATGCCCGATGACTCAGACGGCGATGGTGTGTGCGACTCAAACGATGGCTGTCCGCTGGATGCGGGGAAAGTCGACCCAGAAGTCTGTGGCTGCGGAATGCCAGACACGGATAGCGATCTGGATGGCTGGCCTGACTGCGTGGATAATTGCGTGGACACGCTCAACCCGGACCAAGTGGATAGTGATGGGGATATCATCGGCGATTCATGTGACAACTGCGTGTCTCTGTCTAACGCCTCCCAAGCTGACACGGATGGTGATGGCGTTGGAGATGCCTGCGACCCGTGCCCGATGGAAAATCCCGACGACGTCGATCAAGATGGGGTATGCTTTCCGGAAGACCAATGTCCTGATGACACGCTAAAAGTGCTTCCTGGTTTCTGTGGTTGCGGTCAGCCTGAGACGGATAGTGATGCAGATGGTTGGCCTAACTGCGTAGACGAATGTCCGACTAATCCGAACAAGTCTGTCGCTGGGATTTGCGGCTGTAGTTCGCCTGATGCGGACTCCGACGGCGATAGTATCACGGATTGTCAGGATTTATGCCCAAGTGTTAGCGATCTTATCGATCTGGACAATAACAGTGTGCCAGATTGTGTTCAGCAGATACCCACGGTCTCCGCTTGGGGATTGGTGGTTTTGGCTTTGATACTATTGACTGTAGGTAAGGTATATCGATTAGACCGGGCGTAATGGGAATCCGGCAGCGATGCCACCCATCGATCATCAATGGACAAATCCCCTATGCGTGCGAGCAAGCAGCGCGAGGTCGGCCAACCGTGGTTATTGCAGGTTGGCACTGTCCAGCTTACGTACGAACCAGATCGCGTAGACCACGACGGCAAAGCCGGCCAGGAAACTGAGGACGCCAGCAGTTAGGGCCAATATGTCGCCGGTAGATTGATAAGTCCACACCCCCCAGGCGCCGAATAATTCAGTTGTGAGTATGATGACTATGACGAAAAATACGTGCATTCCACGGAGAGTCATGACATTATCTCCTTAATAAGAACTACGGCTAGCCTTCATCGGGCCGTCGATCGCGGCAGACTATCTGGAGGTGAGGCGGCGAGAGCCTGGGCCGACGCATCCGCCGAAAGCAGCCTGCCTTTCTACCTTAATTATAATACATTTTTCACCTTCATGCGGTGAATTTATTTGCCCAAGGTGGAGAAAAACAGACGATTATCAAAGACTCTGGAGTGATGGGCATGCGGCTGAGGGTATTGTCGGGCTGCGTTGGCGCATATACAGTAGCGGATGTCGGTTTTAGAGGTCATGGGACAAATGGGATTAAATGCTTTTTGCGCCACAAGGCTTAGATTGGCGATTGTGGTACGCTTGGGAGTAAACAGATATGCAAGAGCGATTTTCGGATCGAGCGCGACATGCACTGGCGCTGGCTAACCGTGAGGCGACGGACCTCAAACATAACTTTCTATCGCCCGCCCATTTGATGTTGGGTCTTATTGCTGAGGGCGCGTGTATGGCTACGGAAGCACTGCGGATGCTTGATGTTGACCTAGAGGAAGTACGTGCTGATGTGCGCAAACATATTTCTGAGGGGGTCACGCCGGATGAATCTTTGGGGCGGCGTTCCCACACCAAGGAAATGAAAGATGTAATAAGTTTGGCCATTAGTGAAGCGCGGAAATATGAGCATAAATACGTGGGCACTGAGCATATCATGCTAGCGTTGCTTCAGGTTCAAGAAGGTATTCCTGCGCAAGTATTAACGGCACGCGGCGTTAATGTTGACACACTTCGCGAAAAAACTATGGGGATGCTTACCTCATTGCAAGATGACGCGCACGATTTATCGCATTCGCGACATGGCAACTTCGAGTGGGTTCATCAACAGGAATTAGCCAAGGCGTTTCGCTCATCTACGTTTTGGCACACAATGATTTTAGCAGTGGACTCGGCTAATCGTTTGGGGGCTGGGGAAATTGAGCCCCAGCATTTGCTGCTGGCTTTGATGCGCGACGAAACAAATGGCATCGCTAAGTTGCTCGGTGAAAAAGGTGTCACGGCTGACTGGCTACGTAAGCAAATTTCTTCACAGGCTTGACGATGTGGGACCAGATAAACACGCTAACATTTGATTGCTATGGCACGTTAATCGATTGGCAGCGAGGTGTTGAGACAGCCTTTGGTGAAGTGTTTGGCGATATTTCTGGCGTCTCGCCGAAGGCGCTGCTCGATATTTACATGGCAGAAGAGGCGGTAGTCGAAGCGCAGGGTTACCGTAGTTATCGCGAAGTGGTCGTCGAAGCTTTTGAACGCGTAGCGCATCGCCTGAGTATCGATATTCAGGCATCGGATGTTCATCGATTATCAGATTTTGTGCCTACATGGACGCCTTTTGCTGATACTAACGAAGCACTAAAGCGACTCAAGGCTAGGTTTCGTTTGGGGATTTTGTCTAATATCGATCGTGAATTATTTGCAGGAACAGCGAAGCATTTCGAGGTCGATTTTGATTTCATCATTACTGCGGAAGATGTGAAAAGTTATAAGCCCGCGAATGGTCATTTCGATCGGCTTCTGGCAGAACATGGGCCTCAGACATCGATTGTACATGTGGCGCAGAGCCTAATGCACGACGGGATTCCCGCCAACGAATTGGGTATTGCCTACGTGTGGATCAACCGATACAACCATGACAACGATCTACAAGTGACCGCGATGGCTGAGTATCCAACGTTGATAGCGTTGGCTGATGAAGTTTGTTGAGTCCTATGACGACTCGAGGTGTAAGCGGAGAATTGGCGAACATGATTATCGAAGAACAGTTCCCACCTGGCACGCCAGTTTGCGTTACACAGACTTTCGAGATGCGCGACAAAATTGTACGGGCGAAGGTAGTTGGCGGCGTGCAGGCGTGGGAGGCGTTGCCGACTGGCAGTTGGCACGCACACGGAAAAAACGACAAGCTTTGGCTCAAACGACTAAAACTTCGAAAAGCAGATGGTGAAATCACGCTACTCATTATCGACGACACAACTGAAATCGCGAAACTGGAGAAAGCCTAGGGCGATTTATATCAGCCGTTCTTCTTGATTGAATTTCTCATTTCGTTTGGATAGGATAGTTTTGGTTGAGGCTTGATAGCGAAGGAACGTCCTCTAGAATGAATGGCTTTCGATCCACTCGATTTACTGTCTTACATGCCTTATAATTTTTGTTGTTGGATGCTTGCACACCTTCCCATGGTTCAGGCAGGTCAACCTTTCGCCAGTAGACGAAAGAACGACCGTGCCCTACCTACGAGCGGTCTACCTCCACGATGTTATGAATTTCGAAGTCTGAGCGGATGATGGGTTTTTGGTTGTGAAAGATGACGGCGCTGTGGTCGTAAAATGGAATGAGCATAGCACGCGGAATGGCTTCTTTGCTGTTGGCGAACAGTACGGTCACGCCGCCACCCTGAACACCCGGCTGGCGAGCGGTACATAACACCGCATCTCCTGCTTGAGAGAAATTGACGCCATCGAACTCGAAACCGCCCTCAACCCACTTCAATGGGAATTGGATAGCACTGAGGAACGCCTCGATGTATGGGTCTCGAACGGCTTCTCCTAGAATCAGGAGATTCGTATCAGCCAATCGCCCTTGCTCGATTTGTCCGGCCTGGAATACCGTTACGTTTTTTTCATCCTTGCCAGTCGCGAAAATCGATTTCAACGAGGTAAATGATTCGGGCACGTCACCGCTTGGCATGACCACTACCAAGCTGTCTTTCGACCTCGTCGCGGCCGTGGTCGGAATAATTTGCTCGGCGGGAATTTTACGGAAAACGTCGTAATCTGGATCGACCTCGACCGTTAGCGGAATCACATCCACGGCTAACGTGATTTCTCCGGTGGCAGCAGCTAGTGGTACGACAATGTCTTTGAAGCCGTCGGGGTGGGTGATGCGAATTGGGACATTAAGCTCAAAGGCCGGCTCACCTTGATGCAGGCGGAGCGTTAATACTCGATCGGAAGAATCGTAGCGGGCCTGCTCTAACGACAACATTGGGGCCGCCCCGCTCCTAACCCATTGTCGGAAAAATCGTTCCAACGACTCTCCATATTCGGCTTCGCATAGGCTACGCAAGTCGTCCCAAGAGGCATAATGGCCAACGAAGTCTTTGGTGAATTTTCGCATGACATTCCAAAATTGATCCTGACCAATTTTTATAGCGAGCATGTGAAAAACCATGGCGCCTTTTTGATAAGCGATACCGCGACCACAGCCATCCTCTTGCCCATAGGTGCCGAGGGGCTTGTCTTTTTCCGGTTTGATGCGGGAAAGAAAGTGGCAGTAGTTTCTACGCTTACGCCGGGCTTCTTCTTCGTTTCCATCGAGCACGTAGCCATAATAGTTCGCGCCGTAGCTGGCTAATGCTTCGCACCAGTTACCGTCGTCGGTATTTATGTGAATACCATTGCCCCACCAGGAATGCAGCATTTCATGGTCGATGTATCCGTGCGAAGTTTGCGACCGCTTGCCCATGTCAATGACGGCTGAGCTTAGTAGCGTGAAGGATGGGAAGGCGAAGCCACTGCTGAAAAAATTGTCGACGATGCTAAAATCTTTGGCAGGGTACTTTCCGATGAGCGGTTCGTAGCGACTAAAATTTCGTTCGACAGCCTCGAACAGGCCATCGACTTGGTCGATTTGCGATTCTTTTAAGTGGAGACTGACCTGGGTACCGCGAATTGTTTTTTCGTAGGTCTTATGCCGTCCGCCAACTAGAACCATACTGTCCACGGGGTAGGACGTTCGCCATGCGAGTCGACCGGTTTGCTTGGCTAATTCGGGGGCGCGGTCTGCCCCGGCTACCCATTGAAAATCGTTCTTTGATTCTACGATCACGGTATAGTCCGCTAGGGCGCTAACAGCTTCGCCACCAACGGCGAGCTGAGGATACCAATAGCCTCCGCCGAGATAGACGCCCTCCTCACCGATGTGGGCCTTCATTTGGAAATTATGGATCTCGCCAGCCTTCTCACCGGCTGCAACGTCTTGGAATAGGTCGCCGTGATAATCGACGAAAAGCGTAAATGACTTAGCGGGGTGATCGAGCACGACGTGATGGCTACGGGGTGTCAGATCTTTGTCTTTTTTCGGTACTCGGGCATGGCGCACTCTGACTACTTTCGCACCGGACGCGCGTACGGTGTCGATTCGTAAATCGGGATGCAATAGTATCTCAACATGGGCGGTGCCGTCGGGTTGCATGTTGGTCACATGTGCGGCCGAAACGTCGAGTACGGCTCGGCCTGTTAGGCTATGGGTCTGCGGCGAAACTTGTAAGTCCAGCCTGTAACGTTGGGGCGTCACGGATAGCTGAGGCCCCATCGAGGCGCAGCCCGTTAGTGCGGGTAAGACCAGCCATAGCCAAGACTTTCTTACCATCGCGTGATTGATAAAAGAGGCTGTGCAGTTAGGAGAGATATTCATCGTTGGGCACTCCGTCGCATTATTGGATATTTCTATTCCTAGGATAGAAGCATAATCGATAGCCACGAAAATGTGTACCATTTATGTTGCGGCCCGTTGATGCGGGGGCCATTGCCTATCGATGACTTCGAAGCGTGATGGATGGCTGGTGCGCCAGGTGTCCTTCCCCCCGCCCTTCGGGGGGTACCCGAATATTGGGGCACCCGCCCGGGATGTCGGGGTTGTGGCTCAAGCCGTGGCGTGTATAATTACCAGTTGTTTGATGGCACTGAGTTATCTTACGAAGCCTACCGGACGGCGCTTTATCAGCTAAGTCGTGCGGATGGCGTTTCGGGTAGGCTGATAAGTTGGGATACGCTGACAGATTATGGCGAAGGATGCAATTGAACTCGAAGGTAGTGTAGTCGCTGCCCTCCCCAATGCTATGTTTCGCGTTGAGGTCGATATGGGCGGCGAGAAAGCCCGCATCCTGGCTACGATATCCGGTAAGATGAGGAAGTACTACATTCGTATTCTCCCCGGTGATACCGTGACCGTAGAAATTTCACCTTACGATGTAACTCGTGGCCGAATCACCTACCGCGGTAGAAAACAGTAACTTTCCAAGTTGACCTTTTAGGTCAATCCTCATGCTTCAATCCACTAGGCAACTACTCCGCAAGCCAAGCAGTAGCTCGCGCCCTGGCCCATTGGTCATGGGCATTTTGAATGTCACGCCCGATTCTTTTAGCGACGGCGGGAAGTTCATCGAAGTCGAGGTGGCGTTGGTGCATGCCAAGCGCATGATTGACGACGGAGCAGATATTATTGATATCGGCCCGGAGTCTACCCGACCTGGTGCGGATAGCGTTTCTGCTGACCAGCAATGTGCGCGGGCTATTCCCATTATTAAGCGTCTGCGGGCGCTCGATGATAGCGTCACGATTTCTATTGATACGCGCATCGCTAACGTCGCGGAAGCGGCTATCTCGGCTGGGGCAGATTGGATTAACGATGTTTCCGCGATGCGCGATGATCCTGGGATGGTTCAAGTTGCGGCTGATACCAACGCGCCGGTCATTCTCATGCACATGCGCGGCTGTCCTGCTGATATGCAAGCGAACGATGGGCCTAGCTATGATGACGTGATAAAAGAAATTTGCGAATTTCTGCAAGAACGTATTGCATATGCGGAATCGTGCGGCGTTGATTCGCAGCGCATTATTGTTGATCCGGGGATTGGTTTTGGGAAACGTACCGAACATAATCTGGCTATCCTGAGAGAAGTCGAGCGGCTGAAAAATCTGGGAAGGCCCGTTTTGATTGGTGCGTCTCGTAAGCGATTTATTGGAAGTGTTTTGAGTGAAATTGAAATATTTCAGCATATAAATTCAAATGATCGTCAATCGCTTGATGACCGACTAGCTGGATCGTTGGCTGCGGCGACGATTGCTGCGATGAACGGCGCGGCGATTTTGCGGGTTCATGACGTGCGGGAGACGGTGGCGGCGCTGGCGGTGGTGGCTGCTATTGAAAATCGGGGTGCGGTAGATTAAACATCACGCATACATAGTATTCATTGTCTAAGCGCCACTAGCCTTACTCCGATTAGCTCGCCCTCTTAATTGCGGAATACGCCACCACCAAAGCACTAAGCCGCTGGCTGATGTGGTAATCGCTAGCACACTCATTCCTGTTATTAGCCAATGGTTGAAGTTTTCGCGCTGGCCGTAATCCATGATGTGTAACATCCAGAAGAAATCGAAGATGCGCCGTTGATCGTTTCGGCGTTTGAGAATCTCGCCGGCCACAGACGATATACTAAATACCAATTCTTTTTCCAACGTACCATTGGCCAAGCTCCGCAGCTATTTGTAAGATCAATTTCAGTGCGCTACGTCACCCTAAACCTGAGGACTTTGCACTGCATGGGCATGACGGAATTCTTGGAATCTTATTAGGCTACGGCGTTGAAGATGCTGCCGATTTTTCCGGAAGATAAAAGCTTGGGAGTCTGAAAGGTTGTGGCACTGGCTGAAACTATTTCACTTGCGCGGTTGGCCGTGGCGGTTGAAATCTGGGTGGCTGAGACCTCGCTTTCGGCCGCATAGGTTACAGCGGCTGATGCTTCTATATCGCTTTTGTCCTTACCAACTTCAGACGCTGCGGTGCTGCTTTGGGCTTCGGATGATGTTTGCCTTTGCTTAGCTAACTCCGCCCTGGCTTTCTGCTCGGCGGCGGCAGCTTGGGATGCGACGGCGCGGTCTTGTCCGGATGGGCTTGCTGGGGCGAGGGCTGCACGGCGGACTTGCTGCATTTTACGAATGGTGGCCTGCGGGTCGCCGGATACTGGCGAGGTGTCAATGTTTACCTCACCACCAACGGCGTACTGCTTTCCATCCGGGCCTGATTGAAATTCAAAGGTTGGTCCGCCGGTGGCTACCCCCCCGGCTGCGGACTTGTGGGCCTGCTCGTGTCGGCGTACTTCACGGTCACTCTCTTTTAGCTTACGGACTGAGGTCTCTTCTTCTTGAGACAACTCGTTGTCACCATTTATCGCTCTGATGGCTGATGCGTTTGCATGAGGGTCAGTGGCTGACTTTGAGATTTCACTTTTTTCCTGCGACGGAATTCGGCCTGGTGCTTGAACTGGACGACCTGCTTGGGTGGCTTTGCTCAAACGCCGGCCTGCGTCTGAAATCTCGACGGTATCAACGGGCAGCGCAGGTTGCGATGATTGGTTATTTTCTTGAGGCGATTGCGCACCGTGCGACCGACGGGCAGCCAATGGCCCAGCTACGCCTGCGCCGCCAAACAAAGCAGCTAGGAACGTGTTGTTGTCTGCTATTGCGCCAATCAAAACATGTTACATTCTTATATATGCGCCAACGACTCATAGACTGCAGTATTACTATCGAATCCCGGGGAGTTGTAAGCCACTTGAAAATGTCCTTATTAGTCCGGTATCTGGGTGCAAGTCCGATAATTTGGACAATACAGCAGCATTGAGATCAGAGGGGCATATACGAGGGCAACTATTGTGGTGGCCAAACTAAACTACCGTATGCTTAATTCACGTCCCATGCCAGTATTCGATGGTGTCATTATGATCCGCGTCCGCGCAGGCTGAAGCCCGCGGCTCATGAAGAAATGCCATCATTGGCGTTCTATCGCAACTTGCCGATGATTTCTTTCACCGTAGATAGCCCGCGTTTTTGTAGGTAGGCGGTTAGGCCGTCACAAATGTGGATGGGCACTCTAGGGTCGACGAATAGGGCTGTGCCTACCGCCAAAGCTGTTGCCCCTGCTAGTAGAAACTCTACCGCGTCGCGCCAATCGGAAATCCCGCCCATGCCAATGATGGGGATGTTGGCGTCGCGGGCGACGGCTTCGTAGACCTGATTGACCATGCGAATGGCGATGGGTTTGACGGCGGGGCCTGATAATCCCCCGGTGCGATTAGCCAGGATAGGCTTCCAGGTGTCTACGTTAATGGCCATGCCTGGGATGGTGTTTATTAGTGACAAGGCATCGACACCGCCTTCTACCGCAGCCCTGGCTGTCGTGGTGATATCAGTCACGTTGGGAGAAAGTTTAACAATGAGCTTCGCCCTTTTCACTAGCGGGCGCACGTCGTCGAGCAGCTTGCGTAGTCGAACCGGGTCGGTGCCAAAGTCTAATCCGTCTGCGACATTTGGGCACGAGACGTTCAACTCTAGGGCGGTGATGCAATTAATTTCGTCGAGTCTTTGGCAAACTTTTCGATAATCTTCCAGGCAATGGCCCACGACATTAACAATAGTCGGGATGCCCAATTCTTGGATGAAGGGTACTTTTTCTGTGACGAACCCTTCTAGGCCCAGGTTGGCTAAGCCGATGGCGTTTAACATGCCGCCGCGCGTTTCTACGGTGCGTTCGGGCGGGTTGCCTTTGCGCGGCTCAGGCGAGACGGCTTTGGTCACAAACGCACCGAGTTTACGGAGGTCCATGTATTCGGCGTATTCCGGGCCATAACCGCTGGTGCCCGAAGCGGTCATGACGGGGGTGGCCAGTTTTATTCCGGCGAGGTCTACGGAAAGATCAACCGCTTGCGGAGATGTAGGTTCGTTAGCCATGCTGGGCACGATCGGGGTAATTGTAGCCGCTGTCAATACAGACTCACAAAATACAAAATGACACCCACACTTCACCCTCCCTTCAGGAGTAGCCGAAGAATGGGGCATCCGCGCGGGCTTACACTTGCAAGACCGCGCGGGCTGTAGCCCGCGGCTCGGTAATCTAAAACCTAAATGGTAATCGGCTTATTTTGCATGCGCCTGACAGGCACGAACTGCCCCAGGTGCATGAGAATGTGTATGCCGATCATGTTGTATATTTCGCCAATGTTTTTGGCGTAAGCCTGCATGGATTCCGGTGACGGCTTGTTTAGATCATCGTCACTGGCTGATTCTAACGATGAAAGTGTGCCGTCTCGCTGCGATTGAAGGGCGGCTAGTAGCTCTTGCTTTTTGTGAAACTTAGCGGGATCGTCAGATGTAGATGTTTCCTTAGTATACGCTTCGGCGAAGCCATCCGGCAGCGCGGGCATAGATACCCCAACGCCAGATAGCATTTGATTTTCTGCAACAACCAAATGCCCCAACTGCCAGGCCACATGATTTACGCCTGCTGTCGGTCGAACCATCAAATCCGCATCCGTCAGATCTCCCACGTAAGCCATCATAATTTCTTGGGCATTGCTAATTGTATTCTTGATCGCATCTTTCCCTGTCATGATCTACTCCCCTACAAAAATTTAAGTTTCATTTCGTGCATCTTCAGCCCATCTCACGCTAGTCCACGCGCTACGCATACATATTCACGGATTAAGACGTCTCAAATTCAGTCATGGGAAAAAATAGTCCCTAAATGAGGGATGTCAACTTAGTTCGCAACTCACCCGTCTTGATGATCGAATAGGCCACATGCCACCCGCTACCAGCGATTTAAAGATTGAGGAGCCTAACTCATTCACCGCTTCAAGTGCGCGATGATGCGACGAAATTCAAGTCTCGATAGCTAACCGGACGATCGATGTAGGTAGTGTACCCACGTTAATATGTATTGCTTTTTCGTCGTCAACAAGAACAACGCCATCGCTGTCGATACAAATGGGGAGGTTACGCATGGCCATTCTATTTAGTCATTTCGGTGCCTACGGTGTGTCATCTTGATACGCCAGTAGGCGAAGTCACACCGGTCGATAATTTCGTGCTCGTCACGTCGTTTTATTGGCTCCAAATTTCTTACGTAATATCGCAAGATGACTCATCCACCAGTAGCTAACGTGGCCTATGATGATTGAATAATGCACCGCGCTAATCTGGATTCGCGTCGTCTGATTGTGGGCGAGTTTTATCCGCGGTTGCCTCAAGCCCCGGTGCGGCCGGATGCTCCTCTTCGTACATATCCTTGGGCATCTCTCCCTTGAGCCATGCGGGGTTCATGGGATACACAGAAGGGCTAAACACAGTGGCGTAAATGTGCCAAACTAATATAGCCAAAGTGGCCAGCCATGCTTCGTAATAGTGAATAACCTGAGATACATCGAGAATGACTTTGCTGAGATTCCAGCGTTCCGTAAAAAAGTTCTCATATGAAAGAATGATACCTGTTAATGCCATGACGCCAGACCCCCAGATGAGCGCCCAGTATTCTAACTTCTCCATGTAACTGAAGCGACGAAAGGAAGGTGGTTTGCTACGGAGACCTAGGAAAAATAATACATGGTTATACATATCTAACAGATCACGCGTGGAACCCATCATATCTCGTAACCATGATCGGCCAGGCTTCGTACATAAATACAGCACATGCCAGCAACCACAGATAATGAAAACAACAGCCGCAACTCGGTGGATCGTCCCGCGAATAAGAAAACCTGCGCCGCCCCCCCAACCAAATAACATCTGAACCCACCAAGCATCCGAAAATCGCAGAGAAAATCCTGTTAATACCAGGACCGTAAAGGATAACATGAGTACCCAATGTTGAGTTACCTCTCCTGCCGTCATACGGACAACGCAGTCACCCTTAGCGCGGAGCTTCGTATGACGTAGCCAGTGGGCGAAATTGTGAATGAGCATGAAACCTATGGTCATGACTATAAGCCACTTATATACCTTCGCAATCAACTGGGGCCATCCGTACACTTCCCCTAACCCAGGACCATGAATCGAAGAATTCGCCATGACCGATGAAATGCCTGGATGACATTCCCCGCACGTATATTGTAGATTGTCAGGATGAATCGACGAGTTTTTGTCTGTGTGTGGCAAGATGCGGTGAGCACCGTGGCAAGAGGAACAATTGGCTACGTGTACATCGCTCCCCTTTCGTTTATAGCCGTGATAAGAATCGACATAAGAAGGCAACTTTCCAGCAGCGACTCCGAATCTTTCATTTAGAGCTACAGATTCATGACAGGGCGCACACGTTGCTTGCGTAAGCCTAGCCGCACTTACCGGAGAACGCATATCTGACACGGGTAATATGCCGTGTTCACCGTGACAATGCGTGCAAACTGGGGCGTCCTGATCGCCCCGCAAAACAAGCTGACCATGTACCCCTGCTAGGTAGTCCTCAGCGACGGTCTTATGGCACCTCCCACATGTTGTAGGTACTTTAAAATGGTTGACACTCGATTCCGGATCAGTAGGGCTTAGAATCCGATGGGCGCTAGGCTGCTCACTCTCGCTTTGCGGCGAGTGACAATCGATACAAGTAGCAGCCACCCGCGATTGACCATTGATCGCCCTACCATGAATACTGCCCTCGTATAGTTTTATTGGCTCTCCTCTTAATATGTGATGATCCTTGATTAGGTTTACATTCGTATGACAAGCCATACATGTAGCTGGCAAATTGTTGGGGTGTACACGAGATAGCTCATCGCTTACGGGGCGTATATCATGCGTCCCGTGACATTCAGAACATCGCGGGATGTCCGGATCGGTGCCAACTCTAAGTCGTCCATGTTTAATATAACGTTCGCCCTCATCTTCATGGCAGTCACCACACGACACCGGAGGCACCTCGCCACCATGTGAGCGCGGCGAAGTGGGATCAATTTCGTCCAAAGATATGGACGTATGACAATCAGTGCAATCCATATCGCGATGAATTGAACTGTCCAATGCTTCCCGATAGCCGCTTTTTTGTGGTGAGCGCGTGTGGCATGTTTTGCAACTTATCTCAGCAGGAGATTGTGCAAATGCCGCTGAACATAGAATGAGGCTAACCGTAACTGAAACTTCGATAATGGATTTGAGCGCACTCATATCACTCACTACCCGACTTTAACTAATCACAGGCGCTATTGCACCTAGAGATTCGCGAGCCAGCTGGGGTGACCGACAATTGTAAGACAATTGCCTGAAATAGGCCTACACCACTGACAGACGTCACTTATGACTATTCAGCACCCTGCTTGCCATTGGTGTCACACAACAGGGTGCGATCACTCATCTACTCTAGCACTTGGCATACCAGGCGTATCACATTCATGTGAAAAAATCGTCTACTTGCGAACTAATATAGGCCCATGATGAAAAGCCCTTCAATCCATCTAGGACGTGAGGCCTGCACTGGCTACGTAAGCAGTTGACCACGCCCACTGAAAGTTAAATCCGCCAATACGGCCGTCGACATCGAGTATTTCGCCAATTAAAAACAACCCCGGACACTTCCGCGAAGCCATAGTTTTAGGTTGAATCTCTGACAACGGAACACCACCGGCCGTAACTTCGGCATGGGCATAGCCTCGACTGTCCCGAACGGGCAATGGCCAGGCTGATAGCGCGTGTACAAGTTTGCGGCGCACGTCTTTGGGCAAATGAGACATGACCAAATCGCTTTCGATCAGGAGTTCATGTAAGATCGCCTCAGCGACCCTAGCCGGCAACAGACGTGGCAACACATTTTTCAAGCTCGATTTCGGTTTCTCGGCAGCGAGATCAAGTAATAACCGTTCAATCGCGGAAAAGTCTTTGCCCGGTAGTATGTTCATCGTCATACCGACCGCTCTATTATCTAATCGGGCACGATGCCAATGGCGAGAAGCATCTAAGACCACAGGACCACTCACGCCGAAGTGAGTCCATAACAAAGCCCCATGAATGCGAACCGGCTTAACGCCATCAACTTGCACCATGATTTCTACGTCGTGAGCAATCCCCGATAGCGGCGTATGGAATTCACCATTAAGACATAATGGAACTAACGCCGGAGTCACGGGCACAAGCGCATGTCCCAGGCGCGCCGCCAATTCATACCCCGACCCGTCACTGCCCGTCTTAGGCATAGCTCGGCCGCCAGCGGCTAAGACAACTTTTCGAGCATATAGTGTCTCGTCCGAAGTTTGAATTTGAAAACCGCCGTCGCATGGCTGAACACTTGTAACCCGTTGCCCACAGCGAATACTCACGCCGCAACGACGAGCCTCCATCAAGAGCGCATCCAAAACGGTGCGTGCCCTGTTGGTCGTTGGGAAAAGTTTTCCGTGCTCTTCGACTTTGAGATCAACACCGATCTCACGAAAGAAAGCAATCGTGTTTTCTACAGAAAATTTGCCTAACACCCGTTTGATAAAAGTAGGGATTCCCCCGCAGTAATCCATGGCGCCAACTTCTTGATTAGTGACGTTGCACCGCCCTCCGCCTGCGATCAAAATTTTAGCACCTATTTTTGTGGCACCGTCTAGCACGACAATCTTAGCCTGAGGCGCACGCCGGGCTGTGAAAATAGCAGACGCCAAGCCAGCGGCACCACCACCGACAACGGCTACGTCTATCATGACTGGCTGGCTATCTGTTGCCACGCCGCTAATGATACTGGAAACAGCGATGAAGGGCACAAACAATCATATTGCTAATTTCGCAGCTCTCATGACCTGATGCGTTATGGGCGTATCAAACTTGTGTTCAGATCACCGCCATTCGCCTTAGGGGCTGGCGACTTGGGTGCGATTGAGATATAATTAACGTATGGCTACTACCCCAATAACAGACGTAGATCGTACGGAAACGCAGGAATGGATTGATTCGCTAAAATCTGTCACTGCAACGACTGGTCGAAAACGCGCTCGCTATCTGCTCGATCGTTTGATCGACTGGGGCAAACGCAACGACGTAGTCCCCCCGTTTTCAGCAAACACACCTTACTTCAATACGATCCACGCCGACCGCGAAGCAGCCTACCCTGGAGACCGTGCGATAGAACGTCGCATCAAAAGCATCATTCGCTGGAACGCGATGGCTATGGTCGTTCGCGCGAATAGAAAGTCGCCTGGTATCGGTGGGCATATCTCGACGTATTCTTCTGCGGCGACGCTGTTGGAGGTGGGGTTCAACCATTTTTTCCGCGGACATCTTAAAGACCAAATCGGCGATCAGATTTATTTTCAAGGTCACGCCGCGCCGGGCATCTACGCCCGCGCCTATATGCTGAACCGTTTAACTACCCAACAATTAGTAAACTTTCGCCGAGAATTAGCAGACGGTGGCGGGCTATCGTCTTATCCCCATCCTTGGCTCATGCCAGACTTCTGGGAATTCCCCACGGTATCCATGGGATTGTCGTCGCTGCTAGCTATCTACCAAGCGCGATTCAATCGCTACCTTCACGATCGTGGACTAGCAGATACTTCTCAGTCGCATGTGTGGGCTTTTCTGGGGGATGGCGAAATGGACGAGCCGGAATCGCTCGGGGCGATTACGCTGGCAGCGAGAGAGAAGTTAGACAACCTCATATTCGTAGTCAACTGCAACCTGCAACGGCTCGACGGGCCGGTCCGAGGCAATGGCAACATCGTACAAGAGCTTGAAGGGGCTTTCCGTGGCGCGGGATGGAATGTCATCAAGGTAATATGGGGAAGCGATTGGGATCCGCTCCTAGAAAATGACACCGAGGGGCAACTGGTCACGCAGATGAACAATACGATCGACGGCGAGTGGCAAAAATTCTCCGTCGAATCTGGGGCGTATTCACGAGAAAAGTTTTTTGGTACAAACCCTCAATTAGCCAGTCTCGTCGAACACCTTACCGACGATCAAATTCGACGACTTCGCCTGGGTGGGCACGATCCAGCCAAAATATACACCGCATATAAATCTGCAACTGATCAAGACGAACAGCCAACGGTTATCCTGGCCCGCACCATCAAAGGATATGGGCTTGGCGAAGCTGGCGAAGGGCGCAACGTCACCCACTCACAGAAAAAGCTCAACCTCGAAGAATTGCGACATTTCCGTGATCGTTTTGATATTCCCATCGCAGACGACCAACTCGAAGAAGCGCCATTTTTCCGCCCAGACAAAGATTCTGACGAGTACAAATATCTAGCGGCCCATCGCCAGGCGCTTGGCGGGTTTGTCCCACGACGTCGCGTCCGCGCGCTTCCCTTAAAGCCCCCTGCCGCTTCGCCTTTCGATGAATTCCTAACGGGGTCTGGCGAGCGTGAAGCGGCTACGACTATGATGATAGTGCGCCTATTAAGTCGGCTGATGGATGATAAGGAATATGGCAAGCTCATCGTGCCCATCGTTCCAGACGAAGCCCGCACGTTTGGCATGGACGCCATGTTTAGGAAATTTGGCATTTATGCCCATGCAGGGCAACAATACGAGCCAGTAGATTCGCACCTCCTGCTATATTATCGCGAGAGTACGGATGGCCAGATTTTAGAAGAGGGTATTACCGAAGCTGGTGCGATGGGATCATTTTTCGCTGCCGGCACAGCTAACGTAACCTTTGGTATTAACACCATCCCCTTCTACCTCTTTTACTCCATGTTCGGGTTTCAGCGCATCGGCGATCTCGCATGGGCATGTGGCGATGCACGGGCACGCGGCTTTATGGTCGGCTGCACTTCAGGACGAACCACGCTAGCCGGTGAAGGATTGCAACATCAAGATGGTCATAGCCATATACTCTCTAGCACGATTCCCAATCTAATCAGCTATGACCCCGCGTTTGGCTATGAAATTTCGGTGATCGTCCGCGAAGGTATTCGCCGGATGTACCACGAACGCGAACCTGTTTTTTATTACATCACTGTAGGCAACGAAACCTATCAAAACCCCGCGATGCCCGAAGGCGTCGAAGATGGCATTTTGAAAGGGATGTACAAGTTTAGCACAGCCAAAAAGAGCGTTAGCGGGCCGCACGTCCACTTATTCGGCAGCGGCGCGATTCTTCGTGAAGCGATTAAAGCACAGGACATGTTAGCCGAACAGTACGATGTCGCCGCCGATGTTTGGAGTGTTACCAGTTACAATTGTTTACGCCGAGACGCCGTTGCCTGCGATCGCTGGAACATGCTCCACCCAAGCGACGAGCCGCGTATTCCTTATATTACCGAAGCCCTACAAAGCGAACCCTGGCCTATCGTTGCCACGAGTGATTATATGAAATCACTACCCGATATGGTTTCTAAATGGACGCCACAAGGCATCTATTCGCTCGGTACGGACGGGTTTGGCCGAAGTGAAGCGCGCGCGGAATTACGCGATTTATTTGAAATCGATGCGCGATACGTATGCCTAGCCACCCTGCAACAGCTAGCCCAGCGTGGACAATACGAACCAAGCAAATTGGCTGATGCGATAAAAACATTGGACATTAACCCGGATAAAATTGATCCGCTTCATCCACCAATAGCCGATACGCTAGCGGATGAAGATTGAGTGCCCGCAATAGCCTCTACAAACGCCAGAACCGTGGCGACCAAGAACGCGGAGTCGTGGGAGCATGAATCTATATACGAAAACGGGTGACGATGGAACGACGGGGCTGTACGGAGGCCAACGGGTTTCTAAAGACGATTTGCGCGTCGCGTCCTACGGCGAGGTTGACGAGCTTAACGCCGTCATTGGCCTTGCGATGACGCACGTCTCCGACGATGAGCTTGCCGACATTCTTAAACAGTTGCAATCCGACCTATTCTCACTCGGTGGAGAGCTAGCAACACCTCCTGGCGGCCATCTTAGCGTGTCTATTGGAGCCTCGCATATTACCCGGCTAGAATCTTGGTTGGATCGCGCGTGCGCAGAGACTCCAAAATTGCGGACGTTTATTCTACCAGGCGGAAGTCCGCTGGCCGCGACGCTTCACGTCGCCCGCGGAGTCAGCCGTCGCGCGGAGAGGTCGGTGGTCAGCTTATCGCGCGAATCGTCCCTAAGCCCACACGTCGTCATCTATTTGAACCGCTTAAGTGACCTACTTTTCGCCCTAGCCCGGCTGGCAAACCACCGAAGCGGCGTAGCGGACATCCCGTGGATAGCGCCAGCTCAGTAGCTTGTTCAACCTCTCTCATACAATAAGTAGCCAGTCCCGGCGATCATTTTGATATATACGCCGCGCCAATTTTCTCGCCAGTACGACGTCATCGTAGTGCGCCGCAATGCTTGCGCTTGGCAAATTGAACAGAACCGAATGTAATAGCTGATCGTATTGATGAATCAGGAGCGACCTTTGTCAACAATGAACGTCATTCGCATAGCCAAGCCAGACATCCTTCGCCCGCTTCATGTTTTCATGCTAGCGTTAATCGTCGCCGCCGTAGCCGGGGGGCTTTGGATACTCAGCGCAGGAGAACCGAGCGCCTTGCCCGACGGTGCCATTGAATGGCATCAAGAGTCACTGTTGCGTGCAGTCGTCGCGATCCTGTGTCTAAATTATAAGTACCCAACGCTCTATGCTGGTGATGTAAAGGTATACATACTTTCACTGGCGTGTGGCCTATCGTTGCTCGCGTTGAGCGCCACGTTAATTAGCCAAAAGCAAGAACCGTTAGTCGATACATCTACCAATTCAAGTGACACGCCTGAATTCGAGGCTCAACGTCAAAAGAAACATATATCCCCCCTAGCCGCGGCTCAACTGCTTGGCGCGATGTATGTGCTTTGGTCGTTTTGTAGCAGCCGATGGTCGGCAGCACCGGACTGGGCACTGGGCGGTAGCCTGCTCATAGCTATCCCGTTTTTCTGGTCGCTGGTCGTTGGTAACGCGCTCAACAAATACGCGGCCCGTATCGCGTGTGGCATCATCATCGCTCTCGGCGCACTCACCGCGTGTATTGCGATATGGTATTTTTACGGCAGAAAGCCAGACGTCCGGGCAGAATTTCCGGTTGGCAACCCCATCTTTCAAGCGGCCTGCTTGATCCCACCCATATTACTGGCGCTCGGTTGCCTAGCTTCACAATTCACTAATCGCCATGGTCGGCGGGTGTCAGGCATTCTAGGCTCGCTCGTGGCCCTCGTCCTTTGCAGCATCGCATTCGTACTTTGCGATTCCCGGGGGCCCATGATTGGACTTGGCGCTGGCGTCCTCGCGATGATATTTTTTTCGTTGCCGAAGCGCAAGCGATGGATTCCCATAATCTTAGCTTGCATACTGGTAGCTTTCATGTGGATTCGCGTTGGCCAACAACTCGATACCACCACCGGTAACTCACGGGCGTCTACGGTTCGATTTCGCCTATACGCATGGGATTACGCCTGGCGTCTGTTCACACAAAAACCTTTGCAAGGTTATGGCCAAGGCGGCTTCACACTACATGGCGATTCATTCGCTAGTGAAGATGTGCTTAATGACCCAAGCGTATTCGAATATCGCATCACCCATGCCCATAATGAATGGTTGGAAATCCTCTCCGATTTAGGCATTGTAGGTGGTCTACTCATGGCGGCCTTCATTGTGATGACCATTCGCGCGGGCATGACCGCCAGCATGGAGAGCCAACGGCCAAACGAAAGATGGCTGCTCATTGCGCTTCTCGGCGCTTTCGTAGGTATGATCGTCGAAGAAACGTTCAGCGTAGGCTTGCGCGTCTCGGCAGTTGGTACCATGTTTTATAGTGTCATTGGCTTGCTCTGGGCGTTGTCTCACCGTGATAAACCTCCCTTGTTTTCTTTTCTAGCGGCCCCACGTTGGCGACAATTAGCCGCCACGGGACTAGCCGGCACTATGGGTTTTTTGATACTCGTCCTTGCGCAGGCAGATTTCGCCAGTGCCCGATCATCACAACTGACTGAGGAATCGCTGGCTAAGGGAGATTTCGACGAAGCAGTGCGCCTAACTGAAATATCCAATAGCCGGCTAAGTCCGCAACGCGCACTCACGAACTTGTTACGCGTAAGTCGCACACACATGCTCTCGGCAAAATTCTATCAAGATCGCGCGTTCGATCGAGGTAATCGAGCCATGCAAGATGGCACAAAAAATAAAGCGATACTATCCCTAGCCGATCAAGATATCACGCTAAGTGAGCAGCATCTGGTATTGTCCAGTCGGGCACTTAAGTTGTTAATTGAACGCGCGCCGGGTTACTTTAATCATGGTCAAATTGAGTATGCGCTAAACCGCATTCGCGCGGACCGGGCCGCAGCAATCGGTGATCGCAGCGCGCACGACTTAGCGATGACCAATGCAGCCGCTTCGCTTCAAAGAGAGATCAAGCGCCAGCCATATAATCAAGACATTGTACTCGACTATCTTCAAATCGCAGGACCCACGATAAGCCTGCAGGATACAGCCCTGACCATCGCGCCGCTGTTAAGCACGCGACGCATGTCACCAGATTATTTAAACGCTTTAGGGCGCAGGTTAGACACGCCGGAAGCTCAGGGTGAATGGCTTGATCTTCAGCATCGCGCATTGGCTACTTTGAACGAACCCGAAACCGCGACGTCGGACCAACCAATATCGCGATGGGCGTGCGAAATAGTTCGGATGGACGCGGCTATATCGTTTGTACGCGGGGACTATGCTAAAGCCCAGGAGACGCTCGAGCTTGTGACTGCGACGTACACTAATCACCCACACACCTCATCGTATGCGAAGGCCATCGGATACGCGGAGCTGGCACATTGCCAATTTCTCAACCATCCCAGTCAACCAAACTACGCCATTGAAAGTGCAAAGCTGGCACTGCAGGCTGCGAAAGCCGCGAACCAAGGACATGATCTACAGCAAAGTATTCACATGCAGATGATCGATTACCAACTAGCGGCCGGTGACGAAGATGCGCCTAGGTCATGGCTACAAAGTATAGCAAATGATCGCGTCACCAATGAGCAATTTGATATGCAAATCGGTGGGCGATATCGTCGACTATGCCAGATGCTACTTAGCCGTCGGGAGCCTCATGTGCTTCGCCAATCGGTAAACGACATTATTCCTCATATGATGCAGTGGAGTCGGCGGGCGATCGAATTAAATCCCGACGACGCCCAAGCCTATCTAGTCGCTGCGGATTTATCCTTCCACGCCGGCACGTGCGAACGCACAGCCTCCTACATTCGGGAATCTCTCAATAAAGGCATTCCGCCGGAGTCCGCCTTACAATTCCTTACGATGGCTGCAGAGGCAAAACCGCAGTGCAAATTCGTCGAGGCGTTGCGGGAAGAAGTCATCAAGGCATTAGATGATGCCCAGCAGGCGCAAACGACGGTGAAGCCGCCACCGCCAATAGACACTTCCCCTACAGCCCCACCGAATTAGCGGTTTTCGCGCCTTCCATTATCATGCCCACATAAGCGTGATTCATTGTTTTGTCTACGATGATCGCTTAGGATTATTATGGGCTGGGAATGAGGGGATGATTTACTATCTCCTCTCGACACGGCAGATAAACGAGCAGACAAACGCGAATCGGAAACAGTATGCACTTTAAGAGTCTAATTCGCTTCTCACTATTTAGTGCCCTTATACTGACACTTGGGTTCATGTTTTTCGGCGCATCCTCGTCCCCATCGCATCACGCCAATCAACAACAGCTACAGTGGGGGCGGTACCAGATTCTGTGGAGACCTCACGCCTACGGGCAGCAGATTGCAGAAGAATCAGCACACTTTACGCGGAAGCCAGATTACATCATGTTTTACCGCGACCTCGGACGAGATTTCCCGAAAATCCCCATCGACGCCGTTCGCGCCAACGGGGCCACGCCGGTCGTATCGTTGGAATTATGGTCCTGGCATGACAAGCAACACATTTCTTATCTCACCTTGATTAACGCGGGCAAGTATGACGAATTCCTCCGCCAATGGGCGAACGACGCTAAGTCTGACGGGCATCGCATCCTTTTTCGATTCGGGTTCGAGTTTAACGGCGATTGGTTTTCCTGGTCACTCAAACCAGACGCTTATGTGAAAGCTTGGCGGCGGGCCCATCGCATTTTCCAAGAAGTCGGCGCGGCCAATGTCGAATGGGTCTGGGCACCGAATGTAATTAGTTGCCCCAACACCGATGACAACAATATGCATTTGTATTATCCCGGTGACGGCTTCGTCGACTGGGTCGGCGTGGATGGCTACAACTTCGGCGAGCACCATGACCAATGGCATCATTGGCAAAGTTTTGACGATGTTTTTAGCCATACGCTGAAGCAGTTTGCCAGCCGATACCCATCCAAACCCATCATCTTAGCAGAATTTGGTTGTGCGCCGGGAAAGGCGAACCAGCGAAGTGATTGGATTCGAGACGCATTCGATAAGATAAGCCACAACGCACAAATCAAAGCGGCTATCTGGTTCAATTTAGACAAGCGTCGCGAAGGCGAGCCAAATTGGCGTATCGGCGTGACGCCGGGGTCGCTCCAGGCGTTCAATGAAACCTTCGCCGCCCCACTGCCGATTGAGTCTGTCAAGCCTCATTGATGTTGCACAATTCTCGCAAGCCCAATACCCTACTAGCCGATCATTGAGGACTAGTGCAAAGCTAAGACCACAGATTAACGTGACGGCTGCACAGTGGCGTAATTATAATTCCAAGGACGCTTTATGACCGACTTTGTACACGACACTTTACCTTGCGGCATCGAATACGCCGTCTGTCCATTGCCACGACGTAAGGTTGTATGTTTCCAGCTGCGAGTCTTAGCTGGCATGGTTACCGAGCCTGCTGACAAACTCGGCCTCATGAACATCCTCAGCGAGTCGATCGACAAAGGCACCGAGAACTATACAGGGCAGCAGTTAGCCGACGCGCTGGATGTAATTGGTGCCAGTAGCGGCATTGGTGCGGGACGGGAAACCATAACTTTTTCCTGCACGGTTCTACCCGAACATTTAGAACGCATCGTAGAACTTCAGGCTGAGCTTCTTCGTAGACCGACGTTCCCTGAGAACATGCTGACCGTCAACCTTGATTTAGCCAAACAGGAATTGAGCACGCTCGAAGACGACGCTAGCGGCTTGTCGGAAAAAATGATGGGCCCAATCGCCTTTGGCCCACTGCTAGGCCGACATCCACTCGGCGAAGTCGCCACTTTGGATGCCATCACACGACAAGACCTTGTCGAACACTGGAAAAAATATTTTCACGCTGGCAACATGTTGCTATCCGTTGCTGGTGATATTGACCCACAGCGCGTCAGCGATGTATTCGAGAAACATTTCTCCGAGTTCGGATCACCTGTCAAGCAAGGAAGAGAAGCAGTGCCCGTCAAGTTTACGCCTCAGGTATTACACCGAGACAAAAAACTCGAACAAGAGCAAATCTCCATATGTTGGCCAGGCGTCGACGCACGACATGAAGACTTCCCCGCACAACAGGTCATGCTCGGAATTCTTTCCGGCGGGATGAGTTCTCGACTCTTTACAGAAGTACGAGAAAAACAAGGGCTTGTCTATTGGGTTAGCGCTTGGCAAGAAACACCGCGCGGCAGCGGCATGATCTTCTTAGGCGCTTCTACAACACCTGAACGCTGCGATAAGACTTTCCACACGCTATTACATGAGGTCAATCGGCTCGCCGACGATATCACCCAGGAAGAGCTTGACCGCACGCTAACCGGCATTTTAGCTAGCCAGGAAACGCGCGGCGACAGTACCCGATCGCACAGCCACGAAATCGCTTCCGACCTATTTTTTCATGGTCGCCCTATCTCGCCCACGGAAAAGGCGGATAAGTTTAGCCGCGTGACTATCGACGATATTCAGCGATACCTAGCTACGCATCCACGCGACAAAATGTGCGTCGTTACGCTAGGCCCTAAGGCGCTACAACAGTCAACGAATACATCCCACGCAGAGGCGCAGTAACAATATGAGTGATCCATATATTTTGGAAACGTTGGACAACGGATTACGCATTGTGATCGAACAGATGCCCGATGTACGCAGCGCAGCCGCTGGTTTTCTAATAGACACCGGCGCTCGCGATGAAGTCGCGCCGCAGGCGGGCGTCTCACATTTTCTTGAGCATATGATGTTCAAGGGTACTTCCAAGCGACATTGGCGTGACATCACCACCGACTTCGACAAACTTGGCAGTTCCTACAACGCCTACACCAGCGAAGACCGCACTATTTATTATGGCTGGGTGCGCAAAGCTGACCTCGATGCGCAGATCGAAATCTTGGCAGATATGATGACGTCTACACTGCCAGAAGAAGAATTCCAGATGGAACGCAACGTCGTACTCGAAGAAATTGCGATGTCTAAGGATCAGATTGAGCACGTCGCCTTTGATTTTTTACAGGAAAAAGTTTTCGAAGGTCATCCGCTAGCTTGGCCTATTCTTGGATACGACGAGACCGTCGAGGCATTAACGCGAGACCAGATGTGGGCCTATTTTCAACAGCGATATGCACCAGATAATATGCTGCTCGTCGTCGCGGGAAATGTCGATCCTAACGCGGTGATCAAATCCATCAAAGGACATTGTGGCCAATGGCGTCCCTCGGGCACGACGTCGACGCGGGTTCCGCCGCAAATGAAAAATGGCACCAACGTATTGCAGATGGACCGATTCAAGCAGCAAATTGTCGCGATAACCATTCCTGCCGCCCCAGCCGGGGGCGTCCAGGCCGAGATTGCCTCTGCGGTGGCAACGATTCTTGGCGGCGAAAACTCTCGCTTTTTCTGGAACATTGTTCAAACGGGTTTGAGTCCCAGGGCAGCCGCATTTCATTACGAATTTGCTGATACCGGCATGATGCTGCTATACGGAAGCTGTCAGCCGGAGAATTGCGAGAAATTACACGACGCCATGCGTGAAGAAGCGAGGCGCATCAACGACGACGGTGTAGAAGAACATGAGGTCCAGCGCGTGCGAAACCGTCGCCGCACATCATTAGCCCTCGAAGCGGAGGTTCCCTACCATCGGCTCACGCAGTTGATGGACGACATGCAGTATCTAGGCCAACCCCGAACGGTTGACAAGATGCTATCTGAAGTAGACCAGATTACAGTAGACTCGGTACAAGATTATATGACAAAATTCCCGCTGAGTGCCGCAGGCCACCTGGTCAGCGTAGGCCCTCGCGATTGGCCAAGTAACGCAAGTAACGATTGATATGACATCCTCACCGCTTGAAATCAAAGTCATCTACAGCGCCTCGGGCAGACGAACAAAACGTGCAACAGTATCGGCGTCGCGACCAGGGCGGTCGTCGCGTTTGCTATTGCCGGTTGGACTCCTCAGTATCATCCTAGCTGGCGCCATGGCTTACGCTTCTTGGTGGGAGATCGACAAAAAAGTCATCTATATGACGTTGATGACCCACACGCCAATTGTAGAAATGGACATGGGCCAGCTCGGACAAATGTTCGGTGTACCCGAGTCTTCTCTTGCTCCCGTACCGCCTTCCGCTGCAACGCCTACCTCCGCTTGGAGCATGGAGACGACGCAGGCCATTATGGGCGCATCTGCATACGGCTGGCTCACTTTCGCAACCATCGCGTATTGCACATTAGCCTTATCTGGAGGCGCAGCTCTAGGAAAATCTAGAGGTACGCTACTGCGCCGCTTGGCTTTTGTTCTATTTTTACTTTGTTTGGGAGGATTGGGTTGGGGTGTGTATACCGTGCTGACTGAATATGGCCAGCAATATCCGCCAAAGCTTCTTCGCTCCGGCATGTGCGCCTTGGCCATCCTGGCTATGCTTGTTGGATTATCACGAGGCCGCAATGTAAGACGCTGGAGCCGGTTGGCTGCGTTTGCGATAATCGCATCATCTGCCATAACAGTGCTCACGCTATACCTGGGTCATCGATGTGCCGCTATTGACGCGGAACTGGTGACGCCGAAGTACCTAGCTACAATCTTTGCCATACAATCAGCATATGGCTGGTTACTTTGGCCAATCTCGTCACGATTCTAAAAGATCAGATGACGAGTTTGATATAGTCGCATTCCTAGCTGATAGTTGCTTGCACCGACTGATAGGCGAGAGACACGCTGGGCGGGCACAACCAAGAAGCAGAGTCGTACTAGATAGAATAGACGGAATCCGCCATGGCCTACGTGCCGTATATTTCAGAACAAGACGCCTCGCCTGAGCTATCGTCGAAGTACGACAAGTACCGCGACCCGGCTGGGCATGTGGATAACATACTACGCATCCACGGACTCAATCCGCCGAGTATGGACGCCCATGTGCAACTATACACGACGCTTATGCATCGACGGTCGCCGTTATCACGCGTACAACGGGAGATGATTGCTGTAGTGGTCTCGTCTATTAACGAATGTCATTACTGACTACGCCATCACGGAGCGGGGCTCCTTCGACTCACCAAAGATAATCACCTGGCAGACGCCCTCGCCGAGGATTTTCGTAGCGCCCCCATCGCCGACGTAGATATCAAAATGTTATCCTACGCCGATAAACTAACCCGCACGCCATCAGCCATGACGCGAGATGACGTGGAAATACTAAAAACTGTAGGCTTTAGCGATTCAGCCATCTTAGATATTTGTCAGGTCACGGCCTACTTCGCGTTCGTTAATCGTCTAGCAGACGGATTGGGCGTTGAGTTGGAACCTCATATGGACGACTAAGGCAATCTCTAGACATTCCTAACATCGATCAGATAAACACTACTTGCTTCGCACGCTATTCCTGATAAATTGTCGTTCTGCGGGCGATTAGCTCAGTTGGCTAGAGCGCCTCCCTTACAAGGAGGAAGTCACAGGTTCGAGTCCTGTATCGCCCAGTTTCAAATAGGCGATTGCGATAAAAACCTAAATTAGTCTAATTAATGGGTGGCTGACTCATATTAATCTAAGCATACCTGATGGTTTTACCTTTACAAGTGGATATATCATGATGCATGTAACTGCAACTTGAATTTGCGATACTTGCGGCGATATGTGATAAGGTGTCAGGTTGAAATATTACATAATTGTCAGCCATATTCAACTCCGATGCCATACAATTCAACCTGACACCATTCATTACATCGAATCGTCGACGTGCCGATAAGGGTTTGATATACTCGCGCATTGATACACCGATACGGATATGAACCGCTGTAGTATGGTGTTTCGATACCTGAAACGAGAAGGACGAAGAAGTGAGCGGTGAGCGAATGTAAAATAACTTGGCCGAATGGTGGCCGCTGATCAGCGAGCCAGAAGAGTACGCTAATGAGGCAGAGATTCTCAGTGCAGTTTTCGGGGAATTTCTTGGTGGCAGCCGAAACACGTTATTGGATCTTGGTGTCGGAGGAGGCGACTATTTGTCGCATCTTATTAGCGACTTTGATGCCGTTGGCGTGGATCTTTCGCCAGAGATGTTGACACACTCCAAGCAGCAGAATCCCACGGTTGAGCATCATGTCGGTGACTTGCGTACGATTCATCTGGGACGTAGTTTTGACGCAGTCTTTATTCGCGACGCCATTTATTACATGACCGGTGAAGCGGACCTCAGCGCCGCGTTTGCGACGGCCAGAGCGCACCTCAATCCCGGTGGCGTGCTCGTCACGTGTCCGGATTGGTTCCGTCTGCCTGCCATCGACGAGTTCGTGTCACACGCAACACGGCGTCGAGGAAATGCGAGCGTGACTTATATCGAAAATGTTCACGATTCTGACCCAAGCGATAGCCAGGTCGAAGTTGTGATGTTCTTGTTGATCCGTGAGGATGGTCGGCTGCGCATCGAACAGGACCATCATACGGTAGCTTTATTCACACGAGATACCTGGCTCGATTTGGCATTCCGGGCCGATTTCAATGTCGAAACGCGACTCTATGTCATGGCGAACTATGGCGAACACCTGGCATTGATCATGGGTTGATGGAATAAGTGCAATATCGTATGTTTGCCAGTAAAATGTACGATTTCAACAGCCTACGGAATCGTTGCGTAAACCTAGAGGAGTAGATTCAAGCCTTAGGATTTGTAGTCTGACCTGACCTCGCTCGTTGGCTCAATTACAGAACTAGAGAAGGAGTTCCTAATGAAGTCTTGTATTTTACATTCATGTATTTTGATGTTCGTACTGACCGTCCCCGGCTGCATGGTAGAATCCACATCCACAAACGTCGGAAACGAAAACTCGTCGAATTCAGACAATTCTAACACCAACGACAGAGATACGCTTGACATGGTTGAGGACAGTGTCGTGTTCCCGACATCGGGCGACGTCCTCATTGTCGTCGATGAACTGAAGGTGGAGAGTGTCGGATCAGTCATGTATTACGGCGCCGATGACGGAACAGAGGTCCGTACGAACCGCTTCATTGCGGATACCGGCAACGGGACACTTGATGTGGTGTTTGACAGCCAGGATCGAGTTGCCACCATGAAGATCGCTGACGTGACTTTTGAATTCCACTACAACGATGACGACACGTTTGACGTCACTGTGTTCGAGGGGGTGGTAGCGGCTTTTACAACGGAATCCATTGAAATTGAGCTAAATACTGCACCCAAGTTGGTAACGCAGCGTATCACGATTTTGACGTTGGAACAATGCGCTTCAAGCTTAGTGTCAACAATTGCGTTGGAGTCAAGCCAGGACAATGATAGTGCGACAGAGCTCTTTACCTGTCTACTGCAGAAATTTCCAGCCGCATTCGCTGAAGCTCAATATTCCTGTTTGGTCGAACGCGTTCTGGAACAGCGATTGGAAATGGTATTTGATACATGCTCACAAGCACTGGATCCCGAACTGTGCATCCGGCGTGTGACACCGTGGCTAGAGCGTCTTGCAACATTAAAAAACAGTATCAACCTATCCTTAAAGAGACAAATTGAAAAGTTAAGTCTGGTCCTCGATCGAGACAATGAATGCCCGGATTTTGGAATCTCCGCCGAAGCCTTGGAAGAACGTCAAACCGATGATGATGACTTCGACGGCATCCCCAATCGAAGTGATGTGTGCCCCAATACAGACGTAGTCGTGGACTCTATCACCGGAGAACGGGAAGACCCAGATGTGAACGCTTTCGGCTGCACAAATGTCGATCTCAATGATTTGAAGTGCTTAACTGAAGATGAACAGCTCCTTTGCGAATTGAATGGTTGCTGCAGGCTTGATTGCTTAGATCCGGTTGACCCGGACTGCTCGCGCGCGCACCTCTGTCGATTTCGAGGACGATGTTGCTTGAACGACAACCTATGCGAAGCCGACTGCCCTGAGCCGGATACGGACTGTGACTTATGTGGTGAAGACGGCACTTGCATCGAGGGCTGCACGACGGAAGACCCCGATTGCACCGACGTTGGTACGGACAACGGTAACGACAATGGTAATGAAACATGCAACAGCACTTTCGTGCTCCAGCGCGTATTTAGTGGCAGGCTCGCTAACATAACTTGTCCTAGTATCGATGTTTTCTTAGAGGCACGCGATAGCGAGAAGACGACAGTCGCCTTCCCCGCCACGGTTTCAATCGTAGCGCGCGATTGCCCCGCTACCACTAATTGTACTGGGCTTGCCGTTGATGTACCGGGACCGCTCGCAGGCACGGCATTCACAATCAACGAAGGGGACATCGATAGTAATTCCGATCTCATCCTCGCAGGCATTGCCTCCTGCAACACCAACAACAGCGACGCCGACGGCATTTGGAGGCATTGGTATGACGCTACGCTCACCGATTCGTGCGGTAATACACTCGGCACCGTCACTTTTACAACCACGTGCTGTTCGCCGGGCCCGGGTTGCGGTCCAGCATGTCCATAGTTGTCCATTGTCACTACCGATCAGGAAACCAACGTAACTCGTTAATCTATAGACACTTATCGACTAATGCTTTTTCTGCAGTACTATTCGCACCATAATCTGAACTTACTTGCGCGAGTTCTCGCCAATCGAATTGTGCATGAGCCGTTATGAGGTACACATTTGCAAGAGTCGGGAACGGTATTAGCGCCATTCGCTTTTAACTAGGCATGGACAAACCTTGCTTGTTGACCCGGTGGCAACGCAACGTCAGGGTTTTGGCCTGCACCGTCTTCACGAACATTATCTGTGGACGCCTCCGCCAGCCGAACATAACGAGCGGCGGTGTACCGGTGAATACCAACTTCTTAGAGGATGCGTTGGTGGCGAATCCACGTCTCCTCGAAATGGCCGGTTTTGACTGCCCGCTTACAAGTCATCAATAGCTTAGTCAATTCGTGCCCAACGCTTCAATCCAAATCTACACAAAATCGAAAGAAAGCGTCGGAATAGTGTCTACTAAAAACAAGTCACAATTGAATCACAGACTGAATGCTACGCTATCCGGATAATACGAGATCACAAAGGCGATGATCATTGCGTTCATGACTATGAGTGTGGAGATCATGAATCAATCATCATGAATGTCGCCTTCGCGGCAACTCTTATATCGTAAACAGGACGCCCCCTTCAGGAGTGGGCTTGAATCTTGGGCGATCAATCGAGATAGTGGCGAAAATTCGCGGATGACAGTGCAGAAGGTAGTGACGGATAGCAAGGATGGAGTTTTTGGGAGGAACATGCAGGTCAGGACGCGATAGTAAGGCACTATTCATGCCGCAGCGCATCGATAGGGTGGAGGATGGCAGCCTTAAAAGCGGGAATGTTGCCGAAGATGACGCCGACGCTGGCAGAAAAACCCAATGCAATAGCGACCACCCATACCGGAACTTTCACTTCTACCATGGATGGATGCAACGAGGTTATAGCACAAATACTGTAGCCACATATGATCCCCACCACCCCACCAAGCATTGACAGAACCATGGCTTCAGTAAGAAACTGCATGAGAATATCTCGTCGGCGACCTCCGATGCTTTTGCGTAGGCCAATCTCTCTGGTTCGCTCGGTGACTGAAACGAGCATAATGTTCATTATGCCGACGCCGCCAACGATGAGTGAAATCCCCACGATCCCCGCGAGAACACTAGTGGCGACCATCTGCACTTTAGAGAAGTCTTTAAGCAGTTCATCCTGGCGGAGTATGCGAAAATCGTTGGGCTGACCTGGTTGTATATTGTGCCTTGTCCGTAACACTTGGGTTATTTGAAGTGTAGCTTCTTCGACATCTTCTTCTTGTATTACTTCGAGTACAAAGGGCAAAAATCGTGACAGGAAAGGAAACATTTTGACACCTGTGCTATGTGGTATCAACGCTAAGCGATCCTGGCTGTCCCCAAAAACCGCACCCTTCTTTTCGAGTAGACCCAGAACCTTAAATCGGTGATCATTTAGAAATACGTAGTCGCCAACGATACTCTCGTCGGCCCCGAGCTCATTGAGCACCTCACGCCCTAGGGCACAGACATAGGCTCCGTTGTCGACGTCTATGGGGCCATAGAAGCGTCCGGAATCAACATAGAAATTACGAATGGTTTGAAATTGCTCCGTCGCACCTTGCAATTCGACGCCTGCGACTTTTTCATGTCCATATTCGACTGTAACATTAGAAAACATCAACGGTGTGATACGGCGTACCTTATCGCATTGAGCACCGACTGCGCGAATGTCTTCCTTATCCATAACGACGCGTCCCATCATGCGGCCAGTCTTACCGCCTGGGGAGGCGGGTATGACAAATACCATGTTAGTTCCGAAACCTCGGAGCATGTCTGTGACGTAATTTCCAAATCCCTGCACAAAGGACACTACCGTGATGGTAGAGGTAACAGCGATAATGATTCCAAGTGTCGTAAGCACGGATCGTGACTTGTTAGCCCAGACTTGAATAATGGCGGCGAAAATGTTTTGCCAGTGACGTTCAGCGGATCCACCGAACCAGTTGACTACCCGCCAAGGAATCGCTGCTATGCGTAGCACGGGGCCGTGTACTTGCTCCGACTCCGAAGACGAGGTGCGGTTCCGGATGGAGGTGACGTTTGACATATGATGCTTACTCGTGGCGCAATGCCTCTATTGGGTGAAGGATAGAGGCTTTGAACGCTGGAATAATGCCGAAAACGACACCAGCCCCGGCCGATGAGATCAAGGCAATTGCGACTGCCCACATAGGCACTTCGATTTCGATCATTTGAGGATGTAGAGAAGCGATAAAGGTCGCGAAATAGCCTAACGCGACCCCAATTGTGCCGCCGATGAGGCACAACACCACTGCCTCAGTCAGGAACTGGAGCATGATGTCGCGGCGACGTGCGCCGATACTTTTACGCAATCCGATTTCACGTGTTCGCTCGGTGACAGAGACAAGCATGACATTCATGATCCCGATTCCGCCGACGATCAACGAGATGCTGACGATGCCAGCCAGTATACCAGCAGCTATATTGCGAATGTTCTCGAATTGCTTAACCGCTTGATCTTGTCTATCGATGCGGAAGTCGTCCCGTTGACCAGGCTGCAGACCGTGCCTTGCACGCAGAACGCGCGTGATCTCGCCTGCAGCCTGGTGAGTGGCTTCTGGTGTGCTGGCCTCAGCAAGAAACATCATTGATTCACGTAGGTTGGGGTAAGACTTGATCGCCAGCGTGTATGGGATCATAACCGTTAAATCTTGATCTTCACCCAGGTTCCCGCCTTTCTCTTCGAGTATGCCGATGACGAGGAAGCGGTTGCCATCGAGATAAGCGTGTTCACCGACAATGGATTCATCGACCCCAAGTCGCTTCAGTATCGTGCGACCTAGCACCATAACTGGGGCAGCGACATCAATATCTACGGGACCGAAAAAGCGTCCGAAGTCGGCATGAAAGTTGCGTATGGTTTGATAGTGTTCAGTTACCCCGCGCACGGGTACTTCGTCGACTTTTTCATTGCCAAAGGTGATTTCGCCATCGTGGGTATACACGAAGGGTGTGATACGGCGAACCGCAGGGCACTCGGTGCGCACGGCTTCGATGTCGTTGATATCAAGGCGAACCCGTTGCGTGCCGCGTCGACTGGAGACAGACGCCTGATAGGGGCGTACCATTATGAATTGAGTTCCATAGCCCTGCACCATGTCGGTCATGAGTTTGCCGAATCCACTCACGAAAGCGACCACGGTTATGGTTGAACTGACGGCAATGATGATGCCCAGCGTCGTGAGCATGGATCGCCCTTTATTCGCCCAGATTTGGGTGAAGGCTGTCACCACGTTGCGGTACGTCTGCGATATCATACCACCAACAAAGCGAAACGGTGCAGTCAACATGTTGCCGAGATGCTGGGTCATGATACGGTCATGGCTGCGCGGGGTGGTGAGGGTCGGGTTTGCGCCACGGTGTCATCGGAAGCTACGAGGCCGTCATACAGGCGGATGACGCGGCGACACCGGGCAGCGATTTCCTCTTCGTGTGTTACAATGATAATGGTTTGCCCTTCGGCATGGAGCGAGTCGAAGATGGTCATTATTTCCTCACCGGTCTTACTATCCAGATTACCTGTGGGTTCGTCGGCGAGAATGATGTCCGGTGTCTGTGCCAGTGCTCTCGCAATCGCGACACGTTGTTTCTGACCGCCTGAGAGCTGATTGGGCCGGTGCATGGCTCGATCCTCAAGTCCGACGCGTTGGAGAGCCGCCAGGGCACGCTGTTTCTTGTGCGACACTTGAGCGTACATTAATGGTAGTTCGACGTTTTTAAGGGCTGTGGTGCGAGGGAGCAGCTCGAATGTTTGGAAGACAAATCCGATCTGCTTGCCGCGGATGCGGGCGAGGCGAGACTGTGATAACGTTGAGACGTCTCGACCTCGGAGCATATATTTGCCCGCTGTGGGGATATCAAGGCAACCGAGAATGTTCATCATCGTACTTTTGCCAGAACCGCTTGGTCCCATGATGGCGACGTACTCATTTTCGTGGATTGCAATCGATATGCCCCTTAACGCACGAACGAGTTCTGTACCAACGCGGTAGACTTTTTCAATACCTATTAGCTCGATGAGCGAATCGCCAGGGTGTGTTTTTGAAGCAATCATGGTGTTATCCCCGCTGAAGCTGTTTTTTCTTCCTTGCCTGCTTCCGTTTTCTTATTACTCTTTTCATTTTTGTTGTCATCAACAAGCCTCTCTTCTCCAGTAGTGGCCACTTCGGTCGGGCTGTTCCTTTTTGCATCTTCGCTGAGCGTGACCTTTTTACCGGCTTTGAGTTGATCGAGGCTACGGTATGGTCCCACGATGACGGTATCGCCTAGTTGTATGCCATCACGTAATTCGACACGGCGGGTATCGGCGATGCCGGTATCTATAAGTCGTACCTCGGCTTGTTCACTATTCATGATATAAACGACTTTGATATATTGAGCTTGCTTGGCTCGATCGGATAAGCCTAGATTTGCTTGTTTCTTGTCGAATTCGGCGAGAATATCGTCGGGTAGTTCCTTTCTCATACGATGTACGACTGCTTCGACGGGAATGGTAATCGCGTCGATTTCTTTCGCGACTTCGATTTCGACGTTGGCGCTCATCCCTGGCTTAATACGTTTATCGTCTGAAATAACCTCAAGTAGCGTTTCAAACGTAACGACATCTCGGCCGGTAGGCTTAGTACCTTTTGATGCCACACGCATCACGCGGGCAGCCACAGGTTTGTTTTGATCTGCTTGTAGGTACACATGTGCAATTTGCCCTTGGTTGACCAATGGGACATCAATTTCATCTACCCGGGTTCGCACCTGCATGTGTGATAGATCGCTGATGGTCATGATGACTGTACCGGGATTGTTCATCGTGCCGGTAACCACCACTTCACCCTGCTTGGCCGTAAGCTTGGCGATCACGCCTGTGATAGGCGCGCGAATGACAGTCTTGAGTAGGTCTCCGTTGAGACTTTTGAGAACGGCCTGGGCCTGAGCGAGTTCAAACTTGCGCTGATCGAGTATGGCGTGAGTCTTGTCGCGGAGCGTGAGATAGTCTCGAACTTCCAAATCGGAAGTTGCGTTATTCTCGGAAAGTGCATGCTGTCTATGGAGATCACGACTAGCTTTTGTCGCGTCTGCCTGTGCCTGGACGATCGCCGCTTGTAGTTGAGAGATGCGTGCTTCGCCAGATTCAATTTCTGCCTGCACACGAGAATCGTCGAGTCGACACAGCAGGTCGCCCTGGTTGACATGATCACCTTCTTCGACGGGCATTTCGATGATTTTAGAAACGATTTCGCTGCTGACATCGACTTCCAGAACTGCTTCTACGTCGCCGGGCGCTTGCACGAGGCGGGTGATCTCGCCGCGCTGCGGCTTCGCTACATTGACAGTCAGCGCGACTTCTTCTGCCACATTGAGAATGGATTTGTTGGTCGATGCTTGTTTCAAAGAGCCAAGAGCGAAGATGCCCCCGCTGATAAGACCGAGAATCACGAGTGTCCAAACTGCTTTCATCATATTTCCTCCGTGAAGTAGCGGTATACGATCGCCGCTAGCCACAGGCTTTCATATTTATGCACTGGCAAATTGCACAGCTACGCGAATTCCGAACGAAAATAGGTACAGGGCTACACACATACCGATCGCCATTTTTCTGCTCAGTTGGTGGGTAATGGTCAATCCCAACGCCACAAGCACCCAAAACCATATGTGAAATGGATCGATGGCTGCAAACACATTGGGTTTGCTGTTTGCCATCAGCGCACCAAGCGTCGTATCCACTGCCGTTGTTCTGTAATATAGCATCATGGCTAGTCGCAAAGCATAGCCCGCAAGTTCGATGAAGCCTGCGAACACGCAAATGGACATCAGTGTGTGATATTCTGGTTTGCTACCGGTCATCGCCACGACAGCGTAGAGAACGGATGCGATGAGCAGAAATGAGACGATAAACCGTAGGGGCGTAGCGATCACAACGCCGAGTCGCGTGATCAATTTGGTAAACTCCGCTTCCTTGTGAATCGCTGCCATCCTGTCGCGCAATTCAGTTCGGTCGAGCAAATCAACATGCGTCTTCTCCAGGTTTGCCAGCTCCGCCTCGGTCGCAAGCGCGACGTTGCGGTCAATGAGTCCTGATTGAATTTGGGCATATCCAATCAGCGTCACCAGTAGAATGAGGGTAGCCAGTGTCCAACCATACGCTCCCGTATCCTCGACGCGTGTAAAGACGCTTCGTGGTGATGCATACATCAACAGCGCATGACGCACGCCAAGCGGCGCAGTGGGGATGATTTGATCCATGATGGGCTCAATAACGCTTTCGAGCATCGCTCTCTTTAAAAGCCAAGTTGATGCGAACAAATCTACTGTTTAACAACAACCACCAGTATAAGCATCTTCGTATCTTTTAAATGTTTATTTCTGTCTAGATGAGTACTTTTTACATGTATGCACATGATTCCTAATGTTCCATACCAGACGATCACTTCAGAATCTCAGGTGTCCATCCCATTAACGCTCGCTGAATAATGGGGATCGCAACTCGAAAAACTAAATTATATTTTTTATGTCCGAATGAGCGTACCATGTTTCGTTGTTTACAATAGCTTTCTATGCACGATAACGCGTGCAGACCAAAGATCTAGACCATTACTGTTCCGAATGAGATTAATGGAATGTAGAAATAGTTAGCGATCAGAATCTAAACGCTCGTGTAGCCAAGCCCTTGAGAAGTACCAATCCGCCTCGGCGGTTTTCTGTGCGATGCCGAGAACTTCGGCGGATTCCTTAGCTGTCATACCGCCGAAAAATCTTAACTCGACGACACGAGCCTTGCGTGCGTCGAGTAGGGCTAGTTCGGTTAGTGCTTCATCGAGTGCGAGTACCTCGACATCTCGGTCAAGCTCGAAGGCGATGTTGGTCGTAAGCGTTACGCGATCTCCGCCTCTTTTTTGTCGGCCACGACTGCGAGCGTAATCGACGAGCACCTGTCGCATGGCATTCGACGCTACAGCGCGGAAGTGAGTCGCACTTTTCCACGCGTCTCGTTTGGCCACTTTGAGATAGGCCTCATGGACCAGCGCTGTCGGCTGAAGTGTGTGGGTCGCGCGCTCGCGGCGTAGGTACTCACCAGCGATGTGATGAAGATCATCGTAAACCTGCCGAGCGAGTCCGGGCACGTCATCTCGTGAGGATGGTTGTTTTTCTGACATTGGTAACCGCATTGTGTAATCGGAGCGGGCTTAGGTCAATTGGATGTGACGCCACGTGCCCGATATGACGAGGCATCAGCTCGCTGCTGCCAAATGGCTTGTTCTTTTGATTTTTTCATTTCCTCATAAAAATTCATCAACAATAGCGCTACCCGCCCAGTACTGCGGTGCGCAGCGCCGAGCTCGGTTTCTAGGCGATTGTACCATTCAAGGGCTAGACGCTCTGCAGCATCCGTATCACCACCGAGAGCCAAGGCTGTGACTAGAATTTCGAGCGCGGCAAGGCTTTCACTGTGTGCCTGACCTAATTCTTGTACGCAGAGCGACAAAAATTCGCGTGCTTGCAAAACAGTGGCGTTGAATTTTCCTTCCCTCAGGCTGCTGCGTATTAGCTGTTGACGGCGCCGTAGCGTACTTAAATGGGTTGGTCCGAGCACTCGCTCGCTACGCTCAACGGCCTCTTGTAGAAGTGCCAAGCTCTCCATACGTCCCATGTTTCCGTACAACGCCCCAAGGTTAGACATGGCAGCGATAGTCTTAGGATGATCGTCACCAAGGATATCACGACTTCTTTTGAGACAATCAACCAAGAGTGGTAGAGCCTCATCGTTCAGGCCTAATTCCACAAGGAGACTGCCTACATTGCTCTGCGCTAAGAATGTTGCTTCGTGATTTGCACCAAATCGTTTACGGATTCGATCGAACAGGCCTTGGAACATGTGCAGCGCTTCGTTGTTTTGTCCTTGTTTATCCAACACAACAGCCAAGTTTTGGCATATGTTATCCGATATTGTTTCGTCCGAAGTAGCGCCTCGTTGCCACGCGGCTCGCAAGATTGCCTCAGCTTCGTCTACGCGATCCAATTTGGATAGAATTAATCCAAGCGAAGACATCGCCAGCAAAGTAGATTTTGCCTGCGGCCCAGCATTGGCTTGGTAATCCTCAATGGCTTGTTGCGTATGAAGCGCTGCGTCTTCGTAGGCACCAAGCTGATAGTAAGTTGATCCGACAGTGTCATGAAGCTCACCACGAACAAGTGGCACATTCTGAAAACGATCATGTAGATCAGCGGCAGCAGTGTCGAGCATCTCGCGCACCGTCAATGCTTTACCAGCGGTCTTAGCCGGATTTACTGAGGTAAGCATTTCCCGAAGAAAGTTTGCTACTTTTCGACGTGTTCGTGCTTCATCGCGTGCTAGCGATGCCTGCCATGCTACGGCACCCGCGCCCACTATCATCGCGATCATAATACCGACCATCCCAGCCATCAATCCACGATGGCGACGCGCAAATCGGTTGAATTGGTACCAAGCCGTCGCAGGTCGAGCGACTATTGGCTGGTGCTCAAGAAATCTGCGTAGATCTGCGGATAAGTCAGAGGCTGATTGGTAGCGATTTTCAGGTTTTTTTCGCAGCGACTTGAGCACGATGGTATTCAAATCGCCGCGCAGCGCACGACTCACAGTTGTCAACGATCTCGGCGAACACTCCTCGATCGCTCGAATCGCACTAGCAATTTTGCTATCGCCAAGATCATATGGTAATTGCTCGGCGAGCAGCTCATAGAGAATGACGCCTAAAGCATATACGTCAGACCGCGTGTCGAGGCGATCTGTAGATGCGCTCACTTGTTCAGGACTCATATAGGCTAGCGTGCCAACAAGTTGGCCCGGGGTAGTACACATAGTGACATGCAGGTCCGCATCTGTCGCGCGGGCGATGCCAAAGTCAAGAATTTTTGGCAGGCCATCTGATGTGACAAGTATATTCGCAGGTTTGAGGTCTCGGTGTATGACACCTTTTTGATGCGCATGATGAACCGCATCGCAAATGGCCATGAAGAGTTCTAGTCGCGCCTTGATCGATGGCTTTGTATTCACTATGTAGGCGTCTAACGCAACACCTTCAACCAATTCCATGGCGAAGAAGGGCTGTGGACCACTCCCTGTATCCCAGGTGCCGACCTCGAAAATTTGGGCGATACCGGGATGTTGCAAGCGGGCGAGCACACTAGTCTCGAATTCGAATCGTCGTCGAAGTTCTTGTGTAACCAAGCCGGTGTGCATCATCTTCAGCGCAACCTGCCGGCTAGGCTTATCCTGCTCCGCGCGATAAACAACGCCCATGCCGCCGCGACCGAGGCGGTCTATAATTCGGAAGCGGCCAATACGTTTCGGTACAGGCGATGGTGGTTCAACGATGGCTTGAATGGGAGCGTCGAGCATACCGCCACGGTCGTGCCTATCGAGGATAGCCAGAACTTCATCGCGCAACGCTGGATCATCGGCGCATGCCTGATCGAGATGGACGCTTCGCGCATCTGGTTCAAGCCCGCGGACGTGTTCAAAAATCGTAGCTAGTTTTTCAAATCGTTCCTGGCTCATCCGAATGGCTACTATTTTATATCCCTTTATTAGTACGCTTTTTCCACTAAGCGCCAATCTAACATTCATGCCATCATATAATTTTGGCAAGACTTGTTAGAAAATAGGGTGCATAGTCTTCGGATAATGATTCCATGGCCAATCGCGTTGGTCAAGGTAATTGGAGAAAAGATAGTAGATGCTTCTCAAATCCTAAGTCAGGGGGTATTTTCGGACATGAATGGGCTGAAACGTCAATCGAGCTTCGTTTATTGACGGGGAGCAACTCTAGTAGACGGGTAATATGAGAATTGATAACCATGTTGCCAGCTATGCGAGAGAGACTAACTTTAATCTCTCTCGCATGATGACAGCTGATGTTTATGGGGTAAACGCAGCAAATAAAATTAAGTAATCGTCGAAGTCCACGTCGTTATCCATATCAAGGTCGGCGTTGACACCCGCTGCGCAATTTGCGTTGGGTAGTTGGCCTGCGCCGCTATAACAAGTCTGAAATAGTGCAAAGTCTTTGAGATCCACCACGCCATCACCATTTAGGTCTGGCGAGGGTGTGAAACCTTGGATAGTCACATCAGTCGCGTTGTAGGCGACGGTGTAGTGGTTCGGCATATTTTCGGTATCAAACGTTCCGCTGATAGAAGTTGCCGTCATGATGACAAATGTGTCCCCTGATTGGGGGTTGAATCCCGCAAGGTCGGTAATGCGAAGTTCACCGGCTAGCGTCGCGGAGCCGGTCACGGTTAGCACATCGAATTCCCCAGCGTTAGCCCCGCCGATTTCGATTTCAAGAACGCCGCCGGCACCTTGCGTGTAATCGTCGACCATGATTTCGCCAACGGAGAACCCGGGGGTAACAGTTCCACCGCTATTTTCGATTTCGCCGACGACAGAGCCGTTGCCTTTGAGCAATCCTCCTTGAAGTTTGAAAGGCTTATGACCGAAGAGCATCTCGACGGATGAATTGTTGAGGATAGTTTCACCTGCAGTTTGGGTATATCCGACATACGACGTGTGAAAGCTGATTCCGCCGACTTGGACGTCGACGGTTCCGGTGTTCACAAGATTGGGCAACCCGGCTACTCCCGCAGTTGTCGACTTAATCATCGTGCCCTCGTTGTTGATCACACCTGTGATACCAATGCCTCCATTCTCAAACTGTATGTCCATGACTCCACTGGGCATGTTGTTTATGGGGCCGGAAGGTGCCAAGGAGAACGTGCCACGAACGGTCATCGCTCCATAGTTGTTGAGCGGTCGATACAAGGTGCGAGCGCTGCTGGTTGGGTTGACGGTTGTGTTTCCGTCACACCGCATAGCGCCTCCGGCGTTAATGCTACCCCACGACCACGTGAATTGATCGGCGATCGTAATGGGACTTGTGCCGTAAAGACCGGCACTGTTATTCATAGTAAGCGTGTTGATATTCACGGGCTGTCCGCTGTTGAAGTACACCAAACAAGAGGAATTTCCAGGTCCGATGGTGACGGTATCGAACGCCATAGGTGCATCAGTGGGACCCTCGAAGGTTACCTTTCCAAGAACGACATTCAGATGAGGGCCATAGTTGATGATGTCGGCTTCGTCTGTAAACGTCCATGCGTGGCCGGTCACGCTCATGGTATCTGAGATATTGACACTTCCGCGCATTGTTCCGGTTCCCGAAAGGAGTTCGACGGATTCGGCCACGAGGGTAGATCCTGGCAGGAAGTCTGTTGTCCCACCTAATTTCAACAATGTTCCAGGCTCGCTTCGCACGTCACCGGTGTGTGTGCCTCCACCGTTCAATGTGAGCGTGGCCGTCTGGTTATGGATGAAACCAGTGTTGTTCAAGAATGAACCGAGGCTGGCGTTTCCAGTACCGGAAGTCCGAAGAATCGTACCGAAATTGTTGATGGTTCGGCCTGAGATTCCTCCACTGTTGAATTGTAAATTGACAATGGCGGAATTGATGATGTTGATCGCGGCGCTTCCACTCATACCGAATCCGGAGAAAACATTCGCTTGATCATTCACATTCAGGACTCGTGAAAGCGTTCGACTACTGCTGGTCGCATTGATGACGACGGGACCGTTTGCCGTAATCGCGCCTCCGTCAAAAAAGCTACCGTTGGTCCACGTAAAAGTTCCGCTAACATTGACAGGGCTAGAACCGGCGAGGGCGCCCTTGAGCATGGAGAACGTGCCAATGTTGACCGGAAAACCGGTATTGAAATCGATTCTTCCTTGCGATTGTCCCGGGTTGGTGAGCGCTACGGTGTCAAAGCTGATTGCCCGATCCGTTGGCGCGTCGAACACGACTTTACCAAGATTGACATGAAGTTCGGGGCTGTAGTCGACGATGGTGGCATCGCTCGCAAATGTGTAGGTTCCACCGTGTCCAAGGAGCATGTCCGTGATGTTGACGGTTCCATGAATATTGCCCGTGCCGCCGAAGAATTCGACGACAGGAGCCGTAATACTCGATGATGGTAGAAAATCATGCACACCATTTCCAGCCGAGAACTTCAATGACGTTCCGAGGTCACCGTCGAATTGTCCAGAGTGTGTTCCAGGATACGCGAGGAAAAGTTCACCCGCCTTAACATGAATGGTGCCCTCGTTGTCCAACGGCGTAAAGACAGTGGCTGTTGCATTTCCTGCCTCTCGAGTCAAATTGCCTCGCACTATTACTTTTCCGTTGCTCCCGTAGAAGAAGTAGTAGTCCCCGCTGTAGTTGTAGTTGGCGTTGGGATCGATCTGGAATGTTGCACCGGAATTTATGTTGACGAGCGTGCCCGTGTCAACGTCACCATTGCGGAGAAGGAAGTCGGCACTGTTGAGGTTCACGGAACTCGGCGTAAGACTCATGCCATCGCTAACCTCGATGATTCCGTTTCCGTTGATACTACCGCCCAACCAGAAGAATGTACCATCGACGTACAAACGATCATTGATCGTGAGCGTCGAGTTGCCGTCCATTTGAAAGTCTCCAAGAACGAAGGAGTTGTACAGCAGGTCAAGGTCCGGAAAGGGTGACTGAAGTCCGCTTATGACGAAATCTTTGTAGGAAGCTATCGAAGATACAATGGTATCATCTTGCTTGTACACGACGGCATTTCCATCTGAGTCGGCCGGAACGCAGACATAATTTCCGTTCACCGGAATAGATAGTTCTTCCCAGTTCTCGGGTTCTTCCCACTTGTTCTGGTCCGGATTGCCCTTTCCGCCGGTATAATGCTTCATGGACTGACATTCATCCGGCACACCATTGATGTCGCAATCTTCGCTGCGCAGCGAAGTCACGTCGCAGATATCGGGCTCCCAGTTTCCATTACAATCCTGAGCGTTCTCGGTGCAGGAAAACACCGATCCGCAAGGAGAAATCCCGAAGTTGCATAGTCCCGGAATACTGGTGACGCGGCAGTCGATGTCGCAGATGTCAAGCTGACCGGAGTTGTTACAATCGAGCACTTCGAATGGTCCGAACGTGGACCATTGGCTGGACCAATTTCCATCGTTATCCTGCGCTTTGATGTTGACGTAGTATTCACCTAGTTGATAAATCGGTACGGTAAACTCGATACCACAATTGGCGCCTGGGTTTACAGGGTCAGCGCCTTCGTCGGGCTCCACGCCTGCAGGGTCATCTGATACGACGTAGCTGTAGAAGTTGGAACCTTGCACGTCGTCGTCTGGCGGTTCGAAGGCGAAAGTCATACAGGCCATTCCACCACCTTGACCGAGGGGGTGAGACGGTGAATCCAGAACCGTTACATCTCCAGGTGGCTGCGTATCTGCCGGAAACATGGAGACATAGGCACTTCCACCAACATTGAAAGCCGTTGGCCAAAGCAAATGTGTTTCTGCTGGGAACGCGTCGAGGTAACCCGCGAGAAATTGGGTGACATTTATCGGATCGTATGCGTACGTGAGAAAAACAACTTTTCCTGCACCGATGCACAGGGAATCAAAAACGCCGTCGGTCACGACATTGTTAGAATCCGGATCGTCGTCATGATCGTCTTGGGTATTATCTTCAATATCACGTAACAGCGCACCGACAAACCCCTCCGTAGAAATTCGATTGCCATAGGATCCACCGCCGCACGGTTGTGGAGATTCTTGACTGCGCGTGAAGAGTGGTTCAAACGGCGTTCCGTCTTCATTGGTGTATCGCTCAGGATAGTGGCGTGTAACAACATCTGCGAACCAGTTTGCCCAACCCTCAAACCACGCATCGACAGGGTTTTCGTCGCACCAAATACAATGCCCACAAACGTTATTGACAGGATCGGTATCACAGTCCATCTCTGGATCGCAGTAACTCGGATCGGGACGTTGAGCGCCGTAGAAGTGGCTATTGTGATGGTGTCCATATTCGTGGAGGATGGTGTCAGTTCGCCATTGGCGCTGGGTGCTTATGTGAATTGTGATTTCGCTTTCGACGTACCAGGCGCCACCGCCTTTTGAATCGTCAGGCCAGAAAACAAGGACACCGCCTGCAGGTATACCGACCTCTTCTTCTGTGAATCGCTTAGCCCGAACAACCGTATTGAGAATGTGGATAACCGGATCGTGTCCGGCATCGGGTCTGAGCACGCCGTAATCGATAAACGTTTCGCTAGAGTTCAACCTTTCCGGTTGGAAGTAATCGTAAGTTTCATCATCACTGTCTTGGACCAACACTGCATCGGGCGAGAATGCCGCAACGCGTAGAACGTAGTCCGGGTCATCGCAACCGGAAATATCGCAATCGTCCCACCAAACCGTACCCGAGTCGAAATACCCATTCTCATCTGTGGTTCCTGTCCAGATGATTTCAAATCCAAATGGGTCTTTGTCCAGAAGTTGAACGCGCATAGTGTCGGCGCCTACCGTGGCTGGGACGATGTCTTCCGGATCGTTCGTATCGCCGTCCAGAGGATTCGACCGATCCATTCCGATGCGATCGTAGACGACGCGCCCGACCACCTGAATCGGTACAGCGCCGCCAGAAGATTTGAGAACCGATTCCTGGGGCACTTCGACTGGAACCGTTTGCCCCGGGCGAAGCCCACTGGTATTGGGAATTTGAAGGAGAGGTCGTTGCTGTAATTTGAGGTCTGCATGCGCCGGACCAACTTCAAAGACACGCTTCACCATTCGACCATTGTATCGAAGGCTCAGCGCCAGGGGACTATCGGGATCAGTCGGAGTCGCCTGGAACTTGACGCGCATGTTACCCTTTTGGACCTGTTGGGCCTGGGTGGGCATCGTGGATGTCTTGATGACCCAACCGTCGCCCGCAATCTGGATATCGCTCAGTTCGCCAGATCTATGAACACGAATCTCAATTTCGCCCTCGTATACCAGTCCGGTGCTGGCCACCACATCTTTGCTGATCAAGCTGATGCCGACAGGCGGTCCTACGTCCGCTCGCGCAGCCGACGTGTGCCCCAACATCGCGATGGTAATTAGGCATATAGTTTTCCATAGTCTATTCGTATCGAATTTCATATTGGCTGCTCTCCAAACGCTGCAAACCCGCCGCTGGTGGGGGCTTGATCCAATGGCAGAATTCGCTCGAGAAAACGAGCGAACTATTTCGGTGAATACTTGCAAAGAGAAAATGTCCATGTCAAACGGCAAGGCCATTTTGTTAAATTTCGGTTGTAGAAGAATTTGACTATCCGGTTGGCATGATTGGCGCCCATGGCGTCCATCGGCGGTTACGTGCCGTTGTGCACCAGACTTACGGCAACCACATCCATTTTTGTATGAAGCAAGACTTTCGCGGACACTTGCAAGTTGATCATTCTTTAATTTCATGTCAAAATCTCCCTGGACTCACAAGACCCCCTCCTGAAAAGGACCGCGACATGGGGACATGTTTTTCCTATAGAAATCTGAAAAAAAATTGAAAATGTTTTTTACCTGGGGCGAGGCCTCGTAATGTCCAACGACCCAACCGATCGTAAGTGATTACTTTGCAAGGTGTTACAACCGACGAATTAACATGGGAGGATTAGACCATGAACCCGACTTTTCCCATTTGCGACCTCGATAACGTCGGTAGATCTTGGGCCATAGGCTCCGGAGCTAAAGGCTTGCCCCATGTATGCCCGCGCAGTGGCGCTGTCTATGCCGACAATGGCTATTGCACAAAACATGTTGCACAAGAAGTGGCTAAGCGTGGTTGCCACGATGGGGCCATCCGTAAGATCAATATGAAAGATACGAACCGCGACAAAGGCCGCTAATCAGTTCGATCCGTTTGCTGATGGTGCGTGTGTTTTCAAACTGTCGGAAGCGTGTCCGTTATTCAACAGGGCCTGAAAGAATACTCGGATCCGTTCGGTGAGAGTGCCTTGATTGCGTCATTGTGTTGTTTGAAAAACACATGCGATGCATTCTCTGTTCGCATTTTGATGATTATCACGATGCAAGAACGCATCTTTATTTAGAAGGTGCGTAGGATTTTTGCATGACAGCGAAGTCGTCCAAGCTGACGGAGCCGTCGAGATCAAAGTCGAACGAGCAGCGGCAGCGATCGTCGGCTGAGCTTGCTGGACCGCTAACACAGCGAACGAATTTGCCAGTATCTGCGGCATCGATGCGACCATTGCCGTCGATGTCACCGGTGATCACAATGTTGCCGGGGACGCTGGTTGCATCGGTTGTGCTGCTGCACGCATCTATTTCATCCCGATCGAAATGCCCGTCTTCGTCGCGGTCAATGGCGATACGCGTTGCCGTGCCAGCTGGAACGATCGTGAAAGTGATTTCTGTTCCATTGCCGGCAGACAGCCGTAGATCATCAATGTTCCGATGTTCTGCTAAGCGGTCGGATTGGAATAACCCGTTGCCCTCGTAAACGTAGCCCCGCTGTTGACCATGAGCGCCCCCTTTTGCGATAAGACCGACGTATTCCGTGTCTGCTAACGCCATCAAATCCACAAGCCATGAAAATGTAGCGGAATCATTTCGGTTGCTCTGATTCAACGTCACCTGGATACCCACGGCTGCGTGTGTGTCCTTGCTTGACGGACCAGGCAACTCTCGCGGGGTAAGGGGCGAGCCAACCGGTATATCAGAACCGGAAAAAGCCATGAGGAAGGCTATCACATCAGCTAACTGTTGGATGTTCGAAAACGAAAACCCTGGAGCAGTGAGGAGTCGCGCAATCGAGTCCGCTTGGCCATCGTGCAGAAAGCCAAAGCCCGCTCGGCTTGTTAGCTGCGTGGCCTCCATGCCTACGCGGTCGTAGAGGTTTCGAAGCTGCGGTATCTTGATGTTGACGTTTCCTGGCCGCAGACGCGTCGCGTGATGGAAGCTGCCGTCTGCTCCCTGCGGAAGAGGCTTGAATAGCAACCCATCCAAATCATAGTTCGTGCCCATCCCGGTAGGGAGCGTGTGGCATGTAACGCAATGCCGGCCTAGCTGTAAGCCGCCTCGCCGAAACAATCTCAGGCCGCGGGCAGCATCACCATTGGGCAAGGGAAGTCCTTGGGGTCCGAAGCGCCCCGGCGTGAATTGGTTAGACAGCGGGAGGTCCGTGGGAAGCGTGTTGTCGTAGTTGCGATAGGGATTCGGCGGGAATGTAATGGTCGCGAGGAAATCCTTGAACTCCTGCATCTGATCGGTCGTCAAAAGAGTGTCGTCCCCATGCAAACTAGCAAACGCGCCGTTGAACTGCTCGATTCCCTCCTTATCACCACGCCAATGGAATGGCTCTTTGCCAATGACGTCTTGAAGCGTTTGCGTCAACAGAGGCCCCTTCATGGGGTGCCAGTCGATGCAGGGATTGAGGACCGAGGAACAATTCTGATTGAATTCCTTCATCGATCCAGATGGATTTCCCAGGTCCCAGGCTAGACGGTCGGTACGAGCATCGGCGTGGCACGATGCGCATGCGATGTGGCCGAGTCCAGACGTTCGGTGTGTGTCATAAAGGTGGGGTCGGCCGACTTTTATCACTGCTGGCGTGGGATCGAAAAAAGCGACCTTTTCCAGCTCAGTTTCCGACTTGGTATCGATGGTCGATATCGAGGCTCCCAACCGATTAAGTACGTACAGGCGCTGTCTTCCCTCGTCGATTGCCACACCCGTCGGCCCTTGACCGACCTCGATGATCCCAACGCGATCGCCGACGTGGTCGATGACTACCACATTATTGGAGCCCATTCCAGTTACAAATGCCTTGGTTCCGCTGCCATTCCAAACAATGCCTCGTGGGTCGCCGATAGACTTATTACGCTCAGTTTGTGGAATCGTCCCTGTGTCGTAAGTCAAATGGGGATTCAAGTCGACTATGCGCTTTTGGCCCGACACCGCAGGGTTGAAAAAGCTCGCGTTGACACGTATGAACGTACCCTTAACAACAGGCTCGAATCGTATCTCGTTCGTCGCATCTGTTCCGACCACAGTGACAATGCCAGTCAAGGGATTCACCGCTAACGCCATACAAAGATTCATGAGGCCGGTGGCATAAGTTACGCCAAGCGTCTGCGCATCAATCATCGCCACGTCGTGGTCGGGCAAGTCCCATCCCACGGGTCGTGAAGAGCGATCGGCGAGTGGTCCACTGATGAAGTCCGTCCAATCCCCGCCGTTGTCATCCATCCAGAGGCTTTCGGCATTTTTCTTGGCTATCAAAGCAACCTTGGGTGGTAGTGGAAGTTCGGGGTTTATAGAAGGCGTGAAATGATCGCCGTCATTAGGCGGGGGATTCAGCCCGCCGTGCGGCCCATCTAAATCGTTGACCGTATTCAGCCCCTGAAAGTTCCCGGTAAAGCCGGTATTAGGGAGAGTCATAGAGGCATTGCCTGATTCGAATACTGCTGCGTATACTACCCGCCCGTCTGGGCTGACAGCCAATGACCTGGGATCTTCAGCGTCGATCGTGACGGAGGCGATTGGCGTGTTGGCGATAGTAGGGTCAAAGACTTGCACGAGGTTTATCTGCGAACAGCAAACAAACGCGCGAACGGGACTGCCCGCGAACACTACATCCGTCGGTTCGTCCCCCGTTTGAATCGTCTCGATCACGTGCATGGCAGTAATATCTACTACGCTCACGGAATCCGATACATGGTTCACGACCCAGGCCTCTGTGTTTGATCGCGCCCGAACCGTCACCGGATCGAGTCCGACTGGAACTGAGCCGATCGCCAAGGGCCGTCCGGAAGACACGTCGAAGATTTCCAACCGGGCGTCAGCAGTGTTCACCACTAGCAGCTTAGCCCGATTGGGAGTTAAATCCACTGGATGCACCTGTGGGTGCTCCCAATTAACGAAGGACTCATCGCCAGACGTATCAGGAACATAGACCACCAAGCAAAGAACAGCCGCTACCAGCCGGATACTGGATGAATTCCATGACATACGCGTACTCCCTCCCCTCAAATGCCGAAAGTTAGTGCGTTGATCAACGATTCTAACGCTCGTCCACTCCATTCACGTCAGGCTCGCCAAGACTAGTCTTATTCGGTTGACGTCAACTTTTCGAAACAGGAAAACGAGGCCGCTACTTAAAACCAACATGACGATTGAGGATGGCTCTGGAACTGTAACTATCCGAATTTGATCGTAATAAAATGCAGTTCGAAAATCTACTTCGACAGTCAAACGGTCGGCACTGAGAGTTACACTATCTTCTGGAAAAAAAAGTCCTCGGCCTCGTTCTCCGGATCCGTATATGGTAGTAGGTGTACCAAGAATAGCATCTGAATCATCAAGGGAAGGATTAGGTATGACTGTAAATACATTTCCAATAAGAATGCCTAAAACTGGTTCGTCAAATACCAGACTTCCCACTAAATGAGGGGCAAATAGTGTACCATCCACATTGTCTCCATGTACCAGGTAGCTGTTAACTATTGTGCCCATTGGAATCATCCCATGATTCAGATTGGCCGCTCGATTGTAAAACCCTGGTTCAGTAATCTCTGCTTTAATATCCACCGGTAGTACCACGTTCGACGATTCCGAGAATACAAACAACGTGACATTTGACTCAAGTTGGTCCACACGAACGTCATTTGGTGGCGTAATTAGTTGTATCGCTCCAGATGTCGACACGATGCCCGCTTCTCCATTCACTGAAAGGACAAGTACAAAAGCTATCCCGACACCTATAGTCCGGAAAACATAATTACCAGAGTAGATCTTCATGACTCCCTCTCCTGTTTGAGTGGCTTACTTCCAACCTTGTAGATTATACGAAAACGGATAATGAACAATAGAAGAGATTAATTCAGATCGCGATTACATGTGATTGTCGCCACTCATAACTGCTGGTCAGATGAGGCATTACAGGCAACACGGCCATTGTCCATCCCGTCTATTCCGTACTCCTTATCAACAAAGGACTTATGAATTGACGGAATCTCCTGTTAGATTACGCCGGCTTTGGCGAAATCATGCGTGAATGGACCAGGAAATGAGTGATTTTCAACTAATTGATGTACTTTTCCAATCGTTGATACGCGCGCAAACTGATTTTACCATCGTGAATCGAAGTTGAGATTTGAAAGCAGATTGGACGCGCGTCGTTAGAGAACTCTAGTTGGGGAGTTTTGGGGCGTCCCGCGCAGTCAGTCGGAACTCGCATTGTTGGGGGTATAATGTATCCCTTATGCCGAAAGTATATTCGAATCAATACGGCGAGAGTGCCTCGATCACGTCATCGTCGTCAATGAGAAACATCTCAAGCGAATCCAGCCGTCGTGTTTTGATAATTATCACGAAGCCAGAATGTATCTATCACTGCATAGAAACGCGCCAACAGATAGAGAAATCGAACCGCCCCACTTAATTAGACTCTGCCTGCTTTGGATGACATTTAGTAGAATAGACGCCCTCCGTGGAATCTGTTTCGTAATAATAACAAACATCAAACGACGCTACGTGCCTATCGATTGCTGTTTTCTCACTTATCATCGGGTACTTATTCAACAGGGTCGAACTGCACTCATTACAGCCCTATGGCTCTCTGCTCTAGATCATTCAACAACTATAAAAAAGGCTCCAATCCCACAATTCGACTTGCTTTTCATTGCCATTATCGTTATCATCCCGCCTGGGCCTAGCAGGATGTGAGCGTATGAATAGCAGCAATGCTTGGTTTGCGGGGCAGCTTGCGAAGAGTAGATTGGTTACTTGCTTTTAGAGGCAACTGGCAACAGAATCAACCTACTGCGTCACAACAAATAAAATCGCGAGAATGTCCGATAATGGGCTTGGAAATGCCACTATAGATGTGAGTATGCGTACCGCTATGCACTACCACGGGACTTTTTTGATGCGACGTTCACAACACCTATTTGTCGTGCTTCTCCTCCTGGTGGTGGGATGCGTGGAGCCTATCCAGCCCCGTCCCATTGGCGAGGTGTTGTTCAGGGATGACTTTAATTCGCTGGAACTAGACTCCGGCTGGACCTTCGAAGGTGATGATTCTTCGTTGGTGGAACTCGTAGCAGATTCTGGTTTGATCCGTTTGGCCCCGGAGATGCTATTATCCTCGGGTGAGGAAGGTGCTATCAGTTTTCTCTCGCGCAAATTGGCCGGTAACTTCATCGTATCAACGCACGTCACCTTTGCTCCAGGAACCGATCGACAGGTTGCAGGATTAATCGTAACCGGGGACGACGATAGAAAAGTATCTATCGGGCTGATCGAGGCCGCGTTAATCACCGGAACTTTTCGCGGGATTGCCGCAGCGGCAGAGCTTCCCGGAGGCTCGATTCCGTTAGCTAAATTTGAGCGCGTAAATGTTTCCGATGTATTCTTGCAACTCGAACGAAGCGAAGAACGTTTCACCGTTTCCTATAGTCGTGATGGTGAAAACTTTCTTCGTATTGCCAATTTTGAGACTACGCTTTCAGATTCTGTGCGCGTTGGTATGGCTAACTTGATTCGCGAAACGTGCATGCAGCAATGCGATCAGCCAACGATTGCGGACTTTGATTTTTTCGAGATTCGTACAGTCGTACAGTCGGTGACTGACAGCGGACCTTCATGATTTGGAATTGTATGCTATGCAAGTAGATAACCGTAATCGTCAGCGAACGGAAAGATGGCCATCAGCATCCGATAGCCGATTTGCCACCGGATTATTCCACCGTATGTCGTTACATGCATTCCTGCTGTTTACACTGACGCTGTACTCGTCAGCCATTGGTGCCCTGCAGCCGGTATTCGAAGATGAATTCGATTCTGACCAACTGACGCAGGGGTGGCAGTTTGTACAAGAGGTACCTGAACGATATTCTTTGACCGATCGACCTGGTTTTTTCCATATCACAACAGCGCGCGGCACACTTGGCGAAGCAGCTTCAGCAGAGAACTTACTCATACGCGAATTTTCTGGGGACTTCGTACTCGATACGAGAATCGAGTTCGATCCGCGAAACGGGCGGCAATTTGCAGGGTTACTCGTTTATCTCGATAACCTAAGCGCGGTCGCGTTGGTCTTCGCCTTTGCCGAGACGGCGGATACCGAGTTTCGAGGCATTGTACTTCTGAGTATTGAGAATGGCATCGAAGACCTTCAGCCACCCATTTCTCCGATTAGAGAAAGTAGTTCCGGTGATGCGAAGCAGATTTATCTTCGCCTCCTTCGAAAGGGTGACCAGTTCGTGGGCGCATTCAGCAGCGATGGCCAGGTTTTCACGGATCTGGGGACCGTGACCAATACGCTGCCCGACTCAGTTTTCGTAGGCGTTGGTGGTGCCAATGGCGATCCTGAAGGTTGTGGTATGGAATGTGATATTGAAAATGAAGCGGACTTTGATTTCTTTCGTATATCCGTTTTGGACAACGACGGAGGAACCGACACCAACGTCGGCAATGCGTTAGAAGAGGTTACGTTACTTGGCCCTGCGGAATTGGCTGCAGGATCAACAGACACATTTACTGCAGTCGCTCGTTTCGCGGATGAGACTGAAAGCGATGTCACTACGGCGGCCGATTGGAGCGTCGCACCCTCTACCTTTGCGACGATCGATCAGGGCGTCCTCACCGTGAGTGACGTCGATGCAGACTCATCGTTGACCGTCGTGGCTAGCTATACCCAACTGACGTCCGATGGTGAGATCTTCTTGCTGGGAACTAAAACGGTAATCGTCCGGCGGGCACCAACGATACAGGGCGTGCCCTGTGGCATCGGGATGGTAGCCTCCCTATGTATGTCCGTGAGTGGCCTATTTTTTATGCGTTTTTTAAGAAATGGGAATCCCTATACTAAGAGATAACGCGAGCTTGTTTCGGGCCTTTTTAGCTACAGCGAGCTACTCGGTGAAACGTAAGTTAGATAGATTGTTCAAGACTAACGGTGTACGTAAGAATTTAGTCCCATGGACGGTGCGTCGCCAATCGAAATTGCAATGTATATGTAGATCGTATTAAGACACTAAGGATGAGGGGGGAATCATGTTATCTTATGCAACAACGTGCTACGATGGCCGTAGACAATATAGTGCGTCCAGATCGTTCGTTTGTCTATCGTTGTTAATATTATTATCGAATACGTCGATCTCGAAGGGACAAACACTTTCGGTTTCACCGTCGGGCGCTACGCCGGTTCGTTTTTCCGGATTCGAAGGAGGCCCCATTGTAGCAGAGACAGAAACGGAGTGGACAGTTGCAGATAGCGATACTATCGGACTGGACTTTACAGTCAACCTGAACCAACCCTGGCTGTTCACAACGCCGGGTGCGACGATCATCCACCATCTGCGATTCGATACGCGAGCGGTCAACGCCAAAATCGATGGACTTGTTGCCAGACATATGGCATCTGGTCAATACTTGGGCACGGTTTCGTTCGTAAACCTTGGCGATGGCTCGGGCAACACGACGCGCGATGTTGAGCTGACTATCGCTCCCGCACGATTTGAGATCACTCCGGCATTCGTCCAGTTCAGCGCGTTCGAATCATTCGTAGCCCAACCGGCTTCCGCCACTGTGAGCCTGGCTTCTATCGGGAATGTCGATCTAAACTATCGGCTAACTTGGCTATCCAAGTCTTGGTTTACCCTCAACAAAACGCAGGGCACGGTACCCAGTGGTGGATCGGACTCATTCGAGGTTCAGGTCGACCCGTTTGGGCTTTCACCAGGTACATACACTGCGAATGTGTTCGTCGAGAACACAACTAACGGCGCAGGTACAACGCAAATTCCCATCACAATGATCGTGCGACCGCACGGTAGTGGGTCACCTAGACTCACACCGGACCAAGACATCACGCTGCACCATGCTGCCGGGTTTCTCAACAATTTTGGTTCTCACAGCATCAAGGTTGAGAATGATAGCGACGGCCAGGTGTTTTGGAGTGCGACCAGCGACTCGGATTGGATTTCCCTCTCGCATCAAGCAGGAGCGCTCGCTCCTGCAGGTGACGTTGATGGACATGACAGTCAAATATTACAACTTCGTCCCAACGTCGCAGCCAACCAACTTAGCGCAGGCGCGCATGTAGCCACGGTCACATTTTTCAATATGTCCAACCTGGTACCGGTTCCCATCGGGACACAAGTTGTCCAGTTGATACTGGATCCTGTGCTCTCCATATCAAGCGGTTTAGAGGGCGGAACCGTAACCACGTCGCCCATCCAAACAGGAATAGTTCCTGGATCGTCAATTCGTAAGATCTATCCGCTAGGACAAATAGTGACGCTTACGGCTCATCCTTTATCAGGTTATCAACTGGATGGATGGTTATCAGATGCGCCCCTGTTTCTAGACCAGCTTCCGGACCTGGGCGACCTTGGCTCGCTGACTGATTTGATACAGTTGCCTACAGAGAACCCGATCGTGGTAGATATGTCACGATCAAGGACGATTAGCCCAGTTTTTCGTCCCTTATTACGTACACTAAACATAGGCGTAACTGGGAATGGAACGGGCACATTAGTTCCTTCGCCGACTGGATCGTTTGTCGAGAATGAACTGGTTTCGAGGTATGTCAATAGAACTGTAGTGTCTGTTGCTGCCCAAGCGGATGACGGGGCAGTGTTCCTTGGATGGACAGGCAACGTTCCTGCAGGACATAGCCAAACTAACCCACTTTCTCTAATGATGGACCGTGATCGTACGATAGCCGCACGATTCGGTATTGAAGTTCAATTTGATCTCACCATCATCGGAAACGGAGAAGTTTCTTCGGATCCCGATATGGCTAATTTCGCACTCGGCGAACAAGTAACATTTACTGCCATTCCTGGTGCAGGGAATAGGTTTGATAGTTGGCATGGTGCTGTGGACTCGAAGGAGCCTATTATTCAGCTCGTCCTAGAGGAAACTAACCAGCTTGAAGCCAAGTTCGTGAATTCGGGCCGGCCGTCGGAAGGTGAGCCGGAAGCGGGTATGGCAGTTGGGGATTCCAATTTACTAAAATTGACGACTGTGGTTGTCAACGACGGAATTGTCACACCGTCACAAGGTTCGTTCGAACCAGGGAAAGAGGTGCTGCTAGTGGCCACGCCGGGCATCGGCTCACGATTTGTGGGTTGGGAGATAGATGCCGACGGCGACAACCTCGCCGTAATGATCGTCATGAACCAAGACATGACGGTCCGGGCGGTGTTTGAACCGGACCCCATCGCGCAGCGTACGCTTCCAGGCAGCGCGCCGTGCGGCGCTGTCGGCATCATCGGTTGGCTGTTCTGTGTGTCTCCGTTGTTTGTGTTTCGTAGACGATTCGGGGTGAATCCTGCTGTAGTGCGCATGCCTACCGCGGATTGATGGCAAGCTACAAGTAGCACTACGATTCGTTAGCAGCCTATGGGTTTGACTGTTCTATCTTCCTTCTCCGCTCTCAGTCAGAAAATGACCGCAGCGGAGGCGGAACCGTTCGAAAGCGTTGAGGAAGGGAAAGGTTTTCTATATGTCGTTTGGGCTTCAAGTACTAGCTTTAAATCCGCCTGGATTTGTCTCACCCTCGATTGCCTACGCAGCTATGCGCAACGGGCATGCCGGAGGGCTAGCACTCGAGTACCACGCACCCGACGCAGTCACTACTATTATTCAAAATCTTATTCATCACGATGGCGTTGACACCATCACGCTTGGGGAACTATCAGATTCCGTCATGCGAGCACTCGGTGATGCGGCGGCGCAAGGCAAAGTCAAATCGGTTGTGTTGTGCTATCCTGCAATGTCTCACTTGGCCGAAACTATAGATCGGCTACGCGGCTTTGGTTTGCATGTAATAGTGGAATGCACATCTATTTTGGCACTCGATGAGCGTCTTGCATTACACCCTGACGCGGTTGTAGTTAGGGGAAACGAATCCGGTGGCCATGTGGGTGAAGAGACATCGTTCATCCTTTTGCAAGCGGCCCTGCAGCGAGCCACGTGTCCGGTATGGGTTCGTGGGGGTATTGGGCTGCATTCTGCGGCGGCATGTTTCGTAGCGGGTGCTACAGGTGTGCTCATAGATTGGCAACTTGCGCTCACCGCCGAATCAGTATTACCTCGAGACATCCGTGATTTCGTCATGCGTATGGATGGTAGCGAGACACGCGTGTTCGAGTTGGAGAATCTTGGCAGATGGCGGCTTCGACAACATCCGAATGATACATGGCTATCCAGGTTAGAGGCTTGGGAACTAGGCGAAAATCGTGACCTCACGTTGCATCAACTTCACTCGGCAATCAGAGAACGATCGTCGGATAAAAGAATTATCGCGGTTGGACAAGACGCATGTTTTGCCGCACCACTAAACAAAAAATTCAAAACTGTCGGTGACATCTGTAAGGCGATACAGCAATCCGCATTGACAGGGCGAACGTTAGCTTCGCAGCAACGTGCCATGAGTGAACAATCGCCACTCGCCCAAGCTCATGGTACGCAGTATCCGATCGTACAGGGACCGATGACACGTGTGAGTGACACTCCGGCCTTCGCTAACGCCGTAGCCGAAGCTGGCGCATTGCCTTTTCTCGCCCTCGCATTATTACGCGGACCGGATGTAACAAAGTTGCTTCGAAATACACGGGATGCATTAGGCGACCGCCCATGGGGCGTTGGCATACTGGGGTTCGTACCCAAGGCGCTGCGAGAGGAACAGTTGTTCGCTGTGCGGGAGTGCAAACCGCGATTTGCGATCATCGCTGGCGGACAACCTGCTCAATCGCGCACTTTGGAGCAGGAAGGTATCACGACGTATCTACACGTCCCATCACCCGGTCTGCTAAAAATGTTTTTATCTGAGAATGCCACGCACTTCATCTTCGAGGGACGCGAATGCGGGGGACATGTCGGGCCAAGGTCTAGTTTCATTCTTTGGGAAACTATGATCAATGTGCTACTCGAACATCTCGACCAAACTGGCGCAAGCGGCGTGTCGTACCACATTTTGTTCGCGGGTGGGATTCATGATGAAACATCCGCTTCAATCGTTGCAGCACTTGGTGCACAGCTCGTTGAACGCGGCGTGCGCATAGGCGTTCTACTGGGAACCGCGTATCTATTCACGCATGAAGCCGTGGAAAGTGGTGCCATTCAACAAGGCTTTCAAGACGAAGCGGTAGCCTGTTCAGAAACGGTGCTATTGAAAACGGGTGTCGGACACGCCTCACGATGTGCCAAGACGTCTTTCGCCGCATTCTTCGAAAATCAACGACGATCACTATTAGCGCGTGGCGTATCGCCTGACGAACTCAACCAGGAATTAGAGACGCTCAATTTGGGAAGGCTACGCATCGCTTCCAAGGGCATTCAGCGTGATGTGTCCGGCGAACACGTGGAATCGGTCCCCGATGCACAGCAGCGATCACAAGGGATGTACATGATCGGCCAATTAGCCAGTCTGCGTACTGGTACCTGCAGCATGCGCGAGTTGCACGAGCAAATATCCCGTGAGAGTTCGCGGCTAAAAGATGTACACATTCAATCCCCTCGCGAGGTGCCCGCGCAGCAACCTTATGACGTAGCTATTGTGGGTATGTCTTGCCAGCTTCCTGGCGCATCTGACCTCTCGACCTATTGGCGCAATATCGTCAGCGGATTCGACGCCATCCAAGAAATCCCCCCCGACCGTTGGGATGTAAATTTATATTTCGATAAAAATCGGCATCAACGCGACAAGGTCTACTCACGCTGGGGTGGTTTTATCGATTCAATTTTATTCGATCCTATGAAATACGGCATGCCGCCAAACACGCTGTCGTCGATCGAACCGATGCAGTTGCTCGTCCTGGATTGTGTGGGAAAGGCGCTGGATGATGCTGGCCACAATACTCCAAGCGAAAACCATGAGCGGACCTCAATCATTCTCGGCGCGGGTGGTGGCATTGCCAATGTTGGGATCGGTTATAGCTTTCGATCCATGTTACCTATGTATTTAGAGCGGACCGATATCCCAAAGGCGCAGCAGGCGCAATTGATCCGCGCCTTGGGTGACGAATTGCCAGAATGGACGGAAGATTCGTTCGCCGGTCTTTTGCTTAACGTCATAGCAGGGCGAGCTGCAAACCGTTTCGACACCGGCGGTGCCAATTACACAGTAGACGCCGCATGCGCTTCATCGCTCGCCGCCATAAAGCTCTCGCTGGATGAACTTCAATCGGGTGCGAGCGACTTAGTCATCACCGGCGGCGCAGACACCATGCTTAACCCGTTTACATACCTGTGTTTCAGTAAGACGCAGGCACTGTCCCCATCCGGACGCTGCCGACCGTTTGACGCATCGGGCGATGGCATTGTCATCTCGGAAGGGATTGCGATTCTCATTCTAAAACGACTCGCTGACGCGCGCCGTGATGGAGATCGCGTCTATGCCGTAATCAAAGGTGCGGGGGCATCTAGTGACGGACGAGACAAGGGGCTGACTGCACCACGACCTGAGGGGCAGATGCGTGCACTAGAGCGTGCCTATGATAAGGCACAGTTTTCTACCACAACCGTCGGGCTTATTGAAGCGCATGGCACCGGAACCGCGGCCGGCGACCGTAGTGAGATCGAATCTTTGAGCAAGGTATTTCTACGTCATGGTGCTAGCAAGGAGTCGTGTGCGTTGGGTTCCGTCAAAAGCATGATCGGACACACCAAATGTACAGCGGGCGCTGCCGGGCTGATGAAAACGGCCCTTGCACTTTATCACAAGACGCTTCCACCTACCCTGGGGGTCGAAAAGCTTAACCCCGCACTCGTACAGGACGGCAATCCATTTTTTGTCAGCAAAGAATCACGTCCATGGTTCGCAGACGTGCATGGAAAACCACGGCGCGCGGGGGTCAGTGCTTTCGGTTTTGGTGGCACTAATTTCCACATCGTCATGGAGGAAACCGACGACAACACGCGCGGCGGTCGTTCTGCCCAAGGGCTAGACGTTTGGCCATGTGAACTTTTCGTCCTCTGCGGCAAAAACGCCGAAGCATTACAAACACCACTGCACAAGCTTCTAGAAGCGCTCACAGATCCTGCAGACTTTCCACTGCGAGAAATTGCGGCTACCGTTTGTCGGGAATTCGGAGATCGTCCTGGATCGCATCGTCTATCATTCACCGCCAGTTCCGTTTCTGAACTAAAAAAGAAAATTCGAGAATCGCTGGATGGGCTGACAACCGGCAACACGTTATCTAAGGAAAATCGGGGCATCTATTTCTCAAGCGAATCGACATGGGGGCCTCAATCGATCGCTTTTGTCTATCCCGGACAGGGATCGCAGCGATTAGGTATGCTTCGTGATCTTGCACAAGCGTTTCCCAAAGTGCGCAGTTTTTTCGAACGGGCCGACCGCTTGCTATCAGATCGACTCGGCCTGCCTCTTTCTCGGATAATTTTTCCTACGCCCGCTATCACGCCCGAACATCTGTCCCTGAAGGAAAATGCACTGAAGGACACGCGTGTGGCACAACCAGCCCTCGGCGTAGTGGAGATAGCCCTAACGGAATTGCTTCGAGAACTGGGCATCGACGCGTCCATGGCCTGCGGTCATAGCTATGGAGAATACGCCGCATTGTGCGCCGCGGGAGCGATGTCGTTCGAAGAGTTGATGCAGGTGTCAGAAGCGCGAGGTCGCCTTATCGCAAAGGCCGGATGCGATAACGAAGGCAGCATGCTTGCCGTGGCTGCGAGCATTGAGAATGTACAAACCGCTATTGGGTCAATTCCCGATCTTTGGATCGCAAACATTAACGCCCCCAAACAGGTTGTCGTTTCCGGGAAAAATGAATCCCTTCAGCTAGCCAGCGAATTGCTGAATGGGCTTAACTTTTCATCGCAACGTTTGCGCGTTTCATGCGCGTTTCATTCGGGCCTTGTCGCCTCGGCACAAGAACCCTTCCGCAAAGTGCTAAGCGACGTAGCTTGGAAACCGCTACAGTTCCCCGTATACTCAAACACGACCGCGCGTGAACATTCGTCAAACCCAAGCACACTTCAGGACACGCTAACAGAACAAATCGTCGCGCCGGTGCAGTTCGTTGACGAGGTTCAGCGAATGTACGACGCGGGTGCACGACTTTTTGTCGAGGTTGGTCCTTCAGGTGTGCTCACTGGATTATTAGGCAAGATTTTCGCCGACCGACCACACTGCGCGTTCGCATTGGACCGTGCGGGTCGCCACGGCTTAGAGCAACTATGCGACTTCCTCTGTCGCATCGTGACTCAAGGCGTGAATATCACTTTTTCCCTACTTTTTCAAGGACGGGTCAAGCAGTGGCTGAGTTTCGACGAATTGCTCGCAGCGCTGCCCCGACGTCAACCGTCGCGAACAACTTGGATAGTCGGTGCGGATCGCTCGGTGCCCGCGCATCAAGAATCAAAGCCAGCCAGTGTAATGCATGACGCGCCAACAAGCGTTGCGCGCAACAATGTATCCAACACCGAGCCCCCTGCAACGTCGATCAATAAACGCATCACAACGGACGAATCGCAGAATAATTTGCGAATTGCGGAAAAGAGCAGAAAAATCATCACCGACGGAACACTTTCAGGAGCAAACCAGAATTCTCGTCAATCGAATCGTAAATCTAACTTGGACACGGGACCGACTCCTCAACCGCTGAAGTCCGCTGCGCAACACGATGCGCTCATCGCAGCTCACCATAAATTAATGTCCAAAATCGTAGATACGCAGCGAGAAGTGATGCTCCGCTATCTCACAGGCATAGCGCAAGCGCCATCGGACACTACAGGTGAGGCAGAATCAGTGAGTGAAGCCACAGTTGCGTCGAACCATCCTTATTCAGAGTCAAACGATAATGGCCAACCTCCACCAAGTGCATTAGGCCACAATGGTGTATCGACCTCACCACACCTAGATTCCTCTACGATAAGCGAACTAAAAAGTGAAATCGTATTCGTACAACGTGATACGGTTGAGACGTCCATCGCTGAAACTTCAACATCATCCGATAGCGATACCGAATTGTTCGATCAACTGATTCAGATCGTCGCGGATCGTACGGGCTATCCGTCGGACATGCTAGAATTGGACCTGGATTTGGAAGCTGACCTGGGTATTGATTCGATCAAACGTGTGGAAATTGTCGGGGCCTTACGAGAGTTGCACCCTGAACAAATCGATGCCTTGGGTCTCGATATGGAATCGCTCACGCAGCGTCGAACGCTGCGTGAATGGATGAGCGCTTTACATCAAAGTAATGGGTCGAGTACATCGACTAAGACCCCTGTATCTGGTTCCGAGCACCTCGAAGAATTTCATACCGCATCCACAACCAGTGATTCCCACGCATCCAATGACGGTGACGAATTGTTCGATCAACTAATACAGATCGTCGCGGATCGCACGGGCTACCCGTCAGACATGCTAGAATTGGACCTAGATTTGGAGGCTGACCTAGGTATCGATTCGATCAAACGTGTAGAGATCGTCGGTGCCTTGCGGGAGTTGCACCCTGAACAAATTGACGCCTTGGGTCTCGACATGGAGGCGCTCACGCAGCGACGGACCCTACGAGAATGGATGAACGCTCTAAAACAAGAAAATCGAGCGGTCACATCAGCCAAGGCTCCAGAGTCCCATCCCACGCGAATCGAAGATTTACATGGCAATGACGATCGCGCATTGAACCAAGCGCAACCTGTACCCAGGCTAGTAATAAGACCACGTGAGACTGAGTTGTCCTCCGCACCGATGGCGAAGATTGAAGGATCCATTTTAATTATTGACGATGGTTCGGGCTTATCAATTAACGTCGCGCGAGAGTTGATCGCTTTTGGGGCGACCCCAATTATTCTTGCAGAACAAGACAACCTACTTTTGGATTCTTCGCCAGGCATATGCATAATTCGGCAGGCGGCCATAGGCCCTGATTTCGACTTACAAGCCCATGCCAACGAGTTGAATCGGATTAGACACCTTATCTACCTAACACCCACGAGCCATGCTGATCAGTGTCTTGATTCAATAACCTATGATGCCTGCGCGGCATCTAGCCTTCGATTTTTACGGACGCTGAAAGCGTTCCGGCGCGTTACAACTGAAGTAACTGATGCACGCATTTGTATCGTTACGCGAATAGGCGCTGCGTTCGGCATTGCGTGTTATAAAGACGAAAACACGTTGCGACTTCCGCACGCCGCGATTTGCGGGATGGCCAAGTCCGTAGCCCGGGAATGGCCCAACGTGGATGTTCGTGTTGTAGACGTAGACGAATCGCAGGATCAAAGTGCCGTCGGCGCGTTGATCGCGAAGGAATTCATTTCTTGTGATTCGAAACTAGAAATCGCTTATATCGGGGGTCGGCGCATGGAGCTCGACCTCGTTCCAGAAGCACTGCCCACCAGCGCTACCGAGCATGAACACGCTAATAACGACGTCATCTTAGTTATCGGGGGCGCAAGGGGCATTACCGCTAAAATCCTCGAACGGCTTTCGCGCGAGCGTAGCGGAACATTCGTGCTCGTCGGAAGGTCTGCATCTCCTTCAACTGCTGAATCACCATCGACTGTGGGGCTGACTAATATTAAGCGCCTCAAAACAGCGATCCGTGAGCAACTTAAGAACGATTCAGACCGAGCCTCTGTGCGCGAGGTGGAAAAAGCATATCGCACTCTGATAGCTGAGCGTGAAATTCGTCAAACTATAGATTCAATACGCGCGAACGGAGGTACGGCGGAGTATCACAGTGTAGACGCTACGAACGACGACGCGCTGCATGGATTAATCGTCGACGTCTATTCAAGATTGGGCCGGATTGACGGTGTGATTCACGCGGCTGGGATCATTGAGGATAAGATTGTTGAAGATAAAGACGAAGCGTCCTTTTTACGGGTGTTCGATGCCAAAGTGCGGGTAGCATTCTCACTGGTTAATCATCTTCGACCTCAAGAGCTAAAATTCTTTTTCTTGTTCTCATCCGTTGCGGCGCGATTCGGAAATCAGGGCCAAGCGGACTATGCTGGGGCCAACGAAGTGCTCAATAAGCTTGCCAGCACACTCAATCAACGTTGGCCTGGGCGCATCGCGGCGTTGAATTGGGGCCCTTGGGGTTCGGGCGAGGGGATGGTCTCAGATGCTCTCGCCAATCAATTCGCATCAGCCGGCATCCAGATGATTTCCACGGACAGTGGCTGTAAGGCATTCATCGAGGAATTACAGTGCGACTCGTGCGTGGATGGCGAAATCATTCTGGGGTCACTATTATCCACGCCCGACTCTATGCAACATATGACGGACAACAATTTGTCTTCCTCCCGCATTGACGCAACAGTGGCGGGTCCGCTTCTGCAAACGGGGTTGACCCGCCTTGTGAGCTTAGACGCCGATTCCATCGAGATCGAGCGTACGCTCGACGCCCGGCAAGATGTATATCTCGACGATCATGTCATGGATGGTGTGCGTGTCATGCCCATGGCTATGGTACTTGAGCTATTTGCGGATACGGTGTCGGTTCAAGCGCCTAATTTTCAATACCTGACCATCGAAAATCTAAAAATTCTGCGCGGCATCAAGCTAAAACAGGATAGTTGCCTACTCCACGTTTATTCGGAGGCCCAAGGAAACGACACTAATGACCGCACGTTTTCTATTGGGTTACGCTGCGACGACGAAAGACAACTTCGCTATACTGCCCAAGCCCGACTAAACTATGAGGCTATGCCTCTCCCCTCCGCGCCGGAAGAACTGAAGTCTGCACGTGAATTGCACCTTTCGCTAGATCAAGCCAAGCGGGATTGGCTGTTTCATGGCCCCATGCTATCCGGTGTTGAACAAGTTATTGCGGTCGGCGAAAACGGCATTTCCGGCATATTGCGATGTTCCCGACCCTCTCAGTTGTTGGCCAATGCGAGTACGGGATCATGGTTGGTGGATCCGGTTGTCATCGACAGTGGTTTACAATTAATTATCCTTTGGGCAAAGGAAGTGCTTGGCGTGACGCCGCTTCCCTCTCATCTGCATGCCTATCGCCGACTCCAAAAAATGCCCCAGGATCACGTGCGATGCGAAGTTCGCATCAAGTATAAAGAGGGAAGTCCGACGCTGGCCTGTGACCTTAGTTTCTTCAATGATCAGATGGCGTGCGTCGCCAAGCTCGAAGGAATGATGGCTACGTGCAGCAAGGCGCTAAATCGGCTAGGTCGGCAGAAAAATTTGACGCAGGCGGAATCGGCGTGAGTGGCGTACACATACATTCCAACAATGACGCATCTCAACCAGATGCAAATTCAATTGCTATTGTGGGAATGGCTTGCACCTTCCCGCAAGCTAGAAACGTACAAGAATACTGGCAGAATATCGTCGATGGAAAAGACTGTGTACATAACGTGGATCCGCAGCGATGGGATCCAGATGTATTCTTCAGTGACGATCCCCATCTCGATGATCGGGTGTATTGTAAGCGCGGCGGATTTCTCGGTACTTCATTTGCATTCGAGCCAGTACGCTACGGCGCGATGCCCAGCGCCATCCCTGGCGCAGAACCGGATCAATTTCTCGTGTTGCGCACGGCGTATGAGGCGATCGCCGATGCCGGCTTCGACATGCGGGATATCGGTAACAAACGTGGGTCGCTCATCCTCGGTCGCGGTAGCTACCTGGGTGCTGGCGCGACGTCGCTTCTGATGCGCGGTGTTATCACTGAACAAACGTTGGGTATCCTGAAAAAGCTTCATCCTGAATATACCGCAGACCAACTCCAATCGATCAAAGACGAACTCCGACGTGAGCTGCCACCCTTCGCACCAGACACCGCACCTGGATTAATTCCTAATATTACAACAGGGCGGGTAGCGAATCGGTTGGATTTCATGGAAGCGACGTACACCGTAGACGCAGCCTGTGCTTCTTCCCTGATCGCCACAGAAAATGCCATGCGCGGACTTCTTTCTCACCAATACGATATCGCACTCACAGGTGGTGTGCATATATTCTCCGATTTTCCCTTCTTACAAGTATTTGCAAGAATGGGTGCGTTATCCAGAAGCTCCACCATTCGCCCGTTTGATGAGCGTAGTGACGGCACACTAGCAGGCGAGGGGTGCGGGATCATGGTCCTTAAAAGACTGGAAGACGCCCAACGACATGGTGATCGCATATACGCCATCATTCGCGGCGTGGGGACAAGTAGCGATGGTCGCGCGACGAGCATCACCGCGCCACGCATTGAGGGGGAGGAACTTGCACTGCGCCGAGCCTATGAGATGAGCCATGTGGATCCCCGAACAATCAGTTTGATTGAAGGTCACGGTACCGGCACTCCGGTCGGCGATGCCGCCGAAATTGACGCACTACACCGCGTCCTCGGACACCGAGAGCTAGGCGAGCTGAGGGATTGTGCGTTGGGCAGCGTCAAATCAATGATCGGCCACACGATGCCCGCCGCTGGTATTGCATCTTTAATTAAGACCGCCCTTGCAATATACCACCGTGTGTTGCCTCCGACGCTACACTGCGAACAGCCGGTTGAAGCTGTTTCAAATTCATCCAGTAGATTTTACATGAGCACAGAGAAACGCCCGTGGTTCCGTCAAACTGCAGCTGTACCGCGCCGCGCGGGCGTGAGCGCGTTTGGTTTTGGCGGCGTCAATGCCCATGTTGTACTAGAAGAAGCCCCGATGGCTATAGGTCCGATCGCACTGCAAACTACGCCCACAACCACAAGCCAATCAGATCGAATATCCTACATTCATCGATGGGACTCGGAAGTATGCATATTGGAAGCGGATTCACGACAGGACATGGTGGGCGTGCTCAAAGCGCTTGGTGTATATCTTAATAATCTTCACGGTGTCGAATTAAAAGACATCGCGTACTCGCTACATGCCAGACTATCGGATAAGGCCTATAGGTTAGGGATTGTCGCACTCACGCTTGAGGATTTGTCGTCCAAAGTAGCCCGGGCACTGGAGCGTCTTGGTGGTGGTCAATGTACGAACATCAAAGATCGATCAGGCATCTATTACTCTGAGGATGCGGAAGTCTGCGGCGGAAAACTTGCGTTTGTTTTCCCAGGCGAAGGCAGCCAATATCTCAATATGCTCAGGGATCTATGTATCCATTTTCCTATCGTACGTGAATGTTTCGAAATGGCTGACCATGCGGTCCACGAAACTGGACGCGCACCGATGTCATCCGTGGTCTTCCCCGCGACAGGTCGTAGTGAGGCGGAACAAGAATCTGCTGAGAAAGCCTTGTGGAGCATCGAGCGAGCGACCGAAACCGTGATGACGGCGGACCTAGCATTATATCAACTAATTCAAAAACTAGGGATAACGCCCGATGTCATAGCCGGACACAGCGGCGGTGATTGGATCGGATTGGTCGCATCAGGTATGGTTTCACTCTCCGATTTTATTGAGAGCATGCCACGACTAGAGGCCGCTTATCGCGGGGTATCGAGCCATGGGAACATGCGCCGTGTCGTCATGTTTGCAGTAGGCGCAAGTCGGCAACGCGTGGAAACCCTGCTAATGGATCATGCTCTCAATGCTGACATAGCAAACGATAACTGCCCCCATCAAATCGTTGTCGTCACTGAACCAGACCATGCAGAAAAGTTTCAAGACCTCATGCGAACAGCCGGTATCTTGACTGAACGCTTGCCATACGATCGAGGGTACCACACGCCGGCGTTCACGTGCATGCGCGAACCACTGAATACCTATTTTTCGTCACTCACTTTTCGATCGCCTACCGTACCGGTCTACAACAGCACGACGGCAGCGCATTATCCCTCGAATACCGCCGATATTCTCGACATTCTTGCGAATACATTCGTCCAACCACTGCGTTTCACTGAGACGATCCAATCGCTTTATGACGATGGCGTGCGATCATTTCTAGAAATTGGGCCGAAGGGAAACCTGATCGGTTTTATTTCGGACACACTACGCGGACGCCCACACCTTGCGGTAGCTGTCGATCAATCTCGACGCACGGGGGTTACGGCGCTTCACCACGCGTTGGCAGCCCTCGCAGCCATCGGGGTCGGGATGGACCTGTCCTATCTCTACGAACGGCGGCAACCCAAGCAGCTTTCTTTTGATGCTGAAGAGGATTCAATCCGCAACGAGATGGATCGTCCCGGGGCGATGTCCGTCTCCATATGCTATCCACGATTACATATAGGTCAGGATTTTGCGTTGCCTCCCAAACACGCAGAAGTTAAACCCAACGCCTCAAGCCTGCCGAAAGAGTCCGAGCCATTCGCGAGAAATGTAAGTCCATCGCTAGCGAAAGATGCTGAACGGGCCAAACAGGCACCGGTTGCGGCCGATTCCCGATTCCAAGCCGTCACGGATCATATGCGCCTCATGGAACAAATCGTCGATACGCAGAGTGAAATTTTGGCAGTGCAGTTGTCTACGGAAGCACCGCTGGTAACCGAGGAAAAGCCGGTACCAAACCTTGATCGTCTTCCCATGCTGCATGGTGAGCTGGTTGAGTTCGTCGCAGGTAAACGTATCGTCATTCGTCAAAATATTTCTCTCGAAAACGATGCATACCTCGTGGACCACGCCTTTGACGTAGACGTTTCTGCGGACGATCCCCATCGTTCTCATCTACACGTCGTGCCGTTGACCGTTAGCGTAGAGTTGATGGCCGAAGCAGCGAGCCTATTGAACCCAAATCTACGAATCGTCGAAATCAAACACCTTCGGGCCGATTCATGGCTTGAACTATCCGGTAAACGGCCAGAAGTATCAGTACTCATCGAAGCTGAAACAACAACGGAATCGAGCAACGTGGTTCACACGAAAATTCTTCGTATTGAACAAAACCAAGCTGACTCAGAAATTCAAATTCAAACCGTAGCCCACGCACAGATGATATTGGGAAAAGATTGGGCGGCAGCACCGAAGCCGACGGCAATCTCGCTAAGTGACGCCGTACAGCCAAAGATGACGGCGAAGCAAATGTACGCGCAAAAGCACATGTTCCACGGACATACCTTTCAGCGCGTAACGTCGCTAGACGAAATCGGACAGAACGGTTTGATCGCGACGGTACGATGTTCACCAGCGGCATGCAACAAAGCCGCTACCACGGATTCCGGATTCATTCTGGATCCCTTTCTACTCGATTCAATCGGACAGCTAGTAGGATATTGGCCGGTCGAATTTCTCAACGAAGGGTTTGTTGTCTTTCCAGTCGCCATCGAGTCTATCTGCTTGTACGGTCCACATCCCAAGCCGGAAGTGTGCCTCCGTACGGCATTAAAAGTTAAGGATGTATCGTATCGCCAAATTCAAGCGGACATGGAGGTCACCACGCCATCAGGCGAAGTTTGGATGCGCATCGACGGCTGGCAAGATAGGCGATTCTATTGGCCGCGTACTCACTATAACTTCTGGCGTTTTCCCAAAGAATTCTTTGCGAGTAGGAAAGTACAGCCTTCGAGTCCAATCCCAGATTTCGATGGGGTCGTGTATCAAATGGAATGGAAGGGCGAGCTGGAGAATAAGTTCTGGCAAGTGCTTTGGGCACATCTGATTTGTAGCCAAGTTGAGCTTGATGAGTTTTGGTCCATCGAGAGCGCATCACGTCGTGAAGAGTGGCTATGTGCACGCACAGCGGTTAAAGATGCCGTTCGGGCATATATCCAAAATCAGATAGGTTGGAAGGTTTTTCCTGCGGATGTGTGCATTGTCCACGATAAACAAGGAAGGCCGAGCGCTATCGGCTCTTGGGCTTCACAATTGGACACACCTGTACACATTTCCATTAGCCACAAGAAAGGGCTAGCGATTGGCGCGGCGAGTGGTCAGGCAATCGGCGTCGACCTAGAACTCATCAAAGATCGACCATCGGGTTTTGACGCTATAGCATTCAACGAGACCGAACAAAGGATCATCTCGCAAATGCACGGGTGCGACCAACAGGAGCGGGTCACCCGGGCTTTTAGTGCCAAGGAGGCTGCCGGCAAAGCGATAGGCCTCGCACTCCTCGGCGAATTAAATGCCGTTCGTCTTGATAACGTCGATGAGGCTTCGCGTTTTCAAGTTCAGATCAAAAGATCCAACGAGCAAGCAGCGCAAGTGAATAAGTCGGTTATGGTAAACGCCGCGACTTGGTCAACAAATGGTTACATATACAGCATCGCGCTGGAGGAAAAAATTACTCATGCCCCTTAGTCGCAACGATATCCAAATTCAGCTCATGCAGGTTCTCAAAGAACTTCAACAAGACTGGGAATATCCAGAGATAATCGACGAGTCTACCGGTATATTCAAAGACTTGGAATTCGAGTCGATCGACGCCGTTGCACTAGGGTCAGCTATAGAAGATACTTTTAAGCAATCGCTTCCATATGTTAAGTTCTTGACTGAAGCCGGACAGCGGAACGCAGAAGACATCTCAATTGGTGATCTCCTGGATTTTCTCGTCATCCACCTTAATAAATCTCAGGAGTGCAAGCCATGACTGCCGGACCTGTGGTGCTATTCGGATTGGATGGCGCTACTTACGATATCCTAGACGATCTCATCCAGCGTGGCTTGATGCCGACCCTTGGCAAAGTCCTCGACCATGGCGCCCGAGCCACGTTGCGATCTACTATTCCGCCACTGACGCCTCCCGCTTGGACGACGATGGTCACCGGTCGATCACCCGGTGCGCATGGCATTCACAACTTTGTGCAATTCGAGTCTGATGAGTCTCAATTCGTTCGATGGGTAGATGCAAAACAGGTTTGCTGCGAGACCATCTGGTCAATGGTTTCTCGCGCTGGCAAGCGCGCGGGATGCTTAAACTTCGTCGCGCACCATCCGGCGCCACCCATTGATGGTTATGTTGTTCCTGGTTGGGTTCCTTGGCGATGGATTAAACGATCGACTCACCCCTCAGGGCTACTTGACAAGCTCAAGAATTCGATCGAGGGCTTTGATCTCAAAAAGTTGGCCATGGATTTTAACGAGGAGCGAAAAGCAGTAGAAGGTCTTGAATTAGCCGACTATGCGCCTTGGATTGACCTTCATATTCAGCGCGAGCAGCAGTGGTTTTCCATCCTTCGCCACCAAATCCAACATGATCATTGCGATCTCCATGCCATTGTCTTTGATGGCGTAGACAAATTACAACACCTTGTATGGCATTTTCTGGATCCGTCCCTTGAGCCAGACAACCCTTCAAAAGAGTTTCTGAAAACCCGCGATCATTGCTGGGCATATTTCTCCCGAATCGATGAATACTTGGCCGAGACGCTCGACCTTGTCGGAGAGGATGGCCACGTACTCATCGTATCCGACCACGGTTTCACCGCGACACGGAATGTGCTTTATATCAACACGTGGTTGGAGGCGCACGGCTATCTTCACTGGACTTCGGTGGCGAAATTGGAACCGCCCGAATCGCAACTGCTGGGCGAAGCGAGACCCTATCACCTCTCGCATGTCGATCTTACACAATCTCAAGCGTACGCCATCACGGCGAGTAGCAACGGAATATATATCCCGGTTCTTGGTAAGCGTGGGGCAGCACATGGGGTCGATCCTGCGGATTATCATCGACTTCGCGATGCGATCATCGACGACCTGATGACGAATTGCCGTGATCCGGAAACAGGTGAGGCACTCATTTCACGGGTATGGAAGCGCGAGGAGATTTTCGAAGGCCCGGCTTTTGAAAAATCGCCCGACCTTACAGTCGAACTGGCTGATTGCGGTTTTTTCTCAGTGCTTCGCGGCAGCCAGATATTGATGCGACGCCCCGTCCCCGTAGGGAGCCATCACCCCAACGGTGTATTCGTGATCCACGGGCCGGGCGTGCGCAAAGGTGCCAAGCTAGAGCCTTTGGAAATGGTAGATATAGCGCCGACAGTCCTGGGCATGATAGGCGTGGAGATCCCCTGCGACTTGGAGGGTTCTTCTTGTCGATCAGCATTTCGCACGGAACATCTCGCAAAAATGCCATGCGTAATTGGTGCCAGGTCTGTGCCACCGGACCATTGGAAGAGACAGAACGACGAAGAAGGGGACGACTCTAATTCGACGGAAGATGAGTCACAGATTCTGATGCGACTTAAATCATTGGGTTATATCGAATGATTGGACAAACACATGCGTAAGGCGAACATCGGAAACCTCTCACTACACTATCTGACCCAAGGCAAGGGGTCTGATGTCGTACTCATTCATGGCGTCACTTCGTCCATGGCGGTATGGGTTATGCACCTCATGCCCCGTCTCGTATCCGATTTCCGGGTCACCGCATTCGACTTGCGTGGGCACGGTCTCAGCGACGCACCTGCCACTGGATACACGTCTTTGGATAACGCCAAGGATCTTCTAGCGTTATTAGATGTATTACAGATCGAACGTACCCATTTGATCGGACACAGTTTCGGCGGTTCAGTAGCCTTGCAATTTGCACTGGCACACCCCGAACGAACAGCGTCCGTGCTAGTCGCGGATACTGGGTTAGCTTGCCTACGCACCATGCGCGATATTGACAATTGGCATGGATGGACAACTTGGAAAGATGATCTCGAAAAATATGGCATGGATCGCGCATGGTTCGATGCCGTTGACGAAGGCGATGCACGAGAGATGTTTGAGAAAGGTCTCGAAGTACCCACGCTATTTGCACAAAGCGGGCGTATGTCCCGTCGGGGCAAAGATCGGCTGCGTCGCTTGATTGCGCAAACAACTATAGCCGACGACTTTCGCAAAGTGGCCGGTCTAACTGAACAAAGCCTGACAGAGATTACGGTTCCGATTCTGGCTGTATATGGAGCCACCAGCATGTTTCGCAATATAGCACCCCATCTTGAGAAAGTCATGCTTTGTTGTCTCCATCGTATTCTCGAAGGAACGGGCCATTTTTCAGTCATGGATTCGTTAGATGAATTTGTATCCTGCGCTATCCCTTTCATGAACAATCCGTCAGAATTCGTCCTCGCAGGCCGAACCGCAAAAAATAAATCGCAAGTAAGGATTGACCAATGAACGACCAATTACAAAATGCAAAAAATGCAGCAGGCTCTGTCAACTCACGCAAGTCCCATAGGAGTAGTGGACGCACTTTAGTCATCGTCTTACATGCAACCGCATTGATTTTATTGACCAACACCACAACGTTTGCTCAGGTTGCCAGGCAGATCGGTCCTCAGGGATTCGGAGACCGCGCTAATAGCTATGCTTGGTCGATGGCAGAATTCCGAGGCAAAATATATATTGGCACCAACCACAATTTCGGCTGTATCCAACGGTCACTCAGCGGCACCTCGCTTGTCGATGCTAGCACCGATATCCCAGTCGTATGCGAAGAGCGATTGATCGACACCGATCTTCGTGGACGTATCTATGCTTTTGATCCGAGGACGAATCAGATTGACCTCGTGTACACCTCGCCGACTCTCCCTGCGTTGACATCTTCAGGAGTTGAAGTCAGTGTAGCCATCGATCCAGGATATCGATCCATGCTCACGATAAAAGAGACGGACGGCACTGAAGCGCTCTATGTCGCCACATTTGTAACTTCAGAAATCCCCGGGCGTGGCCCAAGATTGCTGCGCACGACGGACGGAAAAAATTTCGAAGAACTACCCGGGAAGATTCCTGGCGCAGAAACATATGCGTCTTATCGCTCGCTCACTATGTACAAGAATCGAATGTACGTGATTGCCTTAGGCGCTTTCGGCCAGGAAACCGTACTGCTGGAGTCGATCGATCCAGCATCTGGTGAATTTCGAATAGTCAACGAACCTAATTTCGGCGACCCCGTCAACATCTCGGCGTTCGAGCTTGAAGTGTTTCAAGGATATTTGTACTTGGGGACAGCCACGATTTCAGAAGGCTTCCAGCTTTTACGCACGCAAGCCGATGGTTTGCCACCCTACCGTTTCGATCCCGTGCTGGTGGACGGCGCTTTTCGGGGGGCAAAAAATCAAAACGTGGTCAGTCTGCGTGCCTATAAGAACCACCTTTATGTCGGAACCGGCTTGAATTTTGTCGCCTTACAATTTTTTCCCGATCTTAAGCCCGCAGCACCAGAACTGCTACGCGTGCGTGGCGATGGCTCATGGGACATTGTTTGCGGGGAAGCGCGAAATACACCAGATGGCGCAAAAACGCCCATCAGCGGCATGGGGCCTGGATGTGATAATCCATGGTCTGGATATATCTGGCGTATGGTGGTTCACAATGATGTGTTGTTCATGTCCAATTTCGACATGGCGCTTTTTGCGGATTACATCGACTTGGAAGACTTTGCAGGCTTAGAAGTGCTTCGAGACCTCTTGGCGGTCGAGGTTGGCGGCGCATTCGGAACGTATTTGCGAGAACTGAACTTGGATGCCGTCGCCGGAACCATAGCACGTGTACAAGGTGGTTTTGATCTTTGGTCGACGACTAACGGAATCCAATGGGAGAACATTACCCGCACCGGATTCGGCGATCGATTCAACTATGGTATCCGATCATATCTCTCCACGGCATACGGACTATTCGCCGGAACAGCCAACCCATATTTCGGATTCAAATTGTTTGTCCTTCAATCGCCAGACTCGGACTTTGATAATGATTCTATTCTCGACGCCAACGACAACTGCCCACTCGATTGGAATCTATCACAAAGCGACGGTGATGGTGACGGTCTGGGTGATGTTTGCGACAACGATAATAATAACGATTGCATAGCCGACGATATAAAACTATCGGAGACACAAATGTTTGCCACCACGCATGATAATGACGCGGATGGCACGATCGATAGCTGCGATTTCGATGACGACAACGACGGCGTTCCAGACCATCAGGACAATTGTATTTTCACTGCTAATTTTTCACAGCGCGATTCAGATAGAAACGGCGTTGGCGATGCATGTTCAACAATCGTGGTAGACGCGCCTGCTAACGATTTTACGGATCGGGACGTCATGACTCCCCGACCGGTATGCGGAGCCATAGGAGGAGTTAACGCCCTACTCATGATCATCGGCGGTTTGGTATTGTTCCAGAACTCATCCCAACGACCAGGAGGCGGAAAATGAAACATCTCGTTATAGCAGTCTCGCGTCACTCTCCTAGAAGCCAAGCGTCGCGGTACACGCTATTGCTCAGGGGGCTGTCGATATTAGCCTTATTACCGATCATGCTGGTCACTAGTTGTTTCAGCGCAGTGTCGCCAAGCGTCATCACGCAGCCTCTCTCAGGGCCGGGCGGTCAGGACTATACGCATGACACTGTCGCGGCCAAACGGTATGGCGCGGGGAGCGAAGAAGTCTGGGTATTTTATCCAGATACGCCGCCCAGCGCGGGCGCTACAGTAGTCTTTTTCATGCATGGATGGGGTGGATACGCACCAGAGCCTTATGGTGCGTGGATCGAACATCTTGTTCGTAAGGGAAACGTGGTTGTTTTTCCACGGTATCAAGACAACATCTTAACCCCCATAGAAGAGATATCTGCAGGTGCTGTTCAAGGCGTTCAAACGGCATGGCGAGAGATTATGGACGACGCATTTATTGACGTGCGGACAGATCGCGTCGGCTGGGTTGGCCACTCGCTCGGTGCCTACCTCGCAGTCAATATCGCAACTCAGTCTAGTACACTAGGTCTTCCCACACCTGCTTTATTGATGCTGGTTGAACCTGGTAGCACCGAGCGACTGGATTTTGCAGATACTTCCGGCATTCCTGAAGATACACCCATCATTGTAGCAGATGGTGATCGCGATTGCGTGGTCGAATGTGACGGGTCAATCGCGTTCATGGATGAAGCCAGCCAGCATCCAGAAAAAAACATAGTGCGCATCCTCATGCAATCGGACCCCAATGTGACTCCTGCGCTGCTTGCGGACCACTTTTCGCCCCTTGCCCGCTCCAGCAAATTTACGGCGCTGGTCGGTGAGGTTTCGCAAGTAGGCCAGTTTGACGGAACCAGTTTTCTCGACGAATTTGCGGATAGCCAACGTTTGCCCGACGATTTGGATTATCGCGGCTATTGGACGGTCCTCGACGTTCTGTTGGCATGCGCGTTTGAATTAGATGAAGTAAACAGCGACCTAAATTCGAAGATATTCGAATCGAGCATGAATACGAGTATCGATTCTCGCACTAGGTTTACAATATACGAACGCACTATGGATGGCACACCAAGAGCTTGCGCGGCGGAGGCTGCGTGTAGCGGTGGTACGCCATGAGAATGAATTTTGTACACGGACGCCGCATGGCCCGTAGAACTTACGGTCTCAACGGTATTGAGCATGTGGCTATGAATAATAAGGAGAGAATGATGAAACGTGGATTAAGACAAAGGTTCGCTCGAATCGGATTTGTTAGCCCCCTCGATGTTTGCCTAGCGACTATCTGTGGACTAGTAGTCATATGCTGCACAGCTAGTTGTTCCATTCAACCTAGCGAGACTGCCTCCAAGACCGCAGTGCCGCCGCCTTCGGAAATTCTTGTCAGCGACGCGGCACTTCGCGACGCGGCGATAGTGGAGTCGGCTTCCCAAACTTCGGCAAGCCCAGTCGCGTTGAATTCCGCCACGACCACCAATGATATCATCATTGAAAATGAGGGCGATGGTTTCGTAGAACCTGAAAACTCGAACAACCCCGAGATTTCTGTAGTGGCCGACGGCAATGTTGTGGAACAACCCGTTTCTGTGACACCAGTAGACCTGCCGCATTTGGGCTCCAGTACCGCTGTGCTCGGCACTTGTACCGACAGCGATGGAGACGGCTATGGAAATCCCGGTAGTGCAGATTGCACCAACGGGAGTGCCACGGATTGTGATGACAGCGATGCACTTATCAATCCTGGAGCTAGCGAATCATGCAACAACATCGACGACAACTGCGACGGCACAGCGGACGAAGGTTTCACGGTTCCGGGTCCAGACCCAGACCCGGACAATCCAGATACACCCGAAATCATTGATCTTGCCGTTGGCCAACCATGTGTCTCTGGATTGGGCATTTGCGCCGCGACCGGTACAGTAATTTGCATGGCAGACGGATCTGCCGCAATCTGCGATGCCGTCCCTGGCACGCCCGACGTGGAAGCACCTGGAGATCCGACGGATCCCACCTGCTTCGACCTAGACGATAACGACTGCAATGGCTTGGTCGATCATGAAGAAGTCGCTTGCCAGACGCCTGAACTATGCGACGGCTTTGATAACAACAACAACGGCGAAGCGGACGAAGACTTCACGGACCTTGGCATGGGCTGTTCTGAGGGTTTCGGCGTGTGCGCTAATGACGGCGTGTTCGTATGTGCCCCAGACGGTTTGCATTCAATCTGCAACGCCATTCTCTTCCCACCCACAACCGAGGGCGGGCCCGGCGCGTTGGTCTGCTCCGACGGCCTTGACAATGACTGTGACCAATTGGTGGACTTGGACGACCCCGATTGTCAGCAGCAGGAACTGTGTGACGGATTGGATAACGACGGCGACGGTGTTATCGACAACGGGTTCGCTGAGCTTGGTGATCCTTGCATAAGCGGCGTGGGAGCGTGCGAATCTACCGGCGTAAAGATATGCGCTCCGGATAAAATTTCATTGGTCTGTAATGCTGTCCCACAATCGGGAAGTCCTGAACGTCAAGATGTCAGATCATGTGACGATATGGTGGATAACGATTGTGACGGTTTGGTCGATGCCGATGATCCAAGCTGTTCCCTAGTTGGACCTTCAATTACTTGTTCGCTGATTAGCGCTCGTGCGCTCGGACTAGGTGGCCCAGACGATGATGAAGGGATACCTCCAGGTTGCGGCGGAGAGAGTGATGACGACTGCGAAACCAAGCACAAACTGATCATCGAAACCCGCTTCACTGAACCGACCGATTTAGTCACCGCAGAGCTAATGATGTTCGACGAGTTGGGTGCGATAGCGAACGTGATTCCTCTCAGCAACGGAGACATCCTCAATATGGATACCCGCCTCGGTGCGCCTATCACCGTCGAGTCGGACGTATTCCCGGGGCCAAACACAACGCTCGCGACTGTTGAGAATCTAAACATCGATGATATTTTTACGCTAGTGCCTCAACCTGGGAAGTCGAAGTTGGATGCGAACATTTTCCTCCACGTTAAAAAACTTCCCGAACAACTACTCGTAGAAACAACTCATTTGATACTTAATTGTGCCGAAAACATCGACCCGGGAACGATGTTCGGTAGTTTCGAGGTCGTAAGCCTTGGCTCTGTAAATACCCCGCGCCCAGGTGAAAGCTGCCGCTCAGGCGTAACGGAGATTACACTGCGATACACAGGTCTTGGTGACGCTGATGGTATTAATGGCGTTGATATTCTTACTACTGGAAACAAACATTTTCCTCGAACCGTATACGATGTCATGGCCCCGGCTCCAATTGTCCGCGTGTCCGTGAAAGGTGAGGTGAACCAAGCCATTGCTTACTGTTCTCCTATACCTTATTTGCAAGTAACTAAACCTAACGATACTATCGTTTCGCTTGACGAAGCCGATTTCACATTTGTCGAAGCGGCGGCACCGAATGTAAACCCATACACGTTGCAAATACTCGTGGATGGCGTCGACATTCTTCCCGCGTTGGGTGTTAATCCCTTGCGCGATCTTCCCGGCGGACCTTTCCAAGGAACAGTTACGATCAACGGCGTTGCCGCGGATATATCTGACCTCCAAATCGATATGGCCCCGCACGATGTCACATCTTCGAATTCCGTCACTATGGGCATATCAGGTTTAGGGTGTGGTGGGCACGTAGTTACCATGAATGGCCAACCATTGCCGAAAAGTGGTAAAAAAATTCATATGCTGAGCATGCGCTATGACGGCGGCGGTTGTGACAATTCGGCAAACACACAGTGCGAATTGAAAAGCAGTTGCAAAAGTGATATCGTCGGGGCGCAGCCAGTTCGTATTGTTGTCCAAGACAAACAAGGACGGATTCTTTACGACACGGGGCTACCCGCCAACATCCAACTACGCGATGTCGTGGATATTGTCACAGCAAGAAAGGGTGGCGATCGGTTGCCTCGCGTCATTTACATCTCGATGTTTGACAGTATGGGCAACTCTGTTGAAAAAATTCATTTTCAGACATACAGCGACGAAGCGCTGACCGTAGGACACGTGTTCGGAAGCCTCCGTGTCGTCGGGATTGAATCGACCCATTCGTACCAATCAGATGATTTGGACGAAGTAGTACGAGTGACGACAGGTAAAAAACGCTCAAATGGTCGATCGTCTAACGCGACAACGTTAGCGAATAGCGACTCAGGCCACCCAAATAAGATTCAATTGACGAGCAAAAAGGGTGGCAGCGACCCCGGCGATTGTTATATCGACGATCTAACAAGCTCAGGCGTTTCGATGGTCTTCGGCGTAGACGTCACATCCCCATTGGATCAGGAGATCGTGACTACGGTCTCTAATGGCGTACCTGCTTCTGTCACTGTCGTCGGTGAAGTCTGCCACGGACGAGAAATAGAGGCGCTGCTGATTAATGGTCTCGACGTGGACACGAGCATAGGGCAGATCATTTCGCAGGGAGATGGTGTCAACTCGGCGACATCTGTGAAATTCCCATTTAGTGTGCAAGTTCCCGTGTCAAACGTCTCAGGGGCGATGTCCATGACAGGGCCAGAAGGCATTTTCTTTGAACCAGGCACCAACCGACTCATCGTACAAGCGGTGGATACTGATAAGAACTCCGCATTCACAAATCGCTTCTTCGGCGTGGGTCCAATTCTTGCCGTGCCTAACGACGTGGAAGCTGCTAACGCCGCTCGTGCGCGAGCAGCCGTAGAAGGTGCGATCACTGCTGCTGCCCAAGAGGTCGTCACTGCCGAAGTACAACGTGCGTTTACCTTAGTGCTTAAAACAGATGGTCTCAACAAATTTTATGGTGAGGTCTGTGATCGGGTTGGCGAAAAACTTGCAGCGAGTGTCAAAACAAAGCTCGAAGGATCAACCTTCGGTCCATTCAAGCTTCCACTGCCAGGTCCGTTGTGCGATCCCAAAAATGTCATATTCAAAATCACGACGGCCAATGTGAACTTCGGGGCAAGGCAATGCACGATCGATTCCGTGACCAACAAGCTGACGATTCGCCTCGGTATGCCGGACGTGGATTTACGTACCACTACCAAAGGAAGCTGCCGAAAATCCGCGCTAGGTATCTGCCTGGTGAAAGTTAAAATTGATGTCAAAGCCGATTTCAAGATGCGCGGTGTTGGTGTGGATTTTGAGATCACCGAAGACAACATACTTAACAAAACGCCAATCACGACCACCTTCCATAAGGGGAACTTGGTCGATAACGATGGTGATCCAGGACCTGACGCACTAAACCTAGTCAACGATTCGGATGTGGGTTGCATTGGCGGTGTGATCTTCAAAGTCTTTGCGTTCTTTGTCGATCTGTTCGGTGGTGGCAATTTCGATCTTCCTGCGCGATCAAACCCCGGTCAGTTCGCCGGGGATATCGGTAGCAAGTTCAAGGATTTTAAAGCAGACATGGCCGAAGCGCGGCGTTTCCGATTCGATCGCGATGACCTCGACGATTTTGATCTCAAATTAGACTTCGATTTAAATGAAGTCGAAATCAACGCAGACGGACTCACTGCGGCTGTCGCTGCCACGTTTACAGCCAATACTGTCGATTCGGAATCAAATCGGCCCATTCCTGGTCCACCGAACACATCGGCACCATTGCTGCTTGCTTCATTGCCACTGGGTCCGAACCAGAGCACGAGCGGGCCGGTCGGAGATGTGCTTGTCGCGGTCTCGGACGACGTATTCAATCAGCTGTTCGCGAGCATGATGCGTGCGGGCAAGCTTAAGACTGATTTTGAAGTGGCGACTAAATCGCTGGGGGACTTTTTACCGAATCTTTCGATGTGCAATACCCCGTTTTGCGTTGGTCTAAAAGGTGGCGATTGCAACATGTTCCTGACAAACGTTTTCTTCCCAATTATCAAGCGCGATCGATGCGAGGATGTAAAGAGTCGGAATCTTTTCACGTCGACCAAGCTCATCTTCCACGCACGTATCGACGTTCCACCCGTCCTTAAGTTGGACAATAATCCTAGTATGGCGGGCGTACAGGTTGTACTGCGTTACCCACAGATTTCGCTGGCCATCATTGCTGACCGTAACGGCGTCGACGGATTCCAAGGACCACTTGAGGACACCATCCCATGTTTTGCCGGCGGTGGAGGCCCCGGAACCGAATGCTCGCTTTGGGAAGCATGCCTTAACGTAAATGTCGGGGCTACGATGGAGATGGGCACCCGAATGGTTGGCGCAAAAACACGGACGCGATTGCAATTCAAGGATCTTTCCTTCGTGCCAAATCTTAGCCGTGGTGTGTTTTGCAATGGAAGTTCCAGCGCCGCTGCTGGGGAAAGTGACAATGATCAGGATGACTTAGTGAATCGCGTCGGCATGTTCGCAGAAGGTGATGACGTACTGATGGAGGTATGCAACAAACTCGAAACTGGAACACCGGAACTCGAAACCACCGGACTGGAATTTGGCGGATTAGTCGAATACGAGAGTGGCGCTCAGATCATTGTTATCGAAAACGACGGCGATTCGACGTTGCAAGACTATATCGGTATCACAGGTAACCTGGCACTGCCACCTGTGGCTCCGCGCGGCATGTCTTTCTCGATGGAAAATCAACGGGGAACAAGTTTGGATGGCTCTAAATAGAGTGCACTAAATATATGTGTATCAACAGATTTCGCGCGGTATACAACGTATGCCGCGCGGAATTTTTTCTTTATTTTCAACCTGGGATCAGTCACGTCAGGAAGCGTCTTTTGACGGGGCACACCAAGTAAGGGAGGTCATCGCCCATGAGTAACCGACGCCAAACCCGGCTAATACACATGTGTCCCCTACCCTGAATTTGTTAGCCTCCATTTGAGTTTGAATCAGATGTGGAATGGTTGCACATACGGTATTGCCGACATCCTCCATCACGATGGGAACCTTCTCCGGCGATACTTTAAGAACAGTTCGGATGCGCTCTAGCATGAAGCGATTCGCCTGATGAAGCAGATACCAATCAATCTCTTCCCACTCACAATGAATACGCTTCAACAAGGCGGCAATCCCATTCCGGACCGAAGTGAGCGTAAAAGAGAAAATCTCAGGCCCGTTCATGAACACAAGTGGTCTCGCGTCTCCACTCAAAATCGGATGACGCGCTCCCCCACAGCGAACGATGAGATTAGATGCGCCGCGCCCGTCCGTACCAACAATAGAAGGACCAATGCATGCCAGCGCTTCGTCCTCACCCGCAGTGATCAGCGCTGCCGCGCCAGCGTCGCCAAAGATGGTAACAGTGGTCAGATCGTGTGCATCACAATATTTCGAATAAGTATCCGCCAATATCAACAAAACGTTGTGTGCATCGCCAGAAAGAATCAAGGATCTCGCTAGCCAAAGTCCATATGTAAAGCCGGAGCATCCCAAATTATAATCGAATGCGCCACAATTTGTGGATAGCCCCAATCGATCCTGCAGGACGCAGGATGTGCTCGGCAATAAAAAATCCGGCGATTCCGTACAAAAAAGCAACACATCGATCGCGCTACGTGGAAACGACGTTTCCTGTAAGAGCTTTTCCGCAGCCTGGTGTCCGAGGTCGCCAGCGGTTTCGTCCTTCGCTGCGACCCTACGCGCACGGATTCCGATTTTCTTGTAAATGGAGTCGGCGTTCCAATCGGGATTGTTAGCTACGAGGTCTTCGTTGGTGACAATTCGTTCTGGCAAATGAACCGTAATACCACGAAGAAAAACACTCACGATAGCTCCCTATGCTTGCGAATTAATGCCAGAATGCTCGGAATCGAATTCAATTGCTCCATCTGATTGGGCGCCAATTCGATGCCGAACTCGCTCTGAAGGAGAAAGAGAATCTCCATCGCCCCCATAGAATCCCATGCTTCAATTTCATCCGATTTTGTTTCGAGGCCCAACACACCGGGCGCAAGTTGTAGCACTTGCGTAATTTTCTCAACTACTTGTTCTTCGAGTGTCATGCGATTATTCCTAACGCCTATCTTATGCCGGTGTCGCCTCAAATGAAAGATCTTTCATCATCGCGTCTAACATACCATCCAGACCGTCACGGTCGATTAGGCTGGGAGAAAATCCGATACTAAACTGAGCAGTTCCGGAATAGGTAGTCACGCAACACAGATGCAGTCTCGGAAATCGGCCAGCGCCGGACATTATATACGCATCTTTCGGGATGGTTCCAAACTTTGACAATTTCATGGAGTCCAGCGTTCCCATGTCAGTAAATGTCAAACGATCAAGCCCTCCGGCAGCCTTTACCTCATCCTTGCGAATCCGTCGGCGCATGATGGCTTTCATTAACCAGAAAGGTACGACCCGTATCATCGATCGCAACAGTACGTTCGCTTGTATTCGGAAAAGGATCGGTGGAATACCCATCGCTTGGTTGCGCGCAGTCATCATCTGATCGCGCACATAGGCCACGGCAGAGTCTAGCGAGCCAATCGCTTCATCATCCGTAAGCAGAACCATTAGGCCTGAGAGATTGCAGGGAGGATGTAATTCGCTTGATGGTACATAGCGACGCAGGTCTACTGATTGTGTGAGCGAGGGGGTCAGCCCATGCGCATGTGGAATCATCTTGATAGCGGCGCGCATCAATGCCGCTACGAAAACCTGATTGACAGTCGCACGCTGCGTGCATGCATAACGAAATACTGCTGCATACGCCTCAGTAGAAAGCTTGCGAATGACAAAACCAGAAGATGCAGTCACAGCGTCAGAACTCGTCGTGCGCGGGAATCTCCAACAATGCGTTTCTATTGGGCGAACGCTCTTCGTTACGAGCTGTTCTTTGAGCGTACGACGTTCTTCACGCGTTCGATGCCGGAGCAATTGCGCAAGACTCCGATCCTGCGGAATTGGTTTGACGTTAATCGCGACACCCCGTGTGAGGTCATCGTAGGCTTGCGCTAGCAAGTAAGCGTACTGTTTCGCGGCCTGCCCATCACCCATCTTGTGATCCAGCTTAATACAGATCGTGTCGGAGGTTGCACGAATCAGATAGACACAGAGGCATCCGTCGGTTACAGGATCCAATTCGGCGGCCAATACCTGATGCAAGGTGTTGGCCTCCTTATCCGAATGGATAACGTAAAGAGGAGGGTTCGTGTAATAGTCCTCCACTGTAGACCAATGCGCCCCGAAAAAACCCGACCGAAACCGGCATGCAAAACGGGGTTCGATCTGGAGCGAACGACCCATGGCCTGCTTCAACAATTCCATGTCAAGCTGCCCATTGAATTCGATGACAATCTGAATGTAGAACGAATTGCAAGTCGCCGCCTCGATGGCGCCGAACACCAGATCGCTGAGAACGGCTGGAAAACGTACTGGTAAGTGTCTCGATGGCAGTGAAGGCATCAGATTGAAACAACCTTCAAAGGCTATTAATTAATCAAGGGTAAATCATGTATACACATGTAAGAGTCTGCATAAAATTATAGTTGTGTCTACCACTAAATCCACGCATGTCGAATTTGGCACGTCCGGACCCGATTTTGGGCTATCTGCCCATAGTGGTAAGAAACCGTCGCTGTCCTGAGGCTGTCCGTAGGTCAACCGCCGATACCAAGGAGGTGACTATGGATAAAATGAAACATAAGAATCGAACCGGTGAATGTTTTAGTAGACTCTTAGATGTATTTATCATGGTGTTTTCTTTTTTCCATCAGCGGATTGACTTACATCCATTCTCAGGATTCGAACCGCGCGATCGGAAAGTCTGATACGGTTTCCCGCATACCTAATATAATATAACTTCTCAGCCTAGCGTTTGAACCGAATTGCGCGATAATGACATACCGAATACCGCTATCGTGTACACAGGTGAGACCGTGGTCCGCCTTGAAAACTCGTTGGAGTTCATCCATGGAACTCCGGGAAGAGCAAACATCGTTGTCCAATAGTCAATTTAGTCTATCGAAGAGAATCGCGCGGTTGCTCTTAGGCGTTGCGGGCGCGCTCGTTCTGGTCACTCTTGGAGAGAATCAGGCCTATCCGCAGGACGCTATCCCAGAGAATCCGCCTGCCCAATCCTCTGTAGATGCCATCGTGGCGATGCAGGGGAAGGTAACTGAACGGACAGATTTGGATGATGCCGCGAAGGCCGCAATCCTGGAAAAACTCAATGAAGCACTCGAGAGCCAAAAAGTTGCCGAGCAGTGGACCGCAAAGGCGGTCCAGTTCGAGACAGAGAAGCGCGACGCCCCGGCCCGCCTTGAGCGTATTCGGCGGGAACTTTCTGAACCGCCCGGACTACCGATTCTGGCGCCGCCGGATGCTTCGCTGACTCAAGTGGAACAACTCCAAGCGCTGGCGGAAGCCGAACTCAAGGCGGCCAAGGAGGAAGCCATTGCCCTCGACGCCGAGCGAAGACGTCGAACTGACCGTCGTACGGAAATCCTGGACGCGACGGTGTCATCTAAGAAGTTGCTCGACCAAATCATCAACGATCTCGCGGGCACACAGCCTGCGGACGCGCAACCAGATCTGTGGGCCGCGAAGCAGCTGGCTCGCACAGCGCGGAAGCGGGCACAGCAGGCAGAAATTGATGCGTTAAGCAACGAGATAGCAAGTTACGACGCGCGTGGAGAATTGTTGACGGTCCGTCGGGATCTTACTGCACGGCGCGTATCACAAGCCGAGTCGGCGCTGCAAGCATGGCAATCGCTTGTGGCGGATCGCAGGCGGTCCGAAGCAGAATCAGCGGCGGTTGCTGCCGAACGGGCTCGCCGGGACGCGGCCCGCCAGCATCCCGTTGTCGGTAGGCTTGCGGAGGAGAATGCCCGATGGGCGACGCGAAGAAGTGATGATCGTATTGCGGACCGGATCGAGAAGGCCAATCATGATTCTGAAGAAGTCGCCCGCCTCTTAGAACGGTTGGCTTCTGATTACGACAGTGTTACGGCCAAAGTTCGCGCAGCAGGACTGACAAACGCGATGGGGTTACTTCTTCGGCGGCACAGGGATGCGTGTCCCGACGCGAGACGGCACCAACGAGAGATTTCCATACGACAGGCAGAGATATCTGATGTTCAAGTCAAGTTGATCGAACTTGACGATTTCCGCCGCGAACTCGCTGACCTTGAGACGCTCGTGACAGCGTCGGTCTCCGCCGTTGAAAACGTAGCCAACGATCAACAACGGCGGGACATCGAGGGTGCAATCCGGGAACTGCTGGAAGCCAGACGGACCCTCGTTGACGCCCTTGTGAATGACTATGACTCTTACTTTCGCAAACTCGTCGATCTTGACAACGATGAACGGCGTCTAGTCACACGCATCGACCATTTCACAGAGTATATCGACGAACACGTATTGTGGATGCGCAGCACCGCGTTGCCGGCTACCATGGATGCCGTCAATTCGGTGGAAGCCGCAAAATGGCTCGTTTCACCGACCAACTGGAGAAATGCTACCCGCGTATTGGTAAGCGGTGCGGTTTGGTATTCCCTTGCAAGTGCGATCGTTCTAGCAGCGTTCGGCACGTTGGTCGTGTTAAGGCGGCGGTTCATCCGACAAATCAACTTGCTGGGTACATCGGCAGCGCGCGGCACGTGCATTGATGTGACCCCAACAATCGTAGCCGCTGTGCTGACCATTCTCATAGCGATTCCTTGGCCCTTATTGATCTGGTACATCGGTAGGAGGCTTTCTTCTCCACTCCAGGAGGCCAATTTTTCGCAGAGTGTGGGGGCGGGATTCCAAGCAGTAGGTTTGGCGTTTTTTGTCTTGGAGCTAATTCGTCAGCTATGCCGGACGGGTGGCATGGCCGATGCGCATTTAGGATGGTCAGGTAACGGTCCGACAAGGTTTCGCCGACACCTTCTCTCACTGGTCGTCTTCGGCATGCCAGCGCTGTTCGTCGTCATCGTCTTCGAGTCGGTTGGCGACGAGGCCTGGGAAAGCTCCTTGGGGCGATTGGTATTCGTACTAAGTCAACTCATGCTCGCGTACATTGTGTATCGTGTGTTGCATCCGCGTCGCGGCGTGTTCCGGGAGCTTCTTTCGCGCAATCGAGGCGGATGGTTGGCGCGCCTCCAGCCCATCTGGATGACGGCGGCGGTGTTGTCGCCATTGGTGCTGGCGGGCTTGTCCATCACAGGTTACTTTTACACGGCCATCCGTCTCACCAGCAGACTGGGCATTTCGCTATATCTTGTAGTCCTCGCATTCGTATTCTACGCATTCGTACAGCGCTGGCTTCTTCTGTCCCGTCGTCGCGTGGCCATGGAGCGCGCACACGAGCGTCAACGTGAATCAGAGTCCGCCAAGGATGCAGAAGGCACTGGCGTCAAGAGTGCGTCGCCCGTGGACGAGCACATCGAGCTATCCACGATCGATATACAATCGAGAAGACTGCTACGTGCCGCCACGACCATCATGGTGTTCGTCGGGCTGTGGTTTGTTTGGATAGATGTTGTCCCCGCGCTGGGCATTCTACAACGCGTCCCGCTCTGGACGACAACCGTGACGGTTTCCGAAACGACGACGGCGCCCGACGGGACGATCGTGGTGCAACCTCACGAAGTTCTCATGGCGATCTCGCTTGCTGATGTCGGGGCGATGTTGGTCATTTTGCTTGTGACGTATATCGCGACGAAGAACCTGCCGGGTTTGCTTGAGATCATGTTATTGCTTCGGCTTCCACTTCGACCGGGCGAGCGATACGCGATTACAACAGTTATTCGCTACATGGTGACTGTTATTGGATTGGTTCTCGCCTTCCAGGTGATTGGCGTGAGTTGGTCAAGTATCCAGTGGCTAGCCGCAGCGATCACGGTCGGGCTTGGTTTCGGCCTACAGGAGATTTTCGCTAATTTCGTGTCCGGCCTAATTCTGCTGTTCGAACGCCCTATTCGCATGGGTGATACAGTTACGATAGGTGACGTCGAGGGGACGGTCTCACGAATTCAGATGCGCGCTACGACCGTGACCGACTGGAACCGCAAGGAGATTGTAATTCCGAACAAGGAGTTCGTCACCGGACGGATTATCAACTGGTCACTCTCAGATCCGATTATCCGCTTGATTGTAAGCGTTGGAGTAGCCTATGGCTCCAACACTCGTCTTGCCAAGAAAATCTTACTACAAGTAGCTGCCAACGAACCACTCGTCTTGAATAAACCTACGCCGAAAGCATTGTTCCTTGAATTTGGCGACAGCTCGCTGAATCTCGAACTCCGTGCGTTCGTCAAAGATATCGATGATTTCATGGGCGCACGAGACAGCCTGCATGACGCGATCGACGACGCCTTTAAGAAAGCGGGCATCGAGATTGCCTTCCCACAGCGCGACATTCACGTCCGGTCGATTAGGGATGCCTTACCCGTCATCGAGCGCGCATCTAACTCGGCCAAGGATACGCCATAGCAAGATGAAGACTAGATCTTTTTCGTATGGTATACTAAATGACAACCTTATTCGTGATCTACAATAGGTCCGGAATCCGATCCAATTCCGTCGATCTTGTAATACGCGGCAGAACGGACGAGACAGGGCTTGAGCCGACGCGTAGCGCGTTCGCTGGAAGTTGGGTCGAGGATAGAATGTAACATGGCTAAGACTCCCCCAAAGAAACCGCATCTCATCGGATGGCGCGAGATGGTCGCATTCCCCGAGTGGGATATTGATGGCATTGAGGCGAAGGTTGACACAGGTGCCCGTACCAGCGCCATCCATGTGGAAGACGTGGTGAAACTTAGTGGCGGACGTGTGCGATTTCATCTCGTCGTCAGTCACCACAAGCCTTTTAAGCATATTCCAATCACCGCAGACCTAGTACGTTTAAGCCGCGTTAGGCCAAGTTCCGGGATCGTCCAGGAAAGATACGTGGTCGCCACCACTATCCGGATTGGTTCCGTTCGTCGGCGTATTGAGCTAAGCTTGGTAGGACGGGACAAGATGCTCTGTCGAATGTTGCTGGGAAGGAAAGCGCTTCACGGGGTCGTGATCGATCCGGACAGCAAGTACTTGTGTGGCGCGCCGAAAAACCGAACTTCAACAAGACAATGTACCTGAATGAAAATCGCTAATTTATCTAAACCCCTAAATCATACGGCGTAGCGCGTCTATAGCGCGCAGCGATTGATCGAGGACACAAGATCATAGTCCTCGATACGGTGAAGTTTGCGATTTCGCTTCAACCAAGGTGCACAGATCTACATTACAAGGGCAAACCGCTCAGCCATTACTATGCAGACATCCAGAGAATTGGGGCGTCGATCCCTCACTACGGTACGGCTGTCATTCGGCAGTCCGAACAGATGGGCATATGTTCCGCTAATTCCGCACTCGGGATATCACACTGCTTGAGCTTTCGGTTCGCTTCTTCAAGATGGTTTAACCTGCGGAGTTCCGCCATGCCTAAGCAAGCATACTACTTCTTCCAACGGTAAAGGGTCTGCTCGTTGATCCAAAGCTTGCGGGTAATCTCATGGATCGCTGCCCCCAACTCTGTCTGCTTAAACGCCAAAGCGATCGGCTCCTCTATGAATCTGGATTTCTTCATCAGCATGCTCCCCCCGAGCTTCGGCCGGGGCTAACGGCCAAAGTTTACCAGAAATTTCTTATTTTGAGTGGACCATGATATGAGGAGAACGTCACAGCAAACACTTTAAATTGCTACCGCCCCAAATACCGACAGTTAGAACGTGTAACAGTGCATAGTGGTACAGCAACCTGCGACGACGTAGCGAATAGCGACACGTTGAAGGCACGTCTTAAAACACTAAAAACAAGGATAAAAGCGACGATGTGCGACGAGATTCGAACACAAACAAGACTACACCGCGCGGGACTCGAACCTGCAACCTTCGGTTCCGTAAACCGATGCTCTATCCAATTGAGCTAGCGGTGCTTAATGATAAGGCCGACCTGCTCCATTAAGCCGACGACCTCACATCAACGGCCATATTCTAGCAACTGTCAGCCAACAGACAACCGGAGTTTTTGTACTAAACTTTTCCAGCGTGTTTCTAGCAGCCCCACACAAGTTCGCCACATGGTAGCGGGCCAAGAGTCCTCGCCCAACTGCACGAATACCGCATCCTAGCCTACGGGGTATCACCTCTGGACCTAATTCATCACAGGCCAAAAAACTCGGTGGTATTCTCTGCGGTCTGATCGACAAATTCATTAAAATCCACGCCGCGTAGCTCAGCCAAGAACCGAGCCGTATGAGCCACGTAGGCCGGCTCACAAGGACGCTTGCTCCGCACAGGTACGGGCGACAAATACGGGGAGTCCGTCTCGACCATCAACTGATCAGCCGGATACGCCTTGCCTATCTCTTGCAGCCACGCGGAATTCTTAAATGTCACCACGCCGGTAAACGAAATCCGCCAACCATGACTGGCTATCAAATCAGCCTCATCCATCGTCCCAGTGAAGCAATGATACACGACCCTTCTTTCCGCATAGCCATGATCGAGCAACATCCCCACGCTGTCCGCGATAGCCTCTCTGCTATGAATCACCAATGGAAGCTCAGTCTTAATCGCTAGTGTCAATTGCTTTGAAAAAACAGATCGCTGCACATCCCGATCAGCGAAATCATAATGATAATCTAGGCCCATCTCGCCGCAGGCAACCACGCATGGCTGCGACCAAATCTCGACCATCTCAGCTATGCCATCTTCGTCAACCTTCATCGCTTCGTGAGGGTGAAAACCCGCCGCGACATAAATAGTGTCTGGATATCTTGGAACAAGATCGATCGCCTTACGCGCATCAGCCACATCCGTCCCGATCGTAATCACGCGATCGACCCCGGCCTGGAAGAAGCGCGCTACCACATCATCGATGCTGTCATGTAACTCAGAATGCGTCAGGTGTGCGTGCGAATCGATTAAGCCCATGTCACAATCTCTCTATCGAATTCCCTAATACAACTAAACAACAAGTGGCCCTTAAAACGCATTTTCGATATGTTCAAAACTGGGTTTGCCATGCGTGGGCCAAATGACAGTCACCACGTCAAAACGACTGGCGTGATCGGACGCGCTGGCATGACTAAGATAATGGCGGGCTGCCCGTCGCAAACGATGTTGCTTAGCTGGACCCACAGCTTCGATGGGGTCTTGGTGAGTGTCGCTGGTGCGTGTTTTAACTTCGACGAAGACATACTGACCATCGTTAAAGGTGACCAAGTCTATCTCGCCGTATGGACAGGTATAGTTCCGCGCTAAGACGCGGTGACCGAGCTGACGTAAATACGCGGCAGCTTTGCGCTCGCCAGCGGTGCCAAAGCGAAGATGCCGTCTACGCGCCCGCCGCAGCCAATGCAGGCTTAGCAGTTTTCTTGTGTTGAACCCGAAGTTCACGAAGCTTACGGGCCTTTCCGATTCTATCACGCAGGAAGTACAATTTGGCACGACGGACCTTGCCGCGACGTTTAATGTCAATGTCTATCACGTTGGGAGAATGGAGCGGGAACTTACGCTCAACACCTTCGTTGCCAACAATTCTACGCACGGTGATACACGCACTAACACCCTTGCCACCTTCAGCAATCACCACACCCGTAAATATTTGGATGCGTTCTTTGCTACCCTCAACAATTCGGCAACGAACATCAACCGTATCACCAATGTGGTACGTCGGTTGTTTCGGCTTCAAATAAGCTTTTTCTACGAGATCAAGTAGTGGTGAACCCATGATAACAAACTCCCGCTCATCTAATTGTGCTTTGATGCATCGGCTACGACCACCGCTTAAGCACGCTGTAAATATAATCTAGTAAGCTCAGCAGCCAACTATCGCCTATCATCGCCCAACATTAAATCAGGACGATGCTTCGCTGTCCTCTCACGCATCTGCGCCAAACGCCACGCCGCAATCTCGGCATGATTACCAGAAAGCAAAACTTCTGGAACACCCACCCCGTTATACTCACGCGGACGCGTATATTGCGGATATTCAAGCAGTCCGCTAGCGAACGACTCCTCAACCGTCGCATGCTCATCGCCCAACGCGCCCGGCAAGAGCCGAATCACACCGTCAAGCAAAACCACCGCTGCGGCTTCACCGCCCGATACGACGTAATCGCCGATCGAAATCTCTCTCACACCAGCCCCCTGCCGAATTCGCTCATCGAAGCCCTCGTAATGACCGCATAATACGATCAACCAAGGATGCGACGATAACTCCGACAGTAGCGACTGCGTCAACGGCTCACCTTGAGGCGTCAACATAATTTTCGTCGCTTTCGTGCCGGGGTCTTGTCGCTCGACATGAGCCAGGGCATCGAATACCGGACCGCACATCAACACCATACCAGGACCGCCACCAAACGGGCGATCATCCACGCTACGATGCTTATCCGTTGCGAAGTCGCGAAAGTTCACATACGACATCGAAACCAAGCCAGCCTCAATCGCTCGGCCAGCAATACTTACCGCAAAAAACGGCTGAATCGCTTCAGGAAAAAGCGTGAGTACATCGATGCGCATGTGTCACTGACGACAAGCAACTACGCGGTAGCGGCTTGCGCTCCAACACCGTGCTTAGTCAACAGGTTGCGCACCGTATCAGAAGGTTGGGCACCAACACTTAGCCAATACTCAATACGCTCGCGCTTTAGCGTGACTCGCTGATCTTCGATCGCGTTGATCGGATCATAAAGACCCAACTCTTCAATCACTTTACTATCGCGTGCGCTTCGAGAATCGACGGCTGCCAACCTGTAAACGGGGTGATGCCTTCGACCGATTCGCTTCAAACGTATACGTACCACTATTGACTCCTGAATCTAGCACCTAAGCGCCAGACTGATAAACGCTCATGAAACATCTGGCCAAAGCCAGAGCTTAGCAAGTATACCTGCATGTAAATCCATGACAAGTACCTGAAGAAACATCTAGTTCTAATGTTGCAAAAACAAAGAGGCTGGCGTGCAAACTTATGTCTATATAAAAAGAAAGCACCGCTCGCCCGAAGGCGAAACGGTGCTTTCCGGAGGGGAAAGAAGCCAGGTACTTCAAGTTATAATAATGCAGCGAAAATCGCTGCCTCCTCCGTCCTATATATATTGTACGTCCTCAAGACCACTCAGTTCTATCAAGAAAACGTCGTTTTCCGTCAGATATCGCTATCGGCATCATCTAGCACTATGCTTGTGTTACTTAGCGAAAATTATTGTAACACTTTCATATTCACCTGTCAGCACCCTTTTTTTCGGTCCTACTTAATTTTTTAGCATTTTGAGAAACCACAGGAGTCACAAGTCACGCATCCCTCATTAAAGCGTAGCTGACATTGGCACTCTGGGCAAATTACCTTGTATTGGCTCTGCTGCCACTGAAAACTGCCGGTCTCCATCCGAGAAGATATTTTAGGCTCGGAAACCGCAGACATTCTATCGGCATCTGCTACGCCAGGCAGCTCGGTGGCCGTGCCGTTTCCTTTTCCATTAGCATGCCCATTACCAGCACGTCCAGGGGCTTTATCTGCTCCGCCGGGGGTCAACTCCCCCAAAAGTAATGCTCGAAGCCCGACATCCGTCTTAACCCGCAAATATCGTCTCAATGCCCGAGCCAAACCATCGCCAAGGCTCATGATCTTGCCATCTTTCGTGTGCATCTGCAGCGAGGAGCCAATACCATGTAATTGGCGGATAACGTTTTTCAGATCGCCGCCAGAACGCAGCCACAGACTGACCATGCGACAAATGGCTTCCAAATCGCTATTTGCTAAATCGCCCCCCTTACCAAGCTGAGCGAAAACCTCCACCTCACGCTCGGTGCGCGGATCGACCGTAATGTTAATATGCATATTGCCAAATGGTGTTAACTGACGCACACGGATCGCACTGGTAATCTCAGGCAACGTCGCAGGCTTTAACGGAGTGAATTTCGGCACCTCAGCTTCAGCGACGGCGGGCGATTCACCAACGGATTTCTTGCCACTATTTTTAAGGGCCATGGGCTGATGTTCGCGGCAACCGTTGCGGTAGACAGTAACGCCCTTGCAGTCCAACTTGTACGCTAATTTATAGATAGTCTCCACATCCTCGACAGCTGCTTCTTCTGGGAAGTTAATCGTCTTGGAAATAGAGGAATCACAATGTTTCTGGAAGGCCGCCTGCATGCGCATGTGCCATTCCGGGGCGATGTCATGGGCACAGACAAATACCCGGCGGACGTCTTCTGGCATGTCCTCAATAAGGGCGAGGGTGCCGTCCGTGGCTATTCGCTCCATCAATCCCTCGCTCAATATATTCCTTTTCCGAGCCAATGACTCGAAAATTGGATTCGTTTCAACCATGGGCGTCTTGCCTTCATCCTGGCCACGCAGGACGTTTCGGAAAAACGCAAGGCTGTACATTGGTTCTACACCACCGGAACAGCCAGCGATAATGCTGATTGTTCCCGTCGGCGCGACGGTTGTGCAAGTGGCGTTTCGCATGGGGCGATGATGTTGCGTATCCCAGATACTTCCTTCCCAGTTAGGGAAGTTGCCCCGCTCGCCCGCGAGCTTTTCGCCATAGTTGTGAGACTCGTCGTCCACAAAGGCCATGAACCGCTCGCCCCACTCCACACCTTCGTCACTATTGTACGCGACGCCTAGCTTAAACAGTGCGTCGGCGAAGCCCATAATGCCCAGGCCAATCTTGCGGTTATTCTTGCATATATGGTCGATCTGCGGCAATGGGTATCGATTGGCATCAATCACGTTGTCCAGATATCGCGTGGATTCGTGAATCGTTTCTTTCAAGCCGTCCCAATCAACAACCGGACTTCCCGCCGCATCATCATTAACAAACATCGCCAAGTTGATACTACCCAAGTTGCACGCTTCAAAGGGAAGCAATGGCTGCTCACCACAAGGATTCGTCGCTTCCATACGCCCTAGCTTTGGCGTGGGGTTCGCATCGTTAATGCGATCAATAAACGCAATGCCTGGCTCACCCGTTCGATGCGCATTAGTGACGATGGTATCCCAGATGTTTTTACGCAGATAATAATCCCCGGCTGGCGGCGTGCCGCCCTTGGGAAACTCAACAAGGTCGCGTATTTGATAGGTCGCTAAGTCGATGTCCTTAGGGATGACATATGTCTTTTGGGTGCGTGGATTAGATACCACATGCGGCGAAGTAGGCTCAGCTAGAAAATCGTCCATCCAGTCGTCATTAATTTTGACCGAGATGTTGTAATTCGTGAATTCTGTTAGGTCCTCTTTGGCGTGGAGAAACTTAAGGATGTCCGGGTGATGGATGTTCATCATGCCCATGTTAGCGCCGCGACGAAACGCACCTTGTTGTATCGCATTGGTAGCCTCACTAAAGGCTCGCCAAAAAGAGATAGGCCCACTCGTCGTGCCGCCGGAACTGCTGATGTAATCGCCAGTTGGACGCAGTTCGTCAAAAGCAAACCCCGTTCCGCCACCAGCTTTTTGGATCAGCGCGGTGTATTTGATGGAATCGAATATCTCATTGATGCTATCACCCACTGGCAATACAAAGCACGCGCTAAGCATGCCCATCTCTCGACCAGCATTCATCAACGTCGGGCTGTTGGGCATGAAACGTCGGCTGGCCATCAACGAGTAAAAGCGGTCCTCCCATTCGCATCGGTTGTCAGGATTTTTGTCGTATAGAATCTCGACATCAGCAATGGCTTTGGCTACCCGACGCAGCAAATCTCGAGGCGATTCAATAACCTCCCCTTGCTCGTTTTTCTTGAGATAGCGTGCCCGCAGCACCCGCTCCCCATTAGCGGAGAAGGTAGTTGATGATGGTTGAACCTGCCCGGTGGCCTGAGTTGTCTCTTTAACCAAAACATCCGACATGGAGTTGCCTTTCATCACAGCAGCGTTGCGCCGCCAATTTGTTTTTTATGTCCTGAAACTAACACCGCAACAACCGAGAAGCTCCGGCCTAGCGTGCATGACGGTACGATTCCAGTGCATGTGTTGCCTAGTTGCCGTACTATCGCGCGCCCACTTCTGCCAGCAGCAGCAAACGTGATAATACCCTACCCATGGGGTGTCGTCAACGATAAACATCAATATATTGTATGTTTCGACGCTCGGATGTGACGAATGGCCGTAAGTCTAAACTATATCGGACGTTACAGCAATTAGACAGTGTAACACACATTGTTAATATATGTCACAATCAAATGCGTCAGTCGTTCTCCGCAAGGGTATGTACTGAGCATATGTCACTATATTTCGCAAACAGCCTATGCAATCAAAGCTGTACTTTCCAAGCGTGTCCGAGGAGTCGTGTGGCGTGCTACATTAGCAGAAGTGTGTTGATGTCAGGACATACCGGCCGGGGCGATGACATCATCTTTCGAAACCCAAAGAGGCCAAACTTTAATCGTAGCTTAATCGTTCTTTAATATAATGCCGTTACATTGACACTCCTTTTCGTCACCAGGCTACGTCACATAGCCAGTTGACCCCTCTCCCCTATAGCGATAGCTTCACCCGTCATGGCTATGAAACGTTTGGATTACATGCACGAAACGAGCTGGCTACACGAACGCCGGGAGCGGGTGTTTTTGGTTTTAGCTGGGGTCTTTCTCGGTGCGATGACCATGCTCAATATTCTGGGCATCACACGCTTCATACACATCGGCCCGCTCGCACTAGCCGTCGGCGTACTCCCCTATCCGTTGACCTTTCTGTGTACAGATTTTATCAGCGAATTTTATGGAAGACGTCGGGCGAATTTCGTCGTTTGGCTAGGCTTATCTCTCAACATTTTCGTGCTGGCATTCCTTTGGCTGGGGCAAGCTTTGCCGGGAATTAGTGAAACCGTCCGCCCGGGCTGGTTGCCGGAAGGCTCGTGGGGGCCTCCGCCGTGGCAGACTATTCACTTGGCTATTCCCATGATTATGCCTTTTGGCGGGGAGGCTATCGACATTGATCTATTCGATATTATCTATCGTTGCAGTCGCGGGGCTGTCCTTGCTTCGATGGTCGCCTATGCCGCTGCTCAGTTTTGCGATGTGTCGCTTTATCATTTTTGGAAACGAATCACCAAAGGCAAACACCTTTGGCTGCGAAACAATGGTTCTACTATGATTTCGCAGTTGGTGGACGCGACGGCTGTCATCTTCATCACGTTTTGGGCTGATTTCTCTAGTGGTAGTAAAACGCTGGCTGCGATTTTGATACTGATTGGCAGCAATTATCTGTTTAAGCTGGTGATAGCCGCACTCGACACGATTCCTTTTTATATTGGTGTGCATTTTTTGAAGACGTATCTGCGAATTGATCCTACACGCGAACATGAAAGCGACACTGAAATGGTGTAGACGTAGGTCATGCTATTGCATGACAAAGCGGCGGTAATTCACCTCGCAGCGTTTTCGTCATGCAATAGCATGACCTACGTCACTAATTCGTATCTACAAAATCACCCTGACTCTTTTTCTTCCTTGAACTTTTCTCCTTCTCCATTGCGATGTAAGCAGTGCATAAAAAGCAGAAAGCAGTCAACAACGAACATACCACTAACGCCTGAACTAAATATATATCGTATGGATTATTTTCACCCTCCGAAAAGAACATTATAGGAAGAATTACCACCCAGCTAGCAACTAAATATGCCACTAAGCCAATTGAACCGGCTATACTTTTCCCCTTAGTGTTAGAGTAACCAAGCCAAAGCATTGTTGTTGTTAAAAGAGCTACAATAGAGACGCCAAGCCAATAGATCAATCTATCATCAGTGACACCCTCTGGATGTACTACTTGACAGTAGCAAAGATGAAGAACATGTACGATTGCAGCTGCGCACACCGAAACCCCAGCTCTGAAGAACTTTTTTGATGCACCTGATACTTTATTCATAACGACGATATTAATTAGAATACCTCAAGCCTTCAAGCATGTAAGTCATGCGTGTGGGAGGTTGAGTCTATAGTTTAGGCCAGTCAACTTTTTGCTGGTAAGCGGAAGAACGACCATGCCCTACCGTCAATCTCTATAATTTTGTGCATTCTCTCGCACAATGGTTGCATTCCGTTGCAACATGTCGAGCTTTGCACGTTTGATTGCGGAACCGCGTAAATGTTTTCGGTAGTCTTCCACGGACCATTCGAGCACCTCGCCCACATCAACAGATGGCGCTAGCGGGCGCGGCTGGAAACGAGGTTCCTTGGTAACAGGGACGTTGCGATTGAATGGACAAACATCCTGACATACATCACAGCCAAAGAGCCAATCGCCCATCTGCTTAGCTAGCTCTTCTGATATATCGCTGCGATGTTCGATCGTTAAATAGCTAATACACCGCGAGGCGTCCATTTCATAGGCCGCAGGAAAAGCGTCGGTTGGACAGGCGTCCAGGCAGGCGGTGCATGAGCCACAATGGTCTGAAACAGGTTCGTCGGGCGCAAGTTCGAGCGTCGTGACTATGGCACCCAAGAAGAAAAAACTTCCCTGCGCTTGATTGAGCACCAGGGTATTTTTTCCGATCCATCCAATCCCCGCAGCCGCGGCTAATTCACGCTCTATCAGCGGCGCGGTATCGACGCACACTTTCGTCTCGAAAGATTCCTCCAACGTCGCGCGTAGCTCGTCGGCTATCGCGAAAAGCTTTTTCTTGAGCACGTCATGGTAATCATCGCCCCAGGCATACTTAGCGATACGGCCTTGCGGTGACGGATTCGAATCATTGGGCGGCATTGTTGGCGAAGTTTGGTTATACGATAGCGAGACAACAATCACGCTCTGCGCTCCTTCGAGAATTTCTGCGGGATTGATGCGCATCTCGGTATAGCGCGACATGTAGTCCATCGTGCCCGCCCGGCCAGCGGCTAGCCAGTTTTCCAGATAATTTGCCCGGGCGATAGGCGCAGCTGGCGCGATCCCACACCGCTCGAAACCGGCTTGGGTGGCGAGGCGTTTGATAAGTTGTGACCTCGTAAGTGCGTCCATAGACGTTATAGTAGCTCAGTAAGAATGTCGCACAACAAACGACGTCGTTGACGTGGGTGCAAGACAATATCAGCAGGTGGCTGATTTGGTCACCCGCCCCAAATGCAGGGAATCGGGCATGCGCCCATTTGACGCTACCATGTTCAACAGCTACCGTTGGCCGTTTCGGATGACCTGCGCAACTTAAGCTAAGCGATCCTCCGGCCCGCCCGCGATCGAATGGCTACCACTAGAGAGGCGAACATGTTCAATTACGACTGGTTTTACGGCGCTCCCTATAATCAACAATGCACACACGCTACCGATCGGTGCATTGCCAAGCGATTTCCCGATGTTAAGCCAGACCAGTGGGATAGCAATAAAAAGGTTAAAGCGTTTCGTGAAGACCTCGCCCTGCGGACGCTGCTCTATCTGCGTGATGGCTTTAGTTACGAAGTAAAGGAATTTATCGACTTGGCGAATAAGTCGCATCTGGTATTCGAATGCGAGCCGGTTGAAGAACAATACAAAGTCGGCACCTTTGTAGTGACGTTGCCGTTTGATGAGATTTCGCGCGTCGAAGTGTTCGCTGTTCGCTCAACCGAAAAGCCCGGCGAATGGCCACAAATTACCGGCTTTCGACATACAAGCGAACCAACAGATGCACCGCCACGAACGCCAGCACCGCCAGCTGAAGGAAAATAATCTTACGGTTGGGCCGGGATGTGCGGCTTTGATTCTTCGTCAGCAGCAGACACTATTTCCTCAGCATTTTCCGCGATCCAAGCCCTGGCTCTGTCTAACAAAGTTTGCGGATATCCCTCACGTTCCAAGACAAGTAGTGCGTTTCGCGTGGTAGCTGGACCTGCATGTAAGCGATAGTCAAACACCATACCATTGGCCCCGAGATTTTCCTGGAAATGGAAGTTACTCGACTCGGCATTGTTGCTAGCTAAGTCGGTTAATTGCTGCTCGTGGGTTGCCACCAGGAAAAAGTGGCCTGACTCAATAAAATGTTCCACCACAGCTAACGACGCCGCGATTTGTTCGGAGGAATTTGTACCGCGATACGGCTCATCGATCAACCCCAACAACATGTAGTCGTCCACTTCAGGCTTAACCATTCGACGAATTTGACGAACCTCAGCTAGGAAATAACTTTCATGATCCGCAAGATTATCACTGACCCGCATATCGGACATCAAACAAACCGGCGAAAGCGACATGCGCTCAGCTAAGGCCACTGTTCCGAGCTGGGCTAACACTGTGTGCATCCCGCACATGCGCAGCAGCGTACTTTTCCCGGCCATGTTCGACCCGGTAATGACCCACACGCGGTTATCGCAATCTAGTTCTATCGAATTGGCGACGCCTTCTGAAGATGGAATGAGCGGATGCCGGCCTTCGACAATAGAAAGCGAAGGCTCGTCGGTGATCGTAGGGTAACAGGTGTCGCCGGTAGCCCGCGATTCAAAAGCAAAGCTGGATAAAGAGGCCAAAGATTCAAGATCTGCCATGGCCGCAATCGCCGTAAGCAGCCGCTGCTGGTTGGGCACCACGCAATTCAATATAGATGAGGCGACGTGTAGATCGTAGAAGAATACAAAGTTGCATATCTCATGAAAAATGCCACCGCTCTCCGACCAGCGAATTCGGTTACAAAACGCAGGTAACACGGCCTTACCCTGTACGTCGCTCAGGGCGTGTTTGATGTCTTGTAAAATGGTTTGATCTGGTAGGTCCGTACACCCTTGGCCAACGACCCGCAACAAACCGTTAGCGGCTAAGGCGACTTCCTTAAAGTCGTCGAGACGTTTGCATAGCATGGCCCGCATCGGTAAATATAACACGCCGTTCACCAAGGCTAATGCGATCATACCGTAAAACCAAGCCATATGACCTAGGCTTACCTGAATCATGGACAAGATGGCTACGGCTAAAGAAACAATCGACCAAAGCCTTAAACCAGTGACAGTTGCTTGTCGTGGAAGCGGCTTCGCCTCGGCTATGGCGCGGACCAATATAGTCAAGCTACGATTGTGCCCACGCAGTATCGCGCATGCGGCCATCACCCGTAAGCGCATGGCGGAGTTTTTCTCCAGCCAGGAGATGGCCTGTTGTCTACCTTGGATACGATCTAAATCGAGGCAGGGATGTTCGAGCATGTCGCGTAGTCGCCTAGCACCAAGGCAGGTTGACGCCCGGTTCAACAGGCCAAAAAAACCGACGGGCTGCGCAAATGCATCGACATCTCCCAGCTCTTGTTCGGTTAAATGCCAAGTGTGACCATCGTCAAGCACCGGCGACAGCTCGTAGCCAGTTGCATCGTCTGCCGGTCGCTGCCAGTCGCGAATGAGTTCGATTTCCCCGCGACATCGACGCTGCGACTCTTGCGTTTGAATCACCAGTTGGTCAGAAAGCTCCCGGTCCGCGCGGGCATGACGATGGACCAACACGCAATATCTAAAAACCACAAACAGCGCCGCACTAATGCCAATTCCCACCAAGGAATGCTGACGAAACGGATACCATGCGGAAATCGCAGAGAAAAACGTGAACCGTCTGGCCCAGCCCCACAGGTACTCCCGCTGCAAAAGTTGCGCTCGATCCGTCTGGACCTGCGACAGGAACGTATGTAGCCACGCTAGGTGGTCAAAGGTGACGTCTGAAGATGAATCGTTTTCGTTGAGCATAATTATAAGTCGCCAATACCAATAGCTATCACCCTTCCGCAGGCATAGCGAATAGCGTAACTTACTCTTGGGTCGTTGGCGAGAAAAGCGCGATCGGGTATTAATTTGTCATGCGAATGTCTAGGCGTGTGGCTTCATCTTCGGCTATAGCTGCCGAATCGTCCGTCATTCTCGCGCCAGCGGGAATTCTGCGAGAATGACAAGCAATGCTTCGGCCATTATCAAACCAACCTAAACCATTTGGTAGCTAATGTGCCGATACCGTACCTAGTATGATTTCACGATTTTTTTCACGCCCTGTTTGCATCATCTACCTGGCTTGGCTGGTCTACATGACCTTCGCCCAGGCATGGCACATACTCGCGGAAAACTGGCTATTGGCAGTCGTCATGGCTATAGGTTCATTCGTAGCTGGGGCGAGTTCCGAAGGTGGCGGCGCGGTGGCGTTCCCTGTTATGACCCTCGTGTTGGACATCCCCCCTGCCATTGCCCGTAATTTCAGCTTGGGCATCCAAAGCGTCGGCATGACAGCAGCGGCTTATTTCGTGTTGCGGCAGAAGATTCCGACTGAATCGCGATATCTCATGATCGCTGGCATCACAGGGGCTATCGGGATGGTGGTTGGCACTTTTTTCCTAGTGCCTATCGTGCCGGTCGCACATACCAAGATGCTTTTCGTCATGGTCTGGTTAAGCTTTGCGGTAGTTCTTTTTTACATTAACGAAGTTAATCACAACACGGCGATAGATCGGCTACCCCGACTTCGACCCAGCGATGTTGTGCTGTTGATGATTTCAGGACTCCTGGGCGGAGGTTTGTCAGCCATTGTCGGTAGCGGGCTGGACATCGTCACTTTTTCCGTTGTCACAATGCGTTTTGGACTATCTGAAAAAACAGCCACACCAACCAGTGTCGTGTTGATGGCCTCCAATAGTGTGATCGGTTTTTTCCTCCACACAATCATCCTACGCGACTTCGGCCCGCAGGCGTATAGCTATTGGCTAACGTGCATTCCGGTTGTGCTCATCGGCGCACCGCTGGGGGCATGGTTTGTTAGCCAACAGGGAAGAAAATTCATCGTGAGATTTCTGTATGTCATCATTGTCGTCCAATTCATCGGCGCATGCTTCGTCGTACGCCCCCAAGGCCAGCTGCTATACTTTTCATGTGCAAGCTTCGCCTTCGGGCTTGTATTCTTTTTTGCCCTTGCAGCCAAAAGAACTAAAGCGGTTTGACGATAGGGGCGTACGCGCGGTATGCGATAACGGAATAAGTGCCACCAACTTGGCAATATTATTCGCCCCTCTCCAAGGCTACCAAGTCTTCGTATGTCTCTCTGCGCCGGATTAATTTCGACTTGTCTCCGTGCACTAAAACTTCGGCGGCTCTTGGTCTTGAATTGTATTGGTTACTCATCGAAAAACCATAGGCCCCTGCGGAATAGATGCAAATCAGATCACCTCGCGCCATAGGTGGTAGCCAACGGTCCTTGGCTAGGAAATCGCCGGTTTCGCAAACCGGGCCTACGACGTCCACGAGTTCGGTGCCTTCTAGTTGCAAGTCTTGGCTACGCCGAGGCGGTATCATTCCCCTGGCCGGGGTGATTGGCCAGACGAAATGAAAGGCGTCGTACAGCGCGGGGCGAATGAGGTCGGTCATGGCTGCATCTACGATGACGAATTTTTTTTCACCCGAAGACTTCTTGAAAATTGTTTCCGCAATGAGCACGCCGGCATTAGCCGATATGCTGCGTCCTGGCTCAAGCATGACTTCCAAATTTTCACCCTGTAACAGTGGCACGATGTGGGAGGCGTAGTCAGCGGCTGTCGGCGCCTCCTCCCCGCAATAATGAGCGCCATACCCCCCCCCGATGTTCATAGCCGAGATGGTCAATCCGCGGCGTCTTAACTGGACGACCAAATCTAGCGTTCGTTTAATTGATTCTACGTATGGCTCTATGTGATTGACCGGCGAACCGATGTGGACATGAACGCCGGCTAAGTTGATGGCTGGTGTCTTGGCGAACGCTTCAAAGACGCGGGCGGCTCGTTGCAAGTCTACGCCGAATTTGGTCTCGCGCTTTCCTGTCGTGGTATGACGGTGCGTTTGTGGATCGACATCGGGATTCACGCGCAGGGCTACTTGTGCGATGGTATCACGTTTGGCTGCGAGGCTGGCTAACGTTTCTAATTCTTGTTCGGATTCGACATTGAACCAGCCTATGCCAGCTTCCAATGCGGCGTTGATTTCATGATCAGTTTTGCCAACGCCTGCAAATACGATCCGTTTGGGGTCGACGCCGACCTCTAGCGCGCGGGCTAACTCTCCGCCGCTGACCACATCAAAGCAGGCCCCTACTTCCTTGAGTACGGCTAGAATAGACAAGTTTGAACAGCTCTTCACAGAGTAGCATATTTTGGGGGCGAGCGATGCGAACGCTCCTGCGATTCGGCTATAGTGGTCGACGATGGTTTGTTGGGAGTAGACGTATAATGGCGTGCCGAATTGGCGGGCCAAGGTCTGTAGGTCCACGGATTCGCAGTGCAACGTGCCTTGCTTATATGAAAAGTCGTCCACGTCTTTTTCCTTTTTTTTCGACGCTACGCCGTGCACCTAATCGATTTAGGGCTTCCCGTTATTATTTCTCGGCTTGCACATGGGTGCCGTCATTTCCTCGCAAGCAGAAAGGACGGTGAACAAAACAGCTTGTAGAATTCTATAAAATTTCCAATCCCTTGAGCCGATTTCCCGGACAACCTTAATCTATTGTGCAGGATGCGGAGGCTTTCGCCAAACTTTCACGATCCCTTTATGCCCGGCTGTCTTGACCGCTGGTATCGCTATCGGTTATGTCGTGTGTTTGGGACGGATGTATTTTATGACCAATAACCTCGAAACTGCGGAAATCTTACTCTTCACCGATGGTGCGTGCAGCGGGAATCCAGGCCCGGGCGGCTGGGCGGCGATATTGCGGCACGTCGAATCTGATACGGAAAAGAAGCTTTCCGGCAGCCAAGCGAATACGACGAACAACCGCATGGAAATGATGGCTGTGATTGAAGGACTGCGAGCGATAAAATTGGATAGGCCCCGCCGCGTATGTCTGGTGAGCGATAGTCAATACGTCATTCACGGTTTGACCCAGTGGGTTAAGGGGTGGATTGCTAATGATTGGCGACGTGGAAAAAAGCCAAATGGCCCGCCGGTGCTCAATGTTGACTTATGGAAAACGCTCTACGAACTGTCGCTGCAACATGAAATGAGCTATGAGCACGTTCGCGGGCATACGGGACATCTTGAAAACGAAGAATGCGATAGAATGGCCGTCCAGGCAATAAAAGACTTGAAGCGAGGGGATGGCTAGCCTTAATACACATGGCTGACAGTTCTAAGCCAACGGGGTAGAAGCAAAGTGACAAATTCTATGAATCAATGGACCAAATTACAGCTTGTGCTACCAATTTTTATACTAATCATCTCGCCCTTGTGGATCACGACAGTCCGCGCGGAGAAAAGCCCAGAAGCTTGGTTTGCGCAGGGTCGAGCGGCGGTGGTTCAGGCTAAGGCGGATGCGCCCATCACTCACAAGGCTAAGAACGTAATTCTTTTTCTGGGCGATGGCATGGGCGTTTCTACGGTCACAGCTGCTCGCATTATGGAAGGCCAGCTTCGTGGGCAACAGGGTGAGGAAAATGTTCTTAGCTTTGAGACGTTTCCAAATACGGCGTTGATCAAAACCTATAACACGGACCAGCAGGTATCCGACTCTGCTGGCACGATGAGCGCGATCGTTACGGGTATCAAAACCAAAGCGGGCGTTCTATCGGTCAATCAGCGGGTAGAGCGAGGCAAGTATGAAACAGCCAAGGGTAATTATGCCCAGACCATATTTGAGTTAGCCGAGCAAAAAGGCCTAGCGACTGGTGTTGTCTCAACTACGGCAATTACACACGCCACGCCAGCGGCCTGCTACGCTCATTCGCCAGAGCGTGCTTGGGAGGATGACGCTAAACTTACTCAAGAAGCTCGCCAAGCGGGTTTTCCGGACATCGCCCGGCAGTTGATAGAATTTCCGCATGGCAACGGAATCGAAGTTGTGTTCGGTGGCGGACGTCGGCATTTTTTCCCGCAATTCGTGAAAGACTCAGAATACCCAACGGTATTCGGCGCGCGGCTCGACAAAAAAAATCTAGTTAGCGAATGGTTAGCGAAACCGGATTCTGCGTATGTGTGGAATACCCAACAGTTCCATAGCTTAGACATTGCAAAGACGGGACATGTGTTGGGTTTGTTTGAGCCTGACCATATGCATTTTGAGCACGATCGAGCCAACGATTCTGCTGGCGAACCCTCGCTTACTGACATGACTGGCAAGGCGATTGATCTACTAAAACGATTCCCGAAAGGCTATGTGTTGGTCGTCGAAGCGGGACGTATCGATCATGCCCATCATGGCACCAACGCCTATCGGGCGTTGACTGATACCATCGAGTTATCCAAGGCCGTAGCATTGGCACAACAAAAGACCGATCGCAATGACACGCTAATCATCGTGACTGCCGATCATAGCCATGTGTTCACGATGGGCGGATATCCAGTTCGAGGCAACCCTATCCTGGGTAAAGTCATGGAACATCATCAAAACGAAGACCAGGATCGCTTAGCCATTGATATAAAAAACAAGCCATATACGACGCTTGGCTATCAGAACGGTCCGGTTTCACGGCAATCAGCCGCATACGGTGATCTATCTAGTGTAAATACAACCGATGCGTCATATCGCCAGGAAAGCGCCGTACAGACAAATTCAGAGTCGCATGGCGGTGAGGATGTTCCGCTGTTCGCGGACGGTCCGCTGGCCCATCTATTTCACGGCGTCATTGAACAGCATGTCATCTTCCATATTATGGTCGAAGCCCTCGGTTGGAATGAGTAGCTGTTACCAACGTGTGATCCTACTTCTACTGGGGCGATTCGCGCTCGCACGTTGATGATAGCCCCAATTCGGCCAGTATAATACGTATCAATCATACACTAGCGTCCGATGGGCGTCGTTCCGGTTATCGGAAACTTGGCTTTCGCCGCACAAATCGTAGTGAGTAGCCACAACGAGCATAAGACGCTGGCACGGTTTATCTTGCATGACATGTGCAGCATGCTGGGGCAGTTGCTGCCGATTTGGGGAGGCCAAGATTCCCGGACCGAGCATGTAATGAATCGTGCCCCGAATCTATTTATAAGCTCTCAAGTGTCGGTAGCGGGCGCGCCTGTTGCGTCCTACGGTATGTGCCCTGACACAACAAGGTAGCGCCCTGCGAAGCATCGGGTGGCATGGGTCAGCACCAGCTTACCCGTGTCTTATGACGCTAACGTACTCAAGCAAAGTCCGATATCCAAACTACCAATAACGACAGCTTTCATGTATCGATCCTAGTGCCAATAATTTGTCAGCCATAAATCGATGTTTGTATATCATACAATTCTGGTAGGTATCACTCAGTAAATTCGGTAGCCGGGACTTCTCTTTTCGTTTCATTCACGCTCTTTTGAGAGAGTTCTCAAGATTATGTCCAACCAAACAACGTCCAACCGTCCGTACCTGGTGCCAAGTTTACTCTTCGCAACTATCGCGGGCTTTTATACCATAGCAGCGTGCTACTTCCCGATCGTATTCATTTGGGCAACCTATGAAGACTTATTTGGAGAGTGGGTTCAGTTTTGGTCCATTATGATCGCCATGGCGGTGTCCGTGCGCCTTGTCATGATGAAATCACCATTCCGCTGGTTCTTTGCGTTACTAGCCATTAGCTGCTTGTATGTTGGCATGGAAGAAATCTCGTGGGGGCAGCGGGTATTCGGCTTCTCCTCCCCTACTTATTTCCAAGCAAATAATCTTCAAGGCGAAACGAATTTTCATAACTTTCTTACCGGTCCTTATGGCACCACACTGAAGATGATGATTAGTTACGCGTTAGCATTGGCCTTGGCATGTTATGGCCTAGCTTATCCCATAGCCTTGCGCCTAAAGTTTAGACTCGCCGCGCATCTGAATCGCCTCGGCGTAGCATGCCCGCCCTTGTATCTTTGGCCATACTTCGTCGCCGCGGCCGTATTGGAGTTGAGCTTTTTTCGTTTCAATGAAGCCGAAGTCGCAGAGATCCTAGTTGGTCTAGGTTTATCCATGACAGCCGTCCATTATCTTTGCATGATACGCGGCTCAAAAAATGACAATACCACGTCAGGAAAAATACCTGCGATAACAGCAAATCACATGAGAGGCCTGCTCAAGCTACAGTGCGCGGTCGTAGCCTTTACGTTGTTTTTGAGCGCGGGCACAACCTTGCTGCTTTACAATTCTTCGAGAGGAACCGCGATTGATATTCGCATTGAAAATGGTGTGAAAAAGTTTGCTGGACGTTATGCACGTTATAAAGCCTGGGAAACGGCTATCACGTTATACGAAATGGTCCTGGAAAGTAATCCGCAAAGCGCGAGCGTCTTGCGCCAATTAGCGGAGTGCTATCAAGGGCTAGGCGACAACGAAAATTTCATGAAATATGTGCAGCAGGCCATAGACCACGACATGGCGAAGTACAATAAAAATCGTGGCAGCGCTTCGGTAAATCGCTCTCTCACGCGCACGCACCGTCTGCTAGGCGACGAGGAAAGCGCTCAGAAACACCTACGAATAGCCTTGCGAATAGGGTTGAAACGAGTCAAAAAGACACCAGCTAGCGCCCCCGCGGCGTATTCTCTAGGAAAAACGTACTCCCTAGCCGAGCGACATGGTGAAGCACTTAAACAGCTCTCGCGAGCGTACAAGCTTAACCCCACATCGAAGAAATATCGCAAAGCCTATTATTCTGCCAAGAATAAAGTCTCTTGAGTGTAGCCAACTAACGGGCAGCTATACTTCGAGTCTCTCTACTTCGAAATGAATGTCGGCACTTTTCATTTTAGGGAATTCCACTTCATAGCTGTGGGAAATTTTGCCTTTTTGTCGCTGATTTGCGTCATATTTTCTAAGATGCAAAGCCAAGTATTCCCACATACGTTTACAATCGTTTTCTAACACTTTTCCATATAACTCGAGGTTATCATCTGAGACTATTTTGAAACACGTATCCTGCATATACAGCCCCTTACGTTTGGGCGAATATCCTTTCGGATAAATAAAACTATCGATCATAACATCCAACCAAACACGGAACGTTATTTTTGTATATGCGATGTGCCACAATGATAAAATGGTGCCTAGAGCGATATTGTCGGGATGTCTCGCGCTAAACGGCAACATGGCGATTGAGTTGCCTCTTTTCGCACGCATGGCGTAGAGTAACGCATCAGATATTTTTGAGTACTGAGACTCAGTTAGGATGTTGCGCGATTGCATATTCACTAAAATCGTACGCTTCCATTGATATTCGTTTGACTGCAAAACATCAAATGGTGCCTTTGCCCAGGAATCAGCTTTTGGAGATATTCTTACAAATTCTTCGCCTGTTTCTTCCACAATGACCTGCTTTAACGGACACCTTTTGCCTAACAAAAGACAATCAATACCCGACACATTTCTCACATCTCCTTTGATAAGCTGTAATGTGATTCGCATTTGTCTTAATTCT
>JAJDDW010000085.1 GCA_029260115.1 Phycisphaerae bacterium | reverse complement strand
GCGCGATGACGCCAAGACTGAGGTTGTTAATTTGGAAAAGGTGCGCATTACTACCGTCGATGTCATGGGTGTCATGCGAATGAGTTCTGGCATGCCAGGCGAAGGAAATTCAGTAGCCGATTCAAGATTAATCGCTGCTATCGTAGACCATCCGGTAGGCCCTCACTTCGTCAAAGCTTCTGGTGATGCGGCTACGATTGAGGGTTGGGCTGCTAGCATTAAAGCGTTTTTGAACAGTACGCAGGCTAAATAGCAACGTCGGAAACTGAGTCGCTGCGCCGGAGCGTGTATGAATAAACGCGATGCATTTGTTAGATACGGACGTCCGCGCGGGCTGAAGCCCGCAGCTCGTTGAATGTTAATTACTTCTGAGAGTCGTGTTGGGAAAATTCCGACGGCGTCGCTACCGGTCGCTTGGCACGTAAGGCGAGGATTCGTTGTCGCGAATATAGCTGGGGGTTTTGCATGAAGCGTGAACGCGACGATTCTTGAAAAAAAGCTTCGACAGGGGGGAGGTCGTTATCTGGGTCTTGAAAGAATTTAAGAGCTTCCCCCAGACAGAGCGAAGCCTTAATAGCTAGACGTCTGGCTAACTTGGCGTCTGATTCGTTTGAAGAATCCTCATACAACATTTGATCCAGCGTCACCCATTGAGCCAGGTCAATTAGCTGGGAAGGCTGAGATGTTTTGTTGATGGGCGTTAATTCGTCAAACTTGGTCGGCAAGGCATCCTTTGGAATTTCAAACAAAAATTCATGCGGATGCTGACAATGTCCGCAGGTGGTAAAGACTGTGATGGCCGATTCCGATGGGGCAGGTGACGGTAGGTTGTGAGACAGAGGCTGCAAAGGCGCTGCGGTGCAATTCTCGCAGACGGTCATCTGAAGAAAAAGATGGATTTCCATGTAGCTGTGCGCGACTAGGGGGCTAAGAGGCGAATTCTCGTTAGGCATTTTAGGGCTACCGATTTAGCAGGTGCCTATCGTGTCAGCGATGGGGACACGATGTCATAGCAAGTCCCAGCAATTTTGAAAGGAACTAATCGTCGCCAGCAGCAGCGTCTTTATTGCTGTCGTCGGCTGGGTCCTCATTTTCGGCATCATCACCTTTTTCTTGTCCGGCATCGTCAGGTTCTACCGCATCTTTCGTGCCTTCTGCGTCATCATCGTCTTCATGTTTAGGATCCATCATCTTCGCTTCGGCGGCTAATGTCTCTTCCATACTCGATAGGATTTGTTCTGCAGTTATTGAGCCATCTGCCAGTTGAGTAAGCATATCATCGTAACTGACGGCCTGTTTAGATAGCTCGTCAGTCAAGGTTTTGGCGTCTGCTAACTCCGGGAATTCTACATACCAAGCGTCATCAACAATCACAAATTTCAGCATCGACGTAAGACTTCCCGGCGTTGTCGTGGCAGTAACTGCTTCATCGCTGACAACCGTGATGTTCATCGTAGTTAGGCGTGAACCATTCGCATGGTCCTCTGACACGCCCATCTTAGCCAAGGTTGCTTCAATGCGATCAGCTTGGTCGCTGAGCTGTCCAGACAATTGCGTTTTCAGATCATCCATTTTTTTTCTAACATCTGCAGCAACGGCAAAGGCCGCAGTCATAGCCTCGACCTGCGATTCGACGAGATAGGTCTTCATCTCTTCAAAATCGTTTTCGTCGGAAAGGGCGTTGTAGTCGACGATGAAGGATTTAATTTCTGCAACAGCTGGCGATTCTGCAGTCGGCGCATCCGCTGCTGGCACTAGCTCGGCCGTTGGTTCAGGTTCAGTACCAGGCTGACGGAAGGGAACCCAATCAGCCTGCCCGGACTTGATACTAACATTGTGAAAGGTAGAAGGGGGGAGAACCAGTGGTTTGCCCTCGGCACCTAAATCCTGAGCGAGCATAGGCGTAGGTTCATATTCCTTGCAGCCTGCACACCACAGCGGCGTTAATAATACCAGCGTGGCCAAGTTGTAGGCGCGAATTCTAGTGCCCATCATCGTACTCCGTGTCATTAAACCCCCGTCACCATCAACCCGCACAATCTCGGCCCGATGCATTCTCACTTGGTAAAAGTTAGCTAGCGATCGAGTTGGGGTCAAATCGTAGGGGTAGACTGGCCTGAACAAGGCTTGTGCTTAATGGGCATTCAAGCTTGGGTCAATTTGAAGGTTTTGGCTGGCGGAACTGTTTCACGTACACGTCGCGCGAGGCTTCTGGTAGTGAAATGTTGACAAATTTCTGCTTCTCGAAGAGTTGCTACACGCCGGTCCATGCGAAGGCGGCTGGAATCTCACCGTTGCGAGTGCGAAAGGGCTTGACCGGATAGCCTTCTAAGCGCTTCGCACCGAGCGACTTAGCTAGCCATACCGCATGTTTGAGCATTTTCGTGGCGATTCCTTTGTGCCTACAGCTCGTCTTGATGTAGAAGCAAACTACGGACCAGGTATCGTCGTCCCATTCCGTTTGCAATGCTTTGATACGAGTTAGCCTAGGAAAATCGCCGCGCGGGCCGATGCAACACCAACCCACAGGGGCATCGTCGACAAAGGCGATGCACGCATGCACGTTATCCGATTGGACTAACTCTTTGAACGCGCGCTTGTTTGGCTCGCCTTTATTTTGTTCCCAAAGTTTACCGAGTTGCGGCAGGCGCCAAGACATACACCAACAACCGCCACACGCATCTTTTTCCCCGAAGAGTGTTTCGATGATAGGCCAATCGCGATTGGTAAGCGCGCGTACTTCAGCAACACGTCTGAGACTAACCGCAGTGTGGCTATGCGGTTTATGCGATAAGGCCATTTTTTTGCCTTAGGTGTTTAGCGTAAGAGTGCTAAACAACCAAAATCTTGCTAGCCACCCGTACTCAAAGAGAAGGGCTGCACGGTGACGGCGACACCGAAATCCAATAGGACTGCTGAATGGGTGAAGGTGAATACGATTGTATCGCCGCAAGAAAAATCTTCACCTTCGCGGAGGATGTCGGCGTTTGTGTCTGGGCCAACGCTCCCCACAATTTGTAAATCAGCATCGTCTAAGATGATAGCGCCCAAGTCGCTGCAACTTCGCGAGAACGACGTTGATTCTCCAGCTTGGACTGTGTTTTCGATTTTTGTGCCAAGTTCTTTAATCAATAGCTCCAAAATATTTTCGTCATCATCGATATAAAAGGTCGAGTCTACGGGAAAGGTGCCGCTATTGATGATTTTAACAGTCACGGACGAAGGCTGAATCAGGCCGAGCAGGGCGCTGCAGCCAAAGCAGGACATTAGTGTGACGCACAATGCCCCCAAAGCCCCTATCGAGACATACTTGTTCATGTTGAAACCCTTTCCGCAGGCCTAAGCCTACTCATTGTGGCGAATCTTGACCGCAAGATGTCCGTGCTCATAGCGTTGCATAATTATCTGACTAGTCAACTGGCTATTTTTAGTTTTCTTGTCATGGTTGGCTTGGCTAACCCTAAAAGCATGAATTTTTTGTGCATTTTTTCACATATTAGCGATCAAGATCAAATAAATCTAATCATCGCACGAGTCAACATTTTTTTTAGGTATCATTCGTGCTAAGATTTCGTTAATATAAAAAGCCTCGGACAAGACGAGGGAGCCAAATATATAAAAGGGCGGAACATCGCTTTTTTTTGTCATCCTATACAGGAGCGATCGATGGCTGATATACAACCGGACAAATTTCGTAACATTGTACTCACTGGCCACACTGGTAGCGGCAAGACCTCGTTAACCGAGGCGATGCTGTTCAAAGCTGGGGCCACCAAACGGTTAGGGAGTGTGAACGACGGCACGACGCAATCCGATTTCTTAGACGATGAGCACGAGCGAAAGTGTTCACTGGATTCTTCGATCTTTCATATCGAACATGGCGGCTGCCACTTAAACATTATCGACACCCCGGGTGTTGATGCATTTTGCGGCTACTCCATCGCAGCATTGGCTGGCGTAGAATGCGCGGCCATTGTTTTATCCGCCGCTTCGGGAATTCAGGTCAATACGCGCAAAGCTTTCAATCGGGCTAGACGCTATGGCCTTGGTATCATGTTCGTTATCAATCATATTGACGCTCCCGATGTGGACCTGCCAGGACTGTTGTCGCAATTAAAAGAAACCTTTGGCTCGGAATGTATCCCTGTGAATTTGCCTACGAGTGGTGGCAGCGGTGTCGTGGGTTGCCTCTTGGACGGCATTGGTGAGTCAGATATTTCCAGCGTTGCGGATACACATACCGAAATAATTGAAGCTATCGTTGGCGCTGATGATGGATTGATGGAAAAATATCTTGGCGGCGAGCTTGACGAAAATGAAGCATTTAATCTTGCGCCGCAAGCGGTCGCGTCGGGCTTGTTGCTTCCGATTGTATTCACCAACGCATGCGGTGATGTAGGCATCACAGAATTTTTGAATACCATAGTGCGTCTATGCCCCAGCCCGGTTAATGGGAAAAAACGTGTTCTTGTAACCGACGAAAAAGAAGAGGAATTGCTACCACATATAGCCGCACCGTTCGTGGGGCAAGTTTTCAAAGTTAGCACGGATTATAAAAGCCACATTAAATATCTTTCGGTACGCGTGCATTCTGGGAAATTAACACCTGATATGTCAGTGAAAACGGAAGATCACCCTAAAGGCACGAGACCTGGACACATTGTCAGCTTGCAGGGCGCGGAGCATAAAGAAATCGAAGCGGCAACAGCGGGCAATATTGTCGCTTTGGCTAAGCTTGATTTTCACGTGGGTGATGTCATCTATGAGGAAGATGGCGGAAAAATCGCCATGCCCGTTTTGCCCAAGCCGATGTATTCCTTAGCTGTGGAATCGAAGACGCGGGGCGACGAAGACAAGATTGGTGCCGTGTTAAAACGGTATGCAGAGGAAGACCCCTGTTTTACGATGGACCGTGGCGCTGGCGGTGAAACGGTTATTCATGGCATGGGAGACGCACAGCTGCGAACCTATCTTACGCGGATGGATAAACAGAATAAGCTGCAAGTAGACACCAAACCGCCGCGCGTAGCCTATCGAGAAACCATTACTGGCTCAGCTACAAACATTGAATATACGCATAAAAAACAAAGTGGTGGCTCGGGGCAATTTGGCCGCGTGATTATTAATGTTCTTGCGGCGGAGCGCGGCGAAGGTTATGAATTTATTGACAAAATATTCGGCGGTGCCATCGATCAGTCTTATCGACCAAGCGTAGATAAGGGCGTCCGGGCGGTCATGGCTGAGGGTGTGCTAGCTGGTTATCCGGTGGTCGATGTGAAGGTCGAACTCATCGATGGCAAAACGCACCCCGTAGATAGTAAGGACATCGCTTTTCAGACTGCAGGGAGGCATGCATTCCGGGAGGGCTTTCTCAAAGCCAAGCCTGTGTTATTGGAACCAATTGTACACATTGAAATTATCGCACCAGCCGAAAACGTGGGAGATATACAGGGCGACCTAGCTTCCAGGCGAGGCCGGCCACAAGGTCAGGACATCCTCCCAGGAAACATGGCCTGTATTAAAGCGCAGATACCACTGTCGGAAGTGTCAGATTATAATACACGCCTTTCGAGCATCACTGGTGGGCAGGGCAGCTATGACATGGACTTCTCGCATTACGAGACTGTGCCTTCAAACGTACAACAGCAAATTGTTGATCAGCACAAGAAGGAATTAGAAGAAGCATCCGCGGGCTAGTAGTCTGTTGGCATAGATTCATTATTAATACGGCAGTAAGCGGATTCGCCGGTGAGCGTGGTGTATAGAGGTTTTAATGTCCCCATCGAAAGGGCATGTGTCTCTGTGCATTAGCGCGCGTCATACGTGCGCAGGAGAATATCCAGGATCAAAATGCTGCGTCATATCTGACAATCTGCCTAATCTCTGCGGATGTGCAGTCGGGATTAGTTGTCGATAGCGGCGGCAATCGGCTAACAAACGGATCGCGATCTCGTGGGCCAACGCTGCGCCGCGCGAAAAGGAAGTTATCAAATACGTCGCGCGCGGCTAAGCCAAAAAAGAAATTGCCAAAATTATGGGAGTCAGCGTTAAAACGTGTGGAGAAGCATATTTCCAATCTCAAGGAATAGCTAGCTATTCATGACTGAGTGGAATTAGCCCGATCCGCGGGGGCCTAGCCGAACCATAGTGGCCAGGACGAGGTCCACAGACCTTATCCCTGCGAATCGGATGAGGAGGGATTCGAACCCCCGAGACGGTTACCCGCCTAACGGTTTTCAAGACCGTCGCCTTCAGCCGCTCGGCCACTCATCCACGGTATAAATTTTCTACTCCCGACCACCAACATCGGCAAACTACCTATCGTCGGGCTAGCAGTCAAGCGCTAGCAAACTCTCGGATAAGGCCACGACTCGGTTTCAACCATATTCCGCCAATACAAAGTGCGAGCCAGGGCCGTCTTGTGTCACGCGGCTAAGCCAGCCGTGATCCGCAGCGTCAATAATCGTGGCCGCCAATTTTTCCGTATTTGGCTGCAAGCATTGTTACTTGACATAGTAGGGCCTGGACGCAAATCCATTAATTTCGCCAAACTATGGCAGAACCCGTCGCGTCAGGTTGAAGTGTTCCGAATATGATTAACCGGAGGTTTATTGTGACAGAACCGGAAGCGGAACGGAGACCAATTGGTCGGTCATCGTTTCGGGTACGCCAACGTCAAGCTTATGGATTTGACTTGTGCGTAATAATTTCCCGTCCAGTTTCGGATCGGACAGCGGCACATCCCAGAAATCCTCCTTGAAACCATCCACCCATTCGATTCTGGTTAAGCCGCGTTTACCAATTTTTCGTCGTAAAACAATGTAGAAAAACGCATGGATGTTATCGCGGAAATGACTAAAGCTACGAATGCGTTTCAGCCGCCGCGCAAACATGACGAAGCGGTTATAAAACTGCTTATGTGCTTTGTCATACATCACATTGATTTTTTCCGGCGACACCGTGGGTAGTGTCATGATAGCGCTGCTGAGTTCATACTCGCCCCAATCTTCAGTGTTCAAGTAGCCATGTTCCTTCGCCCACTCAAACATCTGTGTGCCCGGATAGGGGGTCGTAATGTTAAACAACGCCAGGTCGGGATCGAGATGGAGCGCATAATCAATCGTACGCTGCATGGATTCGACGGTTTCTGTAGGATTACCGAACATGAACGTAGCCCGAACTTCCAGGCCAACTTTCTGAGCAACCTTGACGGCCCACTCCGTCTTTTTCCGATCGATAGGTTTGCGTATCACTTCCAAAATGTCGTCGTCGCCACTTTCCACGCCGAACATGACCTGGTGACACCCGCCATCCTTCATCGCTTGGGCGAGTTCCTGACTAAAGCAATCAGTACGAACGAATGCCGTCCAACTGACACCCAGTTTACGCTCTTTCATCAATTCGCAAAACCGCATCACATTCGGCTTGAAAATCGTGAACGTATCATCGTAAAACTGAATTTCGCGAATGCCATACGTCTCGCGCATATGCTGAATTTCATCGACCATCGTATCCGCAGTGCGTGTTCGTAGCGTTGTTTCTGCGCTGTTGCAAAACGTACATTTACCAGGGCAACCGCGTGTCATGAGCATATTGATGGCAGGCAGCCGGCGATAAGCCCCGAGCGCCGGATAATACTTTTTCATCGGTACAAGGTGGAATGCGGGCATCGGCAACGCGTCCAAATCCAAAATCACTTCAGCCGGAGGATTATGGATAGCCAGATTATCTTTTCGATAACTCACCCCGCGAATGTTTTCGATCGGATCACCTTTGATGATACGGTCAAAGGTCATTTCGCCATCGCCGCGAACGACCAGATTGATTGCACTATTTTTGAGACATTCACCTGGCATCGCTTCTGCATGAACGCCACCGACCACAACGATACACTCCGGATGTGTTTCCTTCGCAATCTGTGCGATTCGATTGCCCGCTATAGCCGTCGCCGTCATCAAGCTAATACCGATATAGCGAGGCTTATATTGACGAAGGGCTGCCCGAAACTCATTCGGATCCCAATGCTCGACGTGTACGTCCAAAATGCCGACGCTACTACCTTCGCGCTCAAGATAAGCCGCAATACTCAACAGGCCCAGCGGCGGCATGGCAGCCTTGATACCATGCCATATATTTTGATCCTTGCTAACCCACGGCGGGTTAATCAATAGGACGTCGATCGGACGCGGTTCGACAGATTCCATTGGCATCGCATTATCCAGACATCTAAAGGGCCTAACACTCGTTTCGCTTTACGAAGTGCGTGTTTATCGGCACAGCAGTGGTCCGAATTTATTTACAATTCACGTCTCAGTCGTCTGGAATCCACTTGTTTATAGATTTACAAATCGCTGACAGCAGATGTGCCGATAATCACACTATATCAAGGCCGACAGCGGCAGGCATTGGTCAGTGTATCTTTGAAGACGTTGCTCAAAATAAGGCATGAATTCGTGATGACATCAACGATGGAATTATCAAGCGAAACAAGAACCTTCGTACATCCCACCGCAATATGTGAGACTAGCCAGCTCGGCGCGGGAACGCGCGTGTGGGCATTTGCTCATGTCATGGACGGGGCGATCATTGGCAAGGCGTGCAATATCTGCGACCGAGTCTTCATCGAAGGCGGAGCTAATATAGCCGATCGGGTAACCATCAAAAACAATGTTTTAATCTGGGACGGCGTCACCATAGAAGACGATGTTTTCGTAGGCCCAGCCGTGGTTTTCACCAACGATCGTCACCCACGCAGCGCCCGCATGGGCGCAGTCACTTCCCGCTATGCCCAAAAGGAAAACTGGCAACAAAGCACTCACGTTAGCCGAGGTGCATCCATCGGAGCAGGGGCCATCATTTTGTGTGGCCTATCCATCGGTGAATACGCAACTATTGCAGCCGGTAGCGTCGTTACGAAAGATGTCCCAGCCCACAGCCTCATCATTGGCCATCCGGGCAAGCCAGCAGGCTGGGTATGCAAATGTGGAATCACGCTAGATGACAACCTGGCGTGTCCAGGCTGTCAGACATGCTACAAAGCAGACGACGACACCATCAAAACGGCGAAATAGTCGTCGTCCAATTCAAAATCCGCGATTATAGATCGCTTTTTACGAATTTATACCATATTGGTCATGATTCCACTTGCTATATGACCGATTTAGTCATATATAGATATAGTGGATGTGGACGTGAAGGCTCATGTGGGAGGGCGGTTGCCCGCCGATGAGTTGTAAGTCTTTGGCTAAAAGATGCTTACGTTAACTCGAAAAACCGATTACGCCTTGGTGGCTATGTCAGAATTGGCTCATAGCGCCCCAGCCCAGCTAAGCGCTCGCAAGATTGCGGAGCTCTCAGGCTTGCCGCTTCCCATTCTGTCAGGCGTGCTGCACCAGTTGCACGCTCACGGGCTGATTGTATCCGTTCGTGGCTCACAGGGGGGGTATACCCTGATTCGATCGCCAGATGAAATTACGCTGGCTGACATGATCGAAGCGATTGAAGGCGGAACGCGACTAGCTATTTGTTGTCCTGACGGAACAGAGTCGGTCAACGAGGAATGCGATTTGGCTTCCAGTTGTCGTGTAAAGGAACCCATCCGCCGTGTGAACGAGAGTTTTCAACACTTCCTGAGTCAAGTGAGTTTGGCTCATGTCGCGTTTGATAAAGTTAGCTTAGACGTTGGTAATTCGACGGCTACGTATTGAATTGGAAATTGGTGGCTCATGGTCGTAGTCACTATAACGTTTTGTATACAGTTTAGATAACGGAGAGAAACCCATGGCTATCACATTGACAGAGGGTGCTGCTAAGGAAGTAAAAAATATTATATCTCAGCAGAACGAGATGGCGAGCAAGAACGGAGAAGAGGCAAAAAAACTTTATCTTCGCGTCGGCGTCAAGGGTGGGGGATGTAGCGGGTTTAGCTATTCGCTCGACCTAACAGAAACTCTAAGTGACACTGACGAACAATTTGAGCAGTTCGGCGTGGATGTTGTATGCGACTCGAAGAGCCAGCTTTATCTTGAAGGCACGAACGTCGACTTCAAAGACGAGGTAATGGGGCGAGGATTCGTATTCAGTAATCCCAACGCTACCAGCAGTTGTGGTTGCGGTAGTAGTTTTTCTGTGTAACGGGACGGCGTATTTCGAGTAGTCTACGCTTTTTCGAGATGCAAAAATTCCTTAGGGATGTTGTCGTCACGCGGCGAATTAATTTATCAGGCCCCAGTATGGCGCAGCCTTTGGAGTAACAATTATGGCCAATGCACAAACTGACTCAGCAATCGACCAATGGTCGGAACAGGAATATAAGTACGGTTTCGTTACCGACATCGAAGCGGACAGTGCGCCTCCTGGCTTAAACGAAAGCACCATCCGGTTTATCTCGGCCAAGAAAAACGAACCAGATTGGCTGCTGGCGTGGCGATTAAAAGCCTATAAGCGCCTACTCACTATGGAAGAGCCGAAATGGGCAAATATCGATTATCCGCCCATCGATTATCAATCAATTATTTATTACTCCGCACCCAAGCAAGCGAAAGATCTGCTTAATAGTCTGGACGAAGTCGATCCTAAGCTGATCGAAACTTACAACAAACTAGGCATTCCGCTAGATGAACAGAAAATGCTGGCTGGCGTAGCGGTAGATGCGGTATTCGATAGCGTATCCGTAGCAACGACCTTCAAAGATAAGCTAGCTGAGATTGGCGTGATCTTTTGTTCGTTCTCGGAAGCGGTACACAGCCATCCAGAACTGGTGCAAAAATATCTCGGCTCAGTCGTTCCTTATTCAGATAATTATTTCGCTACACTCAACTCCGCCGTATTTACGGATGGCTCATTTGTATACATTCCTAAAGGCCTTCACTGCCCTATGGACTTGTCCACTTATTTCCGAATCAACGCTAAGTCGACAGGCCAATTTGAGCGTACCTTGATTATTGCGGAAGAGGGTAGTTCCGTGAGCTATCTCGAAGGTTGCACTGCACCCATGCGAGACGAAAACCAACTACACGCGGCTGTGGTCGAACTGGTGGCGATGGACGACGCCAAAATTAAGTATTCGACCATCCAAAACTGGTATCCCGGTGATAAGAACGGCGTAGGTGGCATATATAACTTCGTCACTAAACGAGGCAAATGCGCAGGCCGAAATTCGCATATCTCTTGGACGCAGGTTGAGACAGGATCGGCTATCACCTGGAAATATCCGAGTTGTATCTTGCAAGGTGATAATTCTGTTGGTGAGTTTTACTCCGTAGCAATGACGAACCATCGTCAGCAGGCTGACACCGGCACTAAGATGGTTCATATCGGAAAAAATACCCGCAGCAATATCGTTTCCAAAGGTATTTCCGTAGGCTATAGCAAGAACACTTATCGGGGCGGCGTGAAAATTAACTCGGGTGCTTCCAACGCGAGAAACTTCACGCAGTGCGATTCGCTATTGATTGGTGACAAATGTGAGGCACATACGTTCCCTTATATCGACGTCAAAAATAGCACTGCGAAGATGGAACATGAAGCCACGACTTCGAAAATTGGCGACGATCAAATGTTCTACTGTAACCAGCGGGGCATCAACGCAGAAGACGCCACAGCCATGATTGTCAACGGGTTTTGTAAAGAAGTCTTTCGTGAATTACCCATGGAATTCGCCGTAGAAGCTCAAAAACTACTCGAAATTAGCCTGGAGGGAAGCGTTGGTTAATCAAGCCGTAAATGTTGAAGAAATTAGCGTAACTGAATTGTCTGCGCAGCTTGCTAGCGATGCGCCGACTCGCCTTATTGACGTGCGTACACCCGAGGAGCGAGAGACCGCTCGTATAGAAGGGGCGCTATTAGCGGACGACAAACTCGTTAAGACCATCATGGAAACCTGGGACAAAGCGACTCCCATTGTGGTGCATTGCCATCACGGCGGTCGCAGCCTGCAGGCGGCTAACTATTTCACGCAACAAGGTTTTACGAATGTGAAAAATTTGACCGGCGGCATTGATGCTTGGTCGTTAAAAGTGGATGCTCAAGTGCCGCGATACTAGATTGGCTGACCGCAGATGTCAGCAAACAAAAAAATATGGTAACTGAAATGAATTATGCTAGGGAATTGATATGTTAGAGATTCGCAACTTACATGCTAACGTCGACGGGCATGAAATCCTGAAAGGGATTAACTTGACGGTCAACGCTGGCGAAGTGCATTCCATCATGGGCCCCAATGGCTCTGGGAAAAGTACCCTCGCTCAGGTGCTCGCCGGTAGAGATACTTACGAAGTTACCGAAGGCGAGATCATCTATAAAGGCAATAACATTTTGGAATTGTCGCCAGATGAGCGGGCGCGCGAAGGCATGTTCCTCGCTTTCCAATATCCTGTAGAAATTCCTGGTGTCACGACGAGCTATTTCCTACGGGCAGCGGTGAACGCCATGCGCAAGCACCGCAACGAAGAAGAATTGGATGCGATGGACTTTTTGAAAATCGTCAAAGAAAAAGCCAAGCTCGTTAAGTTGGACCAGAAGTTATTGAGTCGAGCTATTAACGAAGGTTTTTCTGGCGGTGAGAAAAAACGCAACGAGATATTCCAGATGGCTGTGCTCGAACCTTCGCTGGCTATTCTTGATGAAACGGATTCAGGCCTAGACATTGACGCATTAAAAATTGTTGCCGACGGCGTAAACGCGCTGCGCAGCAAGGACCGAGCTACGATTATCGTGACGCATTATCAGCGTCTACTCGACTATATCGTGCCAGATTTTGTGCATGTGCTTGTTGATGGAAAAATTGCTCACTCCGGCGGGAAAGAACTCGCGTTGGAGTTAGAAGCTAAAGGGTACTCTTGGATTTCAGACGACGCCGACCAGACAGCTGCGGTCGCGTCCTAGCTGGTGAGATAACTGCATGAGCATAGCTAACATGACACAAAGCAAGGACACTTTTCTGACTCACTTCGAGCAGATGGAAAATCGTAGTAGTGGGGGGGACGTTTGGTTGTTGCCCACCCGCAAGGCTGCATTCGCGCGCTTCGCCGAACAAGGATTTCCAACCACCCGCGACGAGGACTGGCGATATACCAACGTCGCGCCAATCGCGAATGGTTCATTCGCACGGGCGTGCGGCGTCGAATCCGAAGTTTCCGCGAAACAGATTGAGCCTTTTCTGTTTACAGATGACTGCATACTACTCGTTTGCATCAATGGCCAATTCAATAGTCAGCTTTCCAAGCTCGGTGATTTGCCAGATGGCTTGGTCGTAAGCCATTTGTCACAAGCCGCGCAAACGCACAGTGAAATAGTCGAAGCGCATATCGCCAGGCACACTGTGACCGAGCGATCGCCCTTGGCCGAGC